>CAZJBW010000039.1:0-41660 GCA_964543985.1 uncultured Pirellulaceae bacterium | reverse complement strand
GAAATCCTTGCCTGGGTGGCTCCTTCACGGAGCTGCCCTTTTTTCGTTTTGACAGCGTGCCATCCGATACGGGCAGGTATATTCGTCAAGGATTAACATCCCAATACGTTCAAACGCAAACCTTTTTCAAATCGAAAGGTGGAATGTTCCGCTTGCAATTTAGAATAGGCCTGGTTGCACGGACCGGAAAATGCAACGTAGTTGGATCATGATTTTGAGACCTTTTGATGAAACGTCAGAAAATTGCCATCGTGGGAACTGGGATTTCTGGTTTGACGGCTGCGCGACATTTGCACAAGCATCACGATGTGACGTTGTTCGAGTCCAGTTCATGGATCGGTGGGCATACACTAACTGTCGATGTTGATTTGCCAAACGACAAACAATCCGTCGATATGGGCTTCATCGTTTTCAATGATCGCACCTACCCCAACTTTATCTCGATGTTGGACCAGTTGGGTGTTGCGTCGCAACCGGCGCCCATGACCTTTAGCGTGCGGTGCGACCAGACGGATTTGGAGTATCGAGGAGCGGACTTGCCGGGCCTATTCGCTCAGAAAAGAAACCTGTTGAGACCCAAATTCTATGGCTTGTTACGAGGGATCCTAAAATTCAATCGAATCGGTCAGCAGTTAATGCACAGTACCGATCATCAGTTGACCATTCGCCAGTTCTTTCAGCAGAACAAGTTTCCCAAGTCATTTTACGATTACTATTTTCTGCCAATGGGCTCAGCGATTTGGTCTTGTCCTCAATCAACATTTGAACACTTTCCAATCCGGTTTATCGCTGAGTTCTATCACCATCATGGTTTGCTGAGTGTTAAAAACCGGCCGCAGTGGCGAGTCGTCTGTGGCGGATCGAAGAGTTATGTGGAACCGCTGGTACATCCATTTCGTGATCGAATCTACTTGAACACCGCCGTTGTGCATGTGCAACGTCAAGCCGATCATGTGAAAGTTGCTACCAGCCAACAGATCCAGGACTTTGATCATGTTGTGTTTGCGTGCCACGCGGATCAAGCGATGAAACTGTTGGGCGATCAAGTCACCGATTTGGAGCGGGAAGTTTTAGGGGCGTTTCCGTACGAGCCAAACGAGGCCGTGTTGCATGTAGACGATTCCGTTCTGCCCAAACGAAGCCGAGCATGGGCCAGTTGGAATTACTTGCTGCCGGAAGATCGAACCTCGAAAGCGTCGCTGACTTACTGCATGAATATTTTGCAATCGTTAGACAGTGATCAGACGTACTGTGTCACGCTAAACAATACGGATCGTATTGATCCGAAAAAAGTCATCCACAAGATTCAATTTTCGCATCCGATCTTTGATCAACGTCGAAAACCTATGCAGGACCGACATGCCGAATTGCTCGGTCCGAATCGAACGTCGTATTGCGGGGCCTATTGGGGCAACGGTTTTCACGAGGACGGTGTGGTTAGCGGATTAGCCGTAGCCCAGCAATTCGCTGACAGAGTTCCTGTCATCACTAAGGCGGCCCAGACAAGCGACGTACTTCAGCAGGATGTTTGAACCTATTTTATGAACAGTTGTATTTATCAAGGTCGAGTTTTGCATCGCCGGTTTCATCCGGTTGAGCATGCGTTTACCTATCGACTGTTCATGATGTATCTGGATCTTTCTGAATTGGATCACGTTTTCCGAGGGCGTTGGTTGTGGTCTACAAAGTTGCCTAACCTGGCTTGGTTTCGTCGCCGAGAACATTTGGGGCCCTCCGAACAATCGTTGGACAGTGCCGTGCGACAATTGATTCAACAGAAAACGGGCACAGAACATATTGGTCCGATACGAATGTTGACTCATCTGCGATATTTCGGCATGCAGATGAACCCGGTCACCTTTTTCTATTGCTTTGACCAGCAAGAGACTCTGAAGTTTATTGTCGCCGAGGTCAACAATACGCCTTGGGGCGAACAGCATTGTTACGTGTTGTCGCCGGAACACTTTTGTCCCACCCAACAACAGGCTCGCGAACTTTTGCCTAAAGATTTCCATGTGTCGCCATTTATGCCAATGGATATGGAATACCAATGGCGGGTATCGGCTCCGGGAGACCGTCTAAACATTGGGATCAGCAATTTTCAGGAACAGCAACGAAAGCTAAATGTCGCAATGACGATGCAGCGCCGTCCGTTGACGGCCGCTTCACTGAGGCGAGTCTTGTGTTTGTATCCGTTCATGACAAGCAAAGTTTTTCTGGGTATCTACTGGCAAGCTTTGCGACTCTGGAAAAAGAAAGCTCCTTTTTTCACCCATCCCGATAAATCCTCTGTCGAAACCACTTCCGCAACATCCTCCTCCCCAACGCAACATGTTTGAATCGATCTATCGAAATTTAGTGTTTAAGAAACTTCGTTCGTTACGGCGTGGCGGTATTCACGTTACTTGGGATGGTGAAACGAAATTTTTTGGCGACGTAGAAGCTGATTTGCAAGTCACCGTTCAGATACAACGACCGGAGTTCTTTAAGCAAATGGTACGCGGTGGCGGGTTAGGCGTAGCCGAATCTTTGGTGCAAGGGGACTGGATGTGTTCCAACCTGACCGACTTGGTCAGAATCCTCATTCGCAATTTGCCAGACGGTGACACCGTTAATGGCTGGCTTTCTTCATTGGCCAATGGATTCGCCAAGTGGGGTCACTTTTTGCGACGCAATACCGTGGACAATGCAAAGAAAAATATTCGTGAACACTATGACTTGAACAACGATTTTTTCGAGCTGTTTCTGGATCGCTCCATGACCTATTCCAGTGCCATATTTCCTAGCCCGGAAAGCACATTGTACGAAGGTTCGATGGAGAAAATCGATCGAGCGTGTCGCAAGTTAAACCTGCGGCCGACAGATCACTTGATCGAAATAGGGACTGGTTGGGGCGCATTAGCCGAACATGCTGTGAAACAGTATGGCTGTCGCGTCACGACAACAACGATATCCGATGAACAGTACGATTACGCCCAACGTCGCTTCCAGCAAGCGGGTGTGACCGATCAAATCACTCTCCTAAAACAAGACTACCGAGACCTTACCGGACAGTACGATAAATTGGTGTCGATCGAAATGATCGAAGCGGTCGGACACCAGTACTTTGATGCGTTTTTTCAAAAGTGTGGTCAGCTATTAAAACCTGCGGGCGAGATGGTAATGCAATCGATCACGATTGTTGATCATCGTTTCGAGCATCACAAACGGACGGTCGACTTTATCAAGCAGTACATCTTTCCCGGTGGTTGTCTGCCATCGGTGACTGCTTTGGGCCAGTCGATGGCCAAGGCCAGCCGTCTGCGAATGGTACACATGGAGGACTTTGCCGATCACTATGCCGAAACGCTACGGCGTTGGCGTGACGCCTTTCACGAGCAGCGGGACCAAGTAAAAGAGCTCGGTTTCGACGAACGGTTCATTCGCATTTGGGATTATTACTTGTGCTACTGCGAAGGGGCCTTTATGGAACGGCATGTGAATGTCTGCCAAATGTGGTTAGCAAATCACGGCAGTAAGGTCTCGTCATTGGATCGAGATTTTCAGCGTCAGGTGGCCTCGTCCAACAGTTGGGATCTCTCGGAATCGACTCCTGCGAAGGTACCAGTATGAGTGCTTTGCTGCTGGTTGTAGTTGGGTGGTTGATCATGATCGCCGTAATGATCGCTTTGTGGCGTTGGCAACAACGGACAGAAAAGTCCGGTATGGTGGACGTCGTTTGGCCAATCAGTGTTGGAATCCTGGCAGCCTTTTTCAGTATAGCGACGACCTCAGGATTGTTGTCACGTCGCGTTCTGATTGCGGTACTGGCGATGCTTTGGGCGACTCGCTTGTCATGGTATATCTGGAATCGTTTGAAGTCCGAAAAGGACGACCGTCGCTATTTGAATCTGCGAGAAAAATGGGCAGACCAATACCAGACTAAGCTTTTTAAATTCTATCAGTTTCAGGGATTTGGGGCTCTGTTGTTTGCTTTGCCGATGCTGGTCGCCGCGACCAACGAAAGCCCGTTGGGTTGGCTGGATTATTTGGGAGTTGCCGTATGGTGTATCGCGACGACAGGCGAAACGATGGCGGACCTCCAGTTAAAAAGATTCAAAGCCAATCCGAACAATCAGGGCAAAGTTTGCCAACATGGATTGTGGCGGTACAGTCGACACCCGAACTACTTTTTCGAGTGGTTGCATTGGTGGACTTACGTTTGTTTTGCGATCGTTGCACCGTGGGGTTGGTTGACGTTGATCGGACCTGCGGCCATGTTGCTGTTTGTTTTGTTCATGACGGGTGTTCCGCCCGCCGAGGCGTCATCATTGAAAAGTCGAGGTCAAGCCTATCGCGACTATCAGCAAACGACGAGCGTATTCTTCCCATGGTTTCCAAAATCAAAAAAGCAGACGAAAAGTTAGAGTGACATGGAACGATTAACGAACGTCATCATCAATGCCATCGAACGAGGTTGGTTGCCGGATGCCGTAACTCGTCGGCTGGTGCGACGCTTGTGCAAACAACGCTTGGCAGAACTCCGTCGTCAACAGAGTGATGATACGTTTGCTAATTCGTTTTTCAAAAAGATGACGGAATCACAGGTGGCTCCCGTTCCCGAAAAGGCGAACGATCAACATTACGAATTGCCAGCCGAATTCTTCGAACTAATGTTGGGCGAGCGACTGAAATACAGTTGTTGTTTTTTTGACGAGCCATCTACTAAGTTGACGCAAGCGGAAGAAGAGTCGCTGCAGACCGTTTGTCAACGAGCCGACCTTAGCGAAGGTATGAATGTCCTGGAACTCGGTTGCGGATGGGGCAGTCTGACACTCTGGATGTTGACTCACTTTCCAAAAACCACCGTGACCGCGGTTTCCAATTCCAGTCAACAGCGACGATTGATTCTGAACCGTGCGGAAGCACTAGGGGTCGCCGATCGTTTGAACGTCATCACGGCGGATATGAATCATTTCGATATCGACGACAACTCATTCGACCGAGTCGTTTCCTGTGAAATGTTTGAACACATGCGGAATTACGAAGTCTTGTTACGCCGAGTTTCCAAGTGGCTGAAACCGACTGGAAAATTGTTCGTACACATTTTTTGCCACAAGGACTATATCTACGAATTCGAAACCGAAGGCGCTTCGAACTGGATGGGACGGTACTTTTTTACCGGTGGCATCATGCCAAATTTTGACGTCTTCGATAACTTTTCGACAGACTTACAAGTTCAAGATTCGTGGATCTGGGATGGAACTCACTACCAACGGACGTGTAACGCCTGGTTAGAATTGCTGGACGAACGTCGAGCGGCGGCGATGAAGATTTTGCGACGAACCTATGGTGATCAACAGGCCAATCGTTGGTTCCATCGCTGGCGATTGTTCTTGATCGCTGGTGCCGAGCTATTCGGATTTGATCGTGGGTCACAGTGGCAGATCGGCCATTATTTATTTCAACCTACCGGACAACCCGCCCAACCGAGTAATCAATCGAGTAGTCAAACGACGGCAACCGAATAAGTCAGTCGCTAAAACTGTTTGACTGGAATGTGGTCGTCGGATCGATTGTGATTAGCGGAACAGGTGGGATTTGTTTTTGCGAGTGGAGGTCGGGGTTAGCGACAGGTTTGCCGAATAGATAGCCTTGTAATTCGGTGAAGCCGGCTCGTGTCACAAGATCAAGCTGTTCCTGGGTCTCGATTCCTTCAGCAGATACGGCGATACCCAGTTCTCGGCCCAACGCGGCTACGGAATTCATGATGGCTCGAGACTTGTCACACTCAGTTGCCAAGCGCACAAAAGATTGATCGAGTTTTAGTTTGTCGAACGGGAAAACTTGCAAGTAGTTTAGCGACGAGTGCCCAACCCCAAAGTCGTCTAAGGCAAGCGATACACCAGCCTGTCGCAAACGGCTGATCGTTTCAGAGGCCACGTCGAAATCGTTTAGCAAAACGTGTTCCGTGATTTCGATCTCTAGCCGTTCTGCAGGTAAACCAGAATTCTGCAGTGACTCCAGAACCGTTTCACAGATTTTGTGACGAGGATGGAATTGAGATGGTGAAAGGTTGACGGCGACCATGATGTGTTCCGGCCAGGTGGTTGCGATCCGTGTCGCTTCAGCGACGACCCATCGTCCGATGTCAATGATCAGGCCACTCTCTTCGGCGGCCGGCAGGAAGCTGCCCGGTGTCAGAAGTCCCAGTCTGGGATGGTTCCATCGCAACAATGCTTCCAATGCGACAAGGTGTCCTTTTTCGCACGAGAAGATCGGTTGGAAGAAAAGTTGAAACTCGCGATTCTTTAAGCCCTGCGCCAACTCGAGTTTAATTTGTCGCAGTTTGGCCAGTTCGCGGTCCATTTCCGGTTCGTAAAAACTGGTTCGCGCACGACCGTTATTCTTGGATCGATAGAGTGCAATATCGGCGCGTTTCATTAATTGTTCTTTGCAATCGCCATCGTGCGGAGCGACAGCCACGCCGATGCTGAATTGACAATCGATAGGTTTGTCATCCAACAGAAATGGTTCGGCCAGCGAATGTTCAATACGGTCCAAGACTATCCGAAACGCGTTCAGTGTACTGACTTCTGTTTGGATAATCGCAAACTCGTCGCCGCCCAGCCGAGCGACCGTATCCGTGTCACGCAAAATTCGTTCTAGGCGTCGCGCGATTTCGACCAACAATTGATCGCCAGCGGGGTGACCCAGGGTGTCGTTGACTTCTTTGAAGAAGTCCACATCAATCAACATCAGTCCGGTCAAAGTGTTGTACCGCCGTGCCCGTTTGACCGCGATGTCCAACCGAGCATTGAACTTCTTGCGGTTGGCCAAACCGGTTAAAGGGTCTTCCAATGAAGCACGTACCAGTTCCTGAGTCCTTTCTTGAACCAATCTTTCCAGGTCTTCCTGACGCAATCTGGCCTGTCGGCCGAGTCGCCATTTTTCGGTCATTGCCACAGCGATTTGGAAAACTTCATCAGCATCAAATGGCTTTTTCAATATCAACAAGCTGTCGTTATGTCCCAAGTCGCGGCAGATTTCTCGATAACTTTTGTCTGAATAAGCAGAACAAATCACGATCTGCAGATCCGGTGCTACTTTCCAAAACTCGGATACCGTTTTCAAACCGTCCCAACCGGGCGGCATGCGAATGTCGACAAATGCCAATGAATACGGGTATTCCTCCTCGATTGCCTGCTTGACCATCTGCAAGCCCTGTTCACCTTGTAAGGCTGATTCGACTTGGATCTGGACATCACTTTTTCTAACACGTCGTTGTTGCGGCTCGCCAAAGAATTCGTCCATGGCGTTGCAGGAGGGTTTCGCTTTCTTGGCTTGCAGCACTTGGCGATAGTCCTCGTGGATGTTTTTGTTATCGTCCACGATCAAGATCCGTCGTGGCTTGGATGATTGCTGGTTTAGATTTTGCATAGCTCGGATCTATTGATTGGTAGGGAAAGAGCAAACTCAGCACCCTGTTCAGTGCCTGAAACGACATTCAATTGACCGCCCAGGATTTGTGCCGTTAATGCACAACTGTGAAGCCCAAATCCGTGACCGTCCTTTCTGGTTGTAAAGCCCTGCATAAATATCTTCTCCATGTTCTCTTTGAGAATTCCGATCCCATTATCGATAATACGGATGTCGACACCGTCATTAACTTGGCGGACTTGAATCTCAACACATCCCACACGGAAAGACGCCGATTCGATGGCATTCAAAGCGTTCGAAATCAGGTTGATGATCACTTGTTGAAGTTTATGTCGATCGCTGGTTAGCTGAAGATCTTTGGGGCATTGCAGACGCAATGTAGCACCCAACTGTTCGGCTTTGTTGCGATTGATTTCCATGCTGTCTTGTAAGACTTCGATCAAACGGAACTGCTCAATCACTCCGCACGACTGCGAATGATCCAATTGGCTGCGGATCACCGCGCGAATATGATTGATGTTTTGTATTAGTCGATTGGTTTCGCGAATTTGGTTATCTCGGTCATCTACCAATTCATCTGTGATGTGATCCAAGACCGAAGGAAAGTGTTTGCCGCGAGGATCTTGGTGAAGGCAAGTGTCGTCTGTCTCCGCGTGTTCCAGTAAGAAATTTCTGGCGATCGCTAACTTGGGAAGCAAACTCGATTGCTGAGATGTCTGCAGGTAGTTCGCCGAAACGTTGATACTGTTCAGCACATTCCCTACGTTGTGCAGCACTTCCGATGCCACCTCGGCCATACCTGCGCGTCGCGATACGTCGACCAGTTCTCGATGTAGTTTGTCGCGCTCTTTTGCGGTCTTTTTGTGTTCGTCGATTTGATATTCCATATCAGTTACCAAAGAGGAAAATGACGAGGCCAGTTGTTGAACCTCGGTCGGGTAACTGCGTTTAACCTGAAACCTGTTTTCCAAATCGTTGTTAGATCGAGTTCGATCAGCGAGTTGCGAAATCGGATGACTTAACATCCAACTAATCCAAATCCACAGGAACACGACGGAACCCAGGAAACCCAAGATCAATGAGGTATTTTTGATTTGGCGAAAACCAAGTTGCTTTGCCAGTTCTGCTTGATCGTTTTGATGTTGAGATTCGATTCCCTGACGTAAAGCGAGTATCTGTTGCAAGGTTGCCTGCGATTCGACGTCCAGTTCCTCAAGGTATTTTGAGAGTGTTTGTTGTCGATTTTGATGCCCTAATTTTTCGACCTCGTTCAACCGTTGTTGATGCTGCAACGCAAATTCTTGGATCGTTGCCACCTGCGTTTGGAATTTGCCCAAGTCTTGATTGGACAAGGAGTGGACGAGTGATTGAAATTGGTCTCCCAGCTGGATCGCCCCATGGTTCAGATACGACACATCCGCACCCAGTATCAAATCTGATAACAGCATCCATTGTCCGAAGCTACGTTCCAGTCCGCTGATATCGCGCAGCGTTAGCGCCGCCGCGTTTACTCTGCCAGACTGGTCTTGTTCCGTTTGATGAACGCGACTCATTGCCAGGAAGACGACCAGGCCACAGATGCTACAGCCCAGAATCAGGAACATCAGATAGGTACTTACTTTCACCTTTTGCCACTGTTGTGTTGAACCAAAAGGATGATTTCAGCACCAGCGATTTGGGCGGCGCTACTACATTGCTCGAGTTTATCAACGGAAAGTCCTTTGACGGTTGCAAACGCGTTTTTTGTTTCCTGGTCTGGCCAACCTCCTTGCGCTCGCACATCAACGACGGTTCCATCAGCCGAAAGGTGCCACCATAAATCGATCTCCATTTGCAACATCTTCCATGGGACGTAGGCCACATAGCCCGACATTTGATCAACGTTGTCGGGATCATTCGATGTACCGGACGCGCGAAACAGCTTGACTTCCGAGCGTTGGATGGCCGAGGTCGATTTATTTTCGCCACCATTGGAAAACTCAGCGTTCAGGGCTTCCAATACTTGCGAGTTATAAGGCGAATTGATTTGTTGGATCTGATTCGCTTTGGGAAAGGAAGTATAGATTTGATGCAACGGTTGAATCACTTTTAGTTCGCGATGCCAAGCGAATTCCGTGACGGCGATCGTTTTTAGTGCCGAACGCACGACGCTGACCGCCAATTCTTGTGCATCTTCGGCGATCTGCAGCTTGCCAGTTGCTAGTGAATTGCCATCGGCATTCAAAAGTTGCTTTAGCTGGCGAAAGTTTTTACCAACCAACTGTTCTTGAAAAGCGGCTGTTTCCACGGCCGTCCGTTTTCGAGAACGACATCGTTGAAACGCAAAATTTCGAACAGTAAGGTCGGGCGACAGAGACCAAACGATCTCGGTCAAACCCCACGCGCCAGTTTCTGATCGAGCATGCACCAAACCCAACGGACGTTGTTCGTCGACAGGTAGATACAAAGTGTGACGACCCAGTTCATTAAAGTGAATCGTGAAGGGCAATTTGTCGGCAACATGCTGCCGAGCGGCCTCGTCGACCGTTTGCACCAACGATCGATAGGATGAAGCTTGAGGATACAGTTCGTAGATGCGAGTGGTTGGATCTCGCAGAGCGCAGAATGCTTGACCAAACGCAATTTCATAGTGAGCCAGCGAAACGGTCAGCACCAATAGGGCGATAAACAAAGTGCTCGATTTTTCTTTCATCACGTAATCCTTCACTAAAAGCGATACCGCACTTGCAACTCAACAACCGAGTTTCGTCGTGTTGAGTCCAGGGTGTCAAAGAAATGTGTTAATTGACCGCTATATGTCCACTTGGAATCGGGCGTCCAGCGGCAGCCCAGCGAATTTCGTACTTCATTGTCCCAGCCATTCTTGTCACCAAACCCACGGATGACGAACTGGCTGTAGGCCAATACGGTTTCACGAGGATCCGTCCAGTCGACTTCAAACAACGCCGTGTAGGTACGCAAGTCGTCCTCGAAACCCGTTGATACCTCGGCCATATAGATCAGCTTCTCGTCGGCGAAACTAAAGTCGGCACCCAGCCGACTTCGTTGCACCGTTCCACCTGCGGAATCGAACAGCAACACATCGCCATGAAACGCTGACAGTCCCAGAACGATGGGGTCGTCTTGCCTTGTGCCGATACGGCCAGCCAGCACCCAGGGATCATCGCGACGTCGCCACTCGTTACCGCTACCCCGGCTAAAACCCAATTCGTACTCGACATGACGGTTTTGTCCGTTGAATGTCACTCCCCAATCCGACTTGATACCGAAGTTCATAAAATGAGTGAAGTCGCGCAGCGTGCCATTGGTGTTGATGATTTGCTCGAGCCCAAAAGGGATCTCAAAATGGCCAATTCGAAAATTAGTTTTTCCTTTGCCGTGGCGAGTGTAGTTGAAATTGAAGATTCGATATTCCAACTCAAATTCATTCGAGCCTGAGATTGTTGATTCCGTCAGCGAAAGATTGTCGCCGCGTGCAAAGTAGGGTTGCAGGGTGAGTGTGCCCCAGTCGCCTTGTTGGTCTGTAAAAACTTTGTGTAAATCGAATCCAAAGAAGGCCAACGATCCAATTTCGCCATCGACGCCTTGATAAACAGGTCGAATAGAAAGATCCGTCGCAAACCTCAGATTGTCAGTCCACTTTTGAGTCTGTTGAGCCTGTAGGTCCAGGTCCAGACCGTCGCTAGGATCCAAATTGGGTGCCGTCAGATTGTCCAACGACAAGCTGGATTCGCCTTCGATTTTGCCGCTGGAACTGGAATCGATAAGATCCAATGACAGCGGAGTCGTTTGCTGAGTCGGACCGTTTTTGATGATTCCAGCGCTTTGCTGTGGGAGCTTCGCGGCGCAGCAGTGAATCGTGACATGCTGGCTAAAAGCCACCGCAATCAATACTGCCAAGACTGATTGTTGAAATCGAAACATTTGGAATATCAGCTATTTCTTAACACCACGGTCCTGCCCATTAGGCTTCGAAAATGTAAGTCGCTGACAATGCTCAGTGCATCGAATATTGAACCCGATAGGGGTTACCCGCACCGAACGACAGAAATAACCGGCAAAGTTTCAACAGTGTGCAAGGAATAAAACGCCATCAAATCAATCAGACGAGGCCAGCCAATTCCGGATACCATGGTCCCTGCGCCAGGCCCCGGTTGAAGCCTCGGTTCAATAACCGTTACGTTTTCTAAGTCACTTGATTTGGCGGCTTACAGGCTTTCGAACTTTCACCTTCCACATTTGTTTGAGTTCAATGAATACGATATTGCTTACACAATTCGCTGCGACATGGTTCATGGTGGGCCTGATTTGGATCATTCAAATCGTTCACTACCCATTGTTTGCTTTCGTGGGTCAGGAACAATTTGAGTTGTATTCCAACAAGCATCAAATGTTGATCACGTTTATCGTTGGCCCCGTGATGGCGGCCGAGATCTTGACGGCGGCCCTTTTGGCCTGGTACCCGCCAACGGTCGAATTGGCAATTTGGTTGCGAGTCGCATTCGTGCTGCTTGTCGTGATTTGGATTGCGACAGCCTTTGTGCAAGTACCCCAGCACAGCAAATTGACCAGTGGTGAATACGATCGAGCGACCATTAAAGCTTTAGTGAACGGGAATTGGGTTCGCACGATTGCCTGGACGATACGAGGTCTGATTTTGTTGGTTGTGTTGCAGAAGTTGTTGGCGGTTAAAGTTTGATCCCAACCCTCACAAAGGCTGAATATGTCTGAAACGCTCAATCAAATTGACATCGAAAGCCTGGGTAGGTCGACCTGGCGTTTGACCACCAAAGTGCTTTTACCTCACCCCCGTCAAACGGTTTTTCAATTCTTTTCTGATGCAGCGAACCTGGAAAAGATCACTCCCGATTTTTTGAACTTTCGAATTTTGACGGCACTGCCGATCGAAATGAAGACGGGTGCCAGAATCGACTATAAGATTCGTTTGCGTGGCATTCCGATAAAATGGCGTACCAATATTTCGTTGTGGCAACCCAACGAACGGTTCATTGACGAACAAATTCGTGGTCCCTATCGAAAGTGGCACCACGAACATATTTTCGAAGACCGTGGCGATCAAACCCTGATGACCGATTTG
The DNA here is from genome assembly GCA_964543985.1 of uncultured Pirellulaceae bacterium. Taxonomy (GTDB): domain Bacteria; phylum Planctomycetota; class Planctomycetia; order Pirellulales; family Pirellulaceae; genus CAJQPP01. Next base: position 29,143 of record CAZJBW010000039.1, on the reverse strand, counting down.
GTGCACTATCGAGTCTGGCTAGGGCCGATCATTCATCCGTTGATGGTCAAGAAAGATTTGGCTCGCATCTTTCAGTACCGTCAACAAAAGATCGTGGAACTGTTCCGCTAAACCATCGCTTGAACTGGGCAGCGTCCAAATCTCTACAACCGCAGCGAAGAAACAGGTTGTTGTTTTTGCCGGACGGGCATGACATGATATCGAGTCAAGTATTTTGCAACGTTTCACCAAACAGTTCATCCATGCCGCTCAAGCTTCCTGTTATCGACAATTGCGAAGGGTGTGGTGTGTGCTGTATGCATATGGGCTATCCCGCGTTTATGCATCCAGCGGATCAGTCCTTTGACGCCAAGTACTGGAATACGATGCCCGAGGATGTGAAGCAGGAATTGCTGCAGTACATCGATTCCTACCAAAAGCCTGAGGGCAGTGAATTGGATGGGCCTTGTTTTTGGTTCGACATGGAAACCAGACAATGCAAACATCACGAACATCGACCGCGAGTTTGCCGGGATTTCCAAATCGGCAGTCGAGGGTGCCGCGACTGGCGCAATCACTACCGCGACAAACTGCAATCGTAATCGTTACTAAAATAAGATTCACGCGCTTAGAATCGTCTACCAAACGACCAAATCCTACTTACCCGAGAATAAGAATGCCTGTCGCTCGCCTCTTTCTGATCGTGACTTTGTTCTGTAGTTGGTTTGTCACGCCAGCATTGTCTGCTCAACAGAAATCGTCGAATGGTGATGGAGATGAAGCACTAAAGGCATTGCAATCCTGGATTGAATCAACAGAACGACCTGAATTGGATCAGCAGCCTTGGGCAACCGTGGCGCTAAACCCAAAACAGGTGGCAGCCGCGATCGAAATGTTTTGGGATGATCGCACTGAGCAATTGAAAGAGGATCGCGCCAAAGAGTGGGAAGAGAAGAAGATTCAAATCGACGATTTGGAAATGAAATTTGATTTCAAAACGTTTGGTGACCCGGGACCCAGAGGTCGTCGGCTGTTCATTTCGATGCACGGTGGCGGAGGAGCACCTGCACGCGTCAACGATCAGCAATGGCGGAACCAAATTCGTTTGTACGAACCTGCTGAAGGGCTCTATCTGGCGCCGCGAGCCCCAACCAATACTTGGAACCTGTGGCATCAAAAACACATCGACGAGTTTTTTGAGCGGCTGATTCAAAACGCTGTTGCATTGGAGGGCGTCGATCCGAATCGAGTCTACATTCTGGGCTACTCGGCAGGCGGGGACGGTGTCTATCAGTTGGCTCCGCGAATGGCTGATCGTCTAGCGGCCGCCGCGATGATGGCAGGGCACCCCAACGGGGTTTCGCCATTGAGTCTTCGCAATATCGGGTTCGCATTACACATGGGAGCCAACGATTCTGCCTACAAACGGAACGAGATCGCAGGAAAGTGGAAACAACGGCTGGCCGAATTGCAGCAAGCCGATGAAGGTGGATACCAGCATCAAGTAATGATTCACGAAGACAAGGGTCACTGGATGGATCGAGAGGATCGCGTGGCCATTCCTTGGATGTCCGAATTTGAACGCGACCCTCGACCGAAAAAAATCGTCTGGCACCAGACCGGTGTGACGTACGGTCAGTTTTATTGGTTGGCGGTTCAAGGAGACAACCGCGTTCAAGGGTCTGAAGTCGTGGCTTCGGTTGATGGTCAAACGATTACCATTGAAAAAGCCGACAAGATTTCCAGTCTGACGCTGCGATTGGACGACAAGCTAGTTGACTTGAACCAGCCAGTTACGGTGCAGATGGATGGTAAAGAATTGTTTCAAGGACGTTTGACACGAACCATTAAAACGCTGTATCAAACTCTGCAGGAACGTGGAGATCAACAGTACATGTTCCCGGCGGAATTGGATGTGGAAGTCGGTCAGTAGGTCCGTGGGTTCGACAACAACGACCCTCTTCGGCAAGTTGACGCCTACCAACTCCTTCCAAAATCCTTCCTCAACAAATTGAAACAGAATCGTTCGCATGCCAGCTTTTTCCTGCCAGCTTAAATCTTTCCAGTCACGCCGCGAATCATTCGCGCTGCTGAGTTGTTTAATATTGCTTGTTGTCGCCGCAATCACCGGGTGCAACAAGTACCAAGCACCAGCCAATGCACCCGTGAAACCGATACCACAGGTTGTCATTGATCCCAGCGAAGTTGTCTCGACGATCGACCGACTTACGTACGGCTCGAATCAGCAGTTGATTCCAGAGGTTCCGTTTCGCCGCGTCGGTGGAAACCGAATGACGGGTTACAACTGGGAGATCAATTCAAGTCACGCCGGCGTCGATTACAAAAACGTGAACGATCGTTGGTTGAATACCCAGATCGGATTGGACCCGTCCAACAGCCATCCCGCCGGTTGGATTTTGGCAAGCGTAGCTCAGCACAAATCCGATTCAGCGGACAGCTTGGTCACGATTCCGCTTGCCGGGTATGTGGCGGCTGATGCAACGGGGAAATCGGTATCCAGAGGCGAAGCCGCGCCATCCAAACGTTGGGTAAAAGCACAGGCAAGGAAACCGAATCAGCAGTTTGGGTCACTCGATCTGCGCGATAAAAGTGTCTTTGTTGACGAAGAAGTTGCGTGGCTGGTTTCAAAGCTTGGCGCATCAAACGCGGGAGGAATTCGCTACTACGCCTTGGACAACGAACCATCTTTGTGGAGCGCAACCCACCCGCGGTTGCATCCAAAGAAGACGACTTACAAGGAACTAACCTCACGGACGACCGCCGCGGCTGAAGCTGTGTTATCGGTTGACCCGAACGCCGAAATTGTCGGGCCGTCGCTTTATGGCTGGTACGGTCATCAAGTCTTGCAAGACGCACCCGATGCAAAGACATTCAACAAAGAGCACGGAAATTTTAGCGCGTACTATTTGTCTCAAATGAGAAAGGCGTCGGAGCAAAAGGGCAAACGCCTGCTCCACATTTTCGATTTCCACTGGTATCCCGAAGCCGAAGGTGGTGGTACGCGAATCGCTCGCGGCGAAGGCGAATCCCAAACCAAACCAGCCGTTGTCGAAGCGCGACTCCAAGCCCCACGCAGTCTGTGGGATCCGACCTACGTTGAAGACAGTTGGATCGCATCCGGAATTGGCAACCAACCGATTCAGTTGATTCCGCGAATGCAAAAAATTATCGACGAAAACTACCCCGACACGCGGCTTGGCATCCTGGAATACAACTATGGTGCAGGGCATCACGTCAGTGGCGGACTCGCTACCGCAGATGTGTTGGGCATTTTCGGCCGGTACGGTGTTGCGGCTTGTTTATGGGTCGAGCAAGAACACAACGAGTTTGAAAAGACTGCTTTTCGTTTGTACCTGAACTACGACGGCCGGGGAGCAAGTTTCCAAAAGTTGGCTTTGAACGTGCCGGTAGGTGCACCGCAACTGGAATCCATTTACGCCGCACGCAGTGAAGACAGCAAGACTTTCACTTTCGTCGTGATTAACAAGCAGCCGAGTTCGGTTCTGTCGAAAAAGATCCAGCTCAAAGATACGCAGGCCCAAGGTGCTTTGCGGGCTTTCCGATTTGGTCCCGGCACAACGAAAATCCTACCTGTAGCCGACGAGCAACTTCGTCCCGTCGAAGGAGGTTTTGAAATTAAATGCCCGCCGCATACAGCGACGATGATCGAGCTGAAATATTGATACAACGACAGCCTCAATAATTGTAAACTACCGCGACTTGGTCGCAATTTTCGAAGGAGCAAATATGACAGTTGGTGTTGGTGGTCAGTCGATCGAATCTGCACTCGCGAGCCTGACCAATATGACGGCCGATTGCGTGCCGATCAAACGCAGTGAATTCGCCGAACGGATTGCCAAAATTCAAGCACTCATGAAAGAAAGTGGTGCCAAGGCGATTTATCTGCACGCCAGCACAAATCTTTACTACTTCACTGGCTTGAAATGGAGTCCCAGTGAACGGATGGTTGCGGCGATCATACCAGCGGAAGGTCAGCTGGTTTACATTGCTCCTAATTTTGAATTGGATACCCTACGCGATTACTGGGTCTTCGACGCGCCCATTTTTGGATGGCACGAGCATGAAAATCCGTACGAAACGTTTGGTCAGGCGTTGGCCAGCTTAGGTATCGATTCGGGCAAAGTGCTGGTCGACGAAGCGACACCTTACTTTACCGTTTCCGGCATTCAAGAACACAACCCCCGTATCGAACTTCAGCTGGCCCAGCCACTAACGCAGTCTTTGCGAAGTATAAAATCGGCTAACGAAATCGCGCTCATTGAACGAGCTAACGAAATGACGTTGCAAGTTCACAAGGCGGCAGCTTCCATTTTGCGAGAAGGCATCACGACCGACGAAGTCGTCAAGTTTATTGACGACGCGCATCGCATCGCGGGAGCACCTGCCGGTTCCTACTTTTGTATTGTTCTTTTCGGAGTGGCCACTTCCTTTCCGCACGGCGTAAAGGACCCGCAGGTCTTGAAAAAGGATGATTGGGTCTTAATTGATACCGGTGCGGTTGTACACGGTTACATTTCTGATATCACTCGCAGCTTTTGCTTCGGCCAACCCAACGACGAACATCGTGCCGCGTTTGAAGCCGAGTACCGCGCACAGATCGCTGCCTTTGAAGCCGCGAAACTAGGCCAGCCTTGCCAGGCACCAGACGACGCAGCCAGGCAATCGCTGATCGAATCGGGCTTTGGTCCCGACTACCAACTGCCAGGTCTACCGCATCGAACCGGGCATGGTTGTGGTTTGGATATTCACGAGGGACCGAATCTGGTGCGTGGTGAAATGACGCCGCTTGTAACAGGAATGGTATTCAGTAGCGAACCCATGCTAGTGATTCCCGACAAGTTTGGAGTCCGACTGGAAGATCACTTTTACATGACCGACGCTGGGCCAAAATGGTTTACTCAACCGAGCTCGTCGATTGACGATCCGTTTGGTTAACCGACCGGTTGGCCTACGAAGTTATTTTTTGTGCAAACGATTCACATGTTTGGTCGCCGCTGACGTGCGCCGAAAAGCAAACGCTACGAATAGTCCCAATACCAAAACGATAGACACCTTTAGTAGCGCGTCGACAATCCAAGGTCCAGGGGCCTGCGAGCAATAATGGCTCGCGAAACATCATCGTCAAAATGGAAAGCGATCGTCGATTTCAGATGCGGACAGATCGCAAAGAAATCCAGACAGACGCTGGACCAATACTTGCATCAGCTGTTGGCCTTTGGCAGCGGTCGCGGCGTGTGGATCGCCGGCACCGCTATTGGTAGTCAGTAGGTGCCAAGGTCGAGTGATCGAGACCCAGCCCTCGTTAAGTGCGGTAAACCGAGTTTGTTTTTTCTGGCCAGCGTCTGCTGCCAGTTGGCCACTTTCGTCCGTAGCGACCAGATCGGGAAAGTACGCCAAACCGAACGACGTCTCCATCTCGCCAGCGTGATCTTCTGGTTGATCAAAGATCTCGTGATAGACGTCGTTGATTGAGTTGTACCATTCGCAAAGAAAAAGATGCGCTGGGGTCGCGTGAGTCAGTTCGCGAAGAATCGGCTTTAACGCATTTCCACCATGACTGTTTAGCAACAGCACTTTGCGAACGCCACTGGCGACCAACGAGTCCAATAGATCGGTCACAACCTGAGTCATCGTTGATGGGTTCAGATTCATGGCGAACGGAAAGGCTCGCATGTTGGTTTCTGTGCCGTAGGGCAGGGTGGGCAACAACACAACCTTTGCCCCTTTGCTGCTTGCTTCACGACAAATGTGTTGGCCAATGATCGTAGCCTGCAAGGTGTCGGTGCTGTAGGGCAGGTGTAGGTTGTGCGGTTCGGTAGCACCGAAAGGTAGAACGGCGACTTCGTATTCGTTTGCTTGAATGGCCGCGTAATTGGATTCGGCCAAATTCCAGTGGTTACTCATACCCGAAAGTATAAGCGTTCATTTAGTAATGGACGAGTCGACCGAGTCCCAACCCGGTCTCGTCGCATTGGGACTCGTCGTTTCGTCCATCACACTGAAAATCTAACTGGGCCAATCGACCATTTATCGGGCTCGATGAACGAGATCCAGAAATTCGGATCGATATCCCTTTTTGTCATCGCCCAGTGCGTCGAGGGCAATTTCCTCAACAGAATTCAGAGTTGCTGTTCCGCGGAATCTTGAGTTTCGCAGGATCATGCCGAAGCTGGCCACACTGGCGGCAAAGCGGAAGTCGGTCGAGGCATCATCGAATTGCGTGTCAGCATTGGCCAGAGTGACTTCGAATCGAGTGCTTTCGCTGGCGTCTGGCAGTTTGTAACGCAATGCCAAGGTCAACAATTCGTTGTTGGCAGCGACTTCGGTCAGGTTATCGTTACCAGATTCCTGTTGCACCGCTTCGTCAGCGTCTTGTTGATACTTCAACTTGGTGTTGCCACCGTGAACACTGGTGCTGCCTGTGGGTACGATCTCGTAGATTGCGGTGACCGTGTGACCAGCTCCGATTTCGCCAGCGTCTTTCAAATCGTTGTCGAAATCTTCTGTCGCCAGGACTCGGTTTTCATAACCGATCAGGCGGTAAGCTTTTACTTCGGCCGGATTGAATTCGATTTGCAATTTGACATCTTTGGCGATCGTCACCAAGCTGCCTGACATCTGTTCGACCAGAACTTTTCGAGCCTCTTGCATACTGTCGATGTAGTAGTAAACACCGTTTCCATTATTGGCGACCTGTTCCAATTTTGAGTCCTTCAAGTTGCCACGTCCGAATCCTAGAGTGGTCAAGAAAACGCCTTCGGTGGCTCGTTCGGCGACCAAATTAATCAAGGCGGTATCTTCGGTGACACCAACATTTAGATCGCCATCGGTGGCCCAAATGACTCGATTAACACCACCATCGACAAAATTCAATTTGGCCAGATCGTATGCCTTTTCAATCCCGGCGCTACCGTGTGTCGATCCGCCCGAAGATAGCTTCTCGATAGCTTGAATGATTTGTTTTTTCTGATCGCCACTGGTTGGTTCCAACACGACACCTGCATTGCCTGCATAAGTGACGATCGAAATACGATCGTTTTCGTTCAGTTGATCGATCATCATTCGCAGCCCGCGTTTCAAAAGCGGAAGCCTGTCAGAATTGTTCATCGACCCCGAGACATCCAACAGGAACACCAGGTTGCTGACCGGGCGTTCGTCTCGATGGATCTGTTTCCCTTTCAATCCAATACGGATCAATTGGTGTCCTGGTTGCCAAGGACAACCGGCGACTTCCATATTCACGGAAAACGGACGATCGTCGGTAGGTTGTGGATAGTCGTAGCTGAAGTAGTTGATCAGTTCTTCAATCCGCACCGCGTTGCTGGGCGGACGTTGTCCAGCACGCAGAAATCGACGGACGTTGGCGTAAGCAGCGGTATCAACATCGATCGAAAAAGTGGAAAGAGCTGCCTCGCCCTGCGGTTGAATGAATTGGTTTTCGTAGATTGGATCGTATTGTTCGCTATTTTGGGTGCCACCTCGCCAGCGGTCCGCGCTTTCGTCTTCTAGCACACCATCTGTTTCTGCATCGGCTGGTCCGTCACTTGCTCCGGAGGGGCCAACAGGCCTTGCGCGGGGAGGCATGAAACTGGGCCTCAATCTAGGCTTACTGCGAACTGTATTATTTGACGCCGCACCGTTCTCACTAACTGTATTATTTGACGCCTCACCATTTCCAAAAGCATTTCCGGATGCGGGTAACGCTGTTGAATCTTCCGACAATGTTAGCTGGTGAGCATATTGAAATAAGTTGGGCACGAAGAACAGCATCAAACACGCTGAGATCATTGAGATGGCAGCGCCCCATTTCAACCACTTCCAAGACGCCTCTGATTTTTCCGGCTTTGCCAATTTGGATTCTTTGCCGGTCATTGCTTGTACCGCGTTGGCTGGCGTCACTTTGTCGTCTTGTGTCAAACGTTCGGTCAACAGTGCTCGCAATTCGGGATTGGCTGGTGACGTATTGCGATCCAACGATTGTTGAATCGCTTGTCCCAAGCGATCTGATTCCAGCGATTGCCAAGATTCCCGGGCATCGGCTGACAGGTTTTCATCTTGGGAGTGGTGATTGTTTGAGTTCATTAGTGGTTCCAATCGAAAGACGTCAGACAGGGGTGTGAGCTTCCTGGATCTTGGTTCGTAATTTCGCCTGAGGCGAAATTGTTGATTCACTAGTTGTGTGTTTCGGTGGGTTTAGGAACGGTGTCCGCTTCCGTCAGCCACTTGGCGATTTCTGGTTGCAGTCTCAATTCCTTGATCACGCGGTGCAATGCGATTCGCACGGCTCCCGCTTTTTTGCCAACGATGTCGCCTACTTCACTGCTCGACAGCCCCTGGCTCCACAACTCGACAATTTCGCGTTGTGTTTCTGGCAACTGATCGATCAATCGTGACAAGTGATCAAGGAAATCTGAGGACTCGGCCAAGTTGGCTGGATCGTGTGCTACATCAGCGACTCGACTTTCAAAAACGCGTACGTCCGGCGTCAGTTGTTCGTGACCTCGACGACGCGAAACATCAATCGCCCGATTGCGACACACAGTGTACAACCAAGGGGCTAAATGATTTTCGATGGCCGCCGAATCCTGCTGACACAGTTTTAGGAAAGCGTGCTGGACCACATCTTGAGCCGCTGCCAAGTCGCCGTTCATCAGTCGGCGGGTGTAACGTGTCAAAGGCTTTTCATATTTTTCCAAAGCGTCTAACACAAAGGTGCTCTGGTCATTTTGTTTGGCTTTGACAGCTGCGTTCATATCGGAATTCCCGGGTGATCCGAACGATGGTAGATGAGTCTTTTGTCAGCAAAATTTCACTTTTGCTAACAAAAAACCGACTCGACAACATTACTACGGGTGGTTCGCCTTGGCTGTTACTAAAAAATTTCACCAAACAGAATGTTCCACCCTGAGTATGGGACGGTACCAGCGAGTATTTTGTTCCCAGCCCTGGGCGGTTTCTCGCAATCTAGCCACAGGACTGGGATTTTGTAACAATCTGCGGACTTTACACTCGATCTTTTCTTCAGGAACTGCCCCGATTTGATGCCTCGCCGCCGATCCAACCTAACCAGAAATTTGTTGCTGATCGGCGGGTTGGTAATTTTTCTGCTGATGACGGTGGGTCCACTGATCGAGAATCAATTTCCGTATGACTCAGCCGCCAGTCGTTGGTTGGTATGGTTGCGATCACGCGTCATGGAATCGATGGTCGCCGCTTGGTTTTTTGCTTTCGGCGGCGTGGTGGGCAGCTTCATCAACGTCGTCGTTTGGCGAATGCCGCGGGGCGTGTCGGTGGTGGGTAAGGGCTCGGCCTGCCCCTACTGTACTGCCAAAATCAAATTGAAAGACAACATCCCAATTTTCGGATGGATCAAGTTGCGAGGGCGTTGCCGAGTGTGCCGCTTGCCAATTTCGCCTCGCTACCCGATCGTGGAAACCATTTTTGGAGTGGTCTTTCTAGTTGTTTTTCTGGTTCAGCTAAGTACAGCGAACGGGAACTTCCCCGGCGCCAGCAGGGATCTAAGTACTGGCATTCTGCGAGTGATTCTGTTCACGCAATGGGACGTCGTCGCCACTTATGCTTGGTACATGACGATGTTGGTCATGCTGATGATTTGGGCCTTGATGGCTTACGATCGCAGCCGCATACCTATCAAAACGGTGTTGTTTGCGTTGCTTGTCGGCTTTGGCGGCGCTTGGGCTCAGCCGGATATGCAACCCGTCAAATGGATTGATGGTGGTGACCAGTGGTTTGTGGATTTGCAGTGGCTGGGACGAATAATAACCAGTGTGATTGGTTTAGTCAGCGGGTTTCTGATGGGCGAGTTGATTGATTGGCGATTCAATACCAAGAACACTCAGTCCAATGGACTTCCCGCCATGGCCACTGGTTTGATGACCATTGGCCTGTTCGCAGGCTGGCAATTTGTGTGCGGGGTCGTATTGCTGTACGGGCTACTTAGGAGCCTGACATTTTTCAACAGACGTTGCCGGCTAATGCCGGAACTGGGTTGGCTGGCGCTTGCTACCATTGTGCATTTGTGTTTTTGGCGGTGGGCTCATTGGCCCGTCGAAGCGTTTAAGACGGTAGGCGGTTGGTTGCCATTGCTGTGGTTTGTGATCGGGGCAGCGCTAGTTTGGTGCCTGCCTATTCCATCGCCCACCGAAGCAGAAGACAATCCGGAAATCGCTGTTGCAGAATGACGGCGCCCTGTATTTCAGGTAGTCGTTTTAGTGATTGATAAAAAGTCCTACCGAACCATCGGACAGTGCTGGGTGTCCGATCAGCGTTACATACATAACGCAGGAGTATTTAATTGATGAGGAAACTGGCCACCGTTCGCAAAGTATCGGATATCACGTCGATTGCAGGCGCAGATCGAATCGAGCTGGCGATGGTTGATGGTTGGAAGTGCGTCGTAAAACGAGGCGAGTTCGCGACGGGCGACTTGGTCGTGTACTGCGAAATCGATTCGTTTTTGCCGATCAAGGAACAGTTCGAGTTCCTACGTAAGTCCTCGTTCAAAAAGATGGGCGATCAGGAAGGCTTTCGTTTAAGGACGGTCAAGTTGCGAGGTCAAATCTCGCAAGGCCTGCTGCTACCGGTAGAAGTACTGGGACGAGAAGCGATTGTCGGCGAAGATGTCACCGACGAATTGGGAATTCAAAAGTTTGAGCCTCCCACGCCTGCCTCGCTGACGGGACAGGTGGTGGGACCGTTTCCGGCCTCGATTCAAAAGACGGACGAGGAGCGGATTCAAAACTTGGTTTCCGACATTCCCAGCTACCAAGGCAAGACGTTCTACCTGACGGAAAAACTAGACGGGACTTCGTTCACTGCCTTTTTCGACAATGATCAGCTGGGCGTTTGTGGACGAAATTGGCAATACGCCGAAAGTAAAAAGAACACGTATTGGCAAATGGCCGAAAAGTTGGATCTGGCCAATCGATTCAAGTCACTTGGGCGTCGCATCGCGGTGCAGGGCGAGTTGATCGGACCCGGTATCCAAAAAAATCGCTATCGTCGAAAAGAACACGAACTTTACGTTTTCAATATTTTCGACTTGGATAGTTTTGCTTATTTGGAAAAGTCAGATGCGGCCGAACTGTGTGACCGTTTGGAATTAGTGATGGTTCCGTTCGTCGAACAGCGAACGGCTCCGGAAACGGTCGATGAGTTCTTGCAGTTGGCTGAAGGCCGAAGTGTGCTGAACCCCGAAACGGAACGAGAAGGTTTGGTTTGGGTCCACGGATCGGGCTCGCAACGAATCTCGTTCAAGACGATCTCGAATCACTTCTTGGCCAGATACGAAGGCTAGTTTCGAGACCAATACTGCCTAGCCAATTGAAAAGGCCGGCGAGTTCGATTTAGAACTCGTCGGCCTGATTTTTTGGCGCGAAATTTTAACCAACGATCATGGATCGCTTAATCTTCGTGCGTATGGAAATCTGGTTCTTTACCTTCGTAGGCTCGGTACAAATCGTAGATCGCTTTTTGAAGCGTTTCGGCAGTGGCAGCGTCGGCATCTTGTTTGCACTTCATGGCTGCGACCATGACCGCATGAGCTGCTTTCAGCTGATCCATGTAACGTTCATTGTCTGGCTTGATTCGCTGAGTCAAAAAGTACTGAGCGGCAATATGCTGCACGTTGGTGGCGTGGTTTTCCTTGGCGGTCACCCAACGCATCGTTTGATTGATTCCTTTGGGTGTGGGTGGCCCTTCCAGATTGCTAGTGAATTCATTGATACCGGTGATCGCCTTGGCGATCGTTTTAGTGTCTTCCAACATTTGCACGAAGCGAACTTGGTCATCGTAAATGCCACAGGGAACTTCGCAGTGTGGTGCTTTAGTAGTCACCGTGTTGGGGCCAGTTACCCCTTCGTTGGCGACCAGGATTCCGCACGTCAACATAGCGACGGTGGCCAACGCGGGCAGTTTAAATTTGAAATATGACATTGATACGCTCCAGTAGATGGTCTCAAGGATTGATTACTTGGCCACAGTTTAAGCCAAATCGAAAGCAAACCAAAGTGTTTGGCTGAATTCACGTCCCAGAACGAAGCACGTTGTAAAATCTGCGTCAAAGTCAGCGTTTGCAACCGTTAGTTCGCTGACAGTCTTAAGCATCGACGACGTTACCCCTTCAGCCAATTACTGAGGGTTCGAGCTTGCTTTCGGGTACGTGGTCAGCATCCAAAATATGGTTAGTGCAGTAATGGTGATGACGATCAGCTGCCGCGTCTCGGATTCGGCGAACCCTTTTTTGATGAAAGACTCGTAGCAAAACCAACCGCCAACCAACAACAGACAGGTCCACGATAAAAGATTCGCAGCCAGAAATTTTTCAGATCCAAATAGCGCCGATCCAACCACGGCGGCGATGCCCACGACCAGTCCAAACCACAGACCGGCATGCCCACCCTCGGCCGAAAAAAATCGCCACATTCCACTAATGATTACGCAAGTTCCAAACAACCCCATCGCTAGTGATCGAGTTCTCGCAATTTTCGTCAATGATGACACTGCAGCTTGGCACCTATTAGATGGTTGTGAAAATAGACAGTTGTTAGACAGTTGTGGAAATCAGAAAAGTGCCCCCTTTAGGGCTCGAACCTAAAACCTACTGATTAAGAGTCAGTTGCTCTGCCAATTGAGCTAAGGGGGCTGTCAGTCGGGCGATCGCAGAAAACGCCGATCAGGAAGTCTATCAAACGGAATTTGAAATATCGAGGTGCCAAATACAGATTTAGGCCACGGATCGTCGCCAAATCAGTTCCTGGAATTGCCTTTCGCAAGTGGGTCGGTCCAATTTCGATTCTCTTGTAGTATAACGGAGTTCGAAATATCGAGGTGCCAAGTACAGATTTAAGGCGCCAATCGCCGCCAAAGGAATGGATCACGGCAAGCGGATCGGAAACGCACAAGAGGAAGTTAAAACCTATTTTGTTTTGGATATCATTATGAACGCCCGTATCATCGTATTTCTCGGTTTGCTGACTTTCGCATTTTTAGGATGCAACGATTCGACTCAGCAACCAACGTCTAACAACGATCAGAATAACGCCCAGCAAAACGAAACTCCCTCAAACGGTACCGCCTCACAAAACGCGACTGTCGCCGAAGTGGAAGCCAGCGAGCAGCGCGAGTCTGTATTCGGGGACAAATTTCCAGAAGTCTTAGCCGCTAAAGCAACATCAATCGGCGACGTCGATTGGCGATTTAGTGTCACTCTGTCGAGTCCTTACGACACCCCGCAACGGTATGCTGATGCGTGGCGAGTACTCGACGGCGAGGGAAACGAATTGGGTATCCGAGTGCTTGGACACGACCACGCCAGCGAGCAACCCTTTACCCGTTCAGGACCGGTCCAAATTCCCAACGACATCAAAACTGTCTTTGTGGAAGGACGTGATAAAACCAATGGTTGGTCAGGACAACGCTTCGAATTAGCCTTGCCTGAAGTCCCCTAGGCCAGCAAGTACATTGAAACCATGAAACGAATTCGGTTTTCACTCCTGATGTTGATGTGGCTTTTGGCCAGTGGTGTATTGCCAACCATCGGCAACGAGATTGTCACTGGCCAGCAACCGTACGAATTCGCAGCAGTAGAACGACAAGCGTTCGATGATCAGTACGGCACCAGTTTCGAGGATGAGAAAGCGGGCGAGTTTACAGAACTGGCAACGAATATTGGTATTTGGAAAGACGTCACGGGCAAGGTGCTTGTCGACAATAAACATGCCAAGTCGGGTAGCCAGTGTCTGCAGTTGGCCGGTGGCGAAACGTCCTCGGTCGTACTCGTTTTGAAGGACGGTAACAAAACGGATGGGCAACTAAGCTTTTGGGCCGAACGTTGGACTGGCCGAAGCCCCTTTCGTTTTCGAATCGAAAAGCAATCAGATGGAACGTGGTCTGAAATCTACAATGGTGACCAGCAGGTCAAAGTCGGACGGGCCTTTCTTTCACACGTCAAAGTGCCGCTGGGTGACGATCAGATTACACAGCTTAGGTTCTCGGTAACCAGTCCCGCCAACACCGGCATATTGATCGACGATCTGAAAATCGCACCTGCAATGCCAATGGAGATCGGCTCAGTCGAAGTGGGCCCCTTGGCGTTACCAGCGTTGGTCGGCGCTCAGCAATGTGCGATCGTCAAATTGAAGATCGTCACGAATGGAACCCTCGACCCCATCGCCATTCGTGAAATCCAGGCTTCCCTGGATGGCGAACACGTCAAGAACATTCAACCGTTTTACAGTGGCAGCGATTCTGACTTCCGCTGGAACACGCCGCTTGGAACAGCACGGACGCCGAGACAAGGAAACCCGCACAACTTTGCCAGCGACCAAACTTTATACGAAGGTGACAACTACGTCTGGTTGGCTTGTCAACTGAAAGACCATGCTGACATCGACAAGACCGTTGCGGCCACGATTGATTCAATCACGTTTTCCAATGCAGAAACCAAGCCGGTCGGCGGTCCGCCTTGCGTGCAACGAATGGGGGTCGCCGTCCGCAAGGGTGGCGACGATCAGGTTCACACGTATCGGATTCCCGGACTGGCAACCACTAACGCGGGCTCGCTTATTGGTGTCTACGATATTCGGCGCGACGACGCAGGTGATTTGCCTGGCAATATCGACGTCGGTATGTCGCGATCCACGGATGGTGGTTACACCTGGGAACCTATGAAAGTCATCATGGATATGGGCGCCGATCCGAGGTGGCATAGCGACGGTATTGGCGATCCGGCAGTGATGGTCGATCGCCAAACGGGAAGAATCTGGGTTGCGGCAACCTGGTCGCACGGGAATCGGTCGTGGCGTGGTAGCGGGCCAGGTCTTCAGCCAGAAGAAACTGGCCAGTGGATGATGGTCTACAGCGATGACGATGGAGTGACTTGGTCCCCGCCGATCAACATCACCAAACAAGTCAAAAAACCTGAATGGAGTTTCCTTCTTCAAGGCCCCGGCAAAGGGATCACGATGTCCGACGGAACGATCGTCTTTCCGGCGCAGTATCAGGATCCACCCAATCCCGACGACGATAAAGCTGATCGACTTCCTCACTCAACGATCATATACAGCCGCGACAACGGAAAGACCTGGACGATTGGCACAGGTGCCTGGGACGATACGACCGAGTCTCAAGTGGTGGAGCTGGCTGATGGAATCTTAATGTTGAACTGCCGCAACAACCGGGCTTCCAAACGAGCGATCATGACGACGTCCGACAAGGGTGCAACATGGCAACAGCATTCGACGCATGTCAAAGACTTGATCGAACCTGGTTCTTGCATGGCCAGCTTGATTAACGTGGGGCGCGAACTGGCTTGGCGAGATATCAAGTCAGACTTCAACAATGAATTTCTGTTGTTCTCAAATCCGAATTCATTACGAGGTCGAAACCATATGACGATCAAGGCCTCGAAGGACGCTGGTACGACGTGGCCGATCGAACATCAACTGCTGCTCGATGAACAAGGCGGAGCCGGGTACTCTTGCATGTCGATGATCGATGCCGAAACGGTGGGGATCCTTTACGAGGGCAGCCAAGCTGATATGACCTTCCAACGTGTCAAAATCAAAGACATTCTGGACCCTCCGCAGGGTCAGAAAACCAAAAAACCAGATTAGGCCGCCTTCCAAACGTCAAGTCAGCGTCACAACACGACAGTGGCACGTGATCCGAGACCGGCACGAAAATTTATCGCGTCGATACTATTTGGAATCGTCATCCGTTGATTTGTCTTTAGCTGCTTCGGCCAGTGCGACCAGTTTCTCGATCATCGCTTCACGAGTCTCGTCTGATGCGCTCGTGGAGTGAATCACTCCTTCATGGTCGATAATGAAAACAGTTGGCCAGCTACTGACGTTCCATTTGGATGCGATTGGCCCGCCGTCGCCGTCCCATGTCGTTAACCAGGTAATCTCTCCCGCATCCACGGCCTTGTCAACGGTGTCAGGTTTCCGATCTCCCATGACGCTAATCATTTGAAACGGTCTGCCTTCGAATGCATCCACCTTCTTTCGATTGTCAGGATACATTTCCTTACACGGCTGGCACCAGTCAGCGCTGAACATCAGCATGACGACCTTACCTCGAAAGTCGCTCAGTTTAAACTCCTTGCCAAGAACGTCCTTGCCGGAAAAGTCAGGTACCGTTTTGCCTGGTCGTAACTTCGCAACGCGAAACAAAATAGGATCGACCAGTTCACCAAAACTTTTCATATCATCGGGTGTATACCTACTCAGTTGAAAACTTTGAATATAAGAAAGGAACTGTTGTTGTTTCTGTTGTCCGTATTCGGATTTGAGTCGTCTGGCGATTTCCTCGATTTGCTGGCGAGTTTTTTCAGGATCAACTGCCTTTGCTTCTGCAATCACTCGGTCCAAAACCAACAGTGATGCTTGGGAGTCATCCCTCCGTCTATCGATAGTCCAGTTCTGACTTTCCAAAAGTTCGCGAGTCTCCAATTTCTGAACCAGAAATGTAATCCGATACAACATCGCCGAGGCTTTGACTTGCGAGCTTGGATTCTTTGATTCAACCAGCTCAAGAAAACTCAACGACTGTTCCAGTTGAGTTTGTTCGGACAGGCTGGACATCACGCAATCCAAATGAGGATGAGCAAGGTAGTGTTGTTTCAAAGTATCGACGGCTAAAGCGTGGACTGCTGCCGAATCCTTGGAAGTAGCATTTTGCGAAAACGTCATGGCTTTTGCGAGTGCATTCAGTGCCGCAGTTTCGCCACGGTATTTTTCCTCCAGCTTCGTCAGTTCTGATATCAATCCTGGAATATCACGGTCAGCCGCTGCGGTGCGGTAATAACGAGCAGAAATTTCTGACAGAGCATTTTTGGATTCACGCTGCCGCGCTGTGACCTTTCTAGCAGGTGCTTTTGATTCAGCTTTGGCGACTAGCAACCAGTCCGCGCCCACCAGGTCAGTAGTCAGCTTTTTCAAACCCAACGTTTGCATTGTTTTCTGATTTGCGTCCAAGTCGTTTCTGGGTTCAGCGTAGTGCCAAACGGAATTCTCGTCACTGGCCCCATAACAGCTCACCAGAGATGATTCAGCATTCAATGGGAACCGGAGTTGATATTTGCCCGTCACATCAGAAATGGTTTGGTCCAGTTCAACGCCTTGGCCGCCTGACATTACAACGCCCTGAACCTTGACTCCGCCAGCTGGACTTCTGTCCGGCCAACGAATAGAACCCGAAACAGTAACCACAGGAGCTGCGCGGAGAGTAATTTCAACTTCTTCTTTAGAGCCATCGAGATCGACGCCAATGGGCATGATGATCGGAGGTTTTTGGTCTGCAAAAACGTCGATAAAGTTCGATTCACCGTTTTGTGACCAGCCACTTGCGCCGACCGAGACGGTACAAGGTCCCAAGAAAGGTGGAAACTCAAACTTGCCGTCCATTTCTGTTTTCACCGACGTTGATGGCGTCAATTTACCGTTTCGATTGAGTTGGGAAATATTGTTGAAAATGTTATTGCGAATTGAAACCACAACGCCCGACACTGGCAAATTCGATTCATCCAAAACCACACCCTTCACACGAAAGCCAGGCTTGAGTGGAATTTCGCCCAACGATTCTTCTTTACCGGCAAAGACTCGTGTGGCAGCCAGATTGTCTGAGTAGGCCAGTATTTCAACCTGGCCGACCGTTGGCACATACAATGAAAAATTTCCGTCGTTGTCGCATTGAATAATTCGACTTGAAAATCGAAAATCTGGTCCAACCACTCGAACTCTCGGATTGATCACCTCGCCGCCGCTTGTTTCCGAGACAACTCGACCGGAAATTTTTCGTCCACGCGGCAATTTGATTGTTCTGATCTTGCGTTCTTCGCAAGCGTATTTTCCTGAAGTATGAATTGGACATTCAAGATGTTTGTCGATGGAGGCCCAAACAAAAAAATTTGTCTGTCGCTTATCCATTTGAATGTGTGACGTATCGAGTCCCTTTGTGTCGATTGAGTAAATTCCGTTCTCGTCCGTAGTCAGGCTCCAATTCTTGTGGGTTGTCGGAAGTGAAAAAAGCATCGACTTGTCTTCGCTGTAGGTTTTGTAGCTCACTTCGACTTTGACGCCCTGAAGTGGCTTTCCCTTTTCATCTGTGATCTTGCCGGAAAGCGTTTCAGGAAGAAGTGGTTTTGATTCCACCAAATCCTGGACTTTCTTTGCCTGGCTATCCTGATTCGGTTTATCTTGCTGCTCCAATTGAACACCAAACGATTCGCGACTATCAAATGGTCGCAGAGTGCCAACTCCCACAACCAAAATTGCAAACAGGCACGACAACAGCAAACGGTGCTTGCTACCAATGCTTTGCCGACAGATTGTTTGATCAAGGATCGCTTTCAAGCGGTATTCCAACGGCGGGCTGGCCATCGCCAGTGCGCCGTGACGTTGGATGCGACTGCCCGGTCCTTTTGCAACGTGAGCTAAAAGCAACGAGGCATACGTTTTTGGCGGCGCTCCGCTGGCTAAAACTGAGTCATCACAGGCTTGCTCTCGTTCCTGTTTGACCTTGCCGTTGGCAAACCAAGCCAACGGCTGGATCCAATAAAGCGAGGTGGCGGTGGAAAACAGAAATTGCCAAAGCAAATCGCGGCGCTTCATATGCGCTAACTCGTGAAGAACAACCATGCGCAACTGATCAGAATCCAATTCCAGCGAGTCACTTGTCAACAAAATCGTTGG
The DNA here is from genome assembly GCA_964543985.1 of uncultured Pirellulaceae bacterium. Lineage (GTDB taxonomy): Bacteria > Planctomycetota > Planctomycetia > Pirellulales > Pirellulaceae > CAJQPP01. The sequence continues at coordinate 10,406 of CAZJBW010000039.1, read as the reverse complement.
CGTTAGCACGCCCGTGGTAACTGGGCAGTCGATTTGATTGGACAATGCGAATTGCAAGCGTGGAAAATTTTCGACGGTCAATCCAGTTCTTGTTTCGATCTCTTTGCGTTCGACTTCAATCGCTGATCGAACGATTGATCTCACTCGGCAGAAAGAAATGACCATGCGAATTAGAATCGCAATCGCGCCAAGCAACCAAATCAAAAGAACAATCGATCGAACTGAAACGAAACCAGTCTCAATGTTGGTGGGCGCAACGGTAGACCCTCCGGCAGTTGCCCGTTTGGCCAATTCACTCGGTGGGCGAGAATTTTGTGTTGATGCGATTTCATCAGAAGAAACAACATCCGCAGTTCCGTTATCGCCAATGTTTCGCGAGACATCTTGCAGGTTCTTGGTGGACCCAACCGAGAATTCGCTTGATTCGTCAAACAGACGAGAATCGGTCACCGGCAATTGTGAAGGCCTTGTTTCTGTTGGTTCCTGTTCAACGACCAATGTTGATCGCAAGCCGGAAGGCAGAGTGGGTAGAACTGGAAAAATCGGCATCCAAAGCACTACGAGCGGCAACAGCAACAGCCCACAGAACATGGATTGCCAAACAGAAAACCGAACCGCTGCAGATGATCGATTCAAAATCCTGGTTATCAGGCAGGTCAATAAGATTAGGACGGTACTGCCAACCAACAACACAAGTATCACGTTGCAACTAACATTGATTGCTTCCTGAGTGATCATTTTCGCTCCTTTTTGGCCTGCTCAACTATTTTCGATATCCGTTCAAATTCTTCATCGCTCATCCGTGCCGATTTGGAATCAAGCAATGCAGCCAACGCTTCAGATGGTGAGCCAGCAAAAAACGTCTCAAGCATTCTTGAGATGGCGTTTCGTTTTGCCCGATCCACACCGCCGACTGGGCTGTACAAATAACGTTTGCCATCGCGACGGAATTTGAGCCATTTTTTGTCAACCAGGACGTTCATGATTGCTCGAACCGCGGAGTAGCCGGGCGGATCTGCCAGGTTCTCCAGGACATCACGCACTGATGCCTCACCCAGTTTCACAACGGTGTCCACGATCTGCCGTTCGCGTTTCGCAAGCTCAAGCGGTGTTTTTCGTTTACCCATCACATTCCCATTCAACGGCGACTACAAGTGCTGGTTTTATAGCACATGCTGTTTATATAGCACTTGAAGAATGCGTCAAGAGTAGAAATCAGAGTCTCAACAATTGGTGAGGATCTAGAAACGTGACATCGACCTGTTTTTGTCTAGCGATGAAACGGGCGAATCCAGCCACGGCTAATCAGATCGACTTTCGAAACTATTGGCACGCTACCAAGGGGCTCAGAATCAATGATCGCAGGCCGGCACGAAAATTTATCGCGTCCATGAATCAATGGTTTGAGGCGGTTTGGGCACAGGAAATTGCCTGACTTGCCTGCTTCTATGAATTGCAGCCAAACGCTGATAGCACGGGAAAGATCTTTACCCGTTTTGTCCGATTTGCTATCTCACAACGTTCTGACCGAACGTGCCAGCAAGATAGAATGCCATGCGTCTAGGATTCCGCAGAAAAACGAAAACCAATCACTGACTTGGCTCCCAATTTGGAGAGCCAGTTTCCTGATATGCGTCCTGCGAAGTCCGTTGCCTGGCCCTGTGAAACCCAAAGCAAAACCCGAGCAGCTTGATTTCGCAGCTACCTTAAGAAACCGAACAACCAAAAACCCAAACCCGACGTGCCAGCGACGGATTAACAATTGGAACGAGAGACTTTAGTGACGACGCCAGACGAAACGCGAAATCATACCAACGCCAGCATGTTAAACGTTGGCTGTGGAACGCGTTGGCATTGGGCATGGTGTAACATCGATTTGGTGTCGACACAGCCAGAAGTGATTCAGCACGATATTCGCGACGGCTTGCCGTTCGAAATGAACTCGTTTCAGGTCGTTTATCACTCGCACGTTCTGGAACATTTGGACCCTGCGGCTGGCGAGCGGTTGGTTCGCGAATGTTTCCGCGTGTTAAATCCTGGCGGCGTTTTAAGGATTGTGGTTCCCGATCTGGAGCGTATCGCTCATCTGTACCTGTCCATGCTGCGAAAGGCTTGGGATGGCGATTCGGCAGCTCGTGAAAACTACGAGTGGATGAAATTGGAATTGCTGGATCAATTGGTACGTAGCAAATCGGGTGGCCAAATGGGCCCCTATATGATTGACGCGTCTCGCAAAAACGCGGACTTTGTCAAATCACGAATCGGCGACGAAATTAACTCGTGCCAAACAGCATCGTCAAACAAGGCAACTGCCACGCACGTCAGCTTCGGCGCACGATTTAAATCGTGGCGTGAAAGCTTTTCACTACGTCTTGTAGGCTGGTTATTGGGACGTGATCAAAGTCAGGCGTTGCAAGAAGCCCTCTTTCGACAGCAAGGCGAGATCCATCGTTGGATGTACGATCGTCTGTCACTTAAGCAACTGTGCCAGCGATGCGGCTTTGAAGACTTTCAAGTTTGCCAGGCGATGGAGAGTTCCGTGGACGAATTCACTAGCTTCGGACTGGATGCCGTCAATGGAAGTGTCCGCAAACCTGACTCGCTGTTCATCGAGTGCCGAAAACCGTTGGCCGGATCGCAGGCTCGTCCGAAACGAAGTCGGGCGGCATAGACTTGCTGGTCGCACCAGAATCTCATAAAACGGACATTCTCGGTCCGTGCTCGCCAAAGTGCACGCGTTTGGATTCACGGACTCCGCCATTTTCCGTCTGAAAGTGGCCTTTCAAAAGGGCCGAAAATTGGTCACGCTAAATCTATATTTCGGTGCCTACCGCCATGAAGGTCACTGATCAACTTGAAAACAAAAATAACTAATAACGCTCGCAGAAAATAGGACTGATGATATGAAACGATCCAAGAAAATAGTGCCCATGTTGCTTGGTGTGGTAATGGCGATCAGTGCCGTCCCAGCAATTGCCGTTGGGCAATCGGACACTAAGACGACAACCGAAGCCGAGTCGACCAAAAAGAAAATCGTCTTTCGTATTGCTCAATGGCAAGTCAAGCACGTGCATGACGTCGCCAAAGCTGACGAATTGATGGCCTCGTTGAAGAAAGTTGGTTGTGAAGTTGCGAAAGAAAATCACAACGGACATATCGATCTAAAATATCGCTGTGCCAACTGGACTCCGATTACTGTTGAAAACGATAACTACGCGACTCAATGGTCCAATTGGTTAATCGGGCAGGGTGCTGAAACAGTCCTAGTCGAACCGGCCGAGACGCCTGGCATGGAGATCGTGCGTTTCCAAAAGCCAGACTGGAACAACACCCACTTGAACGACCAAGCCCAAGCGAATGAGTTGGCCAGGATGCTGAAGATGATCGGTTGCGAGGCAGAAGTGGCGGCCCATGACGGTCACTACGATGTCCGATACAAAACGGGCGGTTGGAAAACGATCGTTTGTCACAACCATGATGCGGCTCATGCTTGGCAAGATTGGTTAAACAAAATCGGTTTCGAAACACAGCATACGCACTAGTTGACAAGTGTCAGCGAATTTTTGAGAGCCGGATTTGATTATAAATCCGGCTTCTTTTATGCGCTCAGTTGAGAGAATAAAAATTTTAACGATTGTGGAATAAACGAAATTGGCGACCGTAGTATTTGCGGACATCAAATCAAAGACGACTTAAAAAGCTTCCGAATTTGGGTATTCCAACGATCAGGAATTGGCAGAATAGCAAGCGAGAAGGGGAACTAGTTAGCGCATGGACAGTATTCGATCGTGGGCGAATGAAGACTTGAAGGCCCTGGGAAACCAGGGTTTTGCGTTCGCATTACGAATCTTGCGGAATCGAGACGATGCTGCGGACGCGGTTCAAGATGCTCTGCACCAGTTGATTCGCAAGGAAGCGTCCTTCGATCCGAATCGTGGAACCATAAAGGCACTATTCCTGAAAATCATTCGCAACCGTTGCATTGATATGATGCGAAAGGCGCGACCAACCACGGGCGCCGAGACATTTAATCCGGTGGATACCTACGTCGTCCAGCCCGCACAACAGATGCAAACCAGTGAATTGGTGATGTCCGTGCAAAAGGCACTCGGGCAGTTGCCAGACGAGGCGCGCGAGATCCTGTTACTGCGAGACTTTAATAGTCTTAGCTACTTGGAGATCGCCCAAGTGTTGGGCATTGCCCAGGGCACCGTCATGTCGCGATTGCATCGTGCTCGCCAACGACTGCGGGAAATTGTCACGATCCAACAACAAGCAGGTTGAAAATTAATGTCCCAATGCCAAGCCATAAACGAATTGATATCGGGTTATCTCGACGACGAGTTGACTCAAAGTGATTACCAAAAAGTTGATGTTCATTTGCGTTCGTGTGTCGAGTGCCAGAAGACTTTGGAACAGCTACGAACACTCAGTGGCGCGGTCGCTAAGTCACAAACCAATATGGATTTGCAGGAAGAACGGTGGGAATCGATCATGAATGACTTGCCAGCCAAAAACAGTCGCCGAATCGGCTGGATCTTGTTGATCGCCGGTATCCTCACTTTGGTTAGCCTTGGTGTTTGGGAATTTGCCGTCGACACTGAAACGCCCCTGGCCATCAAATTGGGTGTCGCCGCCGTTTGGTTCGGATTCCTGTTTCTGTTTCTATCGGTGCTGCGGCAACGGCTAGTTTCTTGGAAAACTGACAAATATAAGGACGTAAAATATTAATGATTGTGGTAACAACAGAGACGATTCACGGTAAAGAGATTTGCGAAACGTTAGGGCTGGTGCGTGGCAACACGATTCGTGCACGGCATGTGGGTCGCGATATCATCGCCGGTCTGAAGACGATCGTTGGCGGCGAAATTCATGAGTATGCCAAACTGATGGGCGAGGCTCGCGAGCAAGCCGTTGATCGCATGGTCGCCGAGGCCAAATCGTTGGGCGCCGACGCCATCGTCAACGTTCGCTTTTCAACGTCGGTGATCATCGGCGGTGCTGCGGAAATGCTGGCCTACGGAACAGCCGTCAAATTGAGCTAACATCGCCGAATCGACAGTCGAGAAAAACCGTGTCAACCTTCACGAACCCTCGGGAAAATCAGTGTGCAGAGTTTTTCTGTCCTGTTGGCACTTTTGATGCACTATTCAGCTAAGATCGAAAACGGTAGTTCCCATAAAAATGTTGATTCAAATATTCATCAAATGCCTCAAGCAAAAAAACCAACGCCTTCGGCCTCACCATTCGGAAACGCGAAATCCGAGACAAAGTCTCCAATAAAGGCGCCTGTTCCGTAAGTCGCATTAATCGCTTCGAAGCATCCCTTTGCGAATAGCGATGCTATTGAGTTCGTCAATGACGGTCGTCAGTAGCTGAAGTTCCCGCACGGGGTCGTCGCCAGCGTATTGCTTTGCCATCTTGATGGCCTGTTGGCCCGCAAATTCTGGATCGATCCACGCGCAAGCCTGCAGCAACGAATTCGTCGAAAACGCCGACCAAGTCGGATCGCCGTAACGCCAGGCTCCATTTTCAAACGCCGGTTCCAGAATCTGACGGGCAAGTTTCGGATCTCGCACTGCAACCATCTTGACCATATTTGCAAACACGCTATTGAGTTGCGTGCTGTCGATCTTTCTCGGTGCATGTTCGATGGTGGCAAACAACAGCTCGTCGAACTCGGCCGTTGTCAACGACTCAAACTTTGGCAACTCTTCAAGGATCTCCTTGGCCGGGTCGTCCCAATGGTAGGTAGGATTGCATGACTTTCTTGTCACTGCAGCCATTTTGATTAGCTTTGCCCGATCCGGGCCACTTGGCATGTGCCTGGCCGCCAGCATGATCAATGCGACTTTTGCTGGAGAGTCTGGCATGATCGCAGCATGTTCTTTAATCCAGTCAGAAAGCAACTCGTATTTGACATGAGACAGATCGACTAACATCAGGACCCTTGATCGCGAGAAACCCGAGGCATCGAATTCAACACCTTTCAATTTGCAAATCTTGTCCAATTCCTGATCACCCGAAATAGAGGCGTATGCAAGGCATTCAGCGATCAGCCCTGGTACTTCAACTTCAAGTCCAGTGAGCCGAATCAGATCAATGGCTGTCGCAGCGTCAACAAGTCCCAATACGGGAGCGAACATTCTTGATTCTGCAACCAGAGTTTTTGCTTCTCCAGCCTCAAGAAGTTCCCGCAAATCTTTTGCTTCGTTCCAGGTTTCCGCGACCACCTCTTTGGCAATATCAACCTGCTCATCAACTACGAGGCACCCGGCCAGCGAACCCACAGCCGTAATTCGATTACTTCCTGATAGCTCGCCAGTCAACACGATCGCTTCGCCATAGAGTTCTTCCTTGAGGTCTTCGTCTTCGGCGAGTGACGCGAAACTCGAAAACATCATGGCGGTTTGTTGTGGAGGCAAAGCGCTAGCCTCCAACACCGAAAAGGCTTCTTCGGGAGCACGCAGAAAGCACCCGCTCGAGTTGAGAAGCAGGATATTCTGCTTGTGTTCATACGCGTCTGTTTCAGCGAAGACTTTTTTGAAGCCTTCATAGTCCGTAATTACCTGCGACTTGAAAAACATGTTCTGGCGGTAAAACGTGGATTCTTTTGGCTTCGGAACCTGCAGCTTTTTCAACAGGATTTGTGCCTGGTTGTGAAAGGGCTTCCAGTCCTGTTCGATCCACGCCAGCGATTCTTGTTGATTGGTGTTGGCGGCCAGCGACAGTTCGATCGACTCGGGTACTTGCTCCAGAACCGAAAGCTTCAGTTGGTAGCCATCCGCTTTCACCGCGATTAACTGGCATGTGTCATCAAGCTTGACCTTTGATGTGCCCTGTTCGTCCGAAGTTATGATCTGCTTTTCGGTATCAATGCCAACGAACACAACCTTGGCGCCCTTGACCGGTTTTCCGGATTCATCAGTGACGGTGACGGTTGTATTTTTTGCGACCGGAAGTTTGAAAAGAGAAAACGTGCCCAGGTCGATGGCGTTTTTTGCGCTGGTGGTATCCTCGGCGATGTCTTTCAGTTGACCGTCGATGAACGGATATCTGAGATTGCGGTAGCCGTCCGCCGTGACGACGACCTGAATACGTTCCTTGAATTTATTCGTCGCGGGATATTCGAAACGCCCGTCTTCGTTACTGACAACACCCTCAAAGTCGGGGATCATCTCTGCGGCCGAGAGCCGTTCGCCGGAGTAGCCTTCTTCCTGGAAGACATTGGCAATGTAGAGTTTGATGTTGGCACCGGAAACGGGATCACCACCTGGATCCATGATTGTGCCAGTGATCGAAGCGACAGCCTGTTTGACAACCGGAATGGAAACTTCTTCTATGTGCCCCGACATGACGGAAATGTTAGCGTCCGGCGGTGTGGATTGGTTACCCTTTCCAGCACTGATCGCAACACTGGTGTTTGCTGGCAATCCCCTAATCTCAAACGTTCCCAACTCGCTTGAAAACACTGCCCGGGTGACAGTAAATCGTTCACTCTTGATGGTGTAGCTGACCTTCGCACCGTCAACGACCTGTCCTTGTTCGTCAATGACTCGCCCGCGAATGGATCGCGCTCGCGTCATCTCTACTGGCGCGGGTTCACCATCAACCATTTTGTATCGATCCAGAATCACGCCAAAAGGATCAGCCACCAAGTACTGACCGGTCGAGTCAAAAGGAAACAATGATCCGGACGGTTTGTCGTCGACCGCAACGCGCATGCTGATTGTGCCGTCGACATTCCAGTTTTTGTCTGACCCGGGTCCAGTTAACCTTACGGTCGAAAGAGTATCACCAGACTCGTCCACAAAACGCAGCTTCAATTCATTTGACGGGTAGAGTTTCTTCGTGATCTGCAGCGGAGAATTTTCCTGGGAAAGCGTCGGCGCGATTGCCAGATCTTTAATGCTTTCGCACAACGAGATGGAATTTGGTTCGATCAACCCAAATTGGGTAAAGCCAAAGACAACATGGTCGAACCGGGCCTGAGCCTCTTCGTCCAGAGTCGTAACGGACCAGGATTGACGCCCCACTGTGGTTTCATCCCGCTGATAAATGTCGCCGGCAAAGACAACGACCTCTTTGCCAACCAGTTCAGAATCATCTACGCCTTCAGGAACTTCAACGCGGCACTCAACCGAGCCAGTCTTGGGAATTTGAACGGTGGCAACGCCGTCCTGCATTTGAACTACAAGCCGGTAGTTTGCACCTGCTTCATTGCATACGTAGACACTATCAAGTGACGCTTGGGTTACACCTTCGAACTGAAAACCCCCCTCGTCCAGCTTTATCGCCGGGCCCAGTATTTCCAGCTTGCGTGGCAGCCGGTTGCCGGAAACCATGGCCGCACGTACTTCCACATCGGAGACTGCAGCGCCTTCCGAATCCAGGACATTAAGCTTCCATCTCTCGCTCTTCTTCGTAGTTACAGAAAGAGGCAACATGACAAGCATTCGAGTGCGCCCGAATTTCGTGACTGACGTCGCATAGCCCGGAGCCTGAACGATCAACAGGTGACCGGTGTCTTGGTTGACCTTGTTCCAACGCTTGTCATCGCCAGGAATTCGAATGTCAAAACTGCCGTCCATTTCGCACTCGACCGAAGTAACAGCCGGGGTTTCAAACAGGAAGTCAATCGTGGCGCGGTCTTCTGTTGGCAGGGTAACCAACGAAGCGGTCGCTTGCGGGATTGGTTGTCCCTGATCGTCTTTGGCTGTGCCGTAGATGCGGTATTCATCAGGCGCTGCCGTGAACAGTTCCTCCTGCGCGTTTGCAACTGGCGCAAAGATTGGCGCGAGGCTAATCAACAGATTTAGCACAATGATTGTATGGGTAGCCGACAAGATCCGAGAATGTATTGAAATTTTCATACCTGGCCTGTTTTCAAAAGAAGAGCGGGATGGCTGTCGTTCTGCTACTGCTCATCCACCGAGACGCGCGATGTAACCACTCCGGCCAGTGGCCCGGAGTTGAATTCCAGTGTGGAAGTCACCTGGGATGCTGCGATGTTTGACGGGATCCGGACCCGGATCGGACAAAACGTGCCTCACGAGAAACCCGATGAACCCGTTTTGAGATCACCTTGAGGCGAAATATTGTAAGCCACCACCCGGTTTTCGATATTGGCAGATTGCTTGCCGGTTTTTGAGTCGACTAGATAGCAACCAGACTCGGTCGTCAGGATCGGAGTCAGCGTCAAATGGGACTTTTCGTTTTCATGTTGAACGCTTACTCCGGCAGACAGACTCAACTCACCCAGCAGTTCCAATTTGTGCGTTTCACCATCTGCAATGGACACGAGCTTTTCGTTTCCGGATCGAGCGAAGGCGAATACGAAAACACCATCCTTTCCAGTAACTTCGATGCGAAGATTTTCGATATGCCAGTCACCAGGTGGAACTTCGATCTTTTCATCATCGATGGATTCGATTGGAATACCAATTCCTGTGTTGGAACCAAGCAGACCTGATACGGAGGTAACCGTTGCCGATTCTTCAAGAAGTTCAATCGTCGGATTTAGATAACCAGATCCGTTGACTTCGGAAAGTGAGACCTCCTGGCCGGATGGGCTGCCAGCGATCGCATACACATCGCCACGAATCTTTCGCATACCCTGAGCAGGAATTCGCTCAGTTAACCGACTGATTTTTCTATCACCGTCAAAGTCTACGAACAATCTGTCTTCACGGTCGAACCACAGACCGTTGGCATTCTTGTCTTCCAGTTTGGCTTCGCGAAGTTCGCCATTGAATTCTATTTTGCCTTTTCGAAAACCAGCAGTTGCCAAAAGCCATTTTGCAGAAGCCGTGTCATGCCGAATTCGAACAAGTTGGTTGGAAGTTTCATTCTGCTGTTGACCATACTCCGCAGTCAGATCAACAAACCAGACGCCCTCATTTTCGCTCTCGAATTGCTCGCCGGCGGAAAACTTCCGGTCGCGATTGATGTCAACCAACAGTTTATTCGGCAACCGGGGATCGAACATGATACAAACGGCGCGTGACGACCCGTCGCCATACTGAAACCAGCCGAACTCTGTCAACGCATCGCTTGGCGACCCGATTTTTGAACGATCGACAATTTCAGGCAAGCCTGACTGGATTTCAATTTCCGAGAATCGAAAGTCCTTCAAAGCGATGAACTTCATCTGATCGTTTTTGCCATCCGCAAACAGAGAGCCGGAAAGCAAGGCACTCATCAGTAGAAACGTAAAAGTCTGCCAACAAAGTTTCTCTTTCATATCCGCCTCGTCGTCTCAAAGAGCTGCGTGATCGACCAAGAGTTCATCGTATCAGAGTTGATACCAAAAATTCAAGAATTTACAGTGATCTTCGTGGCGAGCGGTTGCAATTCGCTGTTTGTAGTCTGCAAAGCTCATGCTGTTAAGGCGGATAACGGCAACG
>CAZJBW010000038.1:26469-41824 GCA_964543985.1 uncultured Pirellulaceae bacterium | reverse complement strand
AGGGCGCATCTGGAGTCGGCATGATGTTGCTGCAGATTCACAAAATTCGAGAGGGGAAGAAATACAGTCTCTTTAAGGATGTGCTGAAATAGCAGGTCTCTTTCGCAAACCTAGCGATGCAGATGTTGGCGAAAGTTCATTCGCGTCGCAACTCGTTATTTGTCATCAAAAGGACTCATTCTTGCCGCTACCCAGTTCTATTTCTTTGGAGTTCTCCCAATCCAATTGTATTGGGTAGGAGCCAAGTTTGCGGTCGCCGACATATTTCTTGAACCTTATATCCACGTCGCGTTTGGAAGGTTCAATCACCCAGAGATTTTTGACCAGGGCGATTTGAAAATCATTGCCTTCCAGGTCCTCAACTGCATCCAAGTATTCGGGCACAAGTTCGGTTAACTGCTGAGGCAGGTCGCCCGTATCAAACTGGTACAGCTTAGCGGCGAAGGCCACGCGAGACTGACGATCGTAGGACAGAGTCAAATACAGCTGGATTTTCATCGCTTCCAGGCGAAAAATACCCGAGGGGGCTACAATCGTGCCGATCTCTTTGCCGCGACGTTTTTCTCCAAAGACACAATTCCAAACGTTGGTTACGTTCACTTTATTGAGGCTCAGCATCTCCTCCTCCAAAACGTAGTAAAACAAAGTCGATTCTTCAAATGAATCGGCAGTTACGGTGCCATCAAAAAATGCGGTGTAGGTTTCGAATTTCGAATTGATCAATTCCATACCTGCGCCCAAGTCTGAGTAATCCACGAGGGCATTATGCATCATGCTCGGGTGGGTATACGGACCATGCACCTCCGAACCAAGCTCCATTTCGGAGCTGCCATGCCAGTGCATGTATTGCAGGTTGTCCAAAGCGACATACCGTTCGTAATGGTTCGCCAGCACATGAAAGTTCTGCGGGAACGGATGCCGGGCAAGAAATTGGCGGTAGTCAACCAGCGTTTCGCGGTCTAACTTATTGTGCAGTAGAATCTCAGTTTCAAGGGTCTTCGCAAAGTTGTAGCAAGCGAACGCGTTCGTCCAGTCTGGCGAGCTTTTTGATTGAGCGAGCAAACATGACAATCGCCGTATCGCTTTGGCGTTCTCAACAACACGGCCAAGTCGTTGGTAACGAAAGAACGCATCCACCAGCAACTCTTCCGCCAAGACGACTGCGAAGTCGGAAAGTGGCGTTTGTGCAAAATGCAATATCTGGTATTCAGAACTTGTGATGGGGTGGTAGTACCGACTGCTCAAACAAGCCTGCCTGACTTGGTCCAGAGTATCCGACCGCTGCCGGAGTGCGGCGATCCAGATGTCCATGGAAACCTTACGAGTACCCAAGCGAAGTACTTCAGACTTTTGTCGCTCAAACTCCTGCAGCCGTTCGTCAATGATCAGAACATCTTTCGTGGTGCCAACCAGGTCCTGCTTGACCAACTCGAACAATTGCTGGCGGTCAGTTATCGGTGGGATGGGCTGCAGACCTAACAATGGTCCCAGATCCTTTCGATAGTCTCGGTAACAACGTTTGTATGCCTTCTGGTCTGCCAAGCGAAACAACTCGACTGCCAGGTTCTGTTCTGGCTGCACATCTTGACCGTTCATTCGATTGATATGAAACGCGTAGTTGACTCGCCCGTCGACAATTAGTGGTTCGACGAACACGGTTTCGGCTTCCGTGAAAGTTCGTGACGTGCTGAATCGGGAAAAGGGCAGATTGCCCAGCACCAACAAACCGACTGCCAGTAAAGAAAACCAAAACGCGACTCGCAATTTCTTTCGCAAGCCTCGCGATGCAGATGTTGGCGATTCATGTCGTGTCATAAGCTTTTCCGATTCGTACCAGACAACGAAACCGTTTTTGACAAGCAACGATTATGAATAATGAAAATCAGTCTAGCAACTTCTAGCATCCAAATGTTGATCTTAACTGGTATTCCGATTGCGAATTTCTGTGCTGGAAATGTCTTCTCGAAACGAGCCCTCACCGATTTCCGAACAGAGGTCTCGCAACGCCTGGGGAAGGGAAAGGTCCTGCAGCGCAAAGAACCGCTTGCCGTCCAGACGCCCGAATACCAGGAACCGGCACTCGTGTTCGGCGATCCGCTGAATCGCGTCGTCACGTTTCTTTGTTGAGTGCTCGTAGAATTTCGGATCGGCGACTCGCACCAAAGTATCCACGCCTAAGGCAAAGGTGGCCTTTGGAAATGCGGCAGCTTTTTCGGCGTAGGTTGGCAGCGTGCTCAGTAACAGACCGTGGGGCCAAAACGACTTTGTCGGCTTGGGTGATCCGACGACCACACCGTCTGCAGCTTGCACTGGCAAGGCAGAAATCAAGCGACTCCATAACTGTTGATCGCTCAACGGATTCTTTTCGGCGTTGTGAATCGATAACTCGTACCAGACCGGTTCACCCGAATGCTGTGCGGCCAGCCGCGCCATCTGCTGGTGCCCGCGGTGCAGCGGGTTGAACGAGCCGGATAAGATTAGCCGGACCGGTGAATCTTTGGCGGGCGAATCCGCTTCGGGGACTCGCAAATCACCCGGCCAAATCAACCGAGTCCAAGCGGTCGAGCGGCCATTCAAGTGGTCCAAAGCGGAACGGAATCGCGTTCGCCATTGTTCGATAGTTAATGGGGCAGGGTCGGGTGTTGGGGATTCGTTCGTCAATCGTCGTTCCGGTGCTGAAATCCATCCATTAGCAATTGCCCAAAAGTGACGCTTGCGATAGACTATCGCCAACAAATTTCGGGGTCAAAGTGGCTCGATGTTCGAGTTCACCATGATGCCATTTTATTCAATTTTGTGTCGGCGTGGCGTTCCTGCTTCAAGGTTCGCACTAATGATCGCCAGTCGCAAAAGTAAACGGAGCAATCCATGGCTAATAAAGTAGTCGAAGAATTGATCGAATCCGGCGTGCATTTCGGGCACCGTAGCAGCCGGTGGAACCCAAAAATGCGACCCTACATCTACGGTCGCAAAAACCAAATTCACATCATCGACATCCGCGAGACCGTTCGCGGGCTGTTGCGAGCTAAGAAATTTTTACAGCAGGTGGCCACTGGCGGCAGCCTGATCCTGTTCGTCGGAACCAAGCGTCAAGCAGGTGCTGTTATCGAACGCGAAGCGGACCGTGCCGGCATGCCCTTCGTCAGCGAACGCTGGCTGGGCGGTTGCCTGACGAATTTTCGCACGATTCGCAGCCGCATGGGTCGGTTGGAAGAACTGGAAGCGATTCGCGGTGGCGATCAACTGGCTAGTTACTCGAAAAAGATGCAGTCATCTTTGAATCGCGAGTACCGCAAGATGTATCGCAACTTGAACGGTATCCGCAACATGAACCGGATCCCCGAAGCCATCGTTGTGGTCGATCCCAACAAAGAAAAAAATGCTGTTCGTGAAGCTCGGACTCTGGGCATCAAAACAGTGGCTTTGATCGATACCGATTGCGATCCGGACACGGTCGATTTGCCGATCCCCGGAAACGATGACGGTATCCGTTCAATCGATGTCATCATGCGACACTTGGCCGACGCCGTTCTGGCCGGCAAGAAAGACATGAAGACCAAGAAAGCCAAGGAAAAAGAAGACGCAGCAGCGGAAGCCGCCGAGGTGGCTGCAGCAGCTGCCGCTGACAAGGATGCCAGCGAAACCCCAGCCAGCTAACTAACTGGAACACTCGTTAATCAATCGTTGATTGGCGGCTCGATTTTGACCGCCAGTGAACTTTCCATATCCAATCAATGTCTGATAGTCCGTCAGGATGTCAGACATCCACAAATCAACTGAACTTTCAGAACAAAAGTAGTAAAGGGAAACCATGCCCACTATTTCAGCCAAAGAAGTAGGTGAACTGAGAAAACGCACGGGTGCCGGATTGATGGACTGCAAAAAAGCTTTGCAGGAATCGGATGGCGATTTTGACGGCGCTCTGGATTACCTTCGCAAGAAGGGTCAAAAGGTTGCTGAGAAACGAGCCGACCGCGATGCCAATGAAGGCGTGGTCGTGGCCGTTCAAGAAGGCAATAAAGGCTTATTGTTGTCGCTGGGATGCGAAACCGATTTCGTAGCTAAGAATGAGGAGTTCATTCAGTTCGCAACGAAACTGGCCACCCACGCACTTGCCAACGGCCTGGATTCTAAAGAAGCCCTTTCCGCAGCGGAATTCGAAGGTGCCCCCGTCACTGAAAAGTTGGTCGATTACACCGGCGTGATCGGCGAAAAGATTGAAGTCTCAGAAGTCCAAACCATCGAAGGCGACAAAATCGCCTCGTACATCCACTCCGGCAGCAAGATCGGCGTATTGGTCTCGTACAAAGATGGTGGCAACGCGGAAGGGCCTGGCTTCTTTCGCAGCCTGGCCATGCATATCGCAGCAATGGCTCCTTCGATCATGCACCCCGACGAGTTCGAGGAAGATTTCGTTAAGAAGGAAGCCGAAGCCTTGCAGGGCCAAATCAAAGTCGAAAACGAAGACCGCGCTCGTCTTGGCAAGCCACTGAAGAACGTTCCACAGTTTGCCAGCCGACGTCAATTGACGCCCGAGGTCATGGCACAGGTCGAACAGACGATCAAAGATCAATTGAAGGAAGAAGGCAAGCCAGAACAGATCTGGGATAAAATTGTCCCCGGAAAGATCGAACGCTTTATCGCTGACAACACGTTGTTGGACCAAGAGCGTTGTTTGATGAGCCAGTTCTTTGCTCTGGACGATACCAAGACTGTCGAAACGGCCGTGAAAGACTTTCACGCCGACGCCGAGATCCTCAGCTTCAAGCGAGTCGCGGTCGGCTAGTTGCTAAATCACCGCCCCGATTCATCGGGGCTTTTTTTATGGACCCACACCTTCCTAACGTTTCGGAAAAAGTATGAGCAACAAGTACAACCGAGTGGTATTCAAGCTTTCCGGTGAAAGCTTTGCCAAGCCTGGCGAACGCGGCATCAGCATGGATGAAGTGCTGCATATCGCCAAACAGGTTCAACTGGCCCGAGAAGCAGGTTGCGAAATCGCTGTCGTCATCGGCGGTGGCAACATCCTGCGAGGTAGCCAGTTCAAGGCCACACAGGACGTCATCAACGAAGCGACCGCTCACTACATGGGAATGCTGGGCACCGTGATTAACGGTCTGGCCCTGCAGGACGGACTGGAATCGCTGGGCTGCGATACTCGCTTAATGAGTGCCATCAAAATGGACGGCGTTTGCGAACCGTACATTCGCCGGCGAGCCCAACGACACCTGGAAAAAGGTCGCATCATTATCCTGGGCGCTGGCACCGGTGGACCGTTTGTCACCACCGACACCGCCGCCGCATTGCGGACTTTGGAACTGGATGCCGACATCCTGTTGAAGGCTACGCGAGTCGACGGCGTGTACAGCGAGGACCCCGAAAAGAACCCGCACGCCCAATTGTATTCCGAACTTGATTTCTCCACCGTCATCGAAAAAGGATTGCGAGTGATGGATCAAACGGCGATCGCTCATTGCATGGAACACGACAAACCAGTCATGGTTTTCAATTACCTGAAAGACGGTAACATTCAAAGAGCGATTGCGGGCGAGCAAATCGGAACGCTAATTAGCAGTAAATCCAACGCGATTACTGCCTGACCCTGAACACTCCAACATCGAAGACGCGAAAAGGAAACAAGCAATGTCTGTAGACGAAATTCTGATCGATGCTGAAGATCGCATGGAAAAGGCGATCGAAATCCTGAAGAAAAGCCTCCGTGGGATTCGCACCGGTCGGGCCAATCCTGGACTAGTCGATAGCCTGCGAGTCGACGTTTACGGATCCCCTACCCCGCTCAAGCAAATCGCTTCGGTGGGGGCTCCCGAACCTACCCAGATTGTTATCCGCCCATACGACGCTGGTACCATCAAGGATATTGAAAAATCGATCGTGCAGGCTGACCTCGGATTCAATCCACAAAGTGACGGACGAGTCATCCGAATCAATATTCCAGCCTTGTCGACAGACGTCCGCAAAAAAATGGTCTCGCGGATCAAGGAGTTAAGCGAAGAGGCGAAAATTTCGATTCGCAATGTTCGACGGGATGGCAACAAGGCAGCAGAACAGCTGTGCAAAGACAAAGAGATCGGCGAAGATCAACGTGATGACGCCAAAAATCGTGTTCAAGAACTGACCAAACGGTTCGAAGAACAAGCCTCCGAGACTGCCAAGGCTCGGGAAAAGGACGTGATGGAGGACTAAGCGGCTCCCGGCAGACGTCCTGGGTAAATGGCTCGCTTTAAAATAAAAGAAGGGTCCCCGCTCGCCGCTACAGGAGACCCTTCAAGTTTTGGCTGTCCGTAGCCAAAGACAATGTCTTTGGCCCGGAGACCCACAGCCATTACTAATGATCGGCCCAACTTCAGATTTTCATTCGCACTAATTCAAAGACTCGGTCAATCGTCGCAGGTGTCAAAGTTGAACATTTTCGATTCTTCTAAAATTTCTTAATGTTCAACTTAAACCGTTGCTCAAACGCGCACTTCAGGATGCAGCATGAACAAAATCGCTAAACTCGCTCTGGAAAACGGAGAAGTCTTCCAGGGCATTAATTTTGGGGCCGCCGGGGAAACCTACGGCGAAATCGTCTTTAATACATCCATGACGGGGTACCAGGAGATTCTGACTGACCCCAGTTATCGCGGCCAAATCGTCGCAATGACCTACCCGCAAATCGGTAATTACGGAGTGAACGACGAGGATGTCGAAAGTTGGAAACCACACTTGGCAGGATTTGTAGCTCGCGAAATTAGCCGCCTGCCCAGCAACTTTCGCTCAACAGGTAGCTTGGCCGCTTACCTAAAAGAAAATGACATCACCGGAATATCCAACATCGACACCCGACGATTGACTCGCACGATTCGAGACCAGGGAGCGATGAAGGCCGTGATTTCTGCAATCGATTTGGACGATAGCAGTCTGATCGAAAAAGCTAAATCCAGTCAAGGTTTGGTCGGTCGTGACTTGGTGAAGGAAGTCTTACCGACTCAGCCACAAGACTGGCAAGAAAAACTAAGCAACTGGTGGCAGTTCTCGCCGAATGCCGCCGAATCGGGCGTGACCCCTGATGCTGGCGTACAAAAGTGGCACTTGGTGGCACTCGATTTTGGAATGAAACGAAATATCGCTCGGCACTTGGTCGACCAGGGATTCCAGGTCAGTATCCTGCCAGGCACAGCGACCGCCGAAGAAGTTTTGGCTTGCAACCCCGATGGCGTGTTCCTTTCAAATGGACCGGGAGACCCCGAGCCGCTGACTTATGCCATCGACACGATTCGTCAGCTGATTGAAAAGCTGCCGGTATTTGGTATCTGCCTGGGACACCAACTTCTAGCGTTGGCTTGCGGTGCCCAAACCTACAAGTTGAAGTTCGGACATCGTGGCTCCAACCAGCCGGTGCTGAATTGCGAAACGGGGCGAGTTGAAATCACGTCGCAGAACCACGGATTCGCCGTACAAGAATCCAGCTTACCGGACTGCCTTCAAGTAACCCACCGCCACCTGAACGACGATACGATCTCGGGCGTACGACATAAACATTTGCCCGCCATGAGCGTTCAGTATCACCCCGAAGCATCCGCTGGCCCTCACGACAGCCACTATTTGTTCAGCCAGTTTCGCGAAATGCTGGAAGCCAACGCCACGACGACCAGCTAGTCAAATTCACGTCGAGCCAACCAATATGCGGGCCGACAAAACCTGGCAGCCTGACCGACAACTGCGGAGGATCCTTTTTTCTCTGCTCTGCGACTCAGCGTCTTCGCGAGACACCTTTTTCCCACCGTTCAAGCGAGGCGGGTGTGAATCCGGATCTCCAGACTGGCCAACATTCCATCCGCCCTACCCCTCTCACGGCAACTTTCCCAGAATTCTCTCGGAATCTCCCAAGATCCCTACCCCTTTGACGAACAGATACCAAAGTGATATCACTTTGTAATCAAATCGAATGAATAGTCTGGGAGAACTAATGATCAAAGAACGAGTCATAAAACCGAAGTCGGGGTGGAGCGCATTGGTCGCTGTGGTGTTGTTGATTGTGGCGGTTCCGGTATGCCTTGTGTTGGCGGCCAGCTTTGGCGACCGCACAGGGAACGGAATGATCGTGGCCTTTTTTGTGATTGCTGCAATTCTGTCAGTGATATCCGTGTTGGTAATGGCGTTCGGCTTCCAGGCCGTAGCGCCCAACAACGCTCGAGTGCTATTGTTGTTCGGCGACTATCGCGGCTCGATCACTGAATCGGGTTTCTATTTTGTAAACCCTTTTTACTCAAAGCGAAAAATCTCGTTGCGAGTCAGCAATTTTGAAACGGGTTCGGTCACCACGCCCGAGATAAAGGATGCGGCCGGAAAAGTTGTGCAAGCGAAGTCGCGCTCCAACAGCCGTCCATCGAAGGTTAACGATCAGGATGGTAACCCCATCGAGATCTCGGCAGTCGTCGTATGGAAGGTTGTCAATACAGCCGAGGCCCTGTTTGAAGTCGACGATTTCGAGCACTATGTCTCCGTGCAAAGTGAAGCGGCACTGCGTAGCTTGGCCAGTCGCCACCCGTACGACAGCCACGACGACCAAGTGTCATTGCGAGGTAACACGGTGGAGGTTTGCAACCAACTGCAAACGGATATCCAGGATCGTCTGGACAAAGCGGGTGTGGAAGTGATCGAGGCCCGGATTAGTCACCTGGCATACGCTCCGGAAATCGCCGCCGCGATGTTGCAACGTCAACAAGCTCAGGCCGTTGTGGCAGCTCGAACCAAGATCGTAGAAGGTGCCGTTGGGATGGTCGAAATGGCTCTGGACCAATTGTCACGCGATGGTATCGTTGAACTGGATGAAGAACGCAAAGCCGCCATGGTTTCCAATCTTCTGGTCGTCCTGTGTGGCGATCGTCAAACCCAACCAGTGATCAATGCCGGCACGATCTATAAATAGTCTGCAAGGTAATCAAGGTGGCTAAACGCAAGTCATTCCTGGTACGCATCGACCCAGAGGTATTGGACGCAGTCCGCCACTGGGCCGATGACGACCTGCGCAGTATGAACGGTCAGATCGAGTTCATTTTGCGAAAGGCGTTGAAGGAATCTGGACGATTGAAACCGAAAAATTCTAAGACCAAAAAGAAGCCAGACAAGAACAAGACGAACACCGACGAATAAGCTTGGCGTTCAAATTCGTATTTCAAGTCCGATAAGGTTATCAGTTACATTCAAAGCCTATGTCAGAACCTTCGAAACTTATATTGATGCTAGAGGATGAATCTGAACGACTGGACAGATTCGAAAAGGTACTTTCGCAAGTCCAAGGCCCATTGACGTGGCAGCACTGGCGTACAGCCCCAGATTTCATCGCCGGTTTCAAGTCAGCTGGTCAAGTTCCGTCGCTAATCTGTCTCGATCATGACCTATTCACAGACCACCCTGACGATCCAGACCCTGGTGATGGGCGAGATGTGGCTAAGTTTTTGGCAACGCAATCACCATGTTGTCATGTGATCATTCATTCCAGCAACTCGCACGCTGCTGATTCTATGTTCTTTACTCTTGCCGACGCCAATTGGGATGTAGAGAAGATTGCACCACTTGGACAGGATTGGATTGAATCGTACTGGTGGGTTACGGCGAAACCGTGGCTCAAAAACGCAACGTAACAAATCACGCTAACAATCGCGATGTAGTCCAAAGCCTCTATCGATATACGGCTGCACCCAGTCAAAGAACTCTTGAGGCCATTCGTAGTTGATGATTCCTTTTTCGTATTTAAGCCAATCGAATTCAAGATACGTACTCAGACGTTGCAAGCGGCTACGACCGAAGCGGTTCCATTTTTCATTCACTTCTTCGAAAGTCTCAAACTGCGTTGTCAGGTTCAGATACCGCGGATCCGAAAAATGCTGAACAGAATAGTCGGACTTGTTCTGCCAGTTCGACCAAATCGGCGGTGGTAACAAACCTGGAACCAACAACGAATACACCTGGTCTCGGACATCAGCAAGCTGTTCACTCTTGGTCCATTTGGCATCTTCCGTCTCAGTCGCACGCGCTAAATCAATGAGGTCAATATGAGCGTTGCGAAGTTTCAGCGACAACTCATACAAAAACCACTCAAACAAATATCCACGATGTTTGCCTTCTACAACCTGATTCCAATGCGTTTTCCATTTGTCAACCATCTCTGGCAATTCCCAGGGAGGAATGGTTCGAAACGCATCCATTCGCCACTCGACCGGAAACGTCACATCATTGCCAATCACAGTTACTCTGTGAGTATCTAACTTGAAAACCAACGAATCACTCAACTTCGCAGAATCTTTGGCTTCCTTCTGCAAACGATCTCGTTCGTCTTTACTCCAGTTCAGGTAGGGATACCATTCCTCTCTTTCCTGAAAAAAAAGAAAGCAACGGTGATCCAGTTTCACGGCTGCGTCGAAAACAGATCTATCGACATTTTCGTCAAGTTTGCACGGATACCAATCAACGCCCATTCTTTTGTCCTTCTCAACAGCGATGTAATGGACTTGTACGTGGCCTGAACTTGCACTGGTTTACGAAGAGTCTTTGCAAATTGGGCTACGACACCTCAAACGATCTTGACATCGCCGGATGCCGATTGAAACCCCTCGCCGGTTTTCGCCATCAGGCGTCTAACAAAACCGAGGCCGCTGTTTCCCAGTGCGGACGTGACTTTTCCGACTACTTTTTCATCACGAGTCAACTCAATACCCGGCACCAATTCGGCCTGCCATTCCAATCGAGCCATCAGGTAATTCACGTGTCCCAGAGCATCGATGCGGGCCACGGTCTCTTGGCCCAGGTAACAACCTTTGTCGAAAGAAATCGCTTGCTCGTCGCGACAGAATTCTTGCGGCAATCGATCCAAAGTCACTTCCTTGCCAGTGATTGGCCAGCCGCCACGAATTCGCAGGGCCTCGAAAGCTTCAGCGTCAAGCTCTTTCACGCCACCGTACCATTTGGAAAGTGATTCGGTTTTGGTGACCAAAGTAAACCAGTCGTTTTTACGGCTGATGTTCGTACGAACAGCAATGGATCGATCACGGACCAAACCATGAGCATACAATTCTTGCGAGGTCACTGATTTCGAAAACATCGAGTCCAGTTTTTGGCCGCTGACGTACCACAGGCGAAAGTTCTCGCCGATATCTTCGACCGTGACGTCTTCCGTGATGATGTACTTATTGAAGTGATCCAGCAGACTGATGTCGGGCTCGCCCAACATTAACATCGTCAAGTCGTACTTGGATGCCAGAATGATCACGTGTGCGATCGTCTTACCTTTGACGTTCAAAACAAATGCTTCACACCCCTGCCCTGGCTGTAGATCCTTAATCTCGGCCGTACAAAAATTGTGCAGCCATTTTTGTCGATCCGCTCCCACGAAACGATAGATCGCGGCATTTTCAATTTGATGGCAAACGCCCGATTCCATGGTTGGTTCGGATTCCATATCCACACGACTCCGTAATTTAAGCGTTGGTTTGTTGGCACACGCGATGAGCGTCTCGCAACAACAAGCACGAGCCATGTTGTTGAATCAGCTTCTCGATTTGAGTCTGGTTTTCAACGAAGCCAAAACCGATTCTTTCGGTTGGTTCCTGAGTCAGGCGGCTGGCCAAGAACAGTAGACGACGTTGAAAGACTTCCCGCAATTCTGAATCTTTTGCTTTGACTGAGTCGGCTTCGTCAGGGTTGGGCCAAGTCGTCGGCGGGCGACCACCCAAGTCCGTGCAAATCACAATCGACCCTCCTTCGGCGACTAACGCGTCGGCGTTCAAAATCGCTCGCCGCAAGTTCAACCAACTCTGGCTGGCCGGTGACTCGATCGTGGCCAGCACCATGTTGGAAGGTTCCGCCACATCAACGTTCCACACTTGACTGCCAAGTTCGCTGGACGCCTCCAACACGGCTTCGCTTTCACCGACCAGGACTTTGACCACTTGGTCTCCCGGTTCGGTGACGATCCGGACTTGCCAAAAGACGCCTAGGTTGTTGTCGATCATGCGAGCGATCGAATTTGCGATCTTGGGTTTCTGCCGAGCAATATGATTTTGAGTTTCAACACTGCAGTAGGTCGGACAGATTGAGCAACGCCTGCGACCTCCGTCACCCGTCCCGATCGGTACCACGATGTCTGCGTCAAACAGAGTGCGATTGATGTACAACGGCACCCCTTGTTGATCAACGGCCAGGTAGGCCATTTGTTCTTCGTCCGTGCCATCGTGTTGCACGCAGTTCCATTTGGTTTCTGGGACAGGTTCGCTGCACACGATCGTGATTTGGCCGGGTGCGCTACCTTGGTCGACGAACCGCTGGGCGACAAGGCAGGCAACTTGCCATCCGCAGGGCGTGTCCGGCTCGACAGCGATCGCGATCTGATCCTCGGCAAGGACCGCTTGGGCGATCGGAGGGAAATTATGTGGCGTGTCAAAGGCCTCGGCGATAGCTTCTTGCAAAGCCTCCTCTTGCAAACTCTGCCATGGAGAATTGGCGCGCGGATCGACAACCAGTGAATCGTCGATCGTGAATTTTTCGTTGCAAATCGAAAGCTGAGCCATGCCTTTTCCTGCCAGAGTCTAACCGCTGTCCGAGCCAGAATGATAGCTTTGTTGCGAAACACCCGTCAATCGGCTGCCGAAAGCCACTTTGGAACGACGAATTCGGTGTTTGTATCCTGTGCCTTGTCCGTTCTAATTGAGTTTCGAACAAGGAACGCGAAAGGATTCTCGTGAACAACTATCCTGGAAGGATGAAGCTGGCTGCGATTTTGGCCAGTTTGACTTTATTGGTCAGCGTTGGTGGCTGCCAGCAAAATCAAAATCCCGACTCAACAGACCCCGCGCAGCCCGACCAAGTGCAGTGGCAATCTCAAAATCCGGGTCTGTCCGGTCAGCAAATTGTTAACGGCATGCGACAGGCGTATGCAAATGCCGATCGGTATGCTGACAAGGCCACGCTGCATTTAAGCTACCGTCTGCAAGGCGGATATCTGGAAGAGCCTCATGCCTGGGAGGTACAGTTTGATCGCCAGCAAGGTGTCGAAGCGGATCTGTTCGAGGCTCGGTTCAAGGCGGACCAGAATGAATTGACTTGCTTTATCTTTGATTTTGGTTCCGGCAATCTCGACAACCAATATCAGATTCATCCCATCAAACAAGGACAACTGCCTTGGAACCGGTTCTTTCTAGACGGGATTTGTCGACACTACATCACGGGCCAGGACGAATTGCCAATCAATAAACAGAACCCGTTGGCGATGGACGTTTTCTTTCCACCAACGTTGGGTCTATTGGCTGGTGACAACAAACATGCTTGGCTAGACAGTCCGCAAGTTCAACGTTTGGCCGACGCAGAAGTCGATGGTTGGGATTGCTACCAAGTTAGGATTACCTATCAGAACGCCGATTGGCTAGTGTCGATCGACACCAAAACAAACTTGTTACGCCGCATCGATTTTCCGTTGTCATTGCTCGATCAGCGACTGCAAGACAATCCAGACGTTGAAAATCTGGAAGTGTTTGCCAAGTTCAGTGGCGCCAGTTTCGCTCCCGACCTGCCAGCCGATCAGTTTGTCGTTCAGATTCCCGAGAAGGCCAAGCGAGTTTCGCACTTCGTGGCCGTTCCCGAACCGTTTCCTTGTGACCGAGTCGGCAAGGCGGTGCCAGAATTGGGGCTGCGAGATTCCGGTGATCAGCCGTATTCGCAACGCGATTGGCAGGGCAAGGTTACCTTGCTGTGTTGGACCGGCAATATGGCCCAAGAAGCAACGATGGTCGAGTCCTTGAATCAGGTGGCCGCAGAATTGTCCGCTAAGGATTATTCGCTTCACCGAGTCGAGGTCATCGACGGGAACCTACCTGGCGATCCCGATGTCGCGGAACACTTGGCCAACCTATCAACCGAAACCACTCAGTCGCTGCTGGCGGATTACTCGTTCACATCGGGCAAAACGATCGGGCTGAAACGGCATCCGGTGTTGGCGGTAATCGATCGCCAGGGCATTTTGCAGTACGTCAAGTTTTTGGATGAGCAGATACCGACGGCCGACGAGCTGCAATCGCTGCTGACCCGTGTTCGATCGGGTGACAATATCGCCCTTGAGATGCGGCAAGAATACGAAGCTTTTTTGGATGTCTATCACGAACGCTTGGCCGACGCCACCATCGACAAACGGTCGTACCAGGACGATGGTCGTTTGGTTAAGCCAAACCTGCCTCAGGTTTTGACCGCCAAAAAGTTGTGGGCCAACGACGGACTACAGCAACCAGGCAACATTCGCCGCGACCGATCGACAAAAAATACACGACTCACTTTACTGGACGGTTGGCGGACGGTCATCCAATTGGACGTCAACGGCAAAGAGATTCAACGTGACGAATTGGAATTGGACACTCGCGAAACCATCAGCGTTATTCGCCAAGGTGACAAGCAGGCCGGCTTGAAAATTGTTTACTCAGTGATGGGAAAGACCATTCATGTGTTGGACGAATCATTACAACCGATCGCCAATTACCGAGTACACGAATCGACGCAACGAATTCGCGAAGCTCGCTTGTTCGACTTTGACAACGACCAGCAGGACGAGCTAATTGTTTCGACGACGGGTCAACGCGGCACTGAGATTTTCGAAATTGAATCGTTGACAGGAAACGCAGAACCGAAAAAGACGATTAGCGAAAAATCGTTTCGCTCGTCCACCGTCATTAAACAAAACGACGGCACTCGTGTACTCGTGTTTTGCGATCACCAGGCCAAGTTGCAACAGTTTCCGTCTACCTCGCAGCAACCGACGATCGTCGATTGCGACTTGGTGGCGGCCGTGCAGGTGAACGCCGCGACTGACACGCAAGGCACTGCGGTGCTGTGCGTTATCGGTACCGATCATCAGGGTCGCTGGTCGGCGATTGGACTGGACGAGAACCTGCAACAAACTTGGAGCGTGCCGATTGGAAATCAACGCTTTGACACTCAAATTGAATCCGTCACTTACGCTCATTTGCCCGGCCAACGAACAGGTTTGTGGGCTATCGCAGCGGCCAACGGTTCGATCAAACTAATTAGCGACGATGGACGACTGGTCGACAATTGGGATGTTGGTTCGCCACTGCACGGCATCGAACTGATACCCTCGTCAGACAACCAATACTTGCTAGTGCTAAGTACCGATGACCAAGTTCAAGGTTGGTCTCTGTCGACCAAGAACATTGCGACGCGGCCAGCGTCGGCCGGTAACTAACAGAATGTTAACCAGGCGGCTATCGGCTGCTGGTATTACGTGTGACGGGTAGTCTGCGAGGTAGCCCCGCTGCCGGAGCCTGAGACTGCCGCTGATCCTTTAGCTGAT
>CAZJBW010000038.1:0-26369 GCA_964543985.1 uncultured Pirellulaceae bacterium | reverse complement strand
GCTGATCCTTTAGCTGATTCAGACGAGCAATGGCCTGTTGGTACGGTTGGCCGTCAATAAAAATGCGGCCACCTTGTTTGTCAAAGGCAGGGCCCATCACGGGTGATACCAACAGGCGGCAGTCGGTTACATACAGAGTGCAAAAACCTTCGCTGCGAACCTGAGCAATTTGGTTAGAACCGATCACGCTGCCGTCGACTTGAACTCTTGACGCACCGCCCACAGATAAACCAGAACGCCCATTGCCTCGGATCTTGCAGTTACGGACGATTGAGCGGCCGACCGAATCGTGAGCGTTGATTCCATCCAGTTGGAACCCTTGCACAATTAGTCCGTCGATGATGACGTTCTGCACGTCATACATCGTGATGCCAGTTTGATGTTTGCTGTACCGCAAATCGTACTCAGTTGGAACTCGCCGGTCCTCGGCGCGATAGTAAATCCAACCTTCCGACAAGGCCCACTGGTTTGGTTGCAGGTCTGGTACGTGGCCCGGATACGCTGTGGCGACTCGCTCGACAGGTTTGCCGTCCAAGTACAGTGTCTGGTGGCTTTTCAATTCAGGCATGAATCGGAATACGTTGCCTGTGAAATGTTCCCAGGCATCGGGCGGCACCGAGGCAGTGCCATCCAATATCGCTCCGTCACTAAAAATTCGGAATGGTAGAACGTCGGTCCCGCTGTTACTGACGCCTTGCAGTGTCAGGCATTCGTTGTAGGTCAGATCCGTCTTCTGAACGATGATCGTATCACCCCGTTTGGCCAAACGGATCGCCCGAGCGATGGTGCGCAATGGTCCTGAGTTAGAACTCGAATTGATGTTCAAGTTGCCATCGTTTAGATCGTTGCCGGTCGTATTGTTGACATAAAGATCGTCGGCGACTGCCGAATTGGAAAGCACCAAACCGCTGGCCAGCGCAGCGATGGCTATGGCAAAAACGAATCGCATTGCTAATCGTCGTCTAAACATAAAACCCAGTTGAATACCTCGTTGAGGTCGCCATTGTAGATCGCTGCGGGGCGATTGCTATCACCCCGATTCACATTCGGGGGATTCGAAGTGGTCTTGTAGATGAAGCTGGCGTCCAGCAAAAGGTTGATTGAGCGACATTTCATCGTTTTCCACGTGTTTTAGGCCAGAAAACACCGTTTTTTGGGTGTTCTAGGTGTCTCGAGGAGTCCGCGTGCCGAGACGCATCGCGTTGTGAATGCATTGGCCAGTTCCGTGAGCGGCAGGGCGCTCACTTGCCGAGTCACGATTTTTGATCACGCGAAATCGTTTTGAATGAACAACAAGCGCTCAAAATCCAGTAACCGCTAAGGCAACCGACCAAGTAGGCTGGAAAATCCCACCAACTGAAACTGTTGCCGAGTACCATTTTTCCAAGAAACGTCGCGCGGACGGTCTCCAGAATTCCGTGTTTCCAGAGTTGTAGAAACTCGATCAAACAAGTAGCAACGAATACCACGACGGCAATCCGCACAATCCATTTTCGTTCTGGCCAAACGACGAACGCTAACAACATCCACAGCCACTCGTAGGCCACACTGGCGGGTCCATAATTGTTAACGAACGTGGCGGCGGGACCGCTGTAAAGTTTACAAGCTAGTCCCAACGCGATGACAACTGGCACCAACGCGGCAGCTAGACCGCGGGCGAACAGGGCATTGCTGTTTGGTGCCGACGGAATCCTTGGCGACGCCATCGTTCATTCTTTTTCGCCGAAGGCGAACAAGTGCTTTTGGCCTCGCACAAAAAACACACCCTCAGAAATCGCCGGTGTGGTTAGGATGTTTTCGCCAACCAAATTGGCCGCCAACATTTTGAATTCCGGTCCAGCTTTCAAAACGTAAACGACACCGAATTCGGTAGGAAAGTAAATGACGCCATCGGCGGCCACTGGCGAACCAACCATACTAAGTTGGTCGGCGGATTCGGGAACGTCCTGCAGCTGCTCGATACCTTTGGACAATCGTTCGCGGTACACCTGTTGTCCGGTCTTGGCTTGCAACACAGTGAGCACGCCGGCGTTTGAACAAAGGTACATGTAGTCGCCGTAAACCATAGCGGTCGGCATATAGGGCCCACCACGGGGACGGTACCATTTTACGTGCTCGCTTGACGTCTCATTGTCCGGCAGCGTGATATCGCCTTCGGCGTCTAATGAAATCGCCACGGTCGGTTGGATCGGGCGATAGCCGCTGGTGATGTAGATCATGTCATGAGCGGTAAAGGGCGTAGGCACGACGATTTCCGAGTGCTTACCGAACCGCCACCACTCTTCCCCAGTTCTGGCATCGTAACCACGAGCGAACCCGGTGGCGTGAGTAACCAACATTGGACCTCGCGGGGAATCGACGACGGTGGGAGTGCTCCAGCCTGGAATCTCATCCCGTTCGACTCGCCATACTTGCGAACCGTCGCTTAGATTCAGCGAGGTCACGAAGGATTGCTCCTGGATATCGCACTGCAGAATCACTTTATCTTCGAAGATGATGGGCGAACTGGCGTATCCCCACTGATAACTTTTGTCATAGAACCAGCCGCTGTCCAAAATGCCCAAATCCTTTTCCCACAGCAACTGACCTTTGGTGTCGTAGCAATACAAACCCTCGCCGGCAAAAAATGCTACGACATGAGTCCCATTGGTGGCGACGGTGCAGTTGGCGTGAGTCGATTTAAGGTGTCGCTTGACTTTGGGAACGCCCTTGGCTGATTCCTTTTCCCAGACAATTTCACCAGTTCGTTTGTTGATGCAATAAACGACGAAGCGGTGTTCCGAGTCATCTTCGACAGACTTCACGTCACCGTAGTTGCCCGCGCGGATGGACTCGTCACCACCGCTACTGATCGCTGAAGTCAAATACATGAATTCACCGTGGATGACTGGGCAACTGTGGCCGAGTCCGGGGATCGCGGTTTTCCATAACAAGTTTTTGGACTCTTCCGCATTCCATGTTTGCGGTGGGTTTTGTCCGTCGGCGATTCCACGTGCCCCGGTGCCACGAAACTGAGGCCAGTTGTTGCTTACGAATCTTCGATCAGCAACACGAGACTCGGGCGAATCGGCGGGGAATTCCAACTTGGCTTCCTCTTCCGCCTTCTTTTTCGCATCGCTGGCCTTCTTTTTCGCTTCTGCTTCGCGTTCCGCCTTGGTCTTGGCTTTCTTCTTTGATCGTTCTGGGTCAGCTCGTAGCGTCGGGCCTTTGGCACCGTTTGCTTGCAGCAGCTCGACGATCTCTTTGTGCTGCCCCATTCGCGCCCACACTAAAGGACTGGCGTTGTAAAACGAATCCGTCACATTTGGGTCAGCGCCTTTTTCCAGCAACAGCTTGACGATTTCCAAGTGGCCTTTTTCGGCGGCAAAGGAAAGCGCGGTGGCGTTGTACTTAGTCTTCACATTCACATCGACGCCAACTTCCAGTGCCTGTTTCACGACGTCGACATCACCCGTCTGGGCAGCACTAAATAGTTCGGTGGCGCCAGGTTTGGCTTCCTGCTGTTCGGCGGACTTTTCTTGCAGAGCGAACAACGTTTGTGTCGTCGTGCCAAGCGCGAGACAACCACTGAAACTAAGAAGCAATAGCCAGGCTGCGAAAGAAGGTTTAATCATAACGGTCTCGTTACAGGTGAATGGGCACGTGAAGAGCATATTGTTTAACAGTTCGTGGCAAGTTCAAGCCACAAAAACGCACAGTTAGAAATTGGAAGCAAAACGATCACTCGCTGGCAACCAATCACGAATCAGTCCGTTGTCGGCGGGCCTCATACAGGACGACCCCCGCGGCCACGCTGACATTTAGACTGTCCGAAACGCCAAACATCGGAATGGCGATGTTAGTGATTTGTTTTGAGCTCAGCCAATCTTTGGTCAGGCCCTGGGCCTCGTTGCCAAAAGCCAATGCCACGCTGCCGGTCATTTGGACGTCCGAATACGCTTGAGTGCCACTGTCCGAGGTAGCCATGATTTGAATTTTTTTGTCCGCACACCACGCCAACAGTGACTGGGAATCGCAAACGACCAACGCCGTCGTAAAGACACTGGCCATGCTGCTGCGAATCGCGTTGGGGTGATACGGATCGGAACAGGCGTCAACCACGATCACAGCATCAACGCCGCAACCGTCGGCGGTCCGCAACACCGCGCCAATGTTGCCCGGCTTCTCTAGCCCCTGCAATACCACGATCAACGGATCGTCGGGTAACTGAAGATCCTGCAACGACTTTTTCGGACGCTCGGCGACCGCCACGATCCCGTCCAAACGGTCTCCGAAGCTAAGAGTCTCCATTAACGATTTAGGAATCTCCAGGATGGGACAAACGCGTTGTTGCTGCCAATCTTGGAGGGCTTGTCGACTGTCGTCAGTCGTTAGCAGTTCTAGGCAGCAAAAAACATGAGCCAATTGCACCTCGGATTCCAAAGCTCGTTGGGTCTCGCGTTCGCCAAAAATAATCAGGCGTTGTTGCAGCTTACGACCTCGACTGGTTTTCAGTCGCAGCGCCTCTTTGAACTTTTGATTTTGTGGACTGGAAATGTGTTGCATGGACTCGGGCTAGTTGAACCATCGAACGCAGTAACCGCTGGCCAATTTGCGTCGATCGTCGGTTTCGATGGTCATGAGTTCCGAATGAACTTGGCAGTCGGCGGGCTTCATGGTGTCGACCAATTCCAACAGGCGTCGACTGGTGTACGTTTCCGTGTGACACGAAAACAGCATCAGGCGGCACTGTGGAACAAGTTGTTTTAGCTGTTCGATTAAAGGTGGCAAATGTTGGTCGATTTTCCAAACATCATTCGATTTTACTCCGTGCCCGTACGTGGGCGGGTCCAAGATAACGCCATCGTAGTGGTTTCCGCGTTTCACTTCACGTTGTACGAAACGACTTGCGTCCTCAACGATCCAACGGATGGGTAGATCTTGCATGCCACTCAATTCCGCATTGTGACGAGCTCGCTGGACCATATTTTTTGCCGAATCGACATGCACGACGGAGGCTCCCGACTTGGCAGCGGCCAATGTTGAACCACCCGTGTAGGCAAACAGATTCAACAACTTCATATTGCTTAACGGCAACGACGATAGCCATTGCCAGTTCTTCATCTGCTCGGCAAACAGACCGACATGACCGAATTGGCTGGTGAACAACTGCAACCGAGCGAAGTCTAAATCCAAAATCCAGGGATCGGGCAGGGCAGGATCGAATGTCCATTGCCCTTGATGTTTCTGTTGAATGACAAATTTGGCGTCGGCTTCCGACCATTTCTTTGGCCAGCTGCAGCTGAGTCCATCAGCGGCTGGCGAGGGCCTGTCTACGGTTACCTGCGCAAATTGTTCCAGTTTTCTGCCATCACCAAAATCCAACAATTTGTACAAATGTTTCTCCGCGAATACTCTTTTTTTGTGAGTGAACGTGCACTAACGATCAATGGACATCCGTTCTTTTGCTACCAAGTTGAAAAAACGAATCTACGTTGTAGTTGGAATCGGATAGAATTTCGAGCAGCCTTATTTGATCAAAATCCTGCACAGCAGTTGAAACGCTATTTTGCAAGCTTCGTCTATGAACGCAATTCTGATTTCAATTTTCGAATGGAAAACTGCGCTTGGCCGTGTGTTGGTTACCGCGGTGGTCGGTGTGGCAATGATCGGTGTCCAAAACGCCGAGGCACAGCAGCGGTCGGTCGAGCAATTGGTTCAAGATCTGGCGGCCAACGAGTTCTCAATTCGTCAATCGGCAACTCAGGAACTGTTTCAACGAGGCGAAGAGGCTCTGCCACTGTTAGAGCAGGTGGCTACCAACGGCGATCCAGAAACACAGACGCGTGCGATCGCCGTGATCGCTCGCTTAGCCACTGAGCGAGAAATCCACGACAAGGCGATCGACATCTTGCAGCGGATGCTCGAGTCTGACAATCCAAACACAAGATGGTTGGCTGAAAAGTACTCCAACGAATTGCACGCTGCCTTGCATCGCCGCGCCTTGGAGAAATTGCGATCCCTGGGGGCCAAGGTGATTGACGGAGATGATGCCCCGTTCGGTACCGAACTGGTTGAAATCATTATCCCAGCGAATTTTCGCGGTCAACGCGAAGACTACAAACTATTGAATTGGGTGGCCCACCCTTTGAAGTTGACGTTGATCGGCGAACAGATTGATGACGAACTGCTCGTATCGATTTCTAAAACACCACAAATGAATTGGCTGATTATTAAGCGAGGCGTCGTTACACAACAAGGTGCTGAAGTGATTGCCGAATCATTCAAAGATTTGCAATATTTGTATCTGTACTACGTGCCCCTGGAACAAGAACATTTCACGCCGATAACAAAACTTACTCAGTTGACGGAAGTTCGCTTGTTCGGCACTCGGATCGACGACGAAAAAGAACCGGAATTGGCCGCCATGATGCCCAACACCAAAGTCGACGTGCGAAGGGGTGCCTTTTTAGGCATCTATTTCAATGACACGACTGGTCCCTGTGTGGTCAGCAATGTGGTACAGGACAGTGCAGCAGCACAGGCCGGGCTACAATTCGGCGACCAAGTAGTGGAATTTGGCGGTGAGAAGATCGAAACGGGAGATCAGTTTTTGAAGATCGTGGGACGTTACTTTCCCGGCGACAAAATTGAAGGCAAAGTGCAACGAGGACAAGAGATCGTCGAGATGTCTGTGACCTTGGGCCGCTTTCCAGACGAAGAGATTTTCCAGTAACCGTTGATCGATGAAATGGCCAATCAATCGGGCTGGCCAATATGTCTAATACCAAATCCAGACACGAGGCAGAGCCTGTTGTAGACGGAAAACAGCCTCGGGGGTGACATGGGTTTTTCGAACCACCAGGCAACGCAAGTGCTTTAGACCGTGCATGGCGTTCAATGAGCTGTCGGTGATATCGGTGCCTTGAACATCCAGCACTTGGCAGCGGTTCAGTTGCTCCTCAGCCAACAGATCTCGGTCGCCATACGCTTGGCCTCGCGCGTCAATAATCACGCGGTCGACTAGACGCGAATCATACTTTTGCCATTTCTGCCAACGCCCTAAACGCATCAACAGATTCCACACCGGACGCAAGTAAAAGGGAACTCGCGCCATGGGAACTCGCGCCAAACGTTTGGCTTGGTGAACCAGCAGGGCGTAACCGCCTCCCAGCAAGATACACGCAATAATAACGAAAATCGATGCGCTACCGCCCAGGAACAACGCGGTCAACATCAGGCCTAACAACGACAGAGTTACAAAACTATGACTGGCGACGGCAAACAGTTTGATCCCTGTTCCATCTGACATGATCGACTGGAACCAAAGCTGGAACCCGGCTGGTACAACCTTGATATTTTCGATCGCTTCTGTACTGGCCTTAACGACCGGTGCTTCGTAACGGCAGGTGGTGCATTTTTTCTGCTTGTCCAAAACGGAACCACATTTGGGACAGCGAGTTCGCTTGTTGAACTTGCCGTACGTCAGATCGGACTTCACCGAAACGACGACATCATCTTGTCGGGCACGGTCGATGGTGCCGCTAACTCTTCCGGCACCGACCTTGGCCGGTTCTGGGACCAAACGTAATTCATTGCAACGCGGACAACGAACCTTTAGACCAACGTTGTCCGAGGTCGCTTGTAGCAACTGGTTGCACTTGCGATGCGTTCCAGTCTTCTGATCGAAATATGAGGCGCTTCCGCAGCGAAATTGGATATCCATGGCGACTAGTGAAAATCGGTCATCGAAACTTAAACAATGTTGTGACAGCTTCGAGCGGACGAACATTCTCGAATGTGTGATAAGAAAAGAACCGAAAAGCGGTAGACACAGAATTATAGTCAGCAGGAATTCAGTGCCTACCGTTACGCTTCCAAAGGTGCTCAAAAAAAACGATACAGCACGTTTAGAAAGATTGAGCGAACTGACGCGAGAAATTTGGGCAACGAAAAATGAGCGTGTCCATTTCTAGATGGCGACCGAATGTTGACCGAAGGCGACGACCGAAAATCGGGGGCAGTTGAGCCCACCGATGGTCCGTATTTTTAGCCAGCGATGTAGTCGGTGATGGACAAAAAAACGACTCAACCGATGTACGTTTCGTATCGGTTAAGTCGCATCAAAATTTCTAGTTACCCGGCTAGGACTTGAACCTAGAATGTCTGAACCAAAATCAGAAGTGTTGCCAATTACACCACCGGGTAAGCGGTCCGAAGTTTATTATTTTCCTAGCTGTTTGACAACTGCAAAAGACAGCTGTTCCAGCTGGATCGCCAGATCGACTTCGGCGATGGTCACTGAATCTGGCACGTTCAATGTTACTGGGGCAAAATTCAAAATTCCAGTGATTCCGGCTCGCACCAATTGGTCGGTGACTTGCTGAGCGGCCTGAGCTGGAACGGCCAATATGGCCAATTTCATTTCCTTTTCTTTGACGTCCTGATCCAAGTCGTTGAGTGATTTGACCGTCAGCTGGCCTAAATGTTCACCAATAATTTCCGGATTCACGTCGTAGGCCGCCTCGACCTTGAACCCCTGTTCGTTGAACCCTTTGTAGCCCAGTAGTGCCTGTCCCAAATTTCCGCAGCCGACCAAGGCGACCGACCAAGTTCGATTGTCGGTTCCCAAAATCCCGCGGATGTTAGCGATCAGTTCGTGGCAGCGATAGCCGATTCCGGGGTAGCCGAATTGGCCGAAGTAGGCGAAATCCTTTCGAACTTGAGCGTCCGTGATGCCCAGCATTTTACCCAACTGGGTCGAGCTGATTGTTTCGTTGCCCGCCTGCTCGAATCTTTGCAGTTCGCGCAGGTATAGGCTCAGCCGACTGACGACGGCCTTGGGGACGTTTTCTGAGTCTCCATTTTTTTTGCGGGTCACAAATTGGGTTCGGTGGAATGTTGTTTTGGCGGGAGGGGTCGATTCAGTCGGAGATCCCACCGGAATATACAGTGGTGGATTTTCCCAGAAAACCGGTCAAAGCGTCTAGTTCGCAACGGCTTGGCTTACGGGAACGGTCTTTCTGTCAGAAACCGTCCTGAAAATTGAAAAACAGGGCCGGATCGACATTTTTTAGCAAAATCCCCCTGTTTACCGTGAAATGCAAGCTACTTTCGTGTGATTCAGGACCGAACTGTTGAAATCCAAACGCTTCGCAGCACCGGCTCAACCGGAAAAGTCCCACTAGGATTTCACCTTTTCTTGAATTACCTACTCACCGCAATCAAGCAACTTCCCCTGTCTGTCCGATTTTCACGACAGCAGGAGGATTTTGCTGGCATGGCTCGTTGTAGTCATGCGAACAAGTCAACGGTGCATTTGCGGCAACGAAACGGCCGGGATCACGTTGACGCCAAAAATGCATTTTTGGATCAGGCAATGACGAGAGTTTCGTCAGACCAGATGCCGCCTCCAATGGTTTTAGAAACGTCAGTTTTTAGGAGAGTTTCAATGAAAGTGGTTAGAAGCATGCTGACCCTGGTTGCAATCGCAGCCATGATGTCGGCAGGTACCGCTTGGGCTCAGTGTTGTTGTGGCGGCGCCACATACCAAGGCTGTGGTTCAGCTGCTGGCGCAGGTGTCGTCGGTGGTGGTTGCGGTGCAGGTGGTGGAGCGTTTGCAGGTGGTGGTGCTGCCTTTGGTGGCGGTGCTGGAGTAGCCGGTGCAGTTGGTGTCGGAAACGGCGCTGGTGCAGGCGGAAGCTACACCGTAATGCAAACACGACGTCGTGTTGTCAACGAGCAACAACAAGTCACGCGGTACCGCACTCAGGTTTCGATTGTTAACGAAACCAAGCAAGTACCTGTAACACGATACGTTCGCGAGACGAACTATCGCACTCAGACGTACACCGTACGTCGTCCAGTTCGCGAAACTAGCTACAAGACAGTAAATTACACTGTCCGTCGCCCAGTTCGCGAAACTCGTACCAAGACAGTTAATTACACTGTCCGTCGTCCTGTTACCGAAATGCGATCACGTCAGGTTACAACCTACAATCGCAGACCAGTAACAGAAACTTACAACCGAACAGTGCGTCGCACCGTTCGCGTTCCCGAGACTTACACTCGCACCATCACGGTCCGAGGTGGTTCTTGGCAAACCCAAACGCAAACCATCCCTGGTCGTTCGTACCAGCGACGCGTTCGCACTCCAGGTAGCTGGGGTGTAGATCCTGCGACTGGTTGCTGCGTTTACAACCCTGGTTGCTGCCGCACAGTATGCTGCCAAACTCCTCCACGCACTACCTGCAAACGAGTTTGGGTTCCATCTTGCGAGCAACGAGAAGTTCAGTGCACACGATACCGTTGCCAAACAGTTTGCGAGCAAGTTCCTTGCACTCGCACTCGTTGGGTTAGCGAGCCTTGCACGAAGACAGTCCAGTACTGCCATCGTAGCTTCGTTTGCGAAACTCGCACCAAGCAAGTTAACTACACAGTTTGCAACTGGGTATGCGAGCAGAAGACTCGTACCGTTCCTGTCTGCAATACTCGTTGGGTTTGCGAAACCAAGACTCGTCAGATCCCATACACGACTTGCCGCAAAGTTTGCGAAACCAAGACTGTATGTGTTCCACGTCGCGTCTGCACACAAGTTCCTTACACAGTAACCGTTTGTGTTCCTCGCGTTGTATGCGAGCAAGTTCCTGTAACTGTATGTGCTCCTTCGGCATGCGATCCTTGCGGTAACGCTGGTGGATTCGGTGGCGGATTCGGCGACGGATGCGGTAACGGTGCTGGTGGTTGCGGTAACGGTGCTGGTGGTTGCGGTAACGGTTGCGGATTCGGCGACGGATGCGGTAACGGTGCTGGTAGCTGCGGAAGCGGTTGCGGATTCGGTGGCGGATTCGGCGGTGGATGCGGATGCCGTCCACGTCTGATGGATCGTCTACGCGGAATGTTCGCTGGCCTAGGCTGCGGACACGGCTGTGGCGGAGGCTGCGGCTTCGGTGGCGGTTGCGATGCCGGTTGTGGTGGCGGAGTTGTCGGTTCCGGTTGCGGAGTTGACAGTGGTGCTGGCTGCGGTGGCGGAGTTGTCGGTAGCGGATGCGGCTGCAACTAGTAGTCGAGTCTGACGATCTACAACCAGTGCGAAATCTGGTCTAAATAGCAACGAGTGGTTCCGGCTCAAAAGGAACCACTCGTTTTTTTGTTTAAATCGCTCACGTTGCCTGCCACACGGATAGACCGTCTCGCCTTCGCCCGAAGAAGGTAGAACTAACATCGGCGATTGAAAGTATCTGCAACTACGACACAATGGCGGCTTGAAGAACCCGGAAGAATTCAACAACCCTGCCTCTCCCTTTCCCCTCAAAAGAAAATCGGCTTGTCGCAATCAAAGACGCTGGAACAGCTTTTCGAACAGGCACGCAGTGAATTACAGATCCGTTGCCAGACTTACCATTTTGGACAGCAACAGATCGATTGCTGGATGCCCGCCGACCCAGAAGCGTTGCTAAACGACGAAGTCCTGATAACGCCCCATGGTGAAATGCCCTGGCAACCCTACTGGGCTCAGGCCTGGGAAGCCAGCATGGGCTTGTGCGAACATTTGGTAACACTGCCATTGGCCGGACAAGTCGTGTTGGATCTGGGATGTGGGATCGGGCTGACGTCCGCTTTGTTGGCCGCTCAAGGTGCCACGCTGACATGCGGTGACAACGCCATTCCAAGCTTGGTGTTTGCCGAGATCAACACGTGGCCGTGGCGAGACAACGTTCAGGTGGCCCTGATCGACTGGCACAAAACCAACTTGAGTCAACGTTTCGATTGGATCGTCGGCTCGGACATCGTCTACGACCGAAAAGAAGTGCCGCCTTTGGACCGATTCTTTCGAGCTCATTTGGCGGAGCAGGGCAGGGTGCTGCTGAGCGACCCATGCCGCGCGATGACTCGCGAGTTCCTAAATCTGTTTTCCGAGCTGGGCTGGCAGGTAGATATCGAATTTATGGACAACCCACACGCAAAAAATCGGACTCGCTTGGCTTCGCTAACGCTGGCCTAGCCTAGACTGGATACCCTATTGGAGCTGGATTCTTGGGGCTGAGTTCTTTTCGGTAGATATTTTTTCGGGGGTTTGTTAGCTTATGGCTCCTTCAATTACGAAATATTCAGCACTCGGAGCTTAGATCCAATGGGTTGTAGTGAACGTCAAAAAGAAATCAAACGTCGTCGCAAGCGTCGTCTTGCGGTAGCAGCCATCGCCGCACGAGCAAAAAAAGCCTCGGCATCGGAAAAGGAAGTACTGGCTCGCAAACTCCGTCGACTGACCCCTGGGGCCGAAGAACTGATCGAACGTTACGGCCTGAAGAAATAGTCACCGTCCGCTCAACCCGCCCCTTTCATTTTCATTTCTTGTAAGGTGGTGTTGGTTTGCAGACGCCCGATCCTGAAAGCCCACCACCAGTCCCCACAAGTGACGACGTGGTATCGGCGACATTGACCGACGACGAGCCATTGCTGCCCGGCCCCAAATTCAGCCCGCAGCAACTGACCCGATCGGGTTTGATTTTAGAAATCGCGCTGGTCGCAGTTGCCTTGGTAATTGCGACGTTTGGTTTTTACGATCTTGCTAATCCTCTATCCAGTTGGTGGTCCGTTTCAGCCATCGGTCACATCGCCATCGGTTGCTTGTTGGCTCTGCCGCTGTTGTTCGTCGTCTTGGTCATCCTGCCAAAGCTGGCAATCTTGGCTGAGTTCTTTCGATACTTGGAACGACAATTGCTGCCGTTGTTTCGCGCGTTAACTTTTCAACAGGCACTGTTGATTTCCTTAAGCGCAGGGATCGGTGAAGAGTTGCTTTTTCGCTGGTGCCTTCAGGGCGGTTTAATCCAGCACATGCCAACGGGCTGGGCCGTACTGCTGGCCTCGCTTGTCTTTGGCCTGGCACATTTCTTAACGTTTAGCTACTTCGTAATTGCCACGCTGCTGGGTCTGATACTCGGCTTGATCTACCTGTATGTCCATCCGTTGGCCGCCATCGCCTGTCATGCTTTCTATGACCTTGTGGCCCTGCTGTACGCCAAGAAGGCTGGCTTCTTGGACGCAACAACTCTGGACGCAACAACTCGCCACAACGGCTAGGTCACTTAGTCAACGACGCCAGGTTTTATTTTTCGAGCTTGAACTTGTACAGCGAATCAACGCCTCGCACGAAGAGCGCGTCGTCCGTCATGGCAGGTGTTGCCCAAACGATTTCGTCGATCGAGCCCAGGTCGCGAGATTTGAACTCGTCGCCAAGTTCAACGGCGCTCATTTGGCCCTTTTCATCGATCAAGAAGACTTCGTTACCGATGACCATCGGGCAAGCCACGACCGTCGAAAGGCCTGGCAGTCGAGCGCGAAAGACTTCGGATCCGTCGTCAGCTTTGAAACAGGCAGCCACCGATCGATCCGTCATCAGAATGTACTCGCCATTGGAAACGGGGGTCGACATGCCCGGTCCACTTCGCGGAACCAACCAGGCACAAGATTCGAACTTTTCGTTCTGATTCGCTGCAGTGATCGTGCCACTGCCACCAGCCGCCACTGCGTACAAAGGGCCTTTGGACATTGGATCGCTGCCGCCGAAATAGATATGGTTTTCGTCGCCAAAAACCGAGCAGGCAGTGGCGGCCTTCACTTTGTTGATCGACCACAGCTTTTCGCCTGATTCGGGATCGAAGCTATCCAATTGTTCGCCTCCCGAAAAAACGACTTCGGTGCGTTGGCTGTTCTGCCACACCAAAGGAGTGCTCCAGGAAGTGCCTTTGCCGGCTCGCGATTGCTTCCACTTGGTTTTGCCCGTCGTTGTTTCCAGGCACATCACGTCAGACGATTCTTCGGTAAACAACTGCAAGAATAATTTGTTGTCGTGAATGGCCAGCGAGCTGCCTGTGCCAAAGTCGTTATTGGTCTTGTAGACTCCGACATCCTGTTGCCATTTCACGTTACCTTGGTGATCCAACTGCACCACCGTACCGCTAGGACCAAAGTACGCATAAACGCCGTTCTCGTCAGCAGTCGGTGTTTCGGTGGCGAATGAGTTTGATGGGTGGATGCCGTGTTCGGGTCGCAGTTTATTGATGGCCGTCGACCAAATCGTCTTGCCGGATTTAGCGTCCAAGCAAACGACTTTCCATTCCACTTCGAAATCTGGTCGGCTGCTGCCCCCACCCATGCTGGATGGGTTGCGAACGCCGCCTGCGAAATCTTTTGGCTTGAATCCGTTACCGGCAACGGCAGTGGTTACGTACAGTCGATCTTGCCAAACGATGGGCTGGGACCAGCCGGACCCTTCGACTTCGATTTTCCATTCGACGGCTTCTTCAAACTGCCAGTCATCGGGGATCGTCGCTTGGTCGTTAACTGCTCGTCCGCCGGTGCCTCGGAACTGAGGATAGTTTTGTGCGACGGCGTCGAAGCTTTGGCTCGCGAATAGGCAAGCAGCCAGGCAACAGAGAGCAAGAATTCTCATCGATTTTCCTTTGGGAAGGTTCGGCAGGTGGTTCCGTAACAATCAGATTCAGTAACGGTCAGATTATCCGATGGCCTTCGTAACCGCACCCCGTTTGGATTCAAAATTTAGCAATCGTTCAGCTCTTGGATGAACTTTGTTGCCAGTGGCCGAGTTTCGGCGACTAGAAATGTCGAGCCCGCCACTACCAGCGCGTCATCTGGACTCGTTTTTGCGACATTCTGTTCCCACGCCTGCTGCGGGTGGTCCGCCGAGTTGACTTGCACCTTGAGATTACCAGTTTGAACGATGGTATCCGCCACTTGCAAAAGTTCTGTTGGGTCTTGGGCTCGTGGGTTTTCCAAAAAGCGAGTGATCGTCACTTCGTCAAATTCGGGCAACAAGCGTTGCAGCATACTTTCAGCGTCTTTGTCCTTGCTGCTGGCGAAAATCAATCGTCGCTTGCCACTTGGGTTGCAGTTGTTCAGCAGGTCAAGCAGCACATTGATCGACGCCACGTTGTGCGCCATGTCGACGATAATCAGCGGTCGGTCGGACATGATTTCGCCGCGTCCAATCATTTGAAAACGCAGTAGCGATTGACGAATCGATTCGTCTGAGATTCGGTAGCGGTCGGGCAAACACTTTAGGGCTGCAATTGCGATCGCTGCATTGACGGCTTGATGTTGAACCAACGAATTGACTTGCAGAGCTTTCAACTGGTAGGCATGTCGTTCGGGTAGGTTGCCGTGCGTGTCGAAGTGCACTTGCGAACCGTTAGTGGATTCTGGCGAGCGAACTGTGACGTGAAAGTCCTGACCTAGTTCGACGAGATCCGAGTTATTAACCGTTGCCGCCTCTTGAATCTCGCGAGCCGCCAAGGGGTCCAAAACGCCGCTGATCACGGGTACCCCCCGTTTGATGATGCCGGCCTTTTCCCGAGCGATCAAGTCGACGGTCGAGCCCAATTGTTTGGTATGGTCCAGACTGATGTTCGTGATCACGCACAATTCTGGTTCGCAAACGTTCGTGGAATCCAAGCGACCACCCAGGCCAACTTCCAAAACCACCTTCTCAACCTTCTGGCGTTGAAAGTGCAATAGGCTGGTGGCCGTAATGATCTCGAAGAAACTGTTCTTGCGATCTCCGTTTTGGTCAGCCAACGCATCCAGTCGCTCGACGGCTTGGCGAGTCGTTTTCAAAGCGCTGGCTAAATCGGCTTGGCTAATGACTTTGCCGTTGACCGTAACTCGCTCGCAGATCGATTCGATGTGTGGAGAGCTATAAACGCCGGTGGCGATGCCGGAATCGCTTAAGGCATTGGCAATCATCCGACTGACTGAGCCCTTTCCTTTGGTCCCAGCGACGTGAATGATCGAAAAATTGGTTTGCGGATCGCCCAACTCTCGCAACAACCGACGCATCGATTCCAGCTTGAAGTGCCTGGGGTAATTGACGTTTGTAATCCGCTCGAAGTTCAAACGACCGAACAGGAAATCCAGTTGTGTGGCCAGTTCATTTGAATGTTGCGGTGTTTTGTCAGTAAGCATTTTCGCAAAGATTGAATTAAGAATATGAAGTTTCTGTCACCAACCGGCCCAGCGGAAATCAATGAAACCCACCGGTTGATTCGATTGTGTGTTGGAAGTGAGGTTTTAGGTAGCTTTTTCCGTGGTTAACGGCCATTCAGTCGGTTGAAAATGCCACCGCCGGTTTTTATAGTAGAGGCCCGCGCGTGATTGCTTTTTTCTGGAATCTTAACGGCATCCAATCCATATCCGGTGTTTGGCTGCAAGGCTTCGATTTTGAGAGCGACCGCCTACCTGTTCAGTTTCCAATCAGCAACTTCTGCATTTTAGAGCTTGCAAGGATTTGGCGAACCGTTGGTCCGGCGACAGCGTAGAACCAGAGTGTCTGTAGGTCAACGACTAACCTGATGGAAGTCGCTTGGCAAAGCAGCCCGACCGTTTTGCCAATTGTCATGTTTCGTTCCGCAAGATTCGCGCGACACTTAAAATCCTCGATCCAACATACCTATCTGAACCTTGCGTTCAGGAGTCCATCGCGATGGCCGATACGGCAACCACTCTCAAACAGACCAACCCGGATTACGATCCTGATGTAATCATCGAAACGCAAAACCTGACCAAGGTTTAT
Organism: uncultured Pirellulaceae bacterium; assembly: GCA_964543985.1. Lineage (GTDB taxonomy): Bacteria > Planctomycetota > Planctomycetia > Pirellulales > Pirellulaceae > CAJQPP01. The sequence continues at coordinate 9,799 of CAZJBW010000038.1, read as the reverse complement.
CGCGACTTTTGGGGGCGGCAAAAAGTACGGGCTCTGAAGGCACTGGACTTGGAGGTTCGCAAAGGCGAGATCTTTGGTCTGCTGGGCCCCAACGGTTCTGGCAAATCCACCACGATCAAGTTGCTACTTGGATTGTTGTTCCCGACCAGTGGTCGCGCGTTGGTGTTCGGACAAGACGCCAGCGAGACGACCAAGAACGAACGTATCGGGTACTTGCCAGAAGAATCTTACCTGTACAAGTTCCTGACGGCCGAAGAGACTTTGGACTTTTACGGTCGGCTGTTTGACATGCCGGCCAAGGTTCGCAAAGAGCGGGCCGAGATGTTAATCGAAAAGGTCGGTCTGGCCCGCGCCAAACGTCGCCAGTTAAAAGAATACTCGAAAGGGATGACTCGACGTATCGGGTTGGCTCAAGCTTTGATCAATGATCCGGACCTGGTTTTGCTGGACGAGCCAACTTCTGGTTTGGACCCGATGGGTACTCGCGAAATGAAAGACATGATTCTGGACCTGAAGGCTCAGAACAAGACTGTCATCATGTGCAGCCACCTGCTAGCCGACGTGCAAGACGTTTGCGACCGGATCGCAATTTTGTACCAAGGCGATCTGAAAGAACTGGGTGCGGTTAACGATCTATTGCAGGTGAGTGAAGAAACTTCGATCCGTGCCAAAGGTTTACCGAAATCGGCGCACAAAGAAATCGAAGATTTGATCAAAAAACATGGTGGCGATGTAATCTCGGTCGAGAACCCACGAACGACTCTGGAAGAATTGTTCCTGGGCATCGTTCGCGAAAGCGAACAACGGCCAGGTCGCCGAGCGTTAAGCGGTGACAACCGGTCATCCGATGGCGATTCGAACAAGCAGGATGCCAGTAACGAAAACAAGCAGGAGAGCTGATTCGTGGTAGTTAAGAAATTCCCTGAAATCTTCGATTGGCTGCTTGGCAACGAGCAAACGCTAGGCGCGCTGGCGATCTTTGCTTTGCTGGTTGTGGCTGCCTGTGTCGGAGGGTTGTTTTTCAGCTTTCTGGTAGCCGCCTTCAAACACGGCCCCACGGAAGCTTTCTATTCGGTCGCAAAAGTTGTGGCTGGCACCGCTCCCGATTGGTTCCGAAGTAGCCCACGACGGATTTACGCGATCGCCAAGTTGGCCGCCAAGGAAGCGATGCGGCGACGAGTCATCCTGGTCGCCTTTGCCATTTTTGCGCTGGCGTTGCTGTTCGGCGGGTGGTTTATTTCCGGAGCTGACAACCAAGAACGGGTCTATATCAACTTCGTCATGTGGGGGACGCAGTTACTGATCCTGATGATGGTCATGTTGATCAGCGCCTTTAGCCTGCCGGAAGATATTAAGAATCGTACGATTTACACGGTGGCGACCAAACCCGTCCGCACCAACGAAATCATTTTGGGCCGGATCCTGGGATTCGCTTTCCTGGGCACAACATTGTTGTTGGTCATGGGTGTCATTAGCTTGCTGTTTGTTTGGCGGGGCTTGGCTCACTCGCACGAAATCAGTCGCAATGATCAAAATGAAGTCGTCTTTACGAAAATCGACCGAACTCGCACCGGTCACCGCGCCTCGGACAACGCGATCAGCGAAACGACGACTACGGTTGATTCGGGTCACCGGCACTATATCGAAATCCTTAGAGACGTTCGAGACAAAGATGCGGACCCACCGGTCAACATGGGCTCGGTCATCAACACAACCGAAGAAGACAACAAGACGGTCTACGAACGGCTAAACGTCACCGATGAAGCCGGGCATACACACTCCATTTCTGTCGACGATGACGAGTACACGATCTCGACCGCTCGCGGGTTCTTTCGAGCGCGAGTGCCTGTCTACGCTTACCAGCTGATCTTCTATGACCGCGAAGGCAATCCCAAGAAACAAGGCCTGAATGTTGGAGATCAATGGTCCTACCGAGGCTACATTTCAGGCGGAGTCACGCTGACTCGTGCCGAATACTATTTCGCCAACATCGTTCCTGATAACTTCGACAACCCGGAAAAAGTGCCTCTGGAATTGACGCTGGGTGTGTACCGTTCCAATACGGGTGACATCTACAAACGGATTCGCGTCAGCCTGCAATTCGAAAGCGTTATGGATCAAGACAACCAAGGCAATCCCATACCCGGCAATCGATTCGTTTCCGAACAAATTGAATTCGAGACTCAAGAAAACAATGTTCAGGTCAAAGCAATTCCTCGAAAACTGCCAGGTCAAATTTTCAGTCCAAATGGCGAGTTGATCGGAACGGATACTTACGACCTGTTCGATGACTTTGCCGCCAACGGCCGCCTAAAATTGAATGTTCGCTGTGTGGATCAGGATCAATACCTGGGCATGGCTCAAGCGGATATCTATTTCCGCTCCACCGACCGGCCCTACTGGTGGAATTTCACAAAGGGTTACATCGGCATCTGGTTACAGATGATGATTGTGATTTCGTTGGGCGTAGCGTTCAGTACGTTTTTGAGTTCGCCAGTGGTCATGTTGGCCTCGATTTGCACGATCATTTTCGGGTTCTTCTCGGAATCGATTCGCAAGTTCGCTTCCTTTGATGTGGAAGGGGGCGGGCCGATAGAATCACTCGTCCGTCTGATCACACAAAAGAATGTTGGTTCGCCCTTTGCCGATACTTTGGGGACGGACATCATGAAGAGTGTCGACCGCGTGTTTATTAGCATGGTGGGTGCGGTCACCAATATCGTTCCGGACTTTTCCAGGTTGGACTTTTCTGACTTCCTAACGTTCGGTTACTTTGTAAACAACGATCGCCTGTTTGTGGCCGCCGCTATCTCGGCAGCGTTCTGCGTTGGGCTGGTCTTCCTAGGATACTTCTGTTTGAAAACCCGGGAGCTTGCAGGATGAATCAATCCAAAAGTTTTGTTCGAAAAGTGGTTTACATTGCCATCATTGGTGGCTTGTTGATTCCTTTGTCTTTGGTCAGCCGTCCGGCGACTCGTGACCAAACCAACCAAATTAAAGATCCTGGTGGCGTGCTTTCGGCTTTACGCGACGAACATCGACTGTCGCAGGCTCGCATTTCGGAAATTGATCCTGGTAGTGAGACCTTGAAGTTGGTATCGCTGGGTATGCGTGGGCTGGCAGTAAACCTGCTGTGGATGAAGGCGATCGATGCCAAAGAGAAAAAACAATGGGACACGTTCTCGTCGACGCTGAATTCGCTGGTGAAAATCCAACCAAACTTTATCAAGGTTTGGGAATATCAAGGTCACAACCTGTCGTACAACGTGGCTATTGAATTTGATGACTACGAGCAACGTTATCGCTGGGTTAAAAAGGGAATCGAATTTCTGACGACTGGCATCCCGTACAACCGTCGAGACCACCGCATCATCGATAACCTGGGACATTTCTGCGGCTACAAAATTGGCAACGCCGACGAGAAGTTGCAGTACCGAAGTTTGTTCCGTAACGATGACGCGTTCCATGATTCAATGAGTCGCTTCGTCGAGATTGGAAATATCGATACGCCGTTTGGCCCAGATCACTGGTTGCTAGGCCACGAATGGTACGAGCGTTCTATTTTGATGGTAGAAAAAGGTGTCGACGAAACCGGCCCTGTTGAGCGGCGTCGCAAGGAGATGCTGTTTTACGAAAAACCTGCCTCGCAACTACGTAACATGTTACTGTCGCTGCACCCCGAATTCCGCTCCGACGAATACATGCAAGGAATGTGGAAACGGGCTCACGAAGAATGGGTAGAATTCGGCAATCGCCCATTGCAAGCGATCGACCGCCCGTCTCGAACTGAACAATGGGCTCGAGGTCGTCAAACTCAAATCGATGTGACTCTGGAAAGCCTGATGCAGTCGCTTACCAACGTTCAGGACTTACGACGTCGGTTAGATGAGTTGGTGCCGGGAGTGCGTAAGAACATTCTTGAGCAAAGGATTACTCAGATGCCGGAGACCGAATTGTCGCTGCTGGAACGCCCTATCGATTCGTTGAACGATGAAGAACTATCGATCGCACGGCGAGCAGAAAACGTGCTATACGGTGCGGACGCGGGAATCGATCAAGCGATTGCCAGACAGGCCAGCAAAGACCAAGAAGAAGAGGTCAGGGCGATTCTAAGGCAGCTGGCCGAAGAGAACATTAAGATCCGCGTACGTGACTACTTCCGTGGCACGGTAAATTACGATCACTGGAAATTGCAAACACTAGCCGAATCTACCGACGCGGGGATCTTGGCTCGCCAAGCACAGTTCGACGCTTTAGAGCTCCGTGACCAATCTGTCTTTGACGAGTACCTCGAGCGCAATCAAGTGACCGGCGAACAACGCGTTCTGCCCGGATCGATCCAAAAATTCGACGAGGCTTTCGAAACGTGGGCTGGAATCGTCAAAGACCAACCTCGTTTGCGTAACGGCCCGATGTTTGACGATATCACATTCCAAATCGAAAAATATATGGTGGTTCGCGAAGTTGCTGGAGAAGAAGCTTGGCCCAATAACTTTGTCTTGCAGGACGTTATCGACTATCGAGCTACCCTGCCAGCCACCTCGGGCGGCGATGAACTGCCAACCACCGAAGAGCTGGAAGAAAGTCGTATCGGTGCCGCAAAGGAACGAACCTATCGTATGCCGACGCGACCAAACATCGAATTTACTTATGAATCGGAAGATGATACCGACGAAGACGAGTAAAACAGCGTAGCCGATGTCGCAAGACTTCGCGCAATTGGCCGGACATCCTGAGTCATCCAGAGTTCCGCGCAAGACCTTCTGACCGCTGCTAGCGTTGTTTGACCAAGGCGTTGCCTATTGATTGGGAAGGGAACGGTGCCAACTTGCTATTACAGATTCCAAACCGCAGTCCTATATTGCCACCAAAGACGGTTCGCATTTGCAAATGGTGGAATCAAAGATGTCGTTGTCCCTACCAAAGAATCCTCGAATTCTAATCTGTCGTTTGTCTCACATCGGTGACTGTATTTTAACACTGCCGATGGTGGACCATCTGCGAACCGCGTTTCCAAAATCTTGGATCGCATGGGCAGTGGAAAGTCCCACGGACCAACTGTTGCGAGATCACTCGCAGGTCGACCAATTGATTAAGATCCCCAAGCGATGGCTGAAAAGTCCAAAGGCGATTGTTCAGGTTCGCCGCGAACTGCGTAGTCACTCGTTCGACTTGGCGTTGGATCCGCAGAGTCTTACCAAGAGTTCCATGTTGGCATGGCTTTCGGGTGCCAAGCAACGCGTCGGCTTTTCCGGTCAACACGGACGCGAATTATCAACCTGGCAAAACAACGTCAAAGTCACCCCCACGACCACTCACCTAGTCGATCGTTCTCTAGAGTTGCTGAAACCTTTGGGGATCGAGATTTCGAACGCCAGGTTCCGTTTGCCAATTCGCGACACGGCCAGTTGCTACGTTGACCAATTTCTCACCGAACGAGCACTCCTAGATAGCCCATTCATGGTTTTGAATCCTGGGGCCAGTTGGCCATCCAAACGCTGGAACAATCAACGATTCGGTCAGGTCGCCAAAGACATTCATGCTCGAACTGGAATTTCAACTTTAGTGACTTGGGCGGGCGACGCAGAATCGCAAATGGCGACTGACGTTTGCCAAGCGTCAGATGGTGCTGCAATCATGGCGCCCAAAACTGACTTGCAACAGTTGGCGGTCGTTTTGCAGCGAGCTCAATTGTTTTTGGGCTGCGACACAGGGCCTCTGCACTTAGCCGCTGCGATGGGTACAACTTGTGTCGGCCTGTACGGTCCAACTCGTCCCGAAGATTCAGGAGCTTACGGGGCAGGGCACTTCGCCATTCAGGAACAATTCCATGCCGGCAGTAGTCGTGAACGTCGCACGGCAAACAACGATGCCATGATGAAAATCACAGTCCAGAAAGTAACTGGCGTTTGCTGCCAGGCTTTGGCCAGTGTGCGATTGGCCGAGGCGAACGAAGCTGAAACAAACGGCCATACGACGCCAAATCGCAAAGCCGCTTAAGCCTTCGCTCAGTCAATACTTAAACGGAACGTCGGTAGCGTTGTTATTGGTTTTCGGGCCGTTTTCGAACGCGACGATGCTTGCCAAACGCGATATCTGTGATCACCGGCAAATGATCCGAGCCAACGTGCGAACCCGTGGTCCGATTGACGACTTTAACTTTCTTGCTGACCACCACATGGTCGATGCAAATCGAGGCCGGCCAAAACCAAGTCGGCCAACTATTCTGAAGGCCAAACCCTTGCCGACTGTCTTTTAATTCGGCATTGTCCAGGAAAGTTGACAGAGAACGAGAATGGGTGGTGGCGTTAAAGTCACCCGCCACGATGACATGCATGTTTCGCTGGCGATAGTAGGCTGCGTCGCGGATGCCACCAATTTCGCGGTCTCGTTCCATTAACCGTTCCGGCGATGTTGGTGATGTGGTATGCACCAATAGAAAGTAGACCAATTGGTCTTCAATCCAAAAACTGGAACCCAGTCCTGGCGAAAACCATGGATCAAAAGCATGTTTTCGATTGAAGTCTTCGCGAATTGGAAATTTACTGAAGATCACGTTTCCGTGATACGGACCAACGCGATATGGATAATCTTTCATTAGCGGCAGGAAGCCGGTTTCCCAATTCCAGCCAAATTCCACCAGGCCCACAATGTCTGGCTGAGTCTTTTCGATCAAATCAAACGTCTGCTGATATTTCAAGTTTCCTTGAAAGACATTCAGCGTCAGCATGCGGATCGTCGGCGTTACGGCCTCAACCTTAGGGGGCGGTTGATACAGCATGCTCAATCGATAGACGGGCCACACCAACATTAAGGTAATCAACACAAACGCCAGCCAACGACCTCGATAGATTTGAAAGATGGCGATCATGGCCATCAAGCAAATCAACTGCCAATGAAAATTGCTGATGGTATCGAAGACGGCAATGAAGTCGGGCAGAAACCAACCCAGGAACAATGCCAAAACAATCAACCCGCAAAACCACAGACTCAAGCCTTGATGCTTCTGAGTAGACTGTCGGACGGCAGAGCGATCCGACGAAGTTGACGATACTTGGCCCTCAGACGATTCGATCGTTTGGGTTTCTTTCATAAGTGCGAATGGCGGCAGAGCGAGCTTTGGGAAAAGTTACTCGCTGATTTTAACCAGCGCCGAGAATTACAACAGGCGGTGCCAGAATTACAGTAGGTCGTTTCCCCAGTCAGCCCGATAACTGATCGATGGGGCCGTTTTGCGAGCGACAAGGTGCCGGACGGAGTTAGTTTCCGAGTATCTTGTTTGCGAGATCAGCAACAAAGTGTTCGTTGGAAAGCGCCAGCATTTGGTCTCTGCCAGGTGATTGTTTTTTTAGATGCGTTTCAACGTGCCGTTCATCAACGTCGCTGGCCGTACCTGCGGCCAACTGGATGTGCGTCATCAAGCCCGCCAGTCGTCCTTTCGCGAAGTCCACGGAACGCAACGACCGAGCAATTCCGGTGTTCACTAGATTCAGTCCGCTATTGGCATCAGAAGATGTAAGTGTCGCAGCAGTTATCTGGGGCGTGACTGGTTCACCAGCTTCAGCCAAGACTTGTTCAGCTGCCTGTTGTGTCCGTTGCTGTCGACTGGATTCAAACGGCACAATCAACAAACAGGTAATTGCGGCGGCTATCGCCGTTGCCGCGAATCCCCATCGAATCAGACGATCTGACCAAGGTTTCTTTACAGCCGAAGAAGGTCGCCTTTGATCGCTGCGCTGCATAGCAGATTCGTGTTGTTCGATCTTTTGCATGACGCGTGATACGAACTGGTCATTACATTCGATACGATGTTGCTGTGCCAGCGCTTCATCCCGCAGGTGGGAATCGATCGCCGCGTCTTCGGCGAGCGGGCGGGGGCGCTCATTCTTGCGAGAGTTCATTGTTTAGGCCGCTTTGTTAATCGGGTCCATGCTTTTTTTTTCAACCGGGCTATCGTCTGCAAACGGTTTCAAGTGAGGGCGAAGTCGTGTCCGCAGTCTGGACAGTTGCATCTTCAGGGCTGCCGGCGACCGTTGCATCAACATCGCCACCTCCTTGATTGTGAACTGTTCTGCGTATCGAAACCACATCAATTGGAATTCGTCATCATTGGTCAGCGAACGAACGGTACGCCAGATTGAGTCCTTCTGGTCCGCAGACTCAGCGGACTTGTGCGGGTCGTCAACGCTACCGGCAATTTCCAGGCAAGTGTTCAGGTCGACAGGGTTCCCGGCAAGCTTCTTTTCCGCCAGCGTTCGCCGGGCAATCGTATACAGCCAATTTTTGAACCCTCGATCGGGGTCGACTTGATCAATGTGCAAGAAACATTTCAGAAATGCATCCTGAGCCGCGTCCTCGACTTCACTGGCATTGGCAGCAAAATATCGCAAGAAAGATAACAGAGGTGCTTCGTAGCGACGCACTAACTGTTCGAACGCATCAACATCGCCATTCTGCGATCGCCGTATCAACGACGCTTCGGATCGATTCGGAAGTTGTTCTTCAGTCCCGGAGTCCATCAAGCCTGTCTTTTTGAAGTTTGCGTTCTGTTCGGATCGGATCAGTTATCAGATCGAACTGAAATAACGCGTCCGCCAAAAACGGACGCGTGTGATGTCGCGAATTACGCTTACCGAATTTTCTTGCCGGTTTCGGACGGTTCTTGTGCGATACGTGTGGCCGAATCTCTCTCTTCCTGAGTTGTATACACGAAGAATTGAAAGACCATCGAGTTGAAGTCCTGGTTGAAAGCCTCGCTTTCCTCAGAGCCTTTGACCGTATTGTGCACTTCGCATTTGCCCAAATAGAACCTGGCTTGCATCGTCAGCAGGCCATCGGTGTAGTCGCAGCTAACTACTTCATCCACAAACGTTTTGATCATCTGCTTCCAATCGCCAGCTTCGATGGAGGCCGAGTTGACTCGAAAACCGATGCTCAATCGATTCTGATGGTCGTCCGGAAGCGTGTCTGGTCCAGCTTGTTCGGTAGCCGGGTTATCCGATGCGTTAGCTGCCTGCGTGAAACTTTGCTCCAAGGCAACGACTGCGTCAGAATTTTTCATGATCGAATCCAGCATGACGGCCGTTTGCCGTTCGGAATCGGTTCGAGGCTGCAAGGTGGCTTGAATCGACATTTGGCCTTGCTCATTCTCTCGAACAAATGCGTTGAAGATTCCAGGCACCTCGTCAATTTGTTCTGGCGTGTTGATGTACAAGGAGATCAAGTCACCCTGTTGTCGTCCTTGAAGTTGACGAACTTTGGTCATCAAGGTCGCGTCATCATGACTCAATAACTCGGTCAGCGAAGCAAGTGAATTGGAAATCAGCACTCGGCCAGTTTCAGGTATCGCCAGATAAACAGGGTCGGAGTTTTCCGATTCCTCTGGCGGTTGGTCTTCGTTTGCCGCTCCCATGAACTGGTTGCCCAGAGTATCAAAGTCCGTGACCCAATGGTGAATGTCCGTGCCGTTGAATTGAACCCTGGCGTAGCCATTGGCGTGCGTTAGTAGCTCAATCAACGATGCGGAATTGAATTCGCAATTGATTTCCAACAGGCCGGCCTCTTGGCGTTGTTCGTCGTCATTTGAGACGGACAATGTGAGGCTTTTGAAGTTAGCTTCCAACAGAAATTCAAGACTCGCAGGCATCGATGCCAGGCTGGTTTTTACGAATGGAATCTTGCGAATCGATTCAAGAATTATCTTTCCGCTTGGTGACTTTTGAAGTTCAGCGAAATCGACGTGCCAGAGCAAAACGTTTGGTGGAGACTCTTCCGTGTTGTCTTGTGCCAGCGTTTGTGA
>CAZJBW010000037.1:30866-42293 GCA_964543985.1 uncultured Pirellulaceae bacterium | reverse complement strand
ATCCTCCTTCGACATCCTCCCTCTGGGAGGGTCGCGAGGTACGAGCGGGGAGGGCTGTGTTTCAGGAATCCAAACAACAGTCCGAGGACCAGCATCATCGATACCAGCAAATCGCTCCCAATCTTCACCTAACTGTAGATTGCATGTGTTTCCCACCTACTATTTGGCTCGACGCATCACCAAATTCCTGTCAAACAACGAACCAAACAAAACAACCAGGCAATACAATCTTTTCGCGATACAAAGTACCTAGTGTCAACAGAATAGATTCGACTAAAATAAAAGCAGCCGAATTCAAATAGCCACAACTCTAAGCACCGTTCTTAGGAGATCACCATGAAGGCCCGTACCATGCCACAAGTATTTCTGATTTTCTTGCTGATCGCTTTTCCATCGTGGACGAACGATGCCGCAGCGCAGGACGCCGGCGCCCCAACCCAAATCGACCTATCCGAACGTGCGGACGTTCTGATTATCACCAGTGACGACCTGGCTGAATCCTGGAAACCTTTTGCCGACTGGAAGACTCAATCCGGACGCCCGACAAAAATCGTTTCGATCTCCACCATCCAAGACGATTTCGAAGGCGAAGACCTGCAACAGAAGATCCGACTCTGCTGCTTGGACCACATCGAAAACCAAAACACTCGCTGGGTCATCCTGGGTGGCGACTCGTCCGAAGACGCGGGCAATGTACCCGACCGCGACACGGACCACACGGAATACGAAGCATTGCCCTACGACAATATCCCCACCGATTTGTACTACATCAGTGAAAAGGATTGGGACGCTAACGACGATGGCGTGTACGGTCTGTTCAGCGAAGACTTGGACGAAGTCGAATACTTCAATCCAACGGCTTGCATCGGTCGAATTCCCGTTCGCACGCCCGAAGATGTCACCGCCTACACGGAAAAAGTGATTGCCTATGAATCACGATACCCGGTCGGGCACTTTGCCAAACACATGATGTATACATGCCCGGAACCGGGAGCCTATCCCAAGCTAAACACCAGCATCGATCAACTGGAAACTAATTGGGAACACGGCCAGATCAATCGATTCTTTGCCAACGAAACGCCATGGGACAATGAAAAATTAGGCGACTACGATCTAACGGCGAACCATTGGGCCGACATGATTAATGACCGCCGAGCCTCCAAGATGCACATGCACGGTCACGGGCTGCTGAATCTGTGGGCACTGGAACGCGGCAGCAAAATTACCGCGCGAACGATCTCCAAATTGGAAAACAAAAATGCCTTTCCGATTATTACAACGGTCTCCTGCCTGACAGGCCAGTACGATAACAAGCAGGACCCGTCGATCGCCGAGTCCATGATCCGCTTGCCCAACGCTGGTGCGATTGCCATTCTGGCCCCCTCACGCGAAGGGGTCGCTTTCATGCTGAAGAATTCCGACTATCGCCTGATGATGACCGAAGGAAAAATGGACGGCACCACAACCGCCTACTGTCGTTTCTGGTCCATCGCATTAGGGCAGCAATTGACTTTGGGCGAGGCATTTCGCCAGGTGAAAATAGAAATGGCCGAGGACGCGAAAAACAACGTTGGGTTCCACCTGTTGCAATGCGAACTGAATCTACTGGGCGACCCAACGTTAGACCCTCGCGCTAAACCGCCAAGAGCCTTCAGCCCTCGGGTGCGAATCTCTGAGGATAATACGTTGACCGTGCGACGGTGCCCCAATGCAAACATCTGCGTTTGGGGTGACGGAGACCAAGAGTACTTCGTGGGCACCACCGACAAGGCAGGAACGTTCCGCTTGGAATTGGGCGAAGACGCCAAAGGGAAATATCGAGTGACCGTTTCGGCACCCAGCTTCAATATTTGGAGCGAATCGATTGAAGTGGAATAACCATTGCGGCTGTTAATCTACCGCTAGCAAAGCTCAACGGATATTTCTCGAGAATTTTTGGTTGATTTTTGTAATCACTCCGAAATTCAAGGTTTGGCTTGTAAGGAGGCGCAAACTGCGGCGTCACACGGGCGTAAACTTCAGATGAGCGACGAGAGAATCCCTAGCCAATGCACCCCAATCCAATCACAAAATGGGTCTACGCCACAATTGGCATCGGGATCTGGATGGGCTTGATGGCAATTGGACCGTTGTCGTGACTGTTTCGACACTGCGAGCCGGATTCGAGCTCGCCCCAATCCACCCACGAAACCACCAATGTGGACGAATTTGCCAATGAAGGGGATTCGTCTAGCAGCGGACCCTTCCGCCTGAAACCGTAGTAGTCTTTGCGTTTTTCGTCACTTGGGTGGGTAGTGCCCAATCCCCATATCGAAGAAGCTGCTACCCGCGTCGTCGGCATCGCCGATCACCTGTTCAACGATGATGAGACCGGACACTTCGATGACTTTTTAGTGCTCACCCGGCGCAATCTTTCTTTCGGCTGATGGATCAGTACGCTTCTTGACAGATTTAATCGACCTGACTCTACACCGCGCTCTGTCGACACGAAATGGTGGTGAAGTCGCCAATACCTTCCAGAAATCTTGGCAACAATTTAACTCTCACTGAACACAACGGCCCGCGATTCCAGCATCGGATTCGCGGGTCGTTTTTTGCTTGCTACAATAACGGCCTTGCAACATATTGCCGGCAACTATCTGGAGATCATTATGGTTAAGTCACTCGTGTTATCACTCGTTGCAATTTGGTTTGTGGCTATTTCTGGTCAACTGATCGCTCAAGAACAACCAGCCTTGCAACTGCCGGAATGTGATATCTTTCTGTTTGATTTGAAAAACGAAGCGGACTCGTTTCAATTGTCAAACGTCCGCAACATCACCAATCGACCGGGCTACGATAATCAACCGTGGTTTACGGCCGACAGCCAATCCATCGTGTACACAGCAAACGGTAAGCCCGATCGAACCGATGTTTTCGAGTACTTTGTTGATTCCCAAGAAACCAAACAGGTCACCGACACACCCAACCAAGAATATTCACCGCAATCATCACCAGACAACCAAAGTATCTCGTTCGTGACCGACGGTGAAACGGCAAATCAAAGCGTGTGGATTGCTGATCGAGCAACTGGCAACGAAACCTGGCTGTTGGAAAACCAAGGTCAGCGAGAACCCGTCGGCTATTACAGTTGGAACCGCAAAACCGATCACATCCTGTATTGGTCTCGGTACGGATTCGCAGTGCAATTGGTAAAACGCGATGGGTCGATGGCTCATTACGTGACTGGGAATGCTCCACCTTCGACGCCTCACATCATTCCGGGCACCGACCTGTTCAGCTTTCTACACCGACAGGATAACGGTCAAATATGGTTGAAAGAACTCAATCCAGAAACACTGGCAGTCCGACCGTTAACGGCCATTTCCGGCAGTAACAACAACTACTGCTGGACGCCCAGAAAACAGGTGCTGATGATTATCGATGACAAACTGAACCTGTGGTCGGAAGCAGATGGCGACTGGAAAGAAGTCGCTCAGTTAGAGTCGTTTGGAATCCAAAATGGCACACGATTGATGGTCAGCCCGGATGGCAAAAAACTAGCAGTGGTCGGGCTCCCCTTATCTGATTCCGATTAGGGCATGACCAGCCTTTGGCCTTGTGCCCCTATGCCCTTTCGATTTGGACCTCAAAAAGCCTACGAATCTTTCGCCAGCCAAGGCGTTTCAACTGTTTTTTCGATTCTCTTCTTTTGTGTGACAGAAAGACCTTGCCCCTGTGTTTAGGTTTGCAGGAGAAATCGAATGACAACGTTTCCAGACACTCGTGACAGTTTGCTCGCGTTGATTGCCAATCGCGACGACCGCGATGCTTGGGAACAGTTTGCCGCCCTCTACCAACCTGTGATTTATCGACTTGGTCGACAACGCGGGATGCAAGATGCCGACGCTCAGGATCTGTCACAACAGGTTTTAGTGTCCGTGGCATCGGCGATTGGTCGTTGGGAAAAGCAAAACGAGTCCGTTCGATTTCGACATTGGTTGAAACGCGTGACACGCAACGCCATCATCAATGCCCTTTCTCGAAAACCGCGAGATCAAGCAACCGGTGGAACGACCGTTGGTCGCATATTGGCAGAACACCCCGCAGAAAACGCTGTCGGTTACCTAGCCACAAACGATGCTCAAATCACCGAACAGGAAATCGAGATTGAGTACCGTCGCGAACTGTACTTACGATCCGCCGATAAGGTCAAGCAAGAGGTTGATCTTGCAACCTGGCAAGCATTCGAAATGACCGTCGTGCACGGAATAACGATCGAGGAAGCGGCAAAGGAATTAGGCAAATCCACTGGCAACACTTACACCTCGCGTAGCCGAGTCATGCGTCGACTTCGTGAAACGGTAAAAACAATTGAAAGGTCGGAACAATGAGATCAACGGCAACCGAATGTACCCCACACCTAATGGAAGCCTTTTTGCGTAGTGAACTAAGTCTTGCTGACGAGGATAAATTGACGTCACACATCGAAACGTGTGAACCGTGCCGACAACGGCTGGAATTTCTGGCCGCCAACGAGGAATCGTGGACCGACGCCAAAACCTACTTACAACCCACGGCGTTCGACAAACCAAACGCTGCGTTGTCCAGTCGTAAAAGAAAACCTTCCATTCAAGTTTCCAGCGTTCTCGATTCACTGGCTGCCACAGACGATCCGGAGATGCTAGGGCGACTGGCTGGCTATGAAATTTCTGGCGTCGTCGGTGTCGGTGGCATGGGTATCGTGTTGAAAGCCTTTGACCGTTCTCTTGATCGAACGGTTGCCATCAAAGTTTTGGCGCCCCACCTGGCAACCAGTGGTGCAGCCCGCTCGAGATTCGCTCGTGAAGCGAAAGCGGCCGCTGCGGTTTTGCATCCTAACGTGATCGCCATTCATAGCGTATCGAACGACGAAACGTTGCCTTGGTTGGTAATGCCGTACATTCGTGGACAGTCGCTGCAGAAACGTATCGACCGTGAAGGAGCGTTGCCCGTAAGTGAAATACTTCGTATTGGTTCACAGATCGCTTCCGGATTAGCTTCCGCCCACGCTCAGGGACTGGTCCACCGCGACATCAAGCCGGCCAACGTATTACTTGAAGAAGGCGTTGAGCGAGTCACGATCACTGATTTTGGTTTGGCTCGCGCCATGGACGACGCCACCATGACTCGCAGTGGAATTATTGCCGGCACACCACAATTCATGTCTCCCGAACAGGCTCGTGGAGAAGCGGTTGACGGAAGAAGTGACTTGTTCAGCCTGGGAAGTGTGCTGTACACAATGTGCACCGGTCATTCACCGTTCCGCGCAGAAACAACTTACGGTGTCATGCGACGCATCACGGATGAACCAGCACGCGACATTCGTGAATCTAACCCGGAAATCCCCGCCTGGTTGGGGCTGTTGATTGACAATCTAATGGCCAAACAACCCGAGGATCGGTTTCAATCCAGTTTTCAGGTCGCCGAAATTTTGGAAGAGTGCCTCGCTCACGTCCAGCAACCCAACGCAATCGAATTGCCAACCATTTGTTCCCAGTTGGAACAGAGTTCTCGTTTGAAAAACAAGCCAGCGAGGAACAAAAAATCCAACAACGAAACCATTCGAAGCCGCAGATCATTCGTCTTTTGGATCACCGTGGTGGCTGCGTTTTTCGGAGTCATGGGTGGGTTTGCAGGAATGTGGTGGCAAGCCAGTGACCCGCCGGACATCAGTGGTACCTGGAATTCTGACGAATGGGGCCAGGTAACCTTGCAGCAAGTATCCAATGGAAAGTACGAAGGCGAATATACAGACACCTACGGTGAGCAACCCGGTTCGATCAACTTAAAATGGTCCCGTCTCGAAAAACGTTTCAATGGCAAGTGGCGAGATGGCGAGCGGCGCTTTGGGAAAATTTCGATCCGCATGGTCGAGGATGAATTGCGCGGAGCCTGGACGACCAACAAGAAAGTAGACATTAATCCTGGGAATCCGCGACTGGCAGACTTGGCCTGGACCAGGTCGAGTGACTCGACGGACGCCTCCGAAATGGCAGGCTCTTCTGACAGGTCACACACGAATCCGGAGAGTGCATCGGAGCAAACCAGTTCGATTTCAAAACGAATCGACGGTCGGGTGGAATCGATTTCAGATGAATATATTCTCGTTAACCTTGAATCGGACAATAGCTTGAGAATTGGCGAGTCCATTCAAATCATTCGAGAAAATCAGATGATTGGGATAGCAGAACTAACTAATGTCGTGACGAACAAGGCGGTAGCCAAGCTGACTTGGACTGTTGGCCTGCCCATGATCAAGAAAGGCGACCGCGTCGCTCGTCTTTTCGGAAGCCCGAATTCCGAAGCCCCAGTTGGTTTGAAACACATAACATTCTGGGTGGACGGCAACAGTGAATACGATTTTCAGCTTGATGAGTCTGTCAATATTTACGGGGCTGATTCTGAAACCGAGACACCCCGGTGGCTGTACCAGGACGCACGATTCAATGGACGCGCGCTGGTGCAAGATGACAAACTTCTCGTCAACGTATATGTGGATGAAAAAGCTGCTGCCAAATTGAAGTCGCGAATTGACAATTTCGAAATCGTAAACTTGCTGGCCCCCTCGTCCCCGGAAGCGCGAAAAATTGCTTCTAAAAGCAGCGTAATCCCCCGTGGCATGAAAGTGGTTGGAGTTAGTTTAGCCGAAGACGACCATTTAGCGGATTTGATTTTGAGAGGTGATTTGGTTGATGTCGTTCAGGCCAAGTTTGGCACGGATGGGTCACGCGTATACCAGACCGTACTTCACAACCTGAGAGTCTTTTCGATCGAAACTTCGAAAGGCTCGAAAATGACAATCGTTGGTCTTCTGGTCGATTCAACAAAAGCAGGAATCCTGATAAATGCTTCCCAGGATAAGTCTTCGACTATTCGTATCGCATTGAAGAACGATTCGTCAACGTCGCCAGGGAACGGGGATTCTAGTCCAGTCACGCAGCTGGGAAGCATGAAGCGATACAGCATTCGTGTGCCAACCAATCAAGATTCAACTTCATTCAAAAGTGGCGATCGAGTCGACGTGGAATTGACCAAAATCAATCCGGAAAACAATTCTGATGAGATCAAGATTACGCTTTCTCGGTTGCTGATTGAATCTGTCGCAACAGCAAGCCAGCAGCAGGGTGAACAAGTCGCAACTTTCACCTCCGTCACCGTACTGATCACTCCGGCCGCCGAAGTGCGATTGCAGGAAGTCGATGAGAACACGCGGATCAATCTGATTCCGAGAAATGAGTGACTTGATGAATATTTTCGCGTGCTAAATCTTCGCGCACATATTCAACGCCCACCAAAATGACTAGACAACCCTCGGTGCCTAGAATCAAAAAAGGACGCACCCGGAATTAACGGGTGCGTCGGTCGGATGATTAATACCTGTATCGAAAGTTCGACGGGCCACGTCTGTTAAAGCTGGACGAATGGCCGCGGAAGCTGTTAAACGACCTTCCGCTATGGAAACTTCGCCCACCGTAGTAGGGACTACGATAGTTGGAGTAACCATAGGAACGATAGGACGGTCGATAGGTTGAGTAACCACGACCGAAACTGGATCCGCGAAACCCTGATCCGATCGAAATACTGATTCCGCTGCCTCCAAAACCGCCGCCGTAAAAACCACGACTGTATCTTTGTGCTTCTGCAGAATCTGTCATGAAACACATGGCGGCCACTGCGGCAACCATTAGACCGGCTGATCGTATTCGCCGGAAAACTTTTCGATGATTAGTCATAAAAACTCCTTGAGGAAATGGCACTAAGTCGATGCCTGTTGAAGCATCGCGAACGAGGTCACGGCACAATTCGACCGCAACAACTCCTTAAAGTGCAGGTGCTATGCCAACTTGAAAATTATCGTTCTGGCCAACAAAAACACGGGTTTTGCTCTACGTTTTCGCTTCCCAAGCTCAATGATGTATTGCAGTTTACGGATCGAGATGTCACACATTCGATCACACGTGTCTCAGATTTGACGTCATCTTTTTCTGATTCTGGCAAGACAAAACAACCGATTGATCTCGCCACAAAACCGCATCACTTCCGTTGTTCTAAAAGCAATCGATAATCGTGCGGACGGCCGACTGTATTTGGCCCGGAGTGGCACAGGCGAAACCGAACACTAAACCGTTGGTTCGCTCTTCGGGGTGCGTCATAACGCATTCGTATTCACTGATGTCACGAATGGTGACACCGGCTTCTCGAATACGATCCGCCACCAAACTGGCTCGCTGATTGGACAACAGCCGCGCGGTACAGTGCAAACCTGCATCAGATCCTACGATCCGCAATTTGTCACCCAGTTTGCTTTCGATGGAATCCACCAATGTCGTGCGACGTTGCTGGTGCACCTTTCGCATCCGCCTTAGGTGCCGCCCGAAGTGACCCTCTTTGATAAAATCGTTAAGGATGACTTGATCCAGAATCGAAGGTGGACGACCAACAATTGCCAACGCTGTTTCAAAAGCGTTTGCCAAGCCGGGTGGTACAACGGCATAGCCAATACTTAAAGCGGGAAAGACCACTTTGCTGAAACTTCCGATGTACACGGTGCGTTGCGAAGAATCGAGTCCCTGCAACGAGGGAATCGGTCGTTGCGCGTAGCGATATTCACTGTCGTAATCGTCTTCGATGATAATGGCGTTTTGCCGACTGGCCCATTCGATCAGTTCCATTCGCCTTTCGATCGAGAGCGTCACGCCCATCGGAAATTGATGCGATGGAGTCACATACACCATGCGGGCTTTCGGTGACCGACGGATACCTTCGCCAATCATGGCTCCATTCTCGTCGATCGGCATCGGCACGATCTCGGCGCCCATTGCACGGATTGCCGCGCGAGCCGTTCGATATCCCGGATTCTCAAATAGGACAGGATCGCCTGGCCCCAAAGTTAACTTGGCAGTCACATCAATGGCTTGTTGCGTTCCGCTCAACACCATCACTTGATGATGATCACATTTAACGCCACGGAACGCTTGCACGTATTCAGCGATCGATTTTCGCAAAGGTTCGTATCCAGCCGGATGACCGTAAGACAGATCCCCTGCTGAAAACTGCTTCCAACGTTTACGATTCAATTGATTCCAAGCGTCAATCGGAAACTGGTCTAATGCGGGCACTCCCAGTCGGAACGGTTTCAAGGTCCCGGCCATAAAGTTCGGTAGCGAGTCGCGTTCTTGCAAGTATCGACGGCCGACGCTGGACAAATAGGGGCCGGTCGGGTGAGTTGATTCGATTGCCGACTTCTTTCGCTTTTGAAATCGAACCAATTGGTGCTCTTCCGGCAACTCGTCGCTGACAAATGTTCCTCGACCAACCGCACTCGTCAAATAACCTTCCGCCGTTAACTGGTCGTAGGCGCTGACCACGGTCATCCGCGAAACACCAAGTTCAGCGGCCAGGTCACGGGAAGAGGGCAGGGCGAAGTTTTTACTTAAGCGACCATCCAGAATCGCGTCACGAATTGAATCGTAAATCTGACGAAACATAGGACGTTTGAGACGCCCGTCCAACTTGACGATTCCCGATCCAAAAAAAGTAGTTGTTCCCATGCCAATCACCTTTTCGTTTGCTTCCCAAATTCAGCGCCCCATCGTGGACGCAACGCCCTAAGCAATGGACTAACCGGAAGGGTATTTGAAAACAAAAATTGGACCGGTCAAAAACATCAATATTGGACATTGCGACCAATCCACTTCGCGGAGTAGTTTAGTCAGACCGGTCGGGAAATCAATGGAGTAATTCAGATGAGTTCAAACTTCGCAGTCGAAGATCGTAACCGTGTTCGTCGCGCGGCCAAACGAGGCGTCTACGATCGTGATTCTGTTTTTCAAGTAATCGATGCCGCATGGATCGGACACATTGGATTTCATGATCAACAACATGGCGTGACCGTCATTCCGATGATGCATGCCCGATCCAATGATCAACTAATATTTCATGGCGCAACCACTAGCCGTCTGATGCAACACTTGGGAAGTGGAATTCCGATTAGTGTTTCGTTTGGCATGGTCGACGGATTGGTTTTGGCCAAATCCTTATTTCACCATTCGATGAATTATCGCAGTGCGGTTGTTTTTGGAACGGGACGCATATCCCAGGATCCCGCGGAAAGAATGTCCGCGCTGAAAGCCATCTCTGACAAAGTCATGCCCGGTCGTTGGGACGACGCGCGTCAACCAAACGATCAAGAATTGAAAGCGACGGCCATCGTTTTGTTGACCATCGAAACCACCTCAGCAAAAATCCGCAGCGGAGATCCAATCGATGCTCAGGAAGACTTGCAGCTTCCATGTTGGAGTGGCGTGTTGCCCATGCACCGACAACACCTAGTCGCCGAAGCCGACAAACATTCGCAGAACATCCCGCTGCCGGACTACTTACAAGCATGGGCAACGGCCGAATAAACAACTAGCGGCCGCCGGTTGCTTACCGATTCGTGGGCGATAACCTACGAATCCAATGCGTCAATCTGGGCCGCCAACTGAAAATCGCTTTCGGTCAGCCCGTTGGCGGTGTGAGTCCAGATTTCGATGCTGACGTCTTTGTAGTTTTCGATGTGCAGGTCAGGATGATGTTGCATCGCTTCCGCAAGCTCTGCAACTTTGCCGAAAAATTCCAGTCCCGAAAGAAAATTGTCGACTGAAAACGCCTTGCGGATCCGTTTTCCTTCATGGGACAGTTCCCAGCCAGAAACCTGTTTCAATTGTGCTTCGATGGCCGAAGGTTCAAGTGCGTTACTCATTGATTCCTGATCGAAAAAAATGCATGGGTGAAAGACGGGCTACGGGCGCACGACCGCACGTTATTCGCTTTGAGGTTCCAGTTTTAGCTCAGCGGCGTTCGCTTGCAAAGCGTCAATGACGAATTGAATGTGCTCGTTAAGATCAACTCCGAATTCTTCGGCACCGCCGGTAATATCATCTCGATTGACGGCGGCGGCGAAACTTTTCTGCTTCATCTTTTTGCGAACGCTTTTGGACTTCATCCCGTGGATTCCGTCAGGTCGCACATAGGCACACGCGGTAATGAATCCACAGAGTTCATCGCAGGCGAACAGAGCCTTTTCTAAATCGGAATCACGCGAAACATTGGTTTGTTGCACATGCGATTGGATCGCACGAATGATATCTTGCGAGTAGCCCAGTTCTTCAAGGATCTTGGATCCTTGGAGTGGATGATCGGGCGGTTCTGGCCACTTTTCGTAATCGAAGTCATGCAGCAGCCCCACGATCGCCCACTTGGTTTCATCTTCACCAAGTTTGCGAGCGTAGGCGGCCATGGCAACTTCCACTGCTAACATGTGCCGACGCAGGCTGTCGCTCTGCGTGTATTGGCACATCAAATCGAAGCTGTTTTGACGATCGAGCTCCATTAGTTATCGTCGTCCGAATCGTCGTCCGAATC
>CAZJBW010000037.1:0-30766 GCA_964543985.1 uncultured Pirellulaceae bacterium | reverse complement strand
ATCGTCGTCCGAATCGTCGTCCGAATCTTCATCAGCTTTCTTCTTTCGATCTTCGGCTTCGTTTTCGCGAACTGGGTTGCCTGCTTTGAAGGATTCGAGTTCTTCCGTCAGATTGGCTTTTTGCTCGTCATCTTCAGCCAATTCGACAGATTTTTCTGACCACTCGACTGCCTTTTCAAAGTCACCCGTTTCGGCGTAGGCGGCTGCCAGCGTGCTAAGGACATGAGCCTGTTTGTACTCGGTAAGTTCCGCAGCCTTGGTGGCCAATTCAACCGCTCGCTTGCCATCTCGCACTTCCTCAAAAGTCGAGGTAGCCAATAACCAAGCATAGTTGTTCAGGATATGATCGTCCTCGTCATCCAATTCCATTGCTTTCTCGTAGTCTTTGACGGCATCGGCATGCAAGCCGGCGTTCAGGCGAGCGTCGGCGCGTCCGATTAGGGCTCGATCATCCGTTGGATCCTCTTCCAAAGCTTCCGAGTACAGCTCGATCGCCTTTTCTGGCTTTTCGGCACTGTTGTACATCATGGCCAACGAGTTGCGGAAAAGTGGCTCGTCGGGAATCAACGTAGCGAGTGTTTGCATGTCTTCGATAGCGGCGTCGTAATCTTCCATGCCAGCGTAGGCAAAACTACGTAGATAGATGGCGTCAACATTACCATCTTCGAACGTCAAAATTTTATCGATGTCTTTAATCGCGCCTTCGAAGTTTTCATTTTGCAGGTAGACGCGTGCTCGTGTTTGCAGACTGCGAACGTCTCGCGGATTAATCTCGATCGCCTTCGTGACGTCTTCCAACGCTTTGTCTTCTTCTTCATTTGCCATATATATCGCGGCACGTAAAGTGAAGGCTGGTGCCATTTCATCGTTGATTTCAATAGCACGATCCAGTGCTTTGAGGGCCTGCTTGGACTTATCCATCTGTTGCAATCGTTGCGCCAACACAATCAATTCCATTGGCATGTTATCTTGCAGCTTGGCCAACGCGGCGAAATCGTCGATCGCATCATCATAGTCTTCTTCACGCGTATTGATCTGCCCGCGGATACGTAGAGCCAAGGTGTTTTCAGGTTCTAGCTTCAGGGCTTTGTCGATATCTTTCTTGCTTTGCTTGGCATCTTCACTGGTTTGAGCTCGCAGGATCAGCGACTTAACCTGTAGTGCCGGGCTATCTTCGCTGAACGTCATTGCCTGACCGACGGCTTTTTCAGCAGACTCTTTGTCTCCACCTTCCAACAATTCGAACTGAGCGATCATTAACCAGGCGTCCGCGTTTTCTGGTTGCAATTCGACTGTCTTTTCAAGTCGCTCCAAAGCTTGTTGCCTTAGAAATTTCCAGCGTCGATCGGGTGAAGGAGAAAAGACGCGCTGCGATAGCAACTCGGCGTGGTCGAAACAGCAACTGGCCCACAACTTCTTAGCGGTTTCCAAAGAGGAATCTTCAAGGCCCTTTTCAATGGCCTCCTCACACATGTCAGCAATCTTATCCAGGTCTCGGGGCGACTTGGCTTCCAGCTTGGCCTCCACTGCTTCGTCCAAAATCGATTCGCCATCTTCCTGGGCAATCGCGGATTGAGTTGTCACCAGCAGCAACATCAATCCCATAAGTAGATATTTCAAGCAGTGCATAAAGGTCTCCTAGTAGCGGCAAAGCACACGTTGGTTCGTTTTGAAGGTTTGATCGTCAATCGACTGTTAGATTCTATTCGATTTGCAAAATCGGGAAAATGCTCACTTTTGGATCCTGGTGTTGTTTTTGGATCCTAGCGTCGTTTCTGGTAATGTCGTGCGTAAAGGAGCTGCGAAACTGCTCGAAACCAGCATTTTTTGAGCGTTAGGGCACAATTCTTCCCGGGCTGCCAATTTCCAACACGCTGTCCACAGCGTCCTATACTTCTCGGCCCCATCGCAACACCAAACCAATTCGACCAGTTGCCATTAACGCCGTGATCACTTCCTCAACTCGCCATGCCGTCCAACGGCCCAAACTGTTTTCGGCGAAAACCTCTCCGCGAAAACGAGCCTTGTTGTTGGATCAGTACGTACAAGCGGTGCGTCATATGGAAAGTCAATTGGAATCCATTAGTGATGATCAACTGCGTCAGCTGTTTTGCACGTTAAGATCCGATGCATCAGTGGACACTCAGGACAGCATCGTTCAAAACTTCGTT
Organism: uncultured Pirellulaceae bacterium; assembly: GCA_964543985.1. Classification (GTDB taxonomy): domain Bacteria; phylum Planctomycetota; class Planctomycetia; order Pirellulales; family Pirellulaceae; genus CAJQPP01. The sequence goes on along the minus strand of CAZJBW010000037.1, from coordinate 28,595 downwards.
TGCGCGGCAGCCTTGGCAGCTCAAGCCGTCCAACGGACATTGGGTTTTCGGATGCACCAGGTGCAGATTCGAGGAGCCTTGGCTGCGTCCAGTGGTTGCATTATCGAGATGCAAACAGGTGAGGGCAAAACCGTCGTCTGCGGGATGACCGCCTTGATACGTAGCATCTTTGATCAGTCGGTGCATGTGGCAACCACCAACGACTACTTGGCCGAACGAGATCACGAATCGGTGCAGCCCGTCTTTCAACTGCTGGGCACTTCGTCGGCAGTCATTTTTCTGGATTCCAGTGAATCGCAAACTCGCAAAGCTTACCGCTGCAACATCACCTACGGACCTGGTTACCTATTCGGTTTCGATTACTTGAAGGACCAAATCAAACTACGTGAAATACAGTCTACCAATCTTGGCCAAGACGTCTTAATCGCGATCAATGGCCGTAACGTAAATGCCGAACTGGCACAACACTGCCATCAAAGCATCATCGTCGACGAGGCGGACAGTGTTTTAATCGACGAGTCCACGACCCCCTTGATCTTAAGCGGTGGCAAAGAAACGGTTTCGCCAAGCGTACTACAAGGATACGAATTCGCCCAACAGGTCAGTCGCCAATTGAAACTGGACGAGCACTACCAAATCGACTACCAACAGCGAGCCATCGATCTTTTGGAGATCGGCCAGGAACTAATTCACGAGGCCTTACACGACATCGGAAAACTGGATTTGTTGCAACCGTGGCCCGGCTATATTCGCAACGCTCTGTTCGCGGAACACTTGCTGTTAAAAGACGAACACTATGTCGTGCAAGACGATCAAATCAAATTGGTCGATCAAAATACCGGTCGCATTTTCGAGGACCGCACTCTACGCGGTGGTCTACATCAAGCTGTCGAGGCTAAAGAGAATCTAGAGATCAATCCGCCCAGTCAAACCATGGCACGGTTAACGCGACAACGCTTTTTTCAATTGTACGAAACGGTTTGCGGCATGACCGGAACGGCATCGGGAAGCGAAACAGAACTCAATCACTTCTACGCTACGCCCGTCATCTCGATCCCTCAAAACAAGTTGTCAAAACGCATCGAATTCCCAGATCGATTCTTCCGAGACTGGGACAGCAAGCTGATAGCCATCACTCAAGATGTTCAGCAACGATTGCCCACAGGCCAACCCATCTTGATCGGTACTCGGACAATCAAAGAGAGCATTATGGTAGACGAAGCTCTTCGAAAGATTGGGGTTCAGGCCATTGTGCTTAACGGAGTTCAGGATTCGGAAGAAGCGGAAATTGTACGCGAGGCTGGCAAAGTTGGTTCGCTGACTATCGCTACCAACATGGCTGGACGCGGCACGGACATCAAATTGACGGCCGAGGCAAAACGTCTGGGCGGCCTTCATGTCATCGGGACGCAACGCCACACATCGCGGCGGGTGGACCGACAGTTGGCCGGACGTTCGGCTCGACAGGGCGATCCCGGTTCGGTGCGGTTCTTCATCTCAGCCGACGACGACCTGTTTCAAAAGTTCGGTGTGGCACATGCCGCCAAAATAACCTCCGCGGTTGATGGTGACGGTGAGAGTCGTAAGGATTTTGCGGAAGAAATCGCCCGTCTGCAAATGAAAATCGAAGCCGAGCAATTTGAACTGCGACGTAGGCTTGTCCGCCAAGACTGTTGGATGGATCAAGTACGTGAAACCATGGTGCAAGACTAATCAACATGATTTGGCAGGAATCTGCCTTTCGCTTTGCCCCTATCGCAACTTTGTCATTTTAGATTGATGCACTGCTCCCTATCCATCAACACCACTCGCTGGACGCTACGTTTCGTCTTTTCCGTCCTTGTCGCGCTGTTGCATTGCAGCGTTGCCGAAGGTCAGGTACTGCGTAGTTTCGCTGAACCCGTTGAACGCAGTCACGTGGCAGCCGCCGAACCCGGAGTCCTGCAACAGATCGTTGTGAAAGAAGGACAACGAGTCACCAAAGGACAAGCACTTGGCGAACTAAATAACGACGTCCTACAACAGACATTGGAAATCGCACGCCTCAAAGCCAACTCGGACGCAAAGCTTCGCTCGGCCAATGCCAATCTGCGACTGTTCCAGAAGAAGTTCGAAAAGTTGCGGCCTCTGTTGGAAGCTGGGCACGCCAACAACGCCGAGGTCGAACAAGCCCAAGTTGAATACGAAGCGGCACTGGCCGAATTCGAAATCGCCCAACAGGAACTGCAAGAGAATCGGTTGGAAGTCAGCAGAATCGAAGCTCAAATCAAACGGCGAGTCATCCATAGCCCCATCGATGGTTGGATCACAGCCATTCATCATCGCCCTGGCGAATACATCGCCACCAGTAGCCCCGAAGTTGCCACCATCGTGCAACTGGACCGGTTGCGAGTTCGATTTTATTTGCTGGCGTCAACTGCCGATCAACTGCAAGTCGGATCAGTGGTTCCAATCAACGTCGGAACCCGAAACAAACAGGCACGAGTCCCAACCGTTGTCGAGTTCGTTTCTCCCGTGATTGACCCGGACAGCGGCACCGTCCGCGTTGACCTGCTGATCGACAATTCGAATCTTTCGCTGCGTAGTGGAACGCCCTGTCAATGGATCGTTAAGCAGGATCGCGAAGATGCTGTGGTAGGTGACCAACCATGACGCAACCAACAAACAAACGAACTCAACAAAAAAACCAAGCTCAACAAAAACGTTCTGTTTCTGTGGGACAGTTACGACGGCAAGCCGCTCAAAAAAAGCAAACTGCCAATACCGAACTGCCATCCATGGACACCGCCCAACTGCATGCTCGCTTGCATGCCTTGACGGCCAAAAAGGGTGATGAAGAAACCATCCGCAACTTGTTCCGCCAACTGGTCATGGAACACACTCGCGCAGTGGGTGTCGGACATATCGTTTTAGATGAAGATGGCAAATGGGTTCTAACTCCCGAATTCACATCGGGACGCATTCCGCAACGCGCTGACTTTTTGGAAAAATTCTCCAGCTGTTGTACAGCCACTATCCAAAGAAACTCGATCCAAATCGAAAACTTCTTGGGTCTGCAATCCGTATACGCACCGATTAGCGTCAGTGGCGGACGCCCGGAAGTCTTGTTGGTTCTAGTCGAAGAACGCAACGCGCGCAAGGCACTGTTTTCACTTGAGATCATTACTGCCTATTTCAGTTTGTGGTTGAGAGAATCGCAATCGGATCGTAGCGGTTGGAAGTTAAATTCGTTGGCGGCGTTGATTGAACTGGTGACTCAAATCGAGGGCCAGCAAGACGTCACCAAAGCCTGCCAAGTTGTGGCCGCCGAACTGTCTCGGCATTTGGGTTGCGAACAAGTCGCTGTTGGCTTCCTGCACAAAGGCGAACTGTCGGTTCGAGCAGTCACTGGTAATGCCGACTTAAGCCAACAGAGTACGACTTTGCAGAGTTTCGAAACCGCTCTGAATGAATGCCTCTTGCGAGACGAACCAGGAATCTGGCCCTGTGCGGCTGACCAAGACCCGAACAAACAACACTTGATGCTGGCTCACCGCCAATTGACTCAGCAATTTCAGTGCGAAGCTGTTTTAAGTACTCCGTTAAAAAATCTGGACGGGACACCCATCGGTGCCTTGGTTTTGACGGGTGCCAAAGAAATGATCCACGGCGATCGACTTCCCAACTTCGTACAAGCTGCCGCGCCCCGTATCGCTAGCTCCATTGACGTCGTTCGACGAACCGAGACATCACGATTCCGCAAATTGATAAACGCTCTAAAACAACAAGCCAGCACTGTCAAAGGGCGGATCTGGTGTGGTTTGGTGGCGGTCTTAATGGGAATCATGTTGGTACCCGTTCCGTATCGAGTGCGTTGCAACTGCTCCACCGAAACCACTCAACGTCGTTACGCGGTGGCTCCTTTTGAAGGGTTAGTTAAACGCGCATTTGCTCAACCAGGCGACCTGGTCGAACGAGGACAGCGCTTGGCCGAAATGGACGGACAGTCTATCCGTTTCGAATTGGCCGGAATCGTGGCCGAGATCAATCAGGCTGGCAAAAAGCGAGAAATAGAATTGTCCAGTCGCAACGTTCCCGAATCGATGTTGGCCGATTTGGAATCGCAACGACTGGTTGCTCGCCGCCAGGAACTTGAGTTTCAGAAACAACAAATCGACATCCGCAGCCCATTCACGGGTATCGTGTTGGCCGGATCGATGGAACGCGCCGAAGGTGCTTCGGTCCAACAGGGCGAGGTGCTGTTCGAAATGGCACCTTTGAAGTCACTGAAGATCGAGATCGCTATCCCTTCCGAAGAAATTGCCCACGTCGAAGTCGGTCAAAACACTCGCGTATGGATCGAAGGGCTTGAGAGTCAATCGATCGTAGGGCGAGTCGATCGTATTCACCCGCAATCCGTTCTACGGGACGCTCGCAATGTCTTCATTGCCGAAGTCACTGTCGAGAACCCTGACGATCGATTGCGACCAGGCATGCAAGGTCGCGCTCGTATCGATTGCAATTCGAAAACGCTGGGTTGGACGTTGTTCCATAAACCTTGGCACTATATAGCCTCGCGGCTGACCTGGTGGTAAAGGACAGCCTATCATGCAAGCTTGGGATACCACCACCTTTGAGTTGACCGAATCGCGACTGCGACTGAAAAGCGGTTTGCACTTCGCCATGCAACGTAGTCGACATGGCAATTGGTACCTGATCGAAGACGAATCACGCGGTACGTTCTTCCGTGTTGGCCCGGCCGAGTACACGTTTATATCACTACTGGATGGCGATACGACGTTGGCCACTGCCATGGCACGGACCTGTTCGTTAATGGGCGCCAGTGCACTGGACGAAAATGAGGCTATTCAGCTTTGCAATTGGCTGGTCGAATCCGGATTGGCACACACTGACGCGTCGGTGTCGGCAAAACGCATCGAAGACCGGCAAGACCAAACGAGCAAACAAAAGACGATTCAACGATTGAATCCAATATCCGTTCGCGTCCCGTTGTGGAATCCTGACAAACTGGTGACTTGCCTAACGAATTTGTTGGGATGGATGGTCAGTTGGCCATTTGCGTTGTTATGGATTTTTACCTGCACCTACGCGGCAGTGTGCGTCTCGATGGATTGGGAAAGATTGGTTTACGGCAGCGCTGAAATCTTTACTCGCAACGGTTTGGTTTGGATGGCCGGAACCTGGATCGTATTGAAGGTCGCTCACGAATTGGCTCACGCCATCGTTTGCAAAAAGTTCGGCGGCAAAACGGGAGACTTTGGAATCCTGTTTTTGTTGATGATCCCATTGCCGTACGTCGATGTCACTTCGTCATGGAGATTCTCCAGCAAGTACCGACGCATTCTAGTATCCGCAGGAGGCATGTTGGCAGAGATCTTTATTGCCGCCATCGCCGCCATCATCTGGTTTCATAGTGGGCCCGGCATCGTCGCTTTCAATGCATCCAATGTGATTTTTGCCGCCTCGCTACACACGTTACTGTTCAACGCCAACCCGCTTCTAAAGTTTGACGGATATCACATTCTGGCCGACTGGCTGGAGATCCCGAACATGGGAACTCACGGGCAACGATATGTCCTGGGTTGTTTCCGAAAATGGTTTCTGGGCTTGGCTGCTGAACCGATTAAGTACGCCGGCTTCCACGGTACCTTTATCAAAGTCTATGGCTGGGCCGCCTTGGTTTGGCGAATTTCGCTGTGCCTGGTTCTTGGTTTGGCTGCTGCCAATATGTTTCATGGCGTGGGCCTGCTGATCGCATTGATGGCCAGCGTCTTGTGGCTCGGGTTACCTGCCAAAAAATTCGCTAAGTACATGATTCAAGGTACGGATACGGAACAACCCAATCGGAAACGATTTTCAATGGTTGTCGGAGCCATACTAGTGGTTGGTTCCATTGGATTGGCGGGCTTACCCGCTCCGTCCGTGATTACGGCTCCGGCGGTCATCGAATATGACAACTTTAAACATGTCCGCAGCGAAACGCCCGGTTTTGTGCGAGAGATTTTCGTTCAAAACAAACAGGTCGTTCAAGCGGGACAATTGTTGGTGCGGCTGGAAAACCCAGGGTTGGAGACCGTACGTATCGAAGCTGAAATCAAACTGCAGGAAGCTCAAGTGCGAGCCAACCTGCAGCAGAAAAACGGGGACATCGGTGCTTTGCAAATCGAACTAGAATCTGTTTCGGCGTTGGAAAAGCAATTGGCTGAGATTGAACAACAACAAGTCAGCTTGGAAGTTCGCGCTCCCGTGGCTGGCCGAGTTATCTCAACCACACTGCACAATGCGCTGGGCACATTCATTCGACCGGGCACTGAATTGTTAGGGATCGGGGACGAGTCTCGCAAGTCAGCCGTCGTCTTGATCGCCCAAGAGGACGCGCCTTACCTGAACACCATTGAAGGACGTGATGTGATGGTGCGAATTTGGGGACACGATCAAGTCGAACAAGGTGATGTGAACGTTATTAATCCACGAAGTCAAAACGACGTCCCTCACTTTGCCTTTGCCGGTATGTATGGCGGTCCGCTGAATGTCGCTGATCGCAAACAGATGGATGACCGCGTCGACGAATTGGCTGACCGTGATCTGATTTTGATCAACTCCAGAATTCAAGCCAACATCTCGTTCGATAACGACACCAGCCAACGACTGTATGCCGGCCAAACGGGACTGGTCCACGTCCGCGGTCGATCCGAGTCCTTGGGAAGTTACATGATCAACGGTTTCCAACGTTGGTTTCGTCGAAACTTGACCTTGAGCCATGGAATCTAACGAAAGCGATTGGAAATATGTCCACAATAACATCGATTGCAAATACGCCGGAACAAGTCATGGATATCGTGACGAGTTTGCACGAGGCTGCTTCGACCCACTCGGAACAGGAAAACCGTCGGCTATCAGCACGACTTCCATTCGTGCAACCGTTGCAGATTCAGTTGCTGAACAAACAACGGCAATCCATTCAAGCGGCGACGACTGGCCTGTCGCTGGATCTATCGCATGGCGGTGTCAGCTTCGTTTGCCCCATCACCGAACCTAGCGAACCGGCGATCGCTTTCGCTCTAGTTCAGTTCCAATCCGTGATCGGACCTCACCAACCCTTGTTGATATCCGTGCGTTACGCGCAACGCGTTGGCGACATGGTGAAAATCGGTGGCAGCTTTGAAGTCGACTGGAATGCCGAGACCTCGTAACTAGCGTCGATACTGTTGGTATGGAGGTTGATTGGCCACGGAAACGGGCGGCCTTGCCGCAGGTATCTGCTGCTGATGAGCTGGTGCAACATTTCGACGGAAGGGCTGCCCCGCCGGTCGTTCTGCAACCTGTTGTTGAGCCGGCATACGCGCGTGGTACTTGGGAACGCGATCCATCGTCGCAGAACTTGGCGGTGTTTGCTGAGGCGTCGATTGAGCTGCTTGAGCGACTTGATGATAGCCGTTGGATGAAGGCGGAGTCGCCGTCGAATGCGAGCGATTAATCAGCCTTGGATCTTGTTGCAGTTGCTGCCATGCCCCTGAGTAATCCGTTGGTCGATTCCAGTTGCGATTGGCATTTGCCAAACCAGTGTTGCTTGGCGAAATCCCATCAATCGGGTAACCCTCGTCCCGAGATTGGTTCTGGATGATCGGTTCGCCACCAGGAATTTGTCGAGGGTCCCACGTCCGACCAGGATTGGGTTGAGTCGGCTGAAAATGTTGATTCTGCAATGCCGGAATTCCTTGGCTGCTTGGTACCGCCGGCTGATACTCTTGAGGTTGGGGTTGATACTGTTGGGGCTGATACTCTTGCGGCTGATATTGTTGGGGCTGATGATTCTCGTGGTATACGGGTGGCTGAATCGGGTACACCTGACCAGCAGACGGTGTTTGCCCTTCGTACGAAGCCGGCTGCACTTGATTGTCGCCGACCCCTTCGGTTCGATACAACGTACCATTGGCGTGTCGCAGATTGATTAACGCCAAACTGTAGGTCAATTGCGACTTGGCAAACTCGTACTCGAATTGATTCAATCGTTCTTGAGCTCGCAACAGGGACTCCAGCAACAAGCCACCGGTGCTTCCTTGATCGCCCAATTCGTTCCAACGTGCCTCTAAGGTTTTCACTTCGGCGGCCACCGCGTATCGACTACGATTTTTGGCGTGCAGTTCACGGTAAGCGGTTTGCATTTCTCGCACAGCCACTTCCACTTCGGCCCGCACTAATTCCAAAGTCGCACGGTATTGTTCTTGCAACTGGAAGACTTCCAACTGGCGGCGACGTTGATTGGACGTGGCGGCGCGACGTCCTAAAGGCACTTCGTATTGTAGGCCGATCGAGTAACCCGGCTCGCCCTCGCGAAACTGGTCCAACCAAGCATTTCCAAAGTCTGAATCTCCCTGCAAACCGGCAACGTAAGCTTCCGTCACCAAGTTCAACGTTGGCAGGATCTCGTGATCAGACATGTCCAAACGTACGGAGGCGGCGTGAATGTTTTTCAATGCGGCTGCCACTTCCGGACGGTTTTGCACGGCGATTTGGAACTCACTGTTCGAATCGACAGGATAGTGCCAATCGGTGGGATGTTCCGCTGGGATGATTTCAAGCAAGTTGGAATCGCCTTCCAGCAAGGGTGAATTGATCAGAGCTCGCAAACGAGTCTCTGCGTTTTTAACGGCGGCCTGCGAACGAATGAGGTCGGCACGTCGAGAAGCCAAAGCCGCGTTGGCACTGATCACTTGGGACCGTTGTGCATCAATGTTCGAACGACTATTTAGTTGATCAGTAATCTCGCGAGTCTTCAAAAACAACGCTACCTTCTGGGCCAACGTCGCTCGCTCAAGATACAAAGCCCAATAGCCACGGGCCACTTCCAGCAAGTGAGCCTGCAGTTGGCGATGGAATTCGTCATTGGCCGAACCGGCATCAATCTCAGCCAACAAAATCAAACTCGTGTTGTAAGCCGCACCTCGTCCTCGTAGCAAAGGCTGAGTAAACCCAAGTACGATTCGCGAAGTCGCTTGATTGTTGGGTATGAAGAAGGACGAGTTCGAATTGACGTGCCCGGCACGTTGATAGGTATAAAAATCAGCACCGTTAAAGAACTTGCGACGGAAGCCGGTGTCGATTGAGAAATCATGTTCGCGAAACCGCGTTCCACCCAACCCCACCGTCAAGGAACTGCCGACGGGTTCACTAACGTCATTGAATCTGGCATCAATGAACTGATTCCAGTCAAACTCCGACGCGGCGCCAACAATGGCCGTCTCGCGAATCTGCGGCAGAGTCCTGGCAACGCTGACTCGTGCGGAATGTTCCATCGCCATCAGAATCAAATCGCCCATGTTTACGTAGACTGGGCGAGCCGCCGAATTGACGGGCTGTGCAACATGCGGAGTCCACCAAATATCTTCTTTGACGATCGCTTGCGGATCGACACCGGGAAGCTCGTTTAAAACAGACTCGATACTCCAGTCACTACCCTGTTGGTTGGGTTGTATCACCGATCGACCAGAAGAACCTTCGTAAGGCGACGGCTGATCACGATTGCCCGAACCATCGAACAAGCCTGCCGGCGGTGCCAACTGAGTTTGCGGAATCACCACGCCGGGTCTCGATTCAGAAGTCGGCGGCAACCGCTCAATGGTTGAGCGGTCAACTGACGGCGGTGTTCGCGACGCAGAACCTTGTTCCAGTGGCGGTTCGGACTGTGTCTCGATTATGAATCCTTCGTCATCCAAATCGAATTGGTTGCGTTGCGCCGCGTTCGGATCGTAGTCCTTCAAAACCGATGACCATTCTTCGATATCCTGCGCCACTGCCGAAGCAAAAACGAAGTACGACAACATAAAGATTACGAATCGTAGCATTGCTAACCATCAGGATCGATTGAAACGGATTTATAAGCACAACCGAAATAATCGGTGCGACCAATACCTGAATCGACGTTTGTAATCCGCATTTCCATCTTGTTTTATTCACGACATAGATCTTCGGCGTTCCGCAAAGCAAAGCCAATCCGCAATGTCCGCCTGATCGGAACCCCTCGCCCAAACCGTGCAGTTTAACTTTGGCTCCGGCTTTCCTTTATTTGGTGACCTAAACTTTCGATACACGTCCGTCTACTCGGACCGACGCTGCTGGTGAATTTTGCCAGCACAAACCGAATTCAATACACCATCATCGTTTTGCGATGCTTTGTCGCTCATACAGAACTTGATTGCTATGAATAAAGCCCGCCAGCTACACCGAATTCTTGAAAAGCTTGAAGACCGAGTCCTGTTTGACGCCGTCCCGGACGGCGGCTTTTTAATTCAGGCCGAAGAACCTCTGGACACTCCGGTTCAAAATCAACAACAGGTAGAAACTACTAGCGACTTGCGCCAGCAATCCCAAGCGCGCGAACTGATCGTTATCGATGCCAACGTACAGAATGCGGACGAGTTGATTAACGAGATCCTGGGCTCTCGCGACAATGCCGATCAACTATTCGAGATCCAACTGTTGTCGGCCGACGAAGATGGCATCGAACAAATCTCGGCCATTTTGGATCGAGCAGAATCTCCCTACGAAGCGGTGCACATTCTTTCGCACGGAAATGCTGGCATGGTGCAACTGGGTTCCAGCCTGATCACCAGCGATACACTTACAGATTACGCCGGCTCGATTGCTGGTTGGACTTCAGGACTAAGCAGCGACGCTGACCTGATGTTCTATGGTTGCAATCTTAGTGCCAGCGAAAGTGGCTTGGAGTTCATCGAGATGATGAGCGTCCTTAGCGGTGCGGATGTCGCAGCCTCAAACGACATCACCGGACACACTGACCTGGATGGCAATTGGGAGTTGGAAACACGGATTGGCGAAATCCAAGCGGATGCACTTGCTCTGCAAGGTTTTCAAGGCGCCTTTCTGGTCACCGACAATGGGTTTGAGATTGGTACTGAAACATTCGGAAACCTAAACGAATTTTCCGTCGTCCCAGAAGGACAAACAGGCGCTTCCAGTCGCCTGTACGAGGATGTCGCGACGGCCGCAAATGGCACGATCAACATTGACGTCCAAATTACGTTGGTCGATACGTTCGATGAAAACGGAAACGTTACGACTGGAACTGCTGATCAATTGCCCGTCACGCTATCGGACTTCACGGGTGGACCCATTTTGCTGGCTCGAACCGTCGGTGGCAGTGTCAACGGATTTGAAGGGCACACCGCCGAGTTCCGCATCGAATACCTGGACGGAGACACGGGCGCTCCACTGGTCGTGGTCGGCGAATTCACTATCAAAGATATCGACTATGAAGATCCCACTCAAAATGGCTCAGGGTCGGAAGCGATTTTAGTCGACGGTAGCCAACTGGATCTGTACGAAACCTCAACCAATCCACCTACTGACGTTTCCTTTATCGATAACGGCGATGGAACGCTTACATTCACTAACTTCACTTCGAATGGTTCGGAGTTCGACGAGGAACGCTGGGTCAACCTGCAGTTCGAACCGTTGCAATCCGTGAACTTAACTTTAACTGCTCGCAATGCTAACACCGGCTACGGTCTCTCGACGGACGTCTTCTCCACACAACCGAGTAGTAACAATACGCCCGATGCCACGGATGACAATTTCACCACAATTGCCGGCAGTTCTGTCGGTGGAAATATTGTGACGCAGGACAACGGGAACGGCGTTGATAGTGACCCGGAAGGAGATCCTTTAACGGTCGTCGCAATTAACGGCAATGCCAACGGTGTCGGCAACCCCGTCGCCGGATCGGACGGAGGCACATTTACAGTCGGTTCCGATGGCGTCTTGTCGTTTGATTCGGGCAACGATTTCGATTTTCTAGCGGTTGGCGAGACTGCCACTACCACCATCAGTTACACCATCACGGACGGTTTGGGGCTTGACGATCAAGCTACCGTTACGGTCACCGTAGTTGGCGTAAACAATGCTCCAGAAAACGTGGGTACGATCCCACCGCAAAACAATGTGGATGACCAAACCATCCCCAACCTGGATATCTCTGCGTTCTTTAGCGACCCGGATACGACCGACACGCTGACATTTTCAGCGGGTGGGACTCTGCCACCCGGGTTAGCTATAAACCCGAACACGGGAATCATCTCGGGCACGCTGGATAACAGCGCTTCCCAAAGCGGGCCATTCACGGTTGTGATCGTTGCCAATGACGGCAACGGCGGAACGACTCAACAATCATTTACCTGGAATGTTACTAACCCAGGACCTACCGCCACGGACGACGAAGTTGCTGTCAACGAAAACGAATTGGCTGCCGGTAACGTCATCACCGAAAACCTTGGAAACGGTACGGACAGTGATCCCGATGGCGACAGTTTGACTGTTTCGCAAGTGGACGGTTCGAACGCCAATGTGGGCGTCTCGGTGGCTGGAAATAACGGCGGTCAATTCACGATCAATAGCGATGGATCCTATGACTTCGATCCAGGAAATGACTTTGACTCACTAGCAGTTGGTCAAACCACAACCACCCAGGTAACCTACACGATCACCGATAGCGAAGGTGGCACCGACACCGCGACCGTGACTGTGACAGTAACCGGCACGAACGACGACCCCACAAGCTTGACGATTCCCAATCAATCGGGAATCGACAGCACTACCTCTGCGACTTTGAATATCAGTTCGTTCTTTAGCGACCCCGATAACGATTCACTAACGTTCAGTGCCGGTGGCACTTTGCCGCCAGGACTGACACTCGATCCAAACACTGGCCTGATTACTGGGACTTACGATTCCAGTGCCTCGCAAGGTGGACCCTACTCGGTCACCATCACAGCCGACGATGGTAATGGTGGAACGACCCAACAAACGTTCGCTTGGAACGTGACCAACCCTGGGCCGACTGCCGGCAACGACAACTACACAACCGATGAAGACACACCGGTCAGTGGCGATGTCACTGGTAACGATAGTGACCCCGATGGCGATAGTCTGGAGTACTCGCAAACCAGTAACCCCGGCAATGGATCAGTTGTCTTTAATGATGACGGCACGTTTACATACACTCCCATTGCCAATTTCTTTGGCTCAGATAGCTTCACTTACGAAGTCGTGGACGCCGATGGAGCGATCGCTTCGGCGACCGTCGATATCGTGGTTGACCCGATAAACGACTTGCCTGTCGTGAATCCCTCGCCTGATCAAACCAATGTCGACAGTGAAAACATTTCGCTGGACATTTCCGGCAACTTCAGTGATCCAGATGGTGATCCATTAACTTTCACTGCTGCTGGTCTGCCGCCAGGACTGTCGATCGATTCAGCTGGAAACATTTCTGGAACACTCGATTCAAGCGCCTCACAAGGCGGACCATACGCCGTTCAAGTAACAGCCGACGATGGAAACGGTGGGACCGTCACAGATACATTTATGTGGACAGTGACCAATCCTGGTCCAACCGCGGGTGGCGATACCTTCTCCACTAGCGAGGACACACCTGTCAGCGGCGATGTCTCTGGCAACGATAGTGATCCTGACGGCGATAGCCTGATTTATTCCCAAACCAGTAATCCGTCCAATGGTACCGTGGTGGTCTTTAATACTGACGGAACCTTTGATTACACACCAGATCCTGGGTTCTTTGGTACCGATAGCTTCGATTATGAAGTGATCGATGCCGATGGAGCCATTGCGATCGCTACTGTTACGATCAATGTCGGATCGGTTAATGATCAGCCGGTCGTGAATCCGGTTCCCGATCAATCCAATGTTGATAGTGAAAGTATTTCGTTGGATATCTCTGGAAACTTCAGTGATCCAGATGGTGATCCACTGACATTTACCGCTACCGGACTACCACTGGGACTATCGATTAATTCGGCTGGAAACATCACTGGGACATTGGATTCTAGTGCCTCGCAAGGTGGACCTTACACCGTTCAAGTGACAGCCGATGATGGCAACGGTGGGACCGTCACCGACACGTTCACCTGGACGGTCACCAATCCTGGCCCAATCGCAACCGACGATAATTTCACAACCAATGAAGACACCGTCGTCGATGCGGATGTCTCATCGAACGACAATGACAGCGATGGCGACAACCTGACCTTCATCCAAACAAGCAATCCGACCAATGGTACGGTTATCTTCGGAACTGACGGATCGTTTAGTTACACACCAGGCACAGATTTCTTTGGAACTGACAGCTTCAATTATGAAGTGATCGATGCCGATGGAGCCATTGCTACGGCAACCGTGACCATCACTGTCGACCCAGTCAATGACTTACCGGTCGCCAGTCCTATTCCTGATCAAACCAATGTCGATAGCGAAAACATCTCGCTGGATGTGTCGGGCAACTTCAGTGATCCAGAGGGTGATTCACTAACGTTCACCGCCACAGATCTGCCACTGGGACTGTCGATTGATTCTGCAGGAAACATCACAGGCACTCTCGATTCGAGTGCCTCGCAGGGTGGGCCGTACACCGTTCAAGTGACAGCCGATGACGGCAACGGAGGAACCGTTACTGATACATTCACTTGGAACGTGACCAACCCAGGCCCGATTGCCGGAAACGACAACTACACAACCGATGAAGACATGCCGGTCAGTGGTGATGTCACTGGCAACGATAGCGACCCCGATGGCGATAGCCTGGTGTATTCGCAGACCAGCAATCCGTCCAACGGTTCGGTCGTCTTCAACAATGACGGCACCTTCGATTACACACCAGCTACTGGGTTCTTTGGCACCGATAGTTTTGACTATGAAGTAGTCGATGCGGACGGATCCATCGCGACTGCGACAGTAACCATCAACATCGGTTCAGTGAATGACCTACCGCAGGTTGATTCGCCGATACCTGACCAATCGGATCAGGACAGCGAAGTCGTCTCTTTGGATATCTCGGGCAACTTCAGTGACCCCGATGGCGATCCATTGACCTTCGCTGCGACAGGTTTGCCACCTGGACTGTCGATTGATCCAGCTGGAAACATCACGGGCACTCTTGATTCGAGTGCCTCGCAGGGTGGACCGTACACCGTGCAAATCACAGCCGACGACGATAATGGTGGAACGATCACCGACACCTTTAGTTGGAACGTGACCAATCCCGCACCTAACGCCGTCGACGACAATTTCACAACTACCGAAGACTCACCGTTGACGGCCAGTGCTGCCACTAACGACAACGACATTGATGGTGATTCGCTGACTTACAGTCAAACGTCCAACCCTACCAATGGTAGTGTGGTGTTGTTCAACAGCGATGGTTCGTTCACCTACACACCCGATCCAAACTTCTCTGGCACAGACAGCTTTACTTATGAAGTGGTCGACGCCGACGGAGCTACCTCGACCGCCACGATCGAAATCGTAGTTAATTCGCAGAACGACGCACCAGTTGCGACAACAATTAGCGATCAGGCAGACACGGATGCCGACAACATTAGTTTGGACATTACTGGAAACTTCAGCGACCCTGACGGAGACTCGTTGACGTTCAGCGCGACGGGACTACCCACCGGACTTTCTATCGACCCCATGACTGGCTTGATCACTGGCACCTTAGATTCCAGTGCCTCGCAGGGCGGACCATACACCGTACAAATCACGGCTGACGATGGTAACGGAGGCTTTGTCACGGAAGAGTTCACTTGGACTGTTGTCAATCCTGGCCCGATAGCCACTAACGATAACTTCTCCACGAACGAAGACACCTCTGTTGCAGGAGATGTCTCAGGAAACGACTCGGACACTGACGGCGATTCCTTGACCTTCAATCGAATAACCAACCCGGTTAACGGGTCCGTCGTTTTCAACAATGATGGAACCTTCGTTTACACACCGACTTCCAATTTCGCTGGCACGGACACGTTCCAATACGAGATCGTCGACGCTGACGGAGCAACCTCGACCGCGATGGTTTTGATCGTAGTGGATGCAGTCAACGACGCGCCGCAGGTCGATACGGTAGTGCCCGATCAGTTCCATTTGGACGGGCAATCAGTCAGCCTGGATCTGTCGAACAACTTTAGTGACCCCGAGGGCGATCCAATCACCTTCACGGCAACTGGTTTGCCGCCTGGCTTGAGTATCGATCCTTCCGGAATCATCTCTGGAACTTTGGACACCAGTGCTTCGCAAGGCGGCCCTTATACAGTTACCCTGACCGCCGACGATGGAAACGGTTCGGTTCAGGAGGTCTTTACTTGGGTTGTCAGCAATCCTGGCCCGCTGGCCACTGATGATGGATTCGTGACCAACGAAGACACCAGCGTTAGCGGTGACGTTTCCAACAACGACAGCGATCCAGACGGTGACAACTTGGTTTACAACCAAACATCGAACCCTGCCAACGGAACTGTCGTTTGGAACAACGACGGATCGTTTACCTATACGCCAACGGCCGACTTCAGTGGCACCGACAGCTTCACATACGAGGTAGTGGATGCCGATGGAGCGACATCAACAGCGACCGTCACTATAACCATCTCTGCCGTCAACGACGCTCCGGTGGTGGACACGATCATTCCGGATCAAAGTGACCTCGACAGTAACACAGTGACTCTTGATGTTTCAAGTAACTTCAGTGACCCGGAAGGCGACGGGCTGACCTTTAGCGCCACGAACTTGCCACCCGGACTGTCGATTGAACCGGCGACTGGTTTGATTACCGGAACACTAGACAGCAGTGCCTCGCAAGGTGGACCATACAGCGTCACGATCATCGCCAGTGACGGAAACGGTGGAACGACAACAGACACCTTCACTTGGACTGTCGTTAATCCTGTACCGGTTGCTCAAGACGATTCCTTCACAACCAACGAGGACACTCCGTTTGTAGGAACGGTTGCCAACAACGACAACGATTCGGACGGCGACAACTTGGTTTACAATCAAACCTCGAATCCAACCGATGGAACTGTCGTTTGGAATAACGACGGAACATTCGAGTACACTCCCAATGCTGACTTCACGGGCACGGACACGTTTACTTACGAGGTCGTGGATGCCGATGGAGCCGTCTCGACAGCTGTCGTTACCATCGCGATCGATCCAGTGAACGACATTCCAACCAGCACCGTGATCCCGGACCAAAACAACATCGACAGTGAAAGCGTTTCGGTCGATTTCAGCGGCAATTTCAGCGATCCCGAAAACGACCCTTTGACGTTCACAGCCACGGGGCTGCCTAGTGGTTTAAGCATCGATCCAAACACGGGCTTGGTCAGTGGAACGCTGGATTCCAGTGCCTCGCAAGGTGGACCATACACCGTGTCAGTGACGGCCGACGACGGCAACGGCGGAACGGTTACCGAGTCCTTCACATGGAATGTGACGAATCCTGCACCGAGCGCTGTGAACGATAGTTTCTCCACCACAGAAGACACACCTGTCGCCGGCGACGCCTCCACAAACGATAGCGACCCGGATGGTGACGCACGAACGTATAATCTGTTGTCGAACCCAACCAACGGAACGTTGATTTGGAATAACGGCACTTTCGAATACACGCCGAATACCAACTTCTCAGGAATCGATTCGTTTGACTACGAGACCGTTGATGCCGACGGTGCCGTCGCCACGGCGACCGTCACGATTGCCGTGGGCCAAGTCAACGATCCACCCGTTGTGTCCGCCGCGATTCCTGATCAAGCAGACCAGGATGGAGATACCGTATCGCTTGACATCTCGACCAACTTTAGTGATGCCGATGGCAATGCACTGTCGTTCTCGGCGACTGGCTTGCCTACGGGACTAACACTCGATTCAACCACTGGCTTGATCAGCGGAACGCTAGACAACAGTGCCTCGCAATCTGGACCTTACATTGTCGTCGTAACGGCCAATGATGGAAACGGAGCTTCGGTTGCTGACACGTTCTTGTGGACAGTCACCAACCCAGGGCCAACCGCCACAGACAATGCGGGCGAGGTCACTGAGGACACTCAATTGACGACTGTTGGCAACGTGATCTCGGACGACGATGGAAACGGCACCGATGCCGATCCAGACTTGGACAACTTGACGGTTAACGCCGTCACGGTGAACGGCACTCACGGAACGCTGCAAGTCAATCCAGACGGAACGTACACCTACACGTTGGACAACAACGATCCAGCCGTTCAAGGCTTGGACATCGGCGAGACTCTGACGGAATCATTTAGCTACACCGTTAGCGATGGCGAAGGTGGCGTGGCGTCGGCAAACATAGTGATCACAATCAACGGCACGAACGATGCACCCATCCCGTCTGCGGTACCGAATCAAGTCGACCAAGACACCGACGTGGTCTCGTTGCAAACATCCAATTTCTTCAGCGACGTTGACGACACCAACCTTGCTTACTCAGTCACCGGACTGCCGACGGGACTTTCGATCGACCCCGCTACTGGTGAAATCAGTGGAACACTGGACAGCAGTGCCTCGCAGGGTGGACCAAACGCAGATGGAATTTACACCGTCTTTGTAACGGCTGAGGATGACAATGGTGAATTCGCCGTCAACTCATTCACTTGGACGGTAACCAACCCGGGACCGATCGCCGTCGATGACAACTTTGCAACGAACGAAGACACGCCATTGAATGGATCTGTGGACGTAAACGATAGTGATCCTGACGGGGACACCTTGGTCTATCAACAGTTGTCCAATGCGACCAACGGATCTGTAACGTTCAACAACGGAGCATTTACCTACACTCCGGTGGCCGACTTCCATGGCACCGACTCGTTTACCTACGAGGTGATTGATGCGGATGGAGCAGTTGCCACGGCGACCGTCACCATTAACGTCAACAGCGTCAACGATTTGCCCACCGTCAATTCGATCACCGACCAAACGGATCAGGATGGGGACTCGGTATTACTGAACCTATCAACCAACTTCAGTGATCCCGAAGGCGAACCTTTGACATTCACTTCGACCAACTTGCCACCGGGCCTAAGCATCGACCCGAACACGGGCGTTGTTTCAGGCACGATCGACACTAGCGCCTCTCAAGGTGGTCCCTACAACGTAACCGTAACGGCTGAAGATCCGAGTGGCGGAACGGTAACCGATACCTTTACCTGGACCGTGACGAATCCAGGACCGATCGCTGTCAACGACAGTTTCAGTACCAACGAGGACACTCCATTTTCAGATTCAGTGGCGGGTAACGACAGCGATCCTGATGGAGACGTTCTGACATTCAGTTTGGTGACACCTGCCGTCAATGGAATGGTAACATTGGACCCTGACGGCTCATTTGACTACTCGCCAGTCGCTGGATTCAACGGTTTGGATAGTTTCGAATATCAAATCACGGATGCCGATGGAGCAACCGCGATCGCCACAGCGTTCGTCAACATCGGCGCGGTCAATGATTTGCCAGTTGTTACCGCATTGGCCGACCAAGTTGATCTGGATGGTCAGCCGGTTAGCGTGGATGCTGGCTCGAACTTCAGTGACCCCGACGGGGATTCACTGACCTTTTCAGCCACTGGTTTACCACCAGGACTTTCCATCGATTCGGCCAGCGGCGTCATCTCGGGAACACTGGACACCAGCGCTTCGCAGGGTGGCCCCTACACGGTTGTTGTCACTGGCAACGATGGCAACGGCGGATTCGTCAGCGACACATTCACTTGGACGGTGACGAATCCTGGTCCCGTGGCAGGCAATGACAACTTTACAACCAGTGAAGATACGCCTGTCAGTGGCTCGGTAATTGGAAATGATTCGGATCCGGACGGGGACGCCACAACGTTCACGCAAGTCAGCGATCCGGCCAACGGAACGTTGATTTGGAATGATGGTTCATTCACTTACACACCTGCCCCCCAATTCTCGGGCACCGACAGTTTCCAATATCAAATCGTTGATGCTGATGGAGCAACCTCGCTGGCAACGGTAACAATCAATGTTAGCGGCACCAACGACACCCCCGAGGCGAACCCATTGCCCGACCAAAACAGCTTCGATGGCGATCCCGTCATGCTGGACTTGTCACCCAACTTTACAGATGTCGATGGAGACCCGCTGACGTTTACGGCCATTGGCTTGCCACCGGGGCTGACGATTAACTTAAACACAGGCATCATTTCGGGCATGATCGACCCAAGTGCCTCGCAGGGCGGACCATACACCGTCGAGATCACGGCGGTCGACGGATCGGGTGCTTCCGTATCCGAGACACTCACTTGGAATATTGAGAACCCTGGCCCCAGCGCTGCAGATGATAACTTCGTCACCAACGAGGACACGACCGTTACCGGCAATGTTGACGGTAACGACAGTGACCCTGACGGGGACCCAGTCACGTTTATCGTCACTAGCAATCCAAACAACGGCACGGTGTTGTTGAATCCGGGCGGATTCTTTTCGTACTCACCTGATCCTGACTTCTTTGGCACCGACTCGTTCACTTACGAAATCGTGGACGCCGACGGCGCGACGGCGTCCGCGACAGTCACCATTGATGTGAATCCAGTGGACGATGCACCCGTTAACACCAGCGGCCAACCGCTACCAGACTTGACCAGCAACGACAACGAACCGATCTCGTTAGACTTGGGTGGTCCGTTTGTTGATCCGGAAGGTGATCCATTGACGTTCACTTCGACCAACTTGCCACCGGGCCTAAGCATCGACCCGAACACAGGCGTCGTCTCGGGCACGATTGATCCAAGCGCTTCGCAAGGCGGACCCTACGCGGTGACGGTCGAGGTTTCGGATCCGAACGGCAACACGACCACTGAGACATTTATTTGGACGGTCGAGAACCCAGCTCCAGTTGTCATTAACGATACTCAGACAACGACCATCGACACCACGTACACGGGCACCGTAGCCAACTTGGTTTCGGATCCAGATGGTGACCCTCTGGTGTACTCGATTTCCAACGGACCGACCAATGGCAACGTTCAATTGAACCCCGATGGGACCTACAGCTACACTCCTGACCCTCAGTTCGTGGGCGTCGATCAATTCACGTTTACGGTAATCGATATAGACGGTTCATCGACTACCGGCATTGTCACGATCGAAATCGGAAACATTTTCGGATTCGATGCCTTTACTAACGAGGCGGATCGCGAGACCAATCGCTTGGTAGATCGATACACCGAAGGTATTCGTCAGGTTCTGTTGTCCGAGCGAATCGACGTCCTGGCTCGTGAACCGATCGTCGCTGGTTACGCGGCACCCGGCACGATCCTGGTCGCTCGCTTGTACTCAGAAGATGGCTCGATCATTGGCGAGATGTCCTCGCAAGCCGATCAAGCGGGTAACTTTGTGATCAACTTTGCCGGCACGCCCGAGACTAGAAACGCCCGAGTTGTGGTCGAGCAGATTGCCACCGAGGCGGTAGCGTTGGGACAGGCCAACTTCTCGTTGACCGAAGACACCTACCGCTCCATGCAATTGGAATCGGCACAAAAACCGGCATCGACAATCGGTTCGATCCTATCTGATCTGCCGTCCAAGACTCTGGATCAACTGCACCAGCACAACAACAATCCTTTGAATCTGCTGTAGTCGTTGAGGAATTAGGGGCAGGTTACCAACGACCTGCCCCGAAATTCATGGTGGGGTTAGTTTTCCTGAGGCATTAGTGACTTCATAATCGGTTGATATATCTTTGGGTATTTGATGTGTCAGAACGAGCTATCTCTTATTGACAAAACGATTTGGGCCAAGTTAGACTTCTTCCTTCGCGAAGGACTGATTGGTTCGCTTGAACTTCGAAAATGACCGCCGGTGGTCCACCTTCTAAATCGGACACGAAGGGCCACCCGATCCTCGATGCCTCATCACTTGATGAAGTTTGAGGGTCTTGGGACTGCGGTTTCGCCGACCCGTATCTGACTGTTCAAATTGCGTAGATTCTGCGCCGTTTGCCGCTCGGCCAGGTTGGCGGACTCACATCCATTTGAAGGTTCAGCGACCCAAACAAATTGGTGTTTCGCAAATCGATCCCTCTCACAACAATGCATCGTTTGGTGCTTTTTCAATCCACTTGTAATCTGGCCCAATTCGTATCCTGCTACCCTTCAAAGGCAAAATAAATGTCTGCAATTTTTCGTCGTGGCACATCGGCACTATCCAGTCGGCAAGGCTGGTTGGTTTTGCTGCTTGGTTGTGTCGTTTGCCTCGCGGCACTTTCAATGACCTCGGAAGCATCTGCATTCCAGGAAAGCCCCAACTCTGACACCACTTCCTCAAATGTTGACGGGGAAGCCAGTGAAGCTGGTGGACTGCCGATCCTGATCTACATCATTCCCGTGTTGGGAATAGCGGGCTTGGGATTCACGTTTTGGAAGTCCTCATGGGTCGGCAGCCAAGAAGTTGGCACGGACCGCATGGGACGTATCGCCGACAATATTTCATTGGGCGCAATGTCGTTTCTTAAAGCGGAATACAGCGTCCTGTTTGTCTTTGTGGTAGCGGTCGCAGCGCTTTTAGGTTGGGCAGGTACCACACAAGGCGAAACATCTTCACCTCTGATTGCAATGTCATTCGGTTTAGGAGCCTTGTGTTCCGGCTTGGCAGGCTTCATCGGAATGAAAGTGGCCACCAAAGCCAACGTTCGAACCACCAATGCGGCCCGCACAGGTCTGGGCCAAGCATTGGAAGTCGCCTTTGCTGGCGGCAGCGTCATGGGTATGGGCGTGGTTGGCTTGGGCGTCTTAGGCCTAAGCATCTTGTTCATCGTCTATGCAGGCATGTTTGGCGTCGGCACGGTACAGGATCTATCGCGAGTCATCACGGTACTAACTGGATTTTCATTCGGGGCTTCTTCGATCGCATTGTTTGCCAGAGTCGGTGGTGGTATTTACACCAAAGCCGCAGACGTCGGTGCTGACCTGGTCGGCAAAGTCGAAGCTGGTATCCCTGAAGATCACCCGCTGAACCCAGCCACGATCGCTGACAATGTCGGTGACAATGTCGGTGACGTCGCCGGTATGGGTGCCGACCTATTCGAGTCCTATGTGGGGTCGATTATCGGAACGATGGTCTTGGGCACCGCATTTTTCGAAATTTTCAATGCGGGAAAAATGGACAACTTTAACGGCATGTCCGCTGTTTTGTTGCCGCTCGTCTTAGCCGGCGTCGGTATCCTGACTTCGATTGGCGGAACATTCTTCGTCAAAATTAAAGAAGGTGGTAACCCGCATCACGCACTAAATATTGGTGAATTCGGATCGGCAGCCATTTTGCTGGTTCTGACATACGCCATTATTCAATTCATGTTGCCCGTCGAATGGGTCGGCGGCGATGGCCTCGAATACTCCAGGAACGGCGTCTTCTTTGCAATTCTGATTGGCCTGGGTTCTGGTTTGGCAATCGGGAAAATCACCGAGCACTATACCGGTACTGGAACGGGCCCAGTCAAATCGATTGTTCGCCAATCACAAACGGGTTCGGCGACTAACATCATTGCTGGATTGGGCGTTGGTATGTTGTCGACAACATTGCCGATCATCATCATCGCCATTGCCATCATTGGTGCTTTCTCGTTCGCCGGTCTGTATGGTATCGCGATTGCCGCGGTTGGCATGCTGTCCAATACAGGAATCCAGTTGGCCGTGGATGCTTACGGTCCGATCTCCGACAACGCTGGTGGTATTGCCGAAATGGCTGACCTGCCAGCCGAAGTTCGTGAACGTACAGACAAATTGGACGCTGTTGGAAACACGACCGCCGCCATCGGTAAAGGGTTTGCAATTGGATCGGCTGCCTTGACCGCGTTGGCTTTGTTTGCAGCCTACATCACTTCGTACAACCTTCAGAACCCTGAGAAAATGATCGAGGCGATCAGTATTACTAATCCGTACGTCATGGCCTCGTTATTCGTAGGTGCCATGTTGCCATTCCTGTTCTCGGCCTTGTCGATGAACGCAGTGGGACGCGCAGCCATGGCAATGATCGAAGAAGTGCGGCGCCAGTTCCGCGATATTCCCGAGCTGAAAAAAGCCTTGGAAGTCATGAACAAACATGGCGAAGATTCTAACTTTGATGATTGGCCCGAAGCCGATCAAAAAACATTTGAAGCTGCGGATGGCAAAGCCGAGTACGGTAAGTGTGTTGCCATTTCGACTCGTGCATCGATTCGTGAAATGATTGTTCCAGGCCTGGTTGCCGTTTTGGTCCCTGTCGGTTTTGGATTCTTACCGCCATTGTTCGGGCTGGGAGATTCAGCAACCGACAACACGAACGCCTTGATGCTAGGTGGACTGTTGGCTGGAGTTACCGTCAGTGGTGTATTGATGGCTCTGTTTCAGTCCAACGCTGGTGGAGCTTGGGATAACGCCAAGAAGATGATCGAAGAAGGTTTCGACGTGGACGGTCAAATGCTGAAAAAGGGAAGTGAGGCCCACAAGGCAGCCGTTGTTGGGGACACCGTTGGTGACCCGTTCAAAGATACCTCAGGCCCATCGCTGAACATTCTGCTGAAGTTGATGAGCGTCGTAGCTTTGGTTATCGCGACCCTGATTTAATCAATTCGACCGTATTTAGTAGACTGAATTACAAAGGCGGCAACTCCCGGCTAAATGACCGGGATTTGCCGTTTTTTTGTTTCGTGACCCAATCAACACCCGGTAACGGATCGACGCTGGGGACGAGGTCGTACGGAGTGGACCGAATAGTGTGGTAATACCCGTATTTTCGGGGTTACGACCTTCATTCTCTGGGATTTTTTGTTTGGAAAATCCGAAATGCCCGACTAACCTAAAGTGTGCCGTCGTGTCACCGGATTTTAAAATGATGATGATCCGACGCGTGATAGACGCTAGAATGAAGTAGACAAGTAATGTGGGGCGCTTTGCTTGCGCAGTTTTCGACATCACAGATGTCGATGGATGTTAGGAGAATTCTAATGAGATCCGATTGGTCGATTTACATGACTAAAACACTAACGGCCATGATCGCTATCATGGCAGTCGGTTTAACCGGCGCGCTGAACGCTCAAGAAAAAACCGCCGATCAACCGGTGGAGCAAAAGAAGAAAACGCCTACACGCGTTTCCAAAACGCTGACTCCAGCGGAAGGCTATTCCCATGTGGAAATGTTTTCTGCCATGGAAACAGGCGACATCAAAGTCGAACTGATTCCAAAAGACGCGACTCAAGCTAGTATCTTCGTCACGAACAATACCGAGGAAGCACTGGCCATTGAAATGCCAGAAGCTTTTGTTGGCGTACCCGTCCTAGCCCAAGGCTTTGGTGGTGGTCAAGGCGGCGGATTCGGTGGCGGCGGTCAAGGTGGTGGTCAAGGCGGTGGCGGCTTCGGCGGCGGTCAAGGTGGTGGCAACCAAGGATTTGGCGGCGGTGGCGGTCAAGGTCAAGGTGGTGGCGGCTTCGGCGGCGGTGGTCGCGGCGGTGGCGGTCAAGGCGGCGGTGGACTTGGTGGTGGTGTCTTCAACATCCCTCCCGGAAAACGCGCTCGCGTTAAAGTCTCAACCGTCTGCTTGGAATTCCACAAAGAAGATCCTCGCCCAAGTCTGAAATACGAAATCAAACCAGTTGACGAATACGTCAAAGACGAATCCGTCATCGAAATGTTGAAGATGTTGGCAAACGACCAAGTCACCCAACCCGTCGCTCAAGCAGCCGCTTGGCACCGTATGGATGGGATGAGCTGGGAATTTCTTGCTCAACACAATCGCAAAGAGCTAAGCAACGGTTACTTCGAACGCTTCTTTGCTCCCGAGCACATTCACTGGGCTCAACAGCTGGTTCCATTCGCCGATCGTCGAGTCGCCGAATTGAAAGCCCGAGAAGAACAAAGCGGGTCTGATTCCCGACAATGGAATTCGGATCGCTAAAAGAGTCGCTCGCTCGCGAAACGACAACCTGTACAAGAAGCCCGATGATTAATCGGGCTTTTTTTATGCGCCCCCAGTAAGCTTCCTGCCACAAATTGCATGCACAAGCCAAATAATTCTAATGATTCCAGCAGGGATAGCCGCTAGAATAGAATAAGCAAGCTATCTGGGGCGATTTGCTTGCGCAGGTTTCGACATAGGCAAGGTATGTCGATTCAGGAGAATTCCTATGAAATTTGATTGGTCGATTTGCAACGCTAAAACTCTTACAGCAACCATCTCTCTTATAGCATTCGGTTTGACCGGCATGCTGAACGCTCAAGAGACGACTGTAGAACAACCGGTTGCACCAAAGAAAACGCCAACTCGCGTTTCCAAGACGATGACGCCGGCCGAAGGCTATGCTCGCAAGGAAATGTTTTCTGCCATGGAACAAGGCGCCATCAAAGTCGAATTGATTCCTAAAGACGCGACCCAAGCCAGCATCTTTGTCACGAATCTTTCTGAAGAAGCGCTGGCCATCGAAATGCCGGAAGCCTTCGTGGGCGTTCCTGTCTTGGCTCAAGCTGGTGGCTTCGGTAATGGTGGCGGCCAACAAGGTGGCTTCGGTAACCAAGGTGGCGGTGGTGGCGGCCAAGGTCAACAAGGTGGCAACCAAGGATTTGGCGGTGGTGGCGGTCAAGGTCAACAAGGTGGCGGCTTCGGTAATGGTGGCGGCCAACAAGGTGGCTTCGGTAATGGTGGCGGTGGCGGTATTTTCAATATCCCACCTGGGAAACGCGCACGCGTGAAAGTCACTACGGTCTGCTTGGAATTCCACAAAGAAGATCCTCGCCCTAGCCTGAAGTACGAGATCAAACCGGTTGACGAATACGTCAAGGACCAGTCCGTCATTGAGATGTTGAAGATGTTGGCTAATGACGAGGTCACTCAGCCAGTCGCTCAAGCAGCCGCTTGGCACCGCATGGACGGCTTAAGTTGGGAGTCTCTTGCTCAACACAATCGTAAGGAACTAAGCAACGGTTACTTCGAACGTTTCTTTGCTGCTGATCACATTCATTGGGCTCAGCAATTGATTCCGTTCGTCGACCGTCGCGTTGCCGAATTAAAAAGCCAACAGACGGAAGGTCTGTCTGATTCCCGACAATGGAATTCGAATCAGTAAGACACAAATCGCGAAACGACAAACTGAACAATAAGCCCGATCATCGATCGGGCTTTTTTTATGGATGGGCCAGGCGACGTGAATCCATAGTGAATCAATCGAGAGGATGTCGATTGCATGAACACCATTGCCATTGGAGCGACAGAGCCAGCACAACATGCATTGATGTTGGTCCCAACCGTCAGAATCCCAACAACTTTTCCCATCCGATCTTCAGGATTCTTGAATTCAACCGCTGCCCCGTTATGCTGCCAGGTGTACAATTCGCAGTCGTACACAGTTGCTTGAGAGATTTACTTTCCCGGACCGACCAATGAAACTTTTTATCGGACAAACGTTTTTGGCAGCTTTGGCTGTCCTGCTAACCGTTCATTGCAGTTACGCTCAGCAGCAAGAAGTGACCGTCGAATCGGTGGCGGAAAAAGCAATTGAGTATCTACGTACGACAGGCAAGGCCGATGACGGTTCCTACAGCTCGTTTGCTGGACCGGCAGTCACAGCGTTGGTCACTACGGCGATGCTGCAACACGGCGTGCCCGCCACGGATACGGATGTCGCCGCCTCGTTAAATTACTTGAAGGGGTTCATTCAACCAGATGGCGGAATCTACTCGCCCGAATCCGTGTACAAAAACTACGAAACCAGCATCGCCTTGTTGTGTTTCGCCGAGGCCAATGCGGACGGTCAGTACGACGAGATTTTGAAAAAGGCTGTCCAATTCACCAAGAACACTCAATGGGGTGCCGGCGGGCGGAGCGTTGAAGAGAGCGACGATCGCTATGGTGGTTTTGGCTATGGGAAACACGAACGACCCGATCTTTCAAATACTTCGTACGCCATTGATGCCTTGATCAAAGCGGGTGTCGATCCAGAGAGTCCTGAAATGCAACGAGCTTTGAAGTTCGTTTCCAGATCTCAGAATCACGAATCGGCGCATAACGACCTACCAAACGCCAGCAAGAACCCTGACGGAGGCTTCTTCTACACGCCAGCCAATGGTGGCGAAAGCAAAGCTGAATCGGTTAGTGGTGGCGGATTACGCAGCTACGGATCGATGACTTACGCTGGCCTAAAAAGTTTGTTGTATGCTGGAGTCAATAAGGATGATTCGCGAGTCAAAGCTGCCGTCACTTGGATCCAGGCGAATTACGATCTGCAAGCCAACCCTGGTATGGGTGCCGAGGGGCTGTTTTACTACTACCATGTCTTCGCCAAAGCCTTAGACGCGATCGGCGAAGATAATTGTCTGGACGCCGAAGGCGAATCGCACGATTGGCGTAAGGAGTTACTTGACGAGTTGAGTAAACGACAAGCCAGCGACGGTTCCTGGACCAATCAAGGTTCGGATCGTTGGCTAGAAGGAGATCCAAATTTAGTGACGGCTTACGCTCTGTTAGCTCTGAAATATTGCAAAAAATAGCCGCTAAATCGGCCATGCGAAACTGCCAGATCAATGACCGAACCCTCCAAAGACCCACACAACGATTCACAACCGGACGATGATGGTACGCCGTCGGACTTCACCGTCGATCAAAATGCTGGGGACGCTGACCGTACTGTTAACCATACCGTTGATCAAAACGCTGACGACGCCGACCGCACTGTTAACCACACTGTTAATCAAAATGCTGGCGACGCCGACCGCACTGTTAACCA
>CAZJBW010000036.1:0-42490 GCA_964543985.1 uncultured Pirellulaceae bacterium | reverse complement strand
GACATAAACGGATATAATCGGACATAATCGGACATAGAAACGGGCAATCGGACATACTTAGCGGGCGTAATCCGGCACGGAAAAATCGTCAGTAACGGGCTAAACAGAGTTCAGAATTCGTCGGGGGTTCCGTATTGCTTTTGGACACTGTTAAACTAACTCCAACGACCTGAAGTTTTCTTGGAGTGCCTTTGATGACTAGATTTTTGAAAATAAACGATAGCGAGTTGGTCAATCTCGATAATGTAGCTCGTGTACATTTTTGCAAAGGCAATGAAAGGCAAGATGCAGAGCTTACGTTCTTTTTCTGTTTTGGCCAATCGGACGGTACCCCGACGCGATATCCTATATCTGGCGACGAAGCCGAAAGGGTTTGGCGGTCGATAATCTCAGCCGCCGCTGTTTGACGTGAACCGCTACGAAACTAAGACAGCAACGCGTACTAGTCGTCAAATTCCATGCCGACAGTTTGACCGCTGAAAGACGTGTTCGTTGTCGACGCTCCCAGATTCACGTTGCAGGCGAAGCCGCCGTTGGGGTCGTTAGGTCGTTGAAAAATGTTCGGCGTTCCGGTCGTTGAAAAGATCGACGAACCGTTTAGTAAAAAATCAAAATCGTAGTTGCCGATGTTGTTTGGAGAAACCAGTATTTGTAAACGATCGCCGTCGGCAGGCGTGATACCATCGGCAATTGAGTTGGTGTTCGTTTTAGGTCGAAATTCTAACGCATGAATTCCGAATTGCAAAAACATAAACGCACGAAGCAAGTCAAACGCGGTAAAGGGAATCGGACATAAAACGGACATAAAAAGCGGACATGAAATTGTAAAAAAATCGTTTTCACACGCCAAAAGCCGAGGCAATATTACTCTTCCCGAAAACCTTTTAATCCGTAGGTCCAGGGTTCGAGCCCCTGCACTCTCACTCAATAAAATTCGATACCCAGCCTGGATTTTTCCTGGCTGGGTTTTTTCGTGTCGCTGGAATCCATTAAGATGACACGATCAGCCACTTCCGCAACAAAGGACAAAAGATTGACCAAGCCTTTTACGTTAAAGCCCGGCGAAACTTGTGACTTGGATAAAATCGCCAGCCGAGTCGACACGGATCAATACGACAAAAAATCCGCGTACAAGAAAATCGCACAGAACGCCGAACAGATCGCTTTGTTGACGCGAAAATTGTATGCCGAGAAAAAACGCTCGGTCCTGTTGGTGCTGCAAGCCATGGACGCCGCCGGCAAGGACAGTACGGTGCGAGTGGTCTTCAAAGGAGTGAATCCTCAGTATTTTCGAATCGCTTGTTTCAAGAAGCCTAGTTCCGAAGAACTGGCTCAAGACTTCCTATGGCGAATCCATAAAAAGGCGCCTCCCAAAGGACACTTTGGCATCTTCAACCGCTCTCACTACGAAGACGTCTTAGTTGTTCGCGTACACAACCTGCAACCGGAACCCGTTTGGCAAGCACGATACCAACAGATCAACGAATTCGAAAACTTGCTGTCCGAAAACGGTATCAAAATCATCAAGTGCTACATTCACATAAGCAAGGACGAGCAGCGTGAACGGTTGCAAGCCAGGATGGATGACCCGGACGCGCACTGGAAAGTCAACTTGGGCGATCTGGACGAACGTGCGTTGTGGTCTGATTATCGAGCGGCATACAACGACGCGATCACAAACTGTAATACTCAGTGGGCACCGTGGCACATCATCCCGGCCGACCGCAAATGGTATCGCTGCCTGGTGATCAGCGAATTGGTTTTGAATACTCTGCGCGAAATGGCCCCTGAATACCCTCAAGCCGATCAAGATTACCGAGGCATGAAGGTTACTTGATTAGTAGCCGATCGAGAGGCCTGCCAAGGACCGTTTGAATACCGTGACCAACAAACGACTGGCCGTAGGACATACAAATACGGTCCACGTGGTTTTCATTCATGACTCATTCTCCTGAAACGCAAAGCGGCCCGCGACTCCGACCAATACCAATTGTTACTTCCCGTTTTTGGGTTGGGGTATCTCTATCCATTGCTCGAACAGCAATTCGGTGCGATCATCGTCCAGTTTCTCTTTGTATTGGATTTTAATGCGTTTTTCTGAACGGCTATTGAGAGGATAGATTGTGCCAAGCGAATACGCGACAGTCACCGAGCCGGATTCCTTGACAGCGCCGACTCGTTTTTCTGCGGAATATTCAATCTGCCTTGAATCCGGACTTCGCTTATCGGAGTCCGAGTCATATAAGTCTTCATCATTCTCATTGGCAATTCGCAAGCTGAAGCTGCGGGGATTTTTTTCCAACCGCGTCCCGTCAGAATGTTCGTAGTTGGCAAATAGAACGTCTCCATCGGGGTCAAGCTTGACGGCAAAGAAAAAGCCATTTTCATCGCTGGCTGAAATGAGCTTATGGTCTTGCAAATCGATTATCTTGAGCCAATTCAGTAACGAATCTGGCTTGAGCGATTCTTGGCCAAACGAGACGCCGGTTGGCAACGTAACGATTAGCAACAACAGGGAAATGTATCGCATCATTATTTAAAGTCCAAATCGAAAAAACGTCCGTGATCACCGAGCCAGACCAGCGACCTTCGATTCCAAAAAGCACGCGCAAGTCCGGCTTTGCGTACATCACATTGTTGTCGAACGTTTCCACTGTCCGGCTAACTCATATTGTAGTATTGCAGTCCGAGTGCGACCATTCCCGCTGGAATTTCCAGCGATTCAGTCGCTCGTCCGCCTTCCCGTGGAAACGTGATATAGTCACTTGGTAAATTGTTGTCCCGCATCAATTAATTGTATCGCCGTAGCGGGGGTCGCCAGACTTCGGGCGAACTGTCAACACGCCTGAACTCTGGCGAGTCTAGCTAAGTCTTTCAGCCAAGCTGCCCGTCCTGCCAGTAACCGCAGACGTTAATTATCCGCTAACTAACGCGGAATAGTCGAGTTCCAGTTTGCCGCCGGTGACTTAGGTAACGTAGTTGTCAATTACATCGAACGTTACTGAGGATTACGGCCGAAGATGCGACTTTTTGACTTTTCGTCTGCCTAGTGGCAGGATAGAATCACGCCCTCGCCGATCGAAGCAGACGTTTGCGACGCTTTGATTGGCTACAGTTGATTTTATATCAGCTGGAAGTGCTTGCACTCCTGGTGGAGGCCGCGGTCTTCAAAACCGTTGGGCTGTATGAAAAACATGCGGTCGGTGGGTTCGATTCCCATGCACTTCCGCTCTCAAAATTCGTCACACGCAGCGACGCAAATTTAGCGGTTTGATTCAGCGCTGCTTCTTAATATCCGGGTTGCCGTTAGGGGTCAGGTATTTCCTGTTCAACATCGACGGGATCTTGTCCATTGGCGAAAGGTATCGATCAGGGCCGACAGTAGCCAAGCCTTGAGTCCAGTCCAATCGCAATGCCCAGGCCGTTTCTCGATCAGCTTCGACAGCAGCTTGCCAAATTTCGATCGCTTTCGTTTTTTCGCCAGTGTGATACCAAGCCAACCCTAGATAGTAGGCGGCCTCTTGATACCGCGACATACCTGCGTGTAATCCAACCAGCTTAGCTTTGATGCCTTCATAATTGCGAATCGACCAGTACCGCAAAACATTCTCGACGGCCACATCTTGCTGGCGTCGGCTATCGGTCACCAATGGGATAGCCGCTTTCATATCTGACCATCGTTCTTGTTCACGCGCCATGACGACGCGTAAGTAATACGATTCTGAAGATTGCTGTCCTTCCAACTGCTCAACGGCCTCGTCCAATCTTCGTAACTGATACAGGACGCGAGCGCGTTCGACCAAATCTTCGATCTTCTTTTCCTCTTTCAACAACTGGTTAAGAGGTGGATTCTCTTCCAGGATTTCTACGAGTTTAGTCAGGAATTCGTCCGACGACAAAAAGTTGCTAATATACCCCAGCATTTTTTTATCGGGAGACACTAACAACATCGGAGGCGTTGGCACCGAAGACACGTATCGCATTTCCGGATGCAATTCTAGCGAAAGTTCAGAAGCCACCTGATCGTACTCAGATCCCCGTGGATCCATGTCGAAGTAGTAGGGCACGAAACGGCGATTCAACAAATTGACTACCCGCTCGTCAACCAACGAATATGCTCGCTGAGCTTCCGAGGAGGGGCTTAGCTTGTCGCTGCCGGCGACCGACCGGAACGGAACCGGTTTCAACAGGACGATTTTGCTTTCTGCTTTTGCCCGTTCGATGGCCTCCTCCAAACTGAATGCCCAGTTGATCCCGGTAGGATCATTCTGCAGCGGGTGTTCGCTGGCAGAGGTCTCGTCTTGGGCTGTCAGGATTCCATTACCTAACATCGCCGCTACGACAGCTACACAAACCAACCAATTGCAAGATCGCAACAGGATCGCAAATTGGTCAACAGTGGGGCCTGTACGAAAAGGGTAAACAGTCTTCATGGTTTCAAATTCTCGATCTCGGTACTTTTCGTGAAAAGAGGCTCAGTCCGAGCATTCCGAGTTGGGCAAGATGTAATTGGGCAAGATGTAAAAATAGAGTGCGCGTCACTCCCAATTTGGAGAGGTCCCCTAAAAGATACCGCAATCCGCCCGTATTTTGCCTGAATAATTCGCGCAGTGATCAAATTTTTTCCAGTGCTTTTGTCGAAAGCAATTATTTGAAGGTTTGCTTCGTTGACCACCTTTTGAAGCGTTCGTAAAATATCGCGTCGCCAGTCTCTGTCGGTTTGCGTTCCGGCCTAATCCGGACAACCGGCAACAGGCTCCGATTTTTCCTGTTTTGACAATACCTCGTGTTTTACACACGCAGTTTGGCTCCTGATAATCCACGTCCACTCCCCTATTGGCTTTGCTATGAACCCTGAGGAACAACAACCCATCAATCAAGAATCTCAAATGCAACCATCGCTTGATAGCGATGACTTTGACTTTGAATTCGACGAGGATTTCGAGCCAGAAGTATCTGCCGAATACACCGTGATGGGTGCTATGCGTTTTGATCGCGAAGCCGGAACTGCCAGCTGCAATTTCGAGATTGAAGAGGAAGAAGACGACGCCTTCAAAATTCCGGCCGAAGGCCGACCAAACCCAGATGCGAAAAAGAAAGCCAAGGGTAAGTAACAAGCTACCTGCTGGAATCGAATTACAAAAAAATAAAGCCTCAGCAACACGAACCGTTGCTGAGGCTATTTTTTGTTAACGTTTTCGCAGCTAAAGCCCGTTGACGTTATTTAAGTTCACGGTCCAGCCAATCAAAGAACACTCGGTGCCACAGCACACCATTCTGAGGTGACTGCACCCAGTGTCCTTCTTGCGGAAAGTACAAGAACCGAGAATCGACGCCTTGGACCTGAGCGGCGGTGAAGGCCTCCATTCCTTGAGTCACTGGAACTCGGAAATCCTTTTCGCCGTGGATGACCAACAAAGGTGTCTTCCAGTTTTGCACAAATTTGTGCGGAGAAAACTGAGTGTATTCTTTCTGTACTTCTGGGCTCTTCCAATAAGGACCGCCCAAGTCCCAGTTCACAAAGAACAGCTCTTCCGTGGAACCGTACATTGATTCCAGATTGAAGACGCCACAGTGAGCAATCATGGTCGCGAATCGATCTTCGTGATTACCCATCATCCAATAGACCGTATAGCCACCAAAGCTGGCACCGATCGCTCCGACCTTCTCATTGTCAACGTAAGGTTCGGCCAGCATATCATCGGTGGCCGAAAGCAAGTCTTGCATGGCTTGCCCGCCCCAATCACCACTGATCTGGTCATTCCACTGACGACCAAAACCAGGCAGTCCGCGGCGGTTCGGTGCCAACACAATGTAATCACCATGCGCCGCCATCAAGTGGAAGTTCCAGCGGTACGAGAACCATTGGCCGATCTGTCCCTGAGGCCCACCCTGACAATAGGTCACCATGGGGTACTTCTTGGACTCGTCAAACCCCGGCGGATAGATCACCCAACAATGAATCTTCTTTCCATCAGTCGCCGTAACCCAACGTTCTTTGACCGTTGGCACGTCCAAACTGGCGTAGATATCGTCGTTGATGGACGTCAGTTTCGTGTCCGATTTGTCGGCGGTGACGATGTGCAGTTCCGCAGGCCTAATCATCGAAGTCTTGGTGACCAACAATTTACCTTCAGGCATCTCGTGGACGATGTCCCAGTTGAAGTTGCCTTCGGTTAGTTGGCGAGCCGAATCGGCACCCAAATCCATACGGAACAGTTGGTTCGTTCCGCGGTATTCAGACATGAATATCACGCCCTGGCCGTCCGCCGTCCAATGCCCATGACTGGCGTTTTGATCCAGTCCAACCGTCAATTCGCTAGTCGATTTGTCAGCTCGATCGTACAACAAAATTCGGTTGCGGTCCGATTCAAAGCTGGGTCGTTCCATCGAATTGTACGCCAGGTATTTTCCGTCCGCGCTGTAGAACGGGTTGTTGTCGTAACCGTCTTGCCCGTCGGTAATG
Organism: uncultured Pirellulaceae bacterium; assembly: GCA_964543985.1. Lineage (GTDB taxonomy): Bacteria > Planctomycetota > Planctomycetia > Pirellulales > Pirellulaceae > CAJQPP01. The sequence continues at coordinate 36,024 of CAZJBW010000036.1, read as the reverse complement.
CAAACGGCGTCGGCCGCTTTGGAACCGTCGGCATTCAGGCTGACCAAGTACAGATCGCTATCAGTCGACTCGGCCCATTTTTCCGAGACCTTTGCGGTGTAGCAAATTTCATTGCCTTCGGGCGACCACGCGAAATGTTCGCTACCACCAAACGGAGGCACTGGGCAATCGACCTTCATGCCTTCCATCAAGTCCTGCGGATCGCCACACTTCCCGTCTTCGCCAAGCGCTGCGACGTGTAGGTGCGAGTACTTGTAATCGTGCCAAGCATTCCAGTGACGGTACATCAACTGGTTGATGATCCGCGCGTCGGCTTTGGGCAAGTCCTCGTAAAGTTCGGTGACCTCGTCGTCCAGTTTGACATCCAACGTGAACGCTACGTGTTTGCCGGTCGGCGAGACTTTCAAGTTGGCAATGCCATCTTCGACTTCGCTGATGCGAGTCAATTCGCCTTCGACGGTGTAACGATAAATTTGCGGCGCGCCAGCGAACACATCCGGTTCTTCCTCGCCCTCTTCTGCCGCTGGGATGCCTGTGAAGAACAGCGCTTCGCCGTCGCCGTAGGTGCCCCATTGCACGTCGCCGATCGTTTTCCAGTTCTCCAACACTGCCTTGGTGTCGTTTTCGGACAGCCAGTGTAAATACAGAGTCGTGGTGCCGCCGTTTTCTGCCAATTCGTAACCACGTACGGTATAGGCGACCAAGTTGTTGTCGTGGACGACGGCACTGCCCAAACGGCCGTGTTCCCACAGAAGCTCGGGAGACATTTTTTTCTCCTGAGCGTTAACGCTGGCGGTCATACAAATCGTTGTCATGAATGCCAGGCCAAACAAAAGTTTCAGACCAAGGTGTCGCATTGAATTCTCCAAAGGATGTTCATAGGCTTACACAATTAATTTTTGAAAGCCGTTGATCGTTGCCAGATCGCAGTATATCCATCCAACCGAGATGAAAAAAGGAATGGTCGCGGAGTGGCCGGAAATTGCGTGGAATGCCACAAGTCGCTGGCAAGAAAAGAGAATTCACGGAATGCGAATCCAAACAGCACCTTGCTATGCTTTCACCTGGACCTGCTGACCTTTTAAGGCGATTTGGTCGTCGTCCACGTCGTGTTGGCCTTCTTTGCCGGTTAATTGCAGCTTGGCGAACTCTTTTGCCAAGCGGTTGAAAGCATCATTGATAATCTGCACTCGGTCCTCGTCTGGCACGGATGCGTGACGTTGTTGTCGAGGCACCGTCCAATGAAACTCGACCACACGCCGCTCAATAATCAACGTGCCAATAATCTCCACCTCCTGAATCTGATCAATGAACCTAACGATCTCAGGCTGCAGCTCGTTGACCAGCCAATTGATCCGTTTCGAGATGAATCGTGGAACACGCAACATCCAATCATTAATGCGTCGTTCTTTTTTGTGAGTCACCCAGATTTGCCCGATACCGTAAAAAAACAGGATCGAACCTTCAATGTTCGAGATCAACGCATACGGCTTTGGAAGAAACCACCATGGGCCACGCTTGATTCGAAACACCAAGTGCCGGCCTCCCGCTTTTTGAATGACCTTTTTGGCGATCGGTTTGACCTTTGCATCGCCAGTGCCCGTTACCGAGTTTGCGTTGGATGGGGTTGAATTGGTTTCACTCGTCATCAGTTAGCAATACATATTAGGGGCGAATTGGAATAGAGTGCCAGGCACTTTGGTTTGCAACGATGCGCGGCTTAAGAAATGTCCGTTCAAACAAAAACTACGCTTAATCACTTTATCGATTGTCGCTCGTTTCGCAAAGCTCCAGAACATATCCGTCAGGATCCGCAATAAAAAGTTGTTGGATTCCGTCGGGGCGTCGTTTGGGGCCGTCCAAAATGGGAATGTCGTGTTGTTGTACCTGTCGATGAGCTTGTTCGAAATCCTCAACGGCAAACGCAAAGTGCAAATGCCGCGACGGTCGACCGCCCGGTTGCAGTTGCAAACCTGGCAGACCCGTATTGGATCCACTAGCGATCAAATGAATCTGCAGACCACCGACCGCAAACCAAGCTCCTTCAAAATCGAAGCCCGGTCGTGCCAACGCCCGCATGCCCAGCAACTGACCGTAAAAAGCACGAGACTGTTCCAGGTCACTGACGATCAACGAAATATGGTCGGCTTCTTTCAACATAACGATCAAAAACCTGACAGCCTATTGACCGCTATTGGCAACTTCTCGTTGCCGGGTTTCATCCATCGTGGGAAAGTCCTCAGGGATTTCCTGAGTCACAGCACCCGTCGCCGCCCACTCGCAGCCTCGCAAAAACGTCGTAATAAAACCAGTGCATTGTTGCGATTCGTTGCTGTGCCCCAACGGCAAATGGAACACTCGCCCCTGACCGTAATCGACCGTGATCAACATCGGCTCGTGACGACCCGAACCACCCGTATCGGGATCGGCAAAGGCAGTCGCCAAAACTTTCATGCCTTTAGCCGGTCCACGAAGTTTATCGTACAGTTCGTCTTTGACATGCATCCAGGCACCCGGCATGCCGTTGGTGATCGGATGGTCAGTATCCCGCACGATGACTCGAAAAGGATGCTGCCGGCCATGGTGTCCACCTTTGCCTTCTGATTCGTCACGCACCCATTCTTTTTTGTCTTCGTCAAAATAAACGTACGGGCCGCTGTCTTGATTACGGCCACCCCAACCGCCCAAGCCAATCATCTCGTTGTACTCTTCCCATTTTGGAAAAGCATTGTCAGCTGCATGAACGGTCACGAAGCCTCCGCCCCCTTTAACGTATTCAACAAACGACTGCTTGGTAGCTTCCGGCCATTCCGCTCCGTTGTAGTTGCTGATCACGACATCGAAGTCAGTAAACACAGGTGCAAAGTCCTGGTCGGTGCCCTGGTCCTTAGTCGAGGCAATTTGCACATTGAACAAACCACTATCCTCCAGATGACTCTTCATCAACTGAGTCGTCTCGGGCCAATTACGGTGATTGTTTTGACCATCAACAATCAGAGCGTTCATCTTCTCTTGAGCAAACACATGATTCACACTCAAAAGAAAACACAACAAAACGCCTGCTAGACTCACGATTCGTTTGATTCGCATTCGCGTAAAACCTTTTTCAGACAACAAATTTTCGTGCAAGTATCTTACGGTAACCTGCCTTTGTTCGGCCATCTACCTGGACAAATCCAACAGCCGTTTTCGTCGACTTTTCCGGCGAATCGTGGAAGGACTTGTCGATTCCAGCGGAAATAGAGAACGTTGCTGTCGAAATTCATCAAAATTCCGGAAAACCGATACTCAACATTGCTCCAGAATTAGCCATTGGCGTACAATCAAGAATAGCTATTAGGACGGGGCTTCCGTTAAAACAAAGAGGTGAATGATGATTCTGGCAAAAGGTTTCGGCAGGTTTGTAGTTACTGGTGCAATCTTGATGGCCTTCGTGGCGGTCGGGTTTCTGGTTGGCCAAAATCAAAATCAAGATGGGCTGATCGAAAAGCCGGCATATGCAAATTCGCTTCCTACGATTTTGGAAAGTGCCGCTAGTGGTCAACAAATGTCTCTGGCGACCGGTCGCATCGAAGATGGCATCGAAGCCCTGTTTGGCTTGGATCACCTGACGGGTGACCTGTTTTGCTGGATCCTAAGCCCTACCACTGGCGCCGTTGCTTCGACATTCCGCGTCAATGTGACTGGCGCTCTAGCAGTCGACGGAGACGCTGACTACGTTCTGACAACTGGCTTGATGGATTTCCGAATCGCAAGAAGCGGCGGACAACGAGTCTCGCACTCTGTGGTCTACGTCAGTGATGGAAATTCAGGTCGAGTCGTCGGATACTCATTGGTCTACGATTCATCATCCATCAGTCGCGGTAACTCCGCCGCCGGCGAACTAACTCAAATCGCCCAAATGATCACCCGCCAACCTGGTACCGTACGCCAACAAGGCAATCGCTAAACCAGCTGCCGTCCAGAATTTCGCAACACTGACCTTCACTAATTGGCAGGTCCGTCATTGGTGAAGGTTTGCGCCAAGTGCTCGCTTTATCAGTCGGCGGCAAATCAGCCTGTCCGTTTTTAGTGAAGATTGGTGCCTATGAGTGCTCTCTTCTCACGCATCTCTAGTTCAACAATGCGACCGGGCATCCCTATCAATTGATTAATCCGGCATTATCCGATGTCCACATGCCAGATGACGTCGCAGTTTCGCTTACAAAACTGCCGTTTCTAAATTCGATGGCAACGAAAAGCTAGTCTTTTCAATGATTCGTTGGCACGTAAACAGCAAGAGATGTCGGAGCAAATAATGCGACGTGAAGTTAGAAATTTAATATCCTTGGTCACCGTTTTCGCGATGGTATCGACCTTAACAACGTCTGCCCTATCCGCAATTGAAACGAATTCGGAACCTGAAAACGTCCAACAAGAATCTGGTGTTGTTTTTGGGCACGTGGCGATTTGCTCGATTAGCCAATTGAATGAGCAGGTCGATTATTTCGCAAAAGCCTTCGAAGTACCGCCCTATCTGGTCGACTACATGCGGCAAATGGTCGTACGTCAGTCGGAATCGCTGGATACGACGGCACCACTGGGAGTCTATTTTTGCACTCCGATAAAAAATGGTTCACCAGGTTTCATGCTCTGTTTGCCCGTCACTGATAGCGACAAATTCTTCGCGACGCTCAAAGGACTGGGATATGAGATTCAAAACACTATCTGGGGCACAATGCTGGACGCCAAAACCTACGGCAGATATTACGTAAAACAATCTGGTGACTACTACTTGATTGCCAGTCAAAAAGACATCATTGAATCACCGCCGAAAAACTTCCGACAGACGTTTGAGCAGTTGCTTCAGGATCAATCTGTGTCGGCGTTTTTTGATTTCCAAAAAGTGCCCAAGAAATGGAAACAACAGCACTTTGATCGCTACAACATTGACTTTGCACAAAGCAGTTTTGCACCATCACTTAGCACTCAAAACTTGATAGAGCGGATGCGAGCCTTGGTGTTTGATACGGACAAAGTTGTCTTGCATCTAAAACTGGATCGTGAACGGAACAGAATCAATTTCGATTCAAAGGTTACCGCTGTGGCAGGTTCGCCAACGGCCCAAGCGGCATTGGCGAACACTCAGATCGACCCTACTGAATTCGCAGGTTTCTTTTTCAAGAAATCGGCATGCAACTTCAAGTTTTGCAGCAAAGTCTCGACGACTTCTTGGTGGAACGAACTGAGACTCAACTTCAAGTCTGCTGCCGAAACCGTTAGCAACGCGAGCGGTAGAAACGATTCCGACCAAGCATGGTTGAACGAATTAGATGCGATCATCGAAGAGACTATGAAAAAATCGCGAGTTGATATCGCTTGCACTGTCGTCGAACTTGATAAAGAACCAGCTTATGTGATGGCTGGACACGTTGCCGATGTCGATCGTTGTGAAAAACTGTTCGACAAACTGCTGGAAATGAGCAAAGAAGATGGCAGTCAGTTGCGGGTCAAGAAAGACGCAGCTAGTCATGACGGTGTCCGGTTCCATCAAGTCATCTTAGACAAGAAGACTCAAGGACTGCCAAGAATGCTCACTATTGGTTTTGGTAATCAGTCGGTTTTCGTCGGCACGGGACAACACGGCCTCGCATTACTGAAACGGTGCATCGACAAGTCGAAAGAACCACAACCGGAAACAGATGCCGTTATCTCGTCCGGGAAATTTCGAGTCCTGAAGATGTTGCAATTGCAAAACCTCAATGATCTTGTTGACATTGAGGCACTCGCCGCACATCAACACAACGATTCCATTGGGTATCGCTACACCTCAGTGAAAAACGGCTTTCAATGCTCGGCACATATCGACGTGGGATGCGTCGTTGCCTGCTTAAGAGCGGTTCAATCAGTCGGAAGAAAGGCGAACGAAGGATTTGACAAAATCGCAGCTGAGCTTGAGGAAGCCCGACAAAATGCCGGCGAGTAGGATCGCCTAGGCAAAATCATCAATTAAGCAAAGTACTGGACGGCGTTCTCGAAAATCCGTAGACCATCAGCGGTCAAGTCTTCGGGCAACCGAGTCCACTGTGGGTGTTGCGTGCGGTCGATGAAACGTTCCGGATGAGGCATCAACCCAAATACTCGCCCACTGTCATCACAGACTCCGGCAATGTTTTCGTCCGAGCCGTTGGGATTGTATGGGTACGGAACATGTCCGTTGCTGCCGTCCGGATTGACGTACTTCAACGCGACCTGTTGCTGGCTAACCAGTGAATTCATCGTGCTTGAATCTCGTACAACGAAACGTCCTTCAGCATGAGCGATCGGCAGGTACATGGTGTCCATACCTTTCGTGAAAACACAGTTTTCACTGATCGGTCGCAGATTGACCCAACGACAGTCGTAGCGACCGTTGTGATTCCAAGTCAATGTGACGGGCAAACCCTGCCCATCCGCCGGCACAACAAACCCAGTCTTGATCAGCACCTGAAACCCATTGCAGATTCCCAAAATCAGCTTGTCTTGATTGCGAAATTTCTCCAGGCAATCGCGAAGCCGACTTGTGAACTTGCTGGCCAAAATTCTTCCTGCTCCGATATCGTCACCGAAACTGAACCCGCCTGGAAAACATAAAATTTGAAAATCATCCGCTGTGCTGGGCCGTTCCATTAACTGATTGATATGGACAAAGTCAGTATCGGCACCAGCGACCTGGAACGCATAAGCCGTTTCCATATCGCAGTTCGTTCCGGGAGCTCGCAGAATTAATGCTTTAGGTTTCATAGTGAGTTATCGGTATTGGTTTTGGTTCAGCCAGGTTGTTGGTTTTTATTTTAGGGAAACTGGATTCGCCAGATTTCAGGTCAGTCGCGACAACCGAAGTCTGGCGACGTCGGCTACTGCCGTTGACTGCAATTTTAGATGCCAGGCGTTAGTTCCAATCCAGCGGATCTTGCCAGGCGAACTTCAACGTCTGCAAACTTTCTTGAATGACGCGGTGATCTTGGTAGTTGATGGTTACGGAATCGGTGTCGTTGATGGAGCCGAGTTTGGCGAATGGCACGTCGCCTATCGCAGCCTCGAAATCGGCCACTCGATCAGCCGTCACCTCGCACAGGAACCGAGTGTTGGATTCGGAGAACAAACGACCTGTTGTTGGATTGGCGAATTCGCCACTGGTTGGCATGGCGTCGAGCGAAACTTGACAGCCCAAGCCGCAGGCGAAAGCCATTTCGCTGAGTGCCACGGCCAAGCCACCTTCGCTGAGGTCGTGAACGGCTTTCACGCTACCCGTTAGGATCGCTTGGTGCATGTTCGCGAAAGTCATTGCCGAGCGTTTGGCGTCAACCGTCGGGACATGACCACCCGAGCACTCGTTCACCAGATGGCAATGAGATCGTCCGAGTTGATCGCGAGTTTCGCCAACGATGTAGATTGAGTTACCGGCTAGTTTAAAGTCCATCGTCTGACATTTTTCAACGTCGGGCACTTGCCCCAAAGCGCTGATCAACAGCGTCGACGGTATGGAGATGGTTTGACGATCTCCGCCCGCATCCACATAACTGAACTCGTTGTTCAAACTGTCTTTGCCGCTGATGAAGGGAGTTTTCAATTCGATCGCCAGGTCGTGACAACCCAGTGCAGCGCGGACCAGCGACCCCAAAGTTTCAGGACGGTCGGTGTAGCCCCAACAGAAGTTATCCAAAATGGCGATCCGTTGCGGATCCGCTCCGACAGCCACGCAGTTTCGCATCGCTTCATCAATGGCACTCTGCGCCATATGGTACGGGTCCATGTCTCCGAACCAAGGGTTCATACCACACGAGACAGCGATGCCACGCCGCGATTGCAAGCGAGGCCGCATGACCGCCGCATCACTAGGCCCGTCATTCATCACGCCGACCAACGGCTTAACCACACTGCCACCCAACACCTCGTGGTCGTATTGCCGGATGATCCAGTGTTTACTGGCGACGTTGGGATGCGCCAAAATTTTCAGTAACGTTTCCCCCGCATCTACATCGACGGCGCTGTTTGGCGATTCCGTCGTGGCGGTTTGGAATGTCGCCTTGCGAACAACGGGTGGACGCCCGTCGTGCAAGAACTTCATATCCAATGTACCGACTTGTTGGCCTTGGAAGGTAAGCGTCAGCTTCCCAGTCGCTTGAAATTCGCCGATGGCAGTCGCGTTAACGGATTCGGCTTCGCAGAGTTCACGGAACTCGTCCCATTTGTCTTGAGGGACGGCGAACACCATTCGCTCCTGCGCCTCGGAGATCCAAATCTCAGTGTAAGACAGGCCTTGGTATTTTAGCGGCGCTTTCTCTAGCCAAACCTCGGCACCAATCTCCTCACCCATTTCACCGACGGCACTTGAAAAACCACCAGCCCCGCAATCGGTCACCGCGTTATACAGTCCTCGATCGCGAGCTTGCAGCAGCACATCGGCAACCATTTTTTCGGTAATGGCGTTTCCGATTTGCACGGCTCCGCCCGAAGTGACTTCGCTGTGTTCGGTAAGTTCGGCACTACTAAACGTCGCGCCGTGAATTCCATCACGGCCGGTGGCCCCGCCAATCGTCACAATCAAGTCGCCGGGTTGCGGTTCCTTAAAGGCCATACTTCTGGGCAACAGACCAACGTTTCCACAGAACACCAACGGGTTACCCACGTATCGTTGGTCGAAGTAAACGGCTCCGTTGACCGTTGGAATCCCCATGCGGTTTCCGTAATCGCGGACACCAGCCACCACGCCTTTCATAACGCGACGCGGGTGCAAGACTCCGGGTGGTAACTGAGCGTCGGCCGTACTTGGGTCAGCGAAACAAAACACATCAGTGTTGCAAATCGGCTTCGCACCCAGACCGGTACCAAGCGTATCCCGGATGACTCCGCCAATCCCTGTGTTGGCACCACCGTAGGGTTCCAAAGCTGACGGGCGATTGTGAGTCTCCACTTTGAAGGTCACACACGTTTCGCTGTCGAATTCAACGATACCGGCATTGTCTTTGAAGACCGAGACGCACCAGTCCTGGTCGCCCAGTTGTCCGCGGATCGTTTGCGTGGCCGCAAAAATGGTCTCTTTCAACATATTGTCAAAGGTTCGAGTTCCATTTTCGTCGGTGTATTCGATTTTGCCGGCCAGTGTTTTGTGGCTGCAGTGTTCGGACCAAGTTTGAGCAATCGTTTCCAGCTCGATATCGGTGGGCTCGCGATCCAACGTTTGGTAGTGAGCCTGAATCGTTTGCATCTCGACCAACGTTAAGCTCAGTCCGCCATCGCGGCTGATTTTTAGCATCTGGTCGTCGTCGGCTTGGCAAAGCGCGACATGTTGCAATTCGAATTGGTAGGCATCACCCGTAATCAGAGTGGGCAAATCCAAATCGCCAACAATGGATTGTTCAATGGCATCGTTGCACAACAACTTACTGACCAATTCATCAATGGCTTTAGAACTGTGCCCCGTGAATTCGTAGCGACGGAAGGTACGCACTGCTTCGACTTGGTGCCCCAAATCTTTCATGGCGGCGTGAGCCGATTCGGCCTGAGCGTCCGTTACGCCCGGTTTTGGCAGCACATAAACCACCTGGGTCGTTTCAGCGGATTGGCTGCCACCGGCCAAGCTGATTTCTTCGACAATTGGTTCGGCCAGCAACGAATGGGCGATCTCAGAAATTGTCGCTTCCGACATATCGCCTTGCAGCAGAAAGCCTCGTCCACAACGGACTTGCAAATCGTCGACCAGTCCAGTCTCTTGGGCCTCCTTGGCCAATTCTTCAGCTGCTCGGTCACGTTGACCTTTGCTGGGCAGTAGATCGACTTGCCAGATCTTAACGGCGGGCGGGGCGGTTGCCTGATCCACCATGAATAATGCTCCTAAGGGTCGTCGAAAACGCCCTGAATTTCGGTCTTGATGCGATGAATGGCTACCTGAAAACGGTGCCATTTTTAAGCCTAAGCCTCAATTCTAACGATGCTCGCAAAAGTGGATAGGACCCAAATCGAGTCCAAAATTTGGCAGCTAATCATTGCCGCTCCCACAACCAACCAATAGATAGTTGAAGTCCGCCTGGAATTCGTCATTGGCGGCAATGGCTACTTGCCAAACGGTTCAAGACAAAAGCCACGGCGTGCAGCGACAGCGAATTGCCGACCAATGGCCAGAGTCGACGGGCCGGCCAAGCGGGCAAACGGAACCAGTCGGGAAAGCCCAACTGCCGAATGACTTCACTAGGCGTGAACCGGCGGACGCCCGAATTCGTTTGCAGATACGAACCGCTAAACACCGGGCTGCGACCGTAGGCTGAGGTGAAACATCGAGTGGTTGCCGCCCCGCTCAAAAAATCTTCTTCACTAATGACATGAATGGCGTCGGCGTACTGGCGGCACAGCGAATCGGGGACTGCAAAATCCTGAAAATTTAGATCGTCCTGCAACCACGCTGAATGCCTTGTGGGCGTACGCAGTGACAACTGGAATTTTTCACCTCGCAAAGATGCCCACAGATAAAACCGCTTCCGACGATTCAATGAGCCCGCCTGGCCTAAATCGGTTGGACACAAAACTTGGTGCTCGCATACGTAGCCAGACTCGTTCAACACATCCTGCAATGCCGTATGAGCCCGTGACCCGGAAAACTGTGGCACGTTTTCCATCGCCAAATGTTGTGGCCGAATTTGCCCGACCAGTTGTAACACTCGGCGAAAACCTTGCATGCGCTCGTCGTCAAGATCTTGCTGCTTGCCGCGTCGAGTGAAAGGTTGGCAGGGTGGCGACATCCACCAAAAATGGTTGGCGGCCTCGTTTAAGTCAGTGGACTTTAACGACTCGATCGTTTTGCAAAGTTGGCGATGAGGATGATTGAGCTGATGAATGGCCAGCGCGTTCTGATTGATATCGATCGATACAGCCGCCTTCTGTTGACCCAACACCGCAGACAGTCCACCGATTCCGCAAAAGAACTCAGTAAACATCCTGCGTTTCGATCCTATCTAGCTGATTAAATAATTTTGGCCAACAGACGGTCCTGCAATTCGAAGTAGCATTCGAACAACTCCACCACGTTCGAAAGTTTGGGATCCGCGACGACGAATTGATCTGATTGAATCCGCATCTTAGCGGTACTGCCGTGAATCGTTAGTTCGCACCAGGTGGCCTGGCGATCATAATCGATTTCAATGTCGTCCGGCGCCAAGTCTTCAAAATGGTCGATCACATCGGTGATATCGATATCCGAATCCAGATCGACGCACAGCCGATCCATACGATCGCCAAAGACTGTTTGAAATTCCGAGCGACTCAATATTTCGACTTGTTGAATCAAGCAGATACAACGCTGCCAAACAACATGCTCGATCGATTCCGGGCAAACCAACAGATTCACTTGGTAATGAAAGGCGTCCGTTTGAATGCCTGCGGACCCGTCGACCGGATCGCTTACGATCAAGTTGCGTCGCTTGAAACCAAATTGGTCTTTCAGTTTGCGATACAAGTCGTCCAAATCCTGTTCGAATTCCTGCTCAGCCATCCTGCCTAAGAACTCAATGCGGCGGTCTCCCGAATCTGGCATCCGCAACCGTGACTCGAACCCAGACAACTGCTTGATGGATTGGCGGCGCAGCGATTCCAAACGCAGATTCTGCGGGACAATGGAATCCTCAAACTTGGCCAATCGAGACATAAAAGCGGCTCGGGAACAGTGAATTTGATAGCTTGTTTTTAGCGATTGAGGATTCCAAGGCAACACCCACTTGCCTTTCAAGCTGCTAACATTCCCCAGCAGAATTGCAATTTATCCGCCAGGATGACTCGCTAGCAAAGGCTTTTGGTCGGCGAAATGTAAAGATCAACATTGATCTAGGTGACCGGATTTGCATGCGTTAGAATCGCCGACCGTGAACCGCATCTGCAGGCGGCTTCGCGATTAAAAAAACAAAACCAGCAGTTAGTGCAGTTAGCGCATGGAGGTGCTATCGATGTCACATGCTTTGAAATTTTTGCACGCGGCCGATTTACATTTGGATCAACCGATCACTGGGTTGACCGATATTCCGGCGCATCTAAAAGAGACTTTAGCCAACGCTCCCTATGTCGCTGCCGAGCGAATGTTCGACCTGGCTGTCAACGAGCGGGTCGATTTCGTTTTGTTGGCCGGCGATGTCGTTGACCTTGATCAAGGAGGCCCCCGTTGTGCGGCGTTCCTAATGGGTCAATTCGAACGCTTGGCCGACAAGGGCATCCAAATTTATTGGTGCGGTGGCAGTGTGGATCAACCGGACCGTTGGCCAAATGCCATCGATCTGCCAAGCAACGTGACGACCTTTCCGTCGTCCTTGGTCGAACAGGCCGTACACTTTCGCAATGACAAACCAGTGGCCACGATTTGCGGTGCTGGCTTGGATCATAACCGTCGCAACCCAAGCGATTTCCGTTGCCCAGAAGAGTGCATTTTCCCAATTGCCTTGATGCATGGCGAACTGGACACGACCAGCATTGCCGCTCAAAACATCAGGTACTGGGGACTGGGTGGAAGTCACAAACGCAAATCAATCGATAAGACATCGACGATCGCCCTTCATCCAGGCTCGATCCAGAGTCGCAGTCCTCAAGAGGCAGGCGCGTACGGTTGCACGCTGGTTTCGGTTGACGTGAAAGGCAAAATGAGAATCCAGGAAATGGAATTGGATTCGGTTCGTTGGAGCCTGCAAAAAATCACAGTCGCCGAGAATGCGAAGCTGCAAGACCTAAAAGACCAACTGGGCGATCGCTGCATGAAGATCCGCTCGGAATACCCAGATCAATTGATCTTGGCCAAATGGAAAATCACGACGACCGGCGACTTTAACCCTCGCTTGCGAAACGCCGAATGGAAAAAGGACTTGATCGCCTGGCTTCGAAACGAATTTGGACAGGCCAGTGGCGGTTTGTGGACGGTCACTTTGAAGATTGACCCGCCACGCAACTTACCGGCTGATTGGTACGAAGAAGAAACCATTCTTGGTGACTATCTGCGTTCGGTCGGTCGATACCAGGGCGATTCGACGATGGCCTTTACGGTCATGGATTATCTGCCGGAACACAGCGACCAGGACGAATGGCTGGCGGCGTTGGGAAGAATCCCTGCGGAACAACGAGAAACGATTCTGAAACGAGCGGCCTTGGTGGGTGTTGAATACCTGGCCCGATCGAATGTGGAAGAGAATCAAATAGTTTAAGACTCAAACGACCAGGAGCGACCTAAGCCCTGGACCATGAAAACCAAACGGAGTTGGTGAAGTGAGAATTAACGACATTCAAGTAGACGGTTTTGGTGTTTGGAAAGGCCTGACCGTCGATTCTTTAGACGACGGCATGACCGTTTTCTACGGACACAACGAAGCTGGCAAAACGACATTGATGCAGTTCATGCGAACGATCATGTTCGGTTTCTCGCCAGACCGTCGCGACAAATACGTACCGCCAGTTTACGGCGGTTTGGCCGGTGGCGAGGTGCATACCGTTACGCCTCACGGCAACTTCATTGTCCAGCGGCACGTCGACCCAAACCGCATCAACGACGAAACCGGCGACTTGGTTGTCATCGATGATGGTGACGGGGCGCAGTACGGCAAGGCTCAACTTCAAACGCTGGTTAGCGGGTTGGACGAGTCGATTTTCAATAACGTATTCGCGATCGGCTTGCGTGAGATTCAAGAACTGAACACTCTAAACAGCACCGACGCGGCCGAGCATCTTTACAAGCTTACGACCGGATTGGACCGCGTTTCGCTGGTGGATGTGATGCGTGACCTTCGTCAACGACGCGAAGGAATCTGGAGCTCGAATTCGGAAATGCGTAGCAAGTTGATGGACTTGCAAAACAAACGACGAGCTCTGCAACGCGAAATCGATGACCTAATGGCACGCTCGCGACGCTGGACCAAAGTCGCTGGCCAAACCAAAGATGCCTCGAAACGCTTGGAAGAACTGGAAACTCAACTGAAGGGCCTCGAGAAAGAATCCAAAGTCATCGAGATTGGGATCCAAGTCGCCGACCGTTGGCGAAACCGAGAATTGGTGATTGGGCAAATCGATGCCATGGGCACTCTGCCAGAAGAACACCTGGTCGATGTCAAAGCGTTGGAGAAGTTGAACAACAAGATCTCGCAACAAAAAGAAAAGATGACTGCGATCAAAAAGAATCGCAAAAGCATCAAACGCGAGGCCATGAATCTGCCGATCAACCGTCAATTGTGGTCACAAGCTGCCCGCGTCGACGCCATGTGCGAACACCTGCCTTGGATTGAAGCTCTGGAACGCCAAGCAGATCGATTGCGTAACGAGATGACCTCGATCAAGCAAACGATTGGTGGCGAAACAACTGGCCTGGGAACCTCGCTGAACCTACGATCGAAAGACGTGCGAGAACTTTCCAACCGTGGCTTCCAGTCTTTGCACTCGACCGCCAAGAAAATGATTGGCAAGAAGGAAGAGATCGAGATCTCGAAAGAGAACATCGAACGTGCCAAGCATGAAATGGGCCAGTACGAAAGCCGAGTCCAAACGGCGTTTGCCGAAAAAGGTGACGGAGTTAGCCGCGAAGACGCCTCGCGTCTGGTTAACCGACTGCGTCGTCGATTGGAATTGGAAGAGAAGATCGAAAAACTAACCGCCGCTCGTCACGACCTGGAACGGGACATTGACGATGTAGTGAATGAGCAAGTCCTGCCCGTTGGCAAGTTGGCCATCTTGGGTGCCGTTTTCATTTTGGGGGTCGTCTTCAGTGGATTCGGATTGCTAAGCCTGTGGTTTACCGAAGGTACGACTGGCACAACGGCAACCGAAATCGGCTTCTTGTTTATGGTGATGGGTACGGTCTTCGGGCTGTTCTCGTTCGCCTTAAAACATCACTGGGAACGGGTCGCGAAGGATGAACTGGAAGACTTCCGGCATCAATTCGACCTGGTCCGACAACAATTGAAACGAGCCAAAACGGAACGCGACGATATTGAACGCCACCTGCCCGCCGGAATCGGTGAATGGGATTTGCAGTTGAAAGATGCCGAAGGCGAACTGACTCGCTTGGAAGAGTTGGTGCCACTGGAATCTCGTTACAAATCGGCCGTCGCCAGCGTCGAAGAGACCATGCGTCGGCACGAGAAGCTGGAACGTGACTACGAAGACCTCGGTCGAAAATGGCGTGATAACCTTCGTCTGGTTGGCCTACCCGAAAAACTAGTTCCAGATCAACTGACCGAAGTCACCAAACGCAGCGAGCGAATCAGTGGATTCCATACTCGGCTAGAGACTTTAGAGACCGAAGTTTTTGATCGAGAAAAAGAGTTGAGTCAACTGACCAAACGAATCGACGCTTTGCT
This sequence comes from uncultured Pirellulaceae bacterium, assembly GCA_964543985.1. Classification (GTDB taxonomy): domain Bacteria; phylum Planctomycetota; class Planctomycetia; order Pirellulales; family Pirellulaceae; genus CAJQPP01. The sequence continues at coordinate 20,689 of CAZJBW010000036.1, read as the reverse complement.
TGCCGAGACGGGTGTCAAATACCAACAGAAAACGGATCCTGCCGAGCGAGTGCAAATACTGCGTTTGGCCGTCGGCGAACAACGGCACTTGGTCGGACAACGCAAAGAACTGGCTAGCAAGTTTCGTGGCCTGCGATCCAATTACAACCGAGCGTCTCGCGAGTTGGATCGACTTTTGGGACAGAAACGCAAGATGTTGGCCGCCATCGGTGCGGATACGGAGGAACAGTTCCGCCAGACCGCACTTAAGCGAAAACAACTGCAACGCTTGACACGACAACGCCGCAGTTTCTCCGAGCAAATCGTAGCCGCCATCGGCAAACAAGCGGATGAAAAATCCGTGCGACGCTTGCTGGACAACTACGGTCAAAGCGGTTTGGAAAAACGTTGGGAAACCATTCAGGCTGAAGTCGAAGAGCTGCGGCAAGAACAGTCTCGATTGCACCAACAACGGGGCGAGTTCCTGCAAGAAGTCAAAATGCTGGGCGAAGATTCTCGACTAGACGAAGCTCGCCTGGAACTTGGCGGCGTGAATCATGAAATGGAAGAGCTGAAACGGGAATGGCAGACTTTGGCCGTCAGTGGCCAAATGCTGGAATCAATCCGTGAAAACTACGAGGCCAAACGTCAACCAGAAACCTTGCAAGAGGCCTCGCATTACTTGGAACGACTTACCGAAGGACACTACACACGGATTTGGACACGTCTGACCGGTGAAGAACTGCTAGTCGACAACGCCCAAGGCGAGACGTTGTCTGTCGAACACCTTAGTCGTGGAACTCGCGAAGCCGTTTACCTGGGACTGAGATTGGCACTGGTCGACGCCTACGCTCGACGCGGCGCCGTCCTGCCAATGGTCCTGGACGACGTACTAGTCAACTTTGATACAAATCGGGCGCGGGCCGCCGCGGAAGTCTTGCGTGACTTCGCCAAAAACGGCTACCAAGTCATGATGTTCACCTGTCACGATCACATCCGCGACCTGTTCCACTACCTGGACGTGGATGTCCGCATGTTGCCTCACCACAAAGAGGTCGTTGACAATAATGCGATGCCGATCAGCTTGGGCCGTGCGGAACTGGAATATGTACCAGAACCCGAGGTGGTTCAGCCCATGCCCCAACCGGTGCTCGTCGAACGCACTCCTTCGCGACCCGTCTTTCTGGAGACCGAAGAGTACGATCCCGAATTGGCATTTGAGCTATCGGCGATTGGCGAGGATCAACAACGTGAACGCACGTTGGACGACAAGCTGCTGCGTTACGAAGTGCAAAATCGCATCCCTGACCAGTCCGAAATCTGGGATTCGGGAATCGATATCCCATCACAGCGTTCCGCATAAGCCAAGTGTTGTGTCCGCAAGGTTAAGAATCGATACAGCGTTCTGAGTTTTTCGTGACAAAGCGAATTCGCTTGTTGTGTCACGTTGACTTTTCGAAAATACCGGCAAACTTCAGCACCTGGACAGCCCGTTATTGGTCACCTGCAACCGGGCCGGTTCGTGGTCAATGCATGCCAGCTTTTATTCCTTCCTTAGGTCCTGCACACCGTACAAGCAGACCCTAGAACGCGAAACGCACTTCAGTCACCAACGTTCCAAGTTTCCATGTTGAAACTGAGCGATTCTTACAAGCGATACAGCTTAACGCGATTGCCCCTCAAGGTCTCTGTGACAGGCAAGCAGAACTGAACTGCAATAACTGTCAGGACTGCACACACCATTTTTTACGGTGTTTCAGGTACGAGGATCGCAAGCATAACGACTGAACAATCTGGACCCTGTTTTGAGTTTCTTTTTGAGATGTTTCAACACAATCAATTCAAACGATCGTTAAGCGTCCGATAGACCCTACCAGAAATCCTACCGTACGTTCTGGCAAAACCGTCGTTCACGCTTTGATGGACAGAACCAGTGCAGGACTAATCTGAATGAAGAACAGGGAGACCTCGATGAAACTCAAAAACACTTTAAGTCTGTTGGCAGTCGCTTTAATGGCGACCGTCACAGCAAACGCTCAAAACTGTGATTGTGGTGGCAGTCATATTGGCCCTACACCCGTCGCAGGCGCCGGTTGTGGTGGTGGATGTGGTGGAAGTTGCCACGGTGGTGGTGCAGCAGCCGGATTCGGCGGCAGCGGCTACTTTCGCAATGTAACTCCGCCCAACGATGCCCATAGCCCCAAGCCTTGGTCTTACCAAGAAGCCGCCGGCCTGTGGGGTAACTACTGCAACGAATCACTTCGTGATACCGGTGGTGGATTCGGAAGCGGGCACGGATGTGGTGGCCACGGACACGGATGCGGAAGTGGCGGAGCTGGCGGTTGTGGCAACGGCGGAGCTGGCGGATGGCGATGGAATTGCCGTTCTGGTTCAGGAAGCAACCTTAACTACGGTGGTGGCGGCGGCCTGTTCGGTGGGCACGGCGGCGGATGCGGCAAAAAATGTGGTGGCGGATGTGGCGGCGGTTTCGCTAGTCATGGTGGCGGTTTCGGCGGCCACGGTGGCGGTTGCAGCTTCGGATACCCTGGTTCAGCTGGTTGCGGCGGCCACGGTGGCGGTTTCGGCGGTCACGGTTGCGGTGGTCATGGTTGTGGCGGCGGACTGCTTGGTAAAGGCGGTTGCGGTTGCAAGAGTGGCGGATGCGGCGGCGGACACTTTAGTGGTCAACTCACTGGTGCCGGTATCGGTGGCTCGTTCGGTGGCGGTTGCGGACATGGCTGCGGAAGCCGACACGGCATGAGCCTACTGGGCAGCTTGTTCAATCACTACGGTGGTGGCGGCGGCAGTTGCGGTTCAGCCGGTGGTTGCGGTGGTCATGGTGGTTGCGGCTCGGCCGGTGGTTGCGGCTCGGCCGGTGGTTGCGGCGGCGGATCACACTTCGGTGGCGGCATCCCAACGAACTCAGGTTGCGGATGCAACTAACAAAAACAAACACTGGGACGACTCGACGAAACTCAATGACCATCAACAGGTCCCAGTAGACGGACATCCTTGTTCTTCTAGCAGGCTTCGGCTTGCCAGATGAAACTTCTCGCTCGCGACTCCAAACTTTGTTTTGGGTCGCGAGTTTTTTTTGGCTTGCCCACCATTTTCAGGTCACCATTTTCAATTTTTGCGGACAGTTGTTGTTTCGGGCATCTCGTACTTCGTCTTCGACCTCGAATGGGGTGACAGGCTGTAGCGCGCGGCGTCAGCGCCGGGAAAAAGCGTTAGCTACACAAAACAAGAACCCTGAAGGGAACGTCGGTTTCTCAGACGCAACGCACCGGCGGCTAGCGCCCTGCCGCTCACAGGAAACGAACTGGCGGCTAGGAAGAGTCGCGATTTGGCCACTGAAAAGCAAAGCACGGGCAAGCGGTTGGCGGGTGATACAATGAACACCAGCCTTGCACATTGAACAAAACTATCTTTCAAATTTCGCCCGCATGCCTCGAATCGTTTACCATCGAAAATACAACCTGGGCTTCCCGGGTCTGGAAAGGTTGCACCCGTTCGACATTCGCAAGTACGGCCGAGTTTGGAGGGTGTTAAAAAGCCAGTTCGGCAAGTCTGTCAGCAGCTTGCATCTGGCGCCAAAGCGGCCCGCCAATTTTGCCGAATTGCAATTGGTGCACACTGCCGACTACCTTTCTAAATTGAAAGATCCCTTGTACGCTGCTCGCGCGTTGGAGATTGCGTTGGTAGCCAAGATGCCTCACTGGATGGTTGACCAGTTGGTTTTGCAACCGATGCGCTGGGCTACTCGGGGGACGATACTGGCTGCCAGGGAAGCATTACAACATGGCTTTGCCGTCAACTTGGCCGGCGGCTACCATCACGCCAAGCCAAACCGAGGCGAAGGATTCTCAATTTATTCAGACATTGGAATCGCAATTCAATGGTTGCGACAGAATCAGCAACTATGCCTAGCCCAGCGTATCGCCTACATCGACACAGACGCTCACCAAGGCAATGGCGTTTGCCACACCTTCATGTACGATTCAAGCGTCTTCATTTTTGATATTTTCAACTCGCAAATTTATCCCATGATGGACGTTGAGGCTCGCCAAAGAGTTGATTGTGCTGTGCCGGTTAATGCCGAAACGACGGACCAGCAGTACATGAGCGAACTTGAAAATCGCCTGCCCGGGTTTTTAGATTCCGTGCAAGGAAAACAAGTTGGTCTGGCAATCTACAACGCCGGCACCGATATTTCTGAATTCGATCGATTGGGCGGCTTGAAAATTTCTGCTGACACGATTTACCAAAGAGACCTATTTGTGTTTGGAGAATTGCGGCGTCGAAATATTCCCACCGTCATGGTACTTAGCGGGGGCTACAGCAAATCCAGTTATCGACTGGTCGCCGATTCGGTAATAGGTTTAATCCAGTCAGAGTTATAACGTTTTTTAAGTAGGCAAGAGGGATGCTCGCACGGGCACTTTTTTCGTTGTCAGTTCTTTGGACACTGCCCAACACAATGCTTGGCCTGATGATTGGTGTGCCCAGCTTGTTGTTCGGCGGCAAGATGCAGGTGCGAGGCCGGGCGTTAGAGTTTTACGGCGGAGGCACCAAGTGGTTCATTCATCGATTGCCACACGGTCAATTCGTTTTGGCATTGACGCTAGGTCATACGATTTTGGGTCAGACGGAAGCCTCGCTAGATGTGGCTCGCAAACACGAAACCGTTCACGTTCGGCAGTACGAGCGTTGGGGCTCATTCATGTTGCCAGCCTACTTCTTGTCTTCGATTTACGTTTGGTTGTTAGGCAAGAGATTTTACCGCGACAACCCATTTGAACGAGAAGCTTACGAGATCGATGGCGGTGACGAATTTCCTTGAATGTCGCCGCGATTGTTCGCCGCGATTTGTCGCCCCTGAATTCGGCTGGTTTTGGATTGCAGCAGACGATTTTTGACCAACTTTGTTCCCAAGTGTCCTCAAAATCATTACCGGCCGGGTGGGCCTATCGGACTCGGCATGTTCCCTTGCTCACCATTGGCCCAAGAATTCCTGGCAAATCGGCGTGGAATGCCCAGTGTTTAACGGAAAAACTTGACTTTATGGGCATAATTGTGCGATGCTATGGTTAAAGGGCAATACTAGAGAAAAGGCTATTCTTATGATGACATCGCGATGGCATGTCGGTGTTTTCGGTTTTCTTTTTCTTCTTTTAAGCATTCCACTGACCGCTCAACAGACTGAGCTTTCAGAGTTGCTTTCTGCTGGAGAATTCTCAGTGGCGTTGGAATCTGCCAACGCACAAACCGATGCAAACGATCGAGATCGAATGCTTTATGAAATCGCTTTAGCACAGCGATCAGCCAATACAGGCTACAGCGCCTTCGGTACACTCGCTCAAATCCAAGACGATTCAATGCGCTTCGGCGGCTTGGAACAACTAACCGATTACGGAAATCGTTTCGGTGGCGAAAATGGATTTGGTGGTGCAGCCGGTGGCGGCCAACAGGGCGGTGTTACCCAACAGGACTTCGACGAACTGATCGACCTGATCCAGGAAACGATCGATCCAGATTCTTGGGAAGCCAATGGTGGTGCCGGTCGCTTGCGTCCATTCCCATCTGGTGTTTGGGTGGATAGCCAAGGTACTTTGAAACTAATTGAAGAAGACAAATCAGGCCGCTTGGACCAATTGCTAGATGTTAGCGACTTGGTGGAAGACACCTCGTTTTTGAAACAAACGGATCTTAGAAAGGTCTCACTGGCGCGTCTGGAACGCGAACTGCAACTTCTGGCTGCCAAGGGCGAACCTACTCCCGCCGAGATGAAACACTTGGGCGGCATCTACGAATTAAAATACGTCATGCTGTACCCAGAAACCGGCGACGTGGTGATTGCTGGTCCGGCAGGTCCTTGGCACTACGACCGACAAGGTCGAGCCATCAATGATCAAACTGGGCAGCCCTGCTTAAACCTAGACGATTTAGTAGTCTGTTTGCGTAACGCCAAAAACCAACAAGGTTTGTTCAGCTGCTCGATCGATCCACGCGCTGAAAACTTGGCCAACGCCAAGCAATTCATCGGAACCTCAAGACTAACTGGCAAAGCGTTCCGCACCCAGCTGCAAAGCACTCTGGGCCAAATGGACGTTACCGTCGATGGGATCGATCCTACATCGCACGCAGCGCGTGTCATCGTGGAAGCTGACTATCGCATGAAACTAGCTGGCTTGGGTGTCGAGCAGACCGTCGATGGATTGAAAAACTACTTCGACCGCATTTACTTGGACGACGAAGGTCAGTTGCCACAGATGGACCAATTGGTTCGTTGGTGGTTTACGATGAATTACGACTCGGTTACTACTAACTCAGCTCGCACCGTTTTTGAGTTAAACGGGCAAGGCGTCAAGTTGCTTAGCGAGAGTGAGTTCTGGAACGAGCGTGGCGAACGTGAACACACTGGAACCTCGTCACCCGCGGCCAGTGGATTTGCGGCCGATTTCACTAGTCGTTTCACCGAAATCGCAAATCAATTGCCGATCTACGCAGAATTGCGAAACGTTTTCGACTGTGCCATCGTGGCCAGCTTGATCCACAAAGAAGGATTGGATCGCGAGATTAATTGGAAGCTGCACTTCTTGACCGGTACTGCCGAACGAGGACTGATGTCTTACCAAACCGATTCCGAGGGTGTTCCGACGCAAGTTGATTCGATCCTGGGTCAACGGATTCTTCGCCATCGTTCGGGATCCAAGACGATCAAACACACGATCTCTGGATTCGGTGGTGGGGTCGTCTTTGACGCCGACGAGCAGACGACTCGTGACAAGATCCAAGTTGTGGACTCAGACGAACTGGCTTCTAAACACCAGAGCTCACGGCCTGAGACGCAATTCCAAGGCGACTGGTCCTGGGACTAAAGCCTTCAAAGGCACGCAAACATTCGTTTACAGTGGTCTGGAAACGACGTTGTTGATAAATGACAACGTCGTTTTTTCTTTTTGGGTTTCCAGATGTTTTTCGTTGGACTCGAAGGAGTTTTCGCAGCATGTTTTTTCAGAGGAAGTAAAACTCTGAAGGAATGCGAACCTTCAAGTTGCGACATCAGGAATAAATCTGGACCCAACACCCACAGCCGGATTTAGACCAATGAAAGCCCTGCTGGCAGTGTCAGCAGGGCTTTTTGCTTTGCGGTTAGTGATGGATGGATGGACCTTGTTCTAACTCAAGTGGTCACTCGACTGGATTTCGTTAGTTTTCGCTGACAAAAACCATCGTCGATTTAGCCAGCATCTTAACTTTGCTTTCCTGGAAAACAGGTCCGTCACCGGGAAGATAGATATCGTCTGGACTTTCAGCACCGGTATCGATGAACCGTCGCCAGTTCTTGCGAGTCACAATGGACGCCAAACTAAAGTTGGTCACGTGCTCGTTGGGGTTAAACAGAAAGAACAGATCTAACCCGCCGTCGGACTGTTGATCGGCATTCCGAGGTGCGGCCAACAGGCATCCCATGGCCAACCCAAAATGGTGCCAATCCACTGACTGACCCGTTTCATCAAACCAAGTTACATCTGCGATCAAACGATCTTGAACTTGTTCGCCGGTCATAAACCGGCGACGTCGCACCGTCGGTTGTCCTCGGCGAAAATGGATCAACGTTCTTGCGAAACGCAACAGATCCGTATTCTCCTCGACCAACGACCAGTCGAACCAACTAATTTGATTGTCTTGGCAATAGGCGTTGTTGTTGCCTTGCTGAGTCCGCCGACACTCGTCACCAGCAACTAACATTGGCGTTCCCTGGCTCAACAACAACGTCGCCAACATGTTCTTGATCTGCCGCAAACGCACACTTTCAATTTGCGGATCGTCCGTCGGGCCTTCATGCCCGAAGTTGTAGCTGATATTGTGATTGTCGCCGTCACGGTTGTCTTCGTTGTTGGCCTGATTGTGTTTGTGGTTGTAGCTAACCAAATCATTTAACGTGAACCCGTCGTGGGACGTTATGAAGTTGATACTACAGTAGGGTGGTCGCCCACCAGATTGGTAAAGGTCGGCGGAACCGGACAAACGAGTCGCCATGGCACCCCGCATCCCATGTTCTCCTCGCCAATACTTCCGCGAATCGTCTCGGAAACGACCGTTCCATTCAGCCCAACGATCGCTACTGCCGAACGTACCAACTTGGTAGGCACCGGCGGCATCCCACGCTTCGGCGATAATTTTCGTATCGGACAGCAATGGATCTTCGGCAATGGCATCGACCAATGGTGGATTGGCCACCAAATTGCCCTGTTGATCGCGACTTAGGATCGAGGCTAAATCAAATCGAAACCCATCAATGTGATAGTTGTGAACCCAGTGACGCAAGCAATGAAAAATCATCTCGCGAACGATCGGGTGATTCCCGTTCACGGTATTGCCACATCCCGAGTAGTTCCTGAACCGCCGCGGGTCCTCCTCCAACATGTAGTAGACCGAGTTCTCGAGTCCTTTGAAACTTAAGTTCGGTCCCAAGTGGTTGCCTTCGCAGGTATGGTTGAAGACGACATCCAAAATCACCTCGATACCCGCGCGGTGAAATTCCTTGACCATCTGCTTAAACTCATTGACCTGTCCGCCCGGCGATTGGTCAGCAGCGTAGCCACGGTGAGGTGCAAAAAACGCCATGGGATCGTAACCCCAGTAATTTCTGCGATCCGGTTCCGAGCCATCAAAGTCCATGATTGGAAATTCATGGATGGGCATTAACTCGACCGCCGTAACGCCCAACGATTGCAAGTAGGGAATCTTTTCGGTCAAACCTCGATAGGTTCCCGGATCTTGAACCTTGCTGGATTCATGCTGAGTAAACCCTTTGACATGCAGTTCGTAAATCACAGTCTCAGAAAGATCATGATTCAAATGCCTGTCGCCTTCCCAGTCGAAATAATCGTCTACGACAACGCATTTGGGCGGACGAATAATTCCGTCATTGGACGGTTGAAAGGTCCCGGTTAGTGCGCGAGCATACGGATCGATCAGGCGATTCTGAGCTTGAAACCGCATGCCCGTGTTTGGCACAAAAGGACCGTCGGCTTGAAAGTGATACAAAGTCCCCGGTCCTAGTTCGGGAACAAAAATACTCCAGATATCCCCCCACCGATCGGTACGCGGGTCAAAAGAAAGCACCTCGGCCGGTTCGCGATCGTCTGGGTCGTTGTACAACAACAAACGCATGGCGGTGGCGTTACGACTGAACACGACAAATTGTGTGCCGTGGTCGTGCAAGACTGCCCCATAAGGCAGCAGATGCATGAACTGGAGGTCTGGATGGGTATGCCGCATAATTTTAAGCATAGAGTGAGGTCTCTCGAACAAACAAGCCTAGGTAGTGCCCGACGGGCCACGTGTAGGTTTCGACTTCAGGGTGGGGTGTGTATTCCAGTCGCTGCACTTTTCGAAGAGCGGCGATGAGGTCCGGGCGTGTCACATTTTATTTGTGCCACTCAAAATATTTTTCCGGATATTTTTCCATTCCCAAACCATATTGCTCATTGAGCTTTTGGTTGTCTTCAAAGATAGCGGTTTTCTTCAAGAGCTTTACAACGTAAGTTTCGTTTTCCAAATGATGGTCTGGTTTAATTTTAGACATTGCAGTAGCCACCAACCGACGGAGACGAACAGAAGAAACGGCATTAGTAAATTTATTTTCCCACAATTTTGCATGCAGTTCTTTTTTTGAAAGACTTTTGTTAATTGTTTTATTTACAACATGACTTAGAGAAATCGATTGACCTGGACTAACAATTGAAACCAGTCTTTCAACGGATCTCTGTTGATTTGTTTTAAGTTCTTCGTACAAAAAAACATGTACTTTTTTGAATAAGCTGGAATACAGCTCATAAAGCTTGCTATATCGAAAGTGTTCTGTACTAAGTTTGGATTGGTGGCTAATGAATCTGTTTTGAATCGTCCACTGTCGTTTTCCACTTTCCCATTCTTCCAAAGAAAATCCACTACCAGGTTCACTTAAAAAGGAGTCATCTAATGCTTGGGAGAACCAACCCATTTTAAGATATTGACCATAGAGCGAAAGAATCAAGTCTTTTTGCCCTCTTAAAAAAACAACGATTTCAGCATTCGGCATTAAGCGACTAAATCGCTCTGCTATTTGTCCTCGATTAATAAAGTTATAATTCCCATAACCTGCAAACAATTCATCTGAAATCAATATATTTTTGTTTCCAGCCTGCACCACAATCCGATTGATTTCCTCTTGAGCCAACGCCTCAGAATATAAGGAACGATCGGCATATTGAATCGTATTGAATGCTTCATTCTCCTGGGTATACGGTCTACCGATGTAGCACACTTCTTTTAGCTCAGGAAAAATCATCTTTTGTAAAAAGGAAGTTGCCGTTTTCGGAAATCCAACATGAATTACTATCTTATTATTCATGAGTTACAAATCTTCTATTCTCCACAAGGCTAATGACTTGTCCGTATTTTTGAAATCAAATCCTGTACTATTCTCATTGAGCAGTAAAATTGGATGAGGAAATCAATAGGTTCATTTTCTAAATTGAGTGGACGCCAATCACCAGTAACAATAACTCGATTTTTCCGATCATTCGTGTAAGTTGTCGTCAATAAATAGGTACTGCCTGCTGCTTTGATATTCTTTACAGCTTGTCCAAAATCACGGCTTAAAAAACGGAAGGGTTGCTTTCTCGGCGCTCTTGCTTTTCGGCAGGCTTTTAGCAAAGAAGCAGGCACCCATTTTTTTATGATTGTCTTTATGACCGGTTCACTGGGCCGACGAAACGGTTCAAAAATCCCTGACGTGACGGACTTGAAAACATACCACCAAGCAAGAACCCCTCTTCGGAAATCAGCGGAAACACTCGTTTTTGAATGCTACCGACGACCAATTGAATTCGAATTGACGATCGGCGAATCACGATAAAGATTCAGGATTGTTCCTGTTCTGATCGTGATTCTTGATTCACGGCCCAGGTAAACCCAGTCCACACTGATTATCCAGGAACATTTGGCCAACGTTGCGTAACCGGAATCGAACGGCTACCGGTAGGCGGCTGGGCAACGTTTGTTAAATTGGGGCGATTCTTTACCCGGCCATGCCCCAAACTGCTCGAGACCCCGTCGAAAACCGCAAGATGTCGCAACAAAAAAAACACTCTACAAAGCCCCTGAACAAAGCCAAACCGAAGGGCAAAAAATCAAAAGCGGGAATGTCCTACAAAGATGCCGGTGTGGATTTGCAAGTTTACCAGCAATCGATGGCCCGCTTGCCCGGCCACATGCACCGCACTTTTTCGCCACGGGTGATGAAACTGGACGGAGGGTTCGCTGGCCTCTTTCAGTTGGATTCTGGCAAAGGCTGGAAAAAGCGAAACTACAAAGACCCAGTGTTGGTTTCCGGGACTGACGGAGTTGGAACGAAATTAAAGCTGGCTCAAATGACGGGCAAACACGATACGGTCGGAATCGATTTAGTGGCGATGTGCGTCAATGATGTGGTCTGTTGCGGTGCCGAGCCTTTATTCTTCTTGGATTACGTCGCTATGTCGCACGACGATCCAGATACTCTGGAGCAAATCGTTAGCGGCATCAGCGAAGGTTGCCTGCAAGCGGGATGCAGTTTGCTAGGTGGTGAAACGGCAATCATGCCTGACCTATACAAACGCGGTGACTACGACTTGGCAGGCTTTCATGTCGGAGTGGTCGAAAAGAAAAAGTTGATCGACGGCTCCAAGATCAAACCTGGTGACCAGCTAATCGGTTTAGCGTCTAATGGAATCCATTCCAACGGTTACAGTCTGGTTCGCAAAATCGTTTTTGACTCGGCGAAACTGAAAGTCTCGTCCAAGATTGAAGCATTAAACAATCAGACTGTCGGAGAAGTTTTATTGACTCCGACCGTTATCTACACTCAGGTTATCAACGATCTGTTGCAGATGCCGCGAGTCGGCACGGGCATCCGCGGCCTGTCGCACATCACGGGTGGTGGGCTTGCTGAAAATATCCACCGGGTGTTACCCGCTAACGCCGACATCCAAATTGATGGAACGGCTTGGAAAATTCCAGCTGTCTTCCCTTGGCTTAAAAAACTTGGCGGTGTCAGTCCTGCCGAAATGTACAAAGTCTTCAATATGGGTATTGGAATGGCAATCATTTGCCGCCCGTCTGCAGCGAAGGCTATTCAAAACGTTGCAGATTCGCATTCCATCGAAAGTTGGCGTTTAGGCGAAGTTGTTTCTGGGACCGGCAAGGTTAAAATCAACAACAGAAAAACCAAATAATCCAGTCTAATATCTTCATGCCTAAAATTCTTATGAAAGAGAAACTTCATTTTTGCATCCAGTCGTTGGCCGCCCTGTTGTTGGCGATGACAGTCCTGAGCGCTGGAACCGATCGTTGCCTGGCTCAATCTGGAAACGAAGCCGTACTCGGGGATTGGCTATGCGAAATCGACAGCGGAAAATCGCATCCCAAGTATATGTCGATGCTAGAAGATGACATCGTCAAAATGCGTGATACTGACGAACACGACCAACCCATCGACCGGACAATTCATGAAGGCACTTGGCGAATCGACGACGAAGACATTGATCGCAAAGGACGCACAGTCATCACCATGAGTATCAAATGGCAGGGCGACGAGAGCAGCAAGGTTGTGGCCGTCTTTTTCGACGATGACACGATGGAGGTTACTTGGGGTAATGAGAATAGCCGAATTTGGAAACGTGTCGTGAAAGACAACGACAACTAGGCTTGATTTCGGGCTTAATTTTCAATCCGACATCTGCCGACATCTGCCTGCATCTTCAACGCGACGTTTCGTAGTGGACGAGTCGCTGAGTCCCTTTTGCATTTTGCAATCAGTACAAAAGGATTCGACGTCTCATCCACTACTGCCCTTACTCCGGCAACCGCTATTCTTGATCGACCAAGTATCGTTCGACATCCAGAGCTGCCATACAGCCGGTTCCAGCCGAGGTGACGGCTTGTCGATAGTAGTCATCAGCGACATCGCCAGCTGCAAAAACCCCGTCCTGGCTGGTGTTGGTACGGAACGGCTTTGTCCATTGGATATAGCCTTTTTCGTTCATCGCTAACTTGCCGTTCAGAAACGCCGTGTTGGGCGTATGTCCGATTGAGACGAACATGCCGTTGACCTCTAAGTCTCGTTCCGGTTCGCCAACGGTACTCTTCAGTTTCAAACCGGTTACCAGATTACCGTCACCTAAAACTTCTTGAACTTCGCTATTCCAAACCATTTCGATTTTTGGGTGATTAATCGCTCGTTCGGCCATGATTTTCGAGGCCCGCAACTGATCACGTCGGTGAATCAAATAGATTCTGACCGCCGTATCAAGATTCGCTAAATAAGTGGCCTCTTCGACCGCCGAGTCACCACCTCCAACGACCGCCAATGGCTTGGCATGGAATAAAGGCAGAGCTCCATCGCATACGGCACATGCACTGACTCCTTTATTTTTGTAGGCGTCTTCGGAATCCAAACCTAAATAATTTGCACGAGCACCCGTCGCGATAATGATCGTCTTTGTTTCGACCGGTTCGCCATTGCCCGGGATGACTCGCATTGGCGAACTGTCAAAATCAACTTCCACGATGTCCTCTTCGATAGAGCGAGTTCCGAAGTTCAGCGCTTGCTGCTTCATCAACTCCATCAATTCTTCGCCCTGCACGGCATAGTGCAAAACGCCGTCACGCATATGGTTCGGTGCCGGGGGCAAGCCGGCGTAGCGGTCTTTATCGACAGCCGATTCAATGAAGCCTCGCACATTGCCTGCCGGGAAACCCGGATAGTTCTCGACCTCGGTCGTATAGGCCAGTTGACCCAAAGGTCGCATCTCCGGATGCCAAGTCCCTTCAAATACTAATGGTTTCAGGCTGGCACGAGCGGCATAGATAGCAGCGGCCCATCCGGCAGGTCCACTGCCAATAATGACGACGTTTTCTGGCACGTTTTTTCCTCAGTTTGGAATGCTTTGATTTCTGTCAGTCGTTCGACGGCCAGCCAAGCGGCTGAATTTGACGAGTTCTTGTAGTCGAACGTACCAGATTATAGGTGTTCGTAGCAGAATTGTAGAGGGATGTATTGGTTGGACCGAACGAGCGCGTTTATCATAGACTGACATGAAAGGTCACAAATTTTTTCGGAATTAAAATGACTACGCTTTTGATTGCGGTTGGTTCCTTCTTTGGCTTCATTATCGCCTACAACACCTATGGCAAATGGCTATCGCGAAAGATCTTTGAACTGAACCCCAAGGCGGTCGTTCCCAGCATAGAATTGCAGGACGGCCGCGATTACGTACCAACCAATAAATCGATTGTGTTCGGCCATCACTTTACAAGTATCGCCGGTACGGGCCCAATTGTGGGACCAGCGATCGCGATTATGTGGGGCTGGGTGCCGGCTTTGATTTGGGTTCTGTTGGGATCCGTGCTGATCGGGGCAGTCCACGACTTTGGAGCTCTGGTCGTCAGCCTCAGAAATCGAGGGCAAACAATTGGTGATGTAGCCGGACGACTGATCCACCCTCGTGTGCGTTTCTTGTTTCTGACGATCCTGTTGTTTTCGCTGTGGATTGTGCTGGCCATTTTCGGACTCGTCATTGCCTCGGTCTTTCAAATGTTCCCGGCCTCGATCACACCTGTGTTTTTGCAGATCCCGATCGCTGTCGCGATTGGACTGTGGATTCACCGCAAAGGTGCCAACATCCTGATTCCGTCAATTATCGCACTGGCCTTGATGTACTTGACCGTCTGGCTGGGTGCAGGCAACGGAGGTATCGCCGGACAATGGGTGGTCAACCTAAACCAAACACTCAGCCAATGGTCTCTGGGCACCTGGACCGCCGTGTTACTTGGCTACTGCTTCATCGCCAGCGTCCTACCAGTGTGGACTCTGCTGCAACCTCGCGACTATATCAACAGCCTACAGCTGATCACTAGCTTGGCCTTGATCATGTTAGGTTTAGTCGTAGCTGGGCTGATGGGTATCGGTGACAGGCCCTTGGAAATGGTGGCACCTGCGATCGAGTGGTCACCAGCAAACGCACCTCCGATATTCCCGGTGCTGTTTATTACGATCGCCTGTGGAGCCATTAGTGGGTTCCATTGTTTGGTCAGCAGTGGAACCACCAGCAAGCAACTAAAATGCGAATCGGACGCTCAATTCGTCGCCTACGGGTCGATGTTGACGGAAGGTTTTTTGGCCGTCATCGTTATCCTGGCCGTGGGCGCCGGCATCGGATACGGCTGGGCTGCCACAACGAATCCTGAACTAGCCGCTTTGACAGGAAATGAACTGTGGGCCGCAATCTACGCCGATTGGAACACCGTCGGATTGGGTGCCAAGGTAGGCGCCTTCGTGGCCGGTGCAGCGAACTTTCTAACTGCGCTAGGAATCAGTTCTGCAATGGCCGTTGCCATCATGGGCGTGTTGGTCGCTTCTTTTGCCGGCACCACTCTCGACACTGCGACTCGGTTGCAACGCTACGTTATTCAAGAGCTAGGTCGAGCGACATCCGAAAACATCACGTCACTAAAACCAATCGCCCTGCCCTTCACCAACATGTACGTGGCCACGGGAATCGCCGTCGTGTCAGCTTTTCTGCTGGCGGCAATTCCACAAGGAGGTGATCCTTGGGCCTGGGGCTCCATAGGAAAAGGAGCGCTCGCTTTGTGGCCAATGTTTGGCGCCACGAATCAGTTATTGGGCGGGTTGGCGTTTTTGGTCATCTGTTTTTGGCTTTGGCGTCGCGACAAACCGATTTGGTTCGCAGCTCTACCGGCGGTATTTATGCTGATCATGCCAGCTTGGGCCATGTTCACACAAATGAATGGATGGATTGAGAACAAGCAATTCCTATTGGTCTCGGTTGGCATTGTCACTCTGGTGCTTGAGGCCTGGATGTTGGTCGAAGCGACAATGGTTTGGCCCAAGGCCAAAGGTGTACTGGAAGAAAAACTTCCTCCGTTAGAAAAACCCTTGGCCAATTCGCCGGAAGGTGGTCGAAGTTGCTAAGTCGTAAAACCAAGATTACGAACACAACGAGTTCACTCCAACGTATGGTTTTCTTGACATGCGTTCTGGCAGCGGCTGCAGTTTGCTTTACCAGTTTGCCACTGGTGGCTCAACAATCCGAAGACAAAGCTGCCAACGAAACCAGCCAACCCACCGACACGGAAACCCATCGCGTTTTCGATGTCCGTGGATGGTCGGTAAACTACCATCGCCAACTTTTCCATCAAGACGAAACGCTTTCAAAAGGCGTTTTGCACCTTTTAGAGGAACAGCTAAGACGTGTTGAGCAAGCGATTCCCGAAGCAGCCGTAAAGCATCTAAAACCCGTCAAAATATGGGTCAATCCACCGTATGACGGAATTCGCCCGACGGCCGAGTATCATCCCAATCAACGCTGGTTACAGGATAACGATCGCGATCCTGCGATGGCTAAATGTATCGAGCTAACCAACGCCGACAACTTGTCGGCCGAGGTCGTTCGTATGCCCTATCTAATGTTGCACGAACTGGCACACGCATACCACGACCAAGTCTTAGGGTTTCGCGACACTCGAATCCGTCAAGCATTTGATACGGCCAAAGATTCGAACGTCTACGACGAAGTAGATCGTTTCACCGGCAAAAAAATGATCACGGATCGAGCCTATGCCATCACTAACCACAAGGAATATTTTGCCGAATCAACGGAAGCTTTCTTCGGCAAAAACGATTTCTTTCCATTTGATCGCGACCAACTTAAGAAAGCAGACCCGGTAATGTTTTCATTGTTGCCGGAACTTTGGCAACAACGACCATCGCAACAGTAGTAGATCAAGTGAATTTTTGAAACAGTCGCGTCTGGTCATTGATAACACTCGATCTTTCGTACGCATCAACAACGTCCGCAACTTCTTTCAACCAGAAGAAGAATGAGTGGCAAAACAACAGCGCTGCATTTCCGTCGACATAACCACTTGCTGCAATGTAGGTATTACGCCGCGCAGTGAACACTTTCGCCAACGCCAACTTACCCACGGTACAAGCCGTCGACAGAATCAACTTGTTAGTCAAATTGAATTGGCTAAGTTCTTCGGCACCCAAATTGCTGCGAGGCTCGCCGGGAACGTAAACATTGCTTGCCAACTTGGGCATCACAAACTTTCCAGACTTGCCGTGAAAACAGAGCACAAAGACTTTTGTCTGTTTACGAAAGACTTGGCCTCGCAAACAATCCAGCACGTCATTGGGGCGTCCAACCCATTTGGTCTCGACCTGGTAACCGTAGTACTCAATGGTCGAGCGAATCGACATCGCTTCTAGTTCAGAATCTGGACCGATCAATAAACCCACTCGATTGAATTTTGAACTCACAAAAGTTTTTCCTCTGATTCAATCCGTGAAATAACACTATACCATTGATACACAATTTGTGATTCGCGCATAAGAAACCCACCTTTGATAACAAAAGCAAATCATCGGTGGGTAAAAAGACGTTCATTCTTAAAGTGAATGCTTACATCGATTCCAGTCGGTCAAGCGTGCGGATCGCATCGATGGCACCTTGGGTTGATCCGGCCATCATTCGCAGCTTCTTAGCTTCGATCAAAATCGCGAACGAATCTGAACTAGCAGCGGAAACTTTACCATTTCGACGGACAGTTTTTTTACCACTGGGACGGCCTGGTCGGCCGCGTCGTTTTTTGGTTAAACCGGATTTCGACTTTACGTTTGCCACTGTTGCCAAACTTACAACAATCCGCTTCTTGGCCATCGCTTTGACTACCTCTTTGGCAGACGCCGTAGGGTTCTGCTTGAAATAATCACGGATTTCTTGGGACTTATTTACTTTTCTTTTAGCCATTATCTTGGTGTATCCTAACTGGGGAAGCAAAATTGGATTCTAGTTAATAGGCCTGATAATGGGGACCGAAATTGCAAAAAACTGTTAATTTTCTGTAGGCAACAGCAGGATTGCGACAGCCGAATTCGCACCATCTTTGCTCAACTGACTTCCGTTAGAATTCGCTTGCGAACTCTCATATCACATTAATGGCCTTGAGATTTGTCTTTCTCAAGGGTCAATCCTAGGCTTTGGTACTGGTCTCTCTAAAAAATTAAGCGGTGGTGACCTGCGAGATGGAATCTAATCAGCCATTGACCGTCTTGTATCGAGACGCCGACATTGTAGCCATCGATAAACCGGCAGGTCTACTAGTGCATCGCAGTCGTATCGATACGCGAGCCACTGAGTTTGCAGTTCAACGGCTGCGGCAGCAATTGAATCAACCGGTCTTCTTGATCCACCGGCTTGATCGACCGACATCGGGCGTTTTGTTGTTCGCGTTTCATAAGAATGCTGCTCGCGCGTTGAGTCAACAGTTCGCAGAACGGCGAGTTAAAAAAACCTATCGTGCCATTGTGCGTGGCCACACCTGCGATCAAGGGTGTTGGGAGGAGGCACTCGTTGAAAAACACGATCGCATGACTGACCATAACGCTCAGCCAAACAAGCCTGCCCAACCGGCGACGACCTGCTTTGAAACGCTGCGACGTTGGGAAGTTCCCTTTTCCGCTGGCAAGTACCCCAACAGCCGATACTCGGAAGTCGTGTTCCGTCCCTTGACCGGTCGAAAACATCAAATTCGTCGGCACTGCAACCATTTCGCTCATCCAATCGTCGGCGACACCAGCCACGGGGACCGCCGTCACAATCGCTTGTTCCGAGAGCGCCTGGGAGTCTCACGGCTGCTGTTGGTCGCCGAAAAATTGTGTTTCAATCATCCTGTGACAAATACACGAATTGAAGTTAAAACTCCGCTCGGCAGCGCATTTGAAAATGCTGTTCGCGGTCTTGAAGAATTTAACATTGATTGACGTGAATGACCAAGCGAGCCCAACCGCGAGTCGATCGCTTCGAAAATTTTTGGACCTCGTTTCTACTTTTCATCCGCTTCATTGAGCAATTCCAAAGCGTATCGAGTGGGAGCGGCTTTTTCATTGCCAGTTGCCATTTTCGCCAGCAAATCGCTCGCCTGTTCCGAGCCGATATGATCCAGAATTGCCAATGCTCGGATTGCCCTATCCCACTTTGGCTTGATCTTTCGTAACCGCTCTCCAATCAACGAGAGTTCCGTTGCCTGCCAACTACCAATTCCTGCTCCAACAAAAGTCCAACTATTGCGATTCTGCTCGTGATAAAATTGGGCGTCCGAGACAACGAAACCGCCATATGTTGTAGATGGATCAGAGACTTCATCCAGCGCCCAACCGCTAAGTACTGCAGCGAGTCGTTTCTTCAACCGTGCCTGTTGATCGTGTTCGATTTGTTCGTTCACAACTGACAACCCGTCCATGATTTCCGGCACGGTCTTTACAAGTCGAGGATCGAAATACTCGAATTCGCGATAGGCAGCCTGCCAAACCGAGGCATCATCGCTTGCCAATTGGACGTACAATTCTTCCAACCGGGACTGACTCAGCCTCAATGGCAACAGCTCTTGCTTCAGCAATCCGATTGCTTCGTTTGGAAATCGAATAAAGCTTAGTGTCGCGTAAGTGGACTGGATGCCAGGATTTGCCAAATCATGCCACCATTGTTGCAACTCCTCTTTAGTCACCGTGGTTGACGGATTTCCCATCGCAATTCTGTCAGCGATTTCCAGTGCCCGTTTGGTGGGCGCCGCATCCGGATGGCCAGTTGCCATACGCTGGACCCATTCAGCCGAGTTTGTATTACCAGCCAACTCCAAAAGTACCAATGCTCGCATGGCCCGATCCCAAGAAGGCTTGCGATGCTGGTCAGTCATATTTGCGATGCGACAATCGACTGCCCAAGAAAGTCCTGGAATGGAGAAAAGAACCTTTTCAAAGCTGCCTTCACCCAAGGATTTGAATTCGATTCTCGAATGTTCGTTGGGCCTGTTTTGAAAAGTCTCTAACGTTTGGTAGCTCAAAAGCCCAACCAGGCGGCGGTAAGCTGACTGTTCTTGGGCCACTGACATAAGCTTCGGAACCTTGCCGAACAACCTTGGATCGCGATAGGACAGTTCTTCATAGGCTGCCGTCCAGGTTTTCGTGTCGCTACTACCTAACTTGAAGATCAGATTCTGAAATCCGACCTCATCCAACAACAAGGGCTGCAGTTCCTTCTGGCAGATCTCCAGGACAGCATCTGGATAACTCGACAATTTCAGCAGGGCAGTGGTGTATTCCAACTCGCTACTGGCCAGTTGCGACCATAGTTGCTTGATCTTCTGCGGCCCCAATTCAGTTTCTTGTGCCAACTGCGGATCTGTTGAGGAACACCAAAAGATCACCAAGACGACCACTATTCGTATCGTCTCGATCCCGATTAGAACGAGTTCAAACAGTTACCAGAAATGCATGAAGTGCAAAACCGAATTGCAATTGTCCATTGGTTAATAAATAAAATTCGCGAGCCAATTTCCATCCGGCTTTTCCGTTTGGGCAATGAAAAGAAAAGTGGCACGCGGAGACGCTGAGCAAACAAGCCAAGCATGTAACCACTCTTCAAATACAGTTGCCGGAAAAAACGGTTCATGGAGAGCAATGATTCTTGCGCTCAAATGAAGCCAATGCTTACTCAACCGCTGAAAGTAAACGGCAAAAAAGCAATCAATTCCGACTGACTCCTGTCGAACGATTCAGACTGCGTTCCTCACGCTCTTGTTGGTCGTCGTCCTT
>CAZJBW010000035.1:24996-42993 GCA_964543985.1 uncultured Pirellulaceae bacterium | reverse complement strand
GGTCGAAAAGGGATATTCCTCGGGTTTCAGCACTGTTTTCAAGTCCAATATCGACCGCGAACGCATATTCGCAAACCGCGTCGGTGAC
Source organism: uncultured Pirellulaceae bacterium (assembly GCA_964543985.1). Lineage (GTDB taxonomy): Bacteria > Planctomycetota > Planctomycetia > Pirellulales > Pirellulaceae > CAJQPP01. Next base: position 42,905 of record CAZJBW010000035.1, on the reverse strand, counting down.
CGAGGCCGATGCACTTTGGGCCCCAAGCTTCGCGCACTCGGCGTGAAACTCCGATTGCGTGAACTGCAAGCTTCGAATCTGGATCTCGCATCAAATAGGAATGGAAAGACCAAAGCAGCATTCGGCTAGAAAATCCGGTGAACCTTGGATTGCTGGCAGCGGGTTTTTGATTTGAAATTGGACTATCGGCCGATCCAGCAAGCGTTCAATATCTTTGGCGTAATTGTTACGGTGCATGTACTCGTTTCGCCGTTTTATTCAACGCGGGAGGACAATGTCGATGGGTAGGGATACCACTTGTGATCGATGCGGTGAGTGGATTTATTTTGTTACGTGTGATGGTCGGCCTATACCTATGCAGGATGGGCGTCGACATCGCTGCGTTAGTGAAAGCTCCATTGCGAGTCCTACTGCTGTCGTACGGCCGACAAGACCCGTATCGCAGGTTCAAATTGAGCGAAGGCTGGAACGGGAGGCTTCTGTGAATTCGAATAGAATCAGCCAAGACACGGTTGGCGGAACGAGTTTGTTGTCGCTATTAATCTTCATCGTTCTCATCGCCGTTATTGTCAAAACCCTTGGCTATCTTTTTTCTTGACCCACGCCACAACTCAGGCCTGAAAATCAAGTGTTGGTCCTGTTGGTTCACGTACAACACTGCCGCAGGTACTAGGTTCGGTGGAGTTTGTAAACGGCAAACAAGAACGGAATCTATGCCATGTCAAGATAGTGATCGATGTGCGGAGGTCAACAGCGCCTGCCAGGACGTGAGTCAACACCTTGAAACTGAATTGCACCAAGTTGGCGATCTGTACATCATCGGAATTACGAAGCGGGACCGGCAGAGCATGAGTCAAGTAACTGCGTTAGGACGAAAAAGCGTCAAAGTGGCCGATGCGTTCTAGACCTATTGCTCAGAGCTTTCGGCGTGAAACTTCGATGGCCGTTGGCGGATAGCGGACCGAATAACTGTCGCTCGGTTTGTGGATTAACGAGTACAGCGGCGGTGAATACTTCATTTACGACAACGACAAAAACCTCCGCTGCATAGGCTCAGCCTGTCCAGGGGCGATGGGCAATCGAGTCTACCGAACGAAACATCGCGAATATTCGGAATCGGTAGATGTGGTGCTTTTTGATCGCCGTTGGTGTCATTTTTCGCTGCTTGTTGTTTCACGATTAAAGCCAAGCGAGAACAGGTAGCTCATCGCTCATTGGGTCGAGCCTTATCCGCCTTGGACTCGATGTGGAATCGTCCTGAGGCAGGATAGAAGTGAGAAAAAGGCATGGGGATTTTGTCCGCATGCCTGAGTCAAACGTCCACGCGACTAGCTGATGCCTTCGATCAATGAGTTCAGGTTGCTGACCGTCGTTTGCAATTCGCGCTTGATCATTGAGCAATCGCAGTCGGTTTCCGAAAGAACCGAAGTGAAAAAGTGTTTCACCTCGGTTCTTATCGAGTGGGCGGTATTGGACTTGAACCAACGACCTCCACGATGTCAACGTGGCGCTCTAGCCAGCTGAGCTAACCGCCCGAGCGAGTGATCAGTATTTTAGCCAAAATCACCTCGTTGGCTATCGGCGTTCCCAAGTGTTTTTCTTGACGGTTTTCAGAGCAAAAAGTTCGCGCTGGCACGATTTGTTGCGTTTTTGGTTCTGGCAGGGTGCCATCTGTACGCATTGGGCAAGAGAACGAGCGAATGGACCGACCATTGCCAGCACTGCTTAACCAAAGTTATTACAGGGTGGGGGAGTGTTGAATCTAGCTTGATCGTGGGATCTGAACTAAATCATTTGTTGGGCGATCAACATTTATTGAGAAGCCCAATTTATTGGGAGGCCCAGATTACTGGGGGCTCAGATTGGCAGGCCAAAGCGGGGTGTGGCACCGTCGGAACGAAATCAGGATTGACGCGAACCGGCGTTTTCTAGGATTGTCCCAATTCGGTATACTTCGCGTTAGTGATGTCCCCGTTTGTAAAGGGGCGAAAATTTCAGCGTGCTGGCCACGCTCAACAGGTGCCGCTATTTGTAGCTGCGACACCTATCATAAAAAGGACAAGACAATTTCTGATTCAGCATCGGCCTCGCAGGCCACGGTTTCGGTAAAACTTCCTGACGGCAGCATTCGCGAATACGACGGACCAGTGACGGTCAAACAGGTTGCCAAAAGTATCGGTTCTCGTTTAGCCAAAGCCTCGTTGTGGGGCGAGATCGACGGTCAGCCTGTGGCACTCGACCACACCATTCAGGGCGTCGAGGTGCCGTTAAAGATCATCACCAAGACTGATCCCAATGCGTTGTTGACCATGCGTCATTCGTGCGCTCATGTGATGGCGCGCGCCGTGATGCGTTTACGCAAGAAAGTCCGTCTAGCTTACGGACCTGCTGAAGAGAATCATTTTTATTACGACATCGAGGCCGACGAGCCGTTGACCGAAAGCGATTTCGAGGCCATCGAGGCCGAGATGAAGAAGATCGTGGAGTTGGACGAGCCCTTCGAATTAATCGTTGAAGGTCGCGACAAGGCGATCGATATTTGTCGCGATATGGACCAGAGTTTCAAGGTCGAGCACATTCAAGAGCGGTTGGCAGACGAAGAAACGGTCTCGTTCTACCAGCAAGGCGAGTTCTTGGATCTGTGCGCCGGGCCGCATATCCCGTCTCCCAAATTCATCGGTGCGTTCAAGTTGCTTTCGCTGGCCGGCGCTTATTGGATGGGCGATCAGGATCGCGAACAGCTACAGCGTTTGTATGCCACAGCTTTCTTTGACCAGCAGGCATTGGACGAGCATCTGGAAAAACTGGAGGAAGCGAAGAAACGCGATCACCGAGTCTTGAATAAACGTCTGGGCTTCTACCATATCGACGAAGAAGTCGGGCAGGGCTTGATCTTGTGGACGCCACGCGGTTCCTTCATCCGCCACAAGTTGCAGGACTTCATTATGGAGCACCTGAGTCGCCAAGGTTATCAGCAGGTGTTCACGCCGCACATCGGCAAGCTGGATTTATATCGTACTTCCGGACACTTTCCCTACTATCAGGAAAGCCAGTACCCGGCGATTGTGTTGCGTGACCAGTTGAACTTGCTGGCCGACAAAGGTTGCAGTTGCAGCGATCTTGCCAACCAAATGAAGGATGGAGAAATCGACGGCTACATGTTGAAGCCGATGAACTGTCCACATCACATCAAAATTTTTGCGTCTCAACAACGCAGCTATCGAGACTTGCCAATTCGTTTCGCCGAATTTGGAACGGTCTACCGGTGGGAACAGTCCGGCGAGATCGGTGGTTTGACTCGGGTCCGCGGGTTTACTCAAGATGACGCTCACCTGTTCGTAACCGAAGATCAGTTGGCCGACGAGGTGAAGGGTTGCTTGGAGCTAGTCAAGATCGTACTCGGTTCGATGGGCATGGAAGACTATCGCGTTCGCGTTGGGCTGCGGGATCCTGATGACAACAAGTACGTTGGCGAACCTGAAAACTGGGACCGTGCCGAGCAGGCTTGTCGTGACGCAGCTGCCTCGCTTGGCAAGCCGTTCACCGAAGAGCCTGGAGAAGCCGCTTTCTACGGACCAAAAATCGACTTTGTGGTTCGTGACTGCATTGGTCGCGAGTGGCAATTGGGGACTGTCCAAGTGGATTACAATTTGCCCGTTCGATTCGATTTGCAATATATCGGTGCCGACAACCAACCACATCGTCCGGTCATGATCCACCGCGCCCCGTTCGGTTCGATGGAGCGATTTATCGGCGTGTTGATTGAACATTTCAACGGAGCGTTTCCGTTGTGGCTGAACCCTGACCAGGGACGCGTCCTGACGGTTAGTGAAAAGAGCGAACAGTACGGTCAACAAGTGTTGAATCAGTTTCGTGATGCTGGCTTGCGAATCGATGGCGATTTCCGTAGCGAAAAGTTGGGCGCCAAAATTCGAGACGCTCAGCTGGAGATGACTCCGTATATGTTCGTGGTAGGTCCCCGAGATCAGGAAAATGGAACTGTTTCGGTGCGAGATCGCTTGCAGGGTGACTTGGGAGCCATGAGTGTCGAACAGGCGATTTCCAAATTGCAGCAAGAGGTTGAAACGCGGGAGGTCCGAATGAAGCCCGCCGACGAACAAGCGACCTAGTGAATCGGGTGTGCTTGTGTGGTGGGTTTTGCAAGAAATGCAAGAAATCCCTAGCTTGGGCAATTCTAGGCAATCCCACGACATGTCGGGCAAGATGGCAAAACCAGCCAAATCGAGGCAAACCGCCGGAAGACTTCTTCAAGTTGGTCGCAAAATGGTGGGATTTCGTTCAGGAATTTGCCTAATTCCAATCGACCGGAATTTGCAGTCCGGCTATAAAAACGTATTATATTTCCGACAAAGGCAGGACGCTGGCTTGATCCGCCCCGTCCCGTCTCAACCCAATTTCAGTTCAAATTGAAAGGAAGAAACGATCGATCAATATCGCACTAACGAACAGATCAGAACCTCACCTGTTCGTGTCATTGATTCAAATGGTGATCAACTAGGAGTCATTCCGACAAAGGAAGCTTTGGAAAGGGCAAAAGAGGCTGGGTTAGATTTGGTTCAAGTTGCCGCTGAAGCAAAGCCTCCTGTTTGTCGCATTATGGACTACGGAAAGTTCCGTTACGATCGCAGTAAGAAGACTCAAAAAAGCAAATCGCATCAAACCAAATTGAAAGAGATTCGTGTGCGTCCGAAAACGGGCAAGCATGATATCGAATTCAAAGTTAAGAAAGCGATTGGTTTTCTGCAACACAAAGACAAGGTGCAGGTCACGGTATTATTCCGTGGACGGGAACTCGCCCACATTGAAGAGGGGCGAAAAGTGATGCAAGGCATTATTGAAATGCTGGAAGAGTACGGCAAGGTGGAGAGCCCACCGTCGACTCAGTCACGCCGTATGAATTGCACCATCGCTCCGCGTTAATACGCAACCCACCACCCAATCGCCAGTGAATTGGAATCAACCAATCGGTTAGCGTTGACACAACGCATCATGAAAACAAAAAAGCCGCGACACATCTTGTGTCGCGGCTCTCGTTTTTAATCGACTTCCGTGTCAATTAATCTGTTTCGAACTTCTTTGGTTTAGAAGCACTTTTCGAATCCGAAGTGGAAGCCGTGCAGCAGCAGGCTGCCGTTGGATTTCACTCGTTGGATTTCTTGCGAATCATTGAAGTTGGCTGGGATCTGATCAGCAGCCAGACCAAGTCCGGTGATACCAATCAAACGGTAGCCAATGTTCGCACGAACACTCTGGGAAACTTGGTAGTTGAAACCGAAGTCGAACTCGCCCAAAGTAGCGACTTCGTCTTTGCGAGCACCAAAGCTATAGTCAATCGGTCCGCTTGGCACAGTAGCGAGATTGATGTTTTGATCGAAGATCAGCTGAGTTGTGTGAATGTCGTTGTTGAAAACACCGAACTTGGAACCCAGCGAAAATGATCCGCGTTTGCCCAAGGCTCGCTCGAGGCGAAGACCCAATTGAGCACCAACCAGATTGTTTTCAACGTCCAAGTTATAGAACGTGAAATCTGGGAAACCTGGTTGTTGGAAGTTGACCGATTGGAAGCTTAGACCTTCCGAGAACTTTAACCAGCGGAAACCTGCGATCCACTCGACATTGGTCGTTCCTTTGAAGAACGCACGTGTTTGACCGGCGTTTCGCAACAAGTTGAATTCAACATTGTGAATTTCAGTGTCGCGTTGCAAACGCCATTCTGACGCCGCATTAAAAATGTCGAAGACACTGGCACCGCCCAGTTGAACATCTCTAGTACCGGGCAAGTTCGAAAACAGACGACCACCAGGTTGATTGAATTGAGCATTTAGGTTGGCATCAGCATGATCTGGAAACAGACCGAAGTAACTGGCTTCCCAGCCAACACCATTGCTGCCACGTGAAGCGTAGGAGGCTTCGAACCCACCGAAGAAGTCGTGATCGGCATCTGTGGAAAACAGGGACCTGCCAGCACTGTTAGATCCGAAGCCGAAATCGTCTTCATTATCAAGTGAGAACAACAAGCCACGAATACCAAACACACGGTTGCGGCTATTCGATCGCAGGCCGCCGCCACCACCACCAACAAAACCAGCTGTACCACCACCGACGTATTCGGTGTAGGGAGTGCCAAAGCTAGTGTCAACGAATCCGCCGCCGTTATAGACGGGGCCGCTGCTGTAAACCGGAGCACTGTTATAGACAGGGCTCGAATTAGGGTTGTACACCGAAGACACGCCGGGATTGTAAGTCGTGCCTGCAGGTGCAGGTGTGGTTACAACGCCACCAGGGGCTGGCGTGCTGTAAGTCGGTGCGGGTGTTGAGTAAACCGCTCCTGGGTTGGCGTAACCTTGGCCTTGGAATCCTTGGCCTTGGAAACCTTGACCTTGGAATCCTTGACCGTAACCTTGACCATAGGCAGCACCTGGAGGGCATCCATTTCCGTACACGGGTGCCGGTACGGCGGGTACGGCAGGTACTTGGCGTGGTTGGCCATTTTGGTAATTCTCAACCAATGGCAGGTCGCTAGGTGACACGGCACGTTCGGCTTGTTCAACCGCACGTTGCGTGGACTGAACTGCTTCTTCGGCTGCTTCCTGCAAACGAGTTCCTGACCCTGCAGCTTCCTGCAAACGGGTTCCGGATCCAGCAGCTTCTTGCAAACCAGCGCCGTAAGACGAGTACTGGTAATTGGCACCGTATTGGGCCTTTGCGTCAGTTGCCAGTCCGAAGCAGGCGGCAATGGCAACTCCGCTTAAAAACAAACGTTTCATCCTTGACAACTCCTTCTCTCAAGGGAGCGCTGCTTGGCAAACCAGGCACCACTCATTAAGCCGTCGACCTTGCACACTTGCACAAATTGGTCAGCGGGCCTTTCGTTTCGATTCTGCCAATGGAATCGACCTTAATCTTCAAGACAGGCGAGTACTTTCAATCCTGTTTTCCCAAATTTGTGGGGAGACAGCACTGCAATAGGCATCGTCAACAAACGTGCTAGGACTCGCCAAGATTCTCCGAAGACTACGAACGGCAAGGAACGAAAAGTCCCCCTGGAAAGTAAACTTTACCTAAGCCCTTAAGTCGTACGTCGAACGCGCCTATTGTTCGGAAGTTTCGATGTCGTGAAAGTAAAACTGAACCGAAGCTACTCAATCGTCAAACTTTTACGGACCGCAAAGGTTTGCGTAACGCGATGTTATTCCGAAAAGGACTATTACTTTGATGCTGGCAGTCGTCCCTTCTTTGAGACTCGCCACAATTCGCCGAATTCAAACAGTAGCGGTGTCAATTCCCAAATGTTCGATTGTCACAAGGGAATGAAGTTGCACTTGGGCTTCATCAAATCGAGGTTTCGCACCTTCCAGCCGATCCACGATGGTGATCGCTCGATCGACCTTCAATCCAAAGTCTCTGGCGTGTTGAATCGCGGCCAGACAACTGCCGCCGGTCGTGGTCACGTCTTCAAGAACGACGACGCGTTGACCGGGTTTTACAGGCCCTTCTACTTGCTGGTTGGTGCCGTGAGTCTTCGGCTGTTTGCGGACAATGAACCCTTTTAGATTGTGCCCGCGTTGATGCGCCAAAGTAATCACAGCCGCAGTGATCGGATCGGCACCAATTGCCATCCCGCCAACCGCGTCAGGCATATCCTGTTCCAGCAAATCCAAAATGCCCGCGGCAATCACATTGGCTCCGTGACCATCCAGAGTCAACTTGCGACAATCGAGATAGAAATTGGCAAGTTTGCCGGAAGCCAGTTTGAATTGACCCGTTTTTAGAGCCAGTTTTTTGACTAGTTCGATCAATTCGTTTTGGTCGTACAATTTTGTGTCCCCAGGTCCAGTCATTCTTAACATTCCCTTTCCATTGAACCAGTTTTCAAGATTGGTGTCGATAAGGTAGGCCAGCGATTTTTAGTCGCGATTGCTGCATCACAATTGGCCCAGGTTCCAGGTTGGGGGTAATATAGATAGTCGTTAGGGTGTTCGGTTTTCGACGAGGCCAAATTCTATGTGGAGTGTTCACTGGCATGGTTCCGGTGTTTTATTACTTTTGAGGGATAAGAGATTTCGCATGTCAAACACCCCCGATTTCAACCCTTATGAATCGTTGCTACAACCGCGTGCCTCTTACCACGGTGTTGGCAATGCTCAGCCTAAATTGGGGCACCCCAACCCGCATCATGCGTGGCTTGGCTTCATTGAGTGTTTCGTCGAGGCGAAAAAATTCTTGGGCAAGGACTACTGGTTGTTTTGGGGATTGACCTGTGTGGGAATGTTGATCGCCGGTGCCATCCCATTCATTTTGCAAGGACCGATCTATTGCGGACTCGGGCTGTGCTTTCTTGCTGTCGAACGAAGGCAGCAACCAAGCTTTGAGCTGATGTTTAAAGGCTTCAATGATTTCATGAACACGTTGACCCCAGTGCTGTATTACGCGCTGTGTTCCTTCCCAGTAATTATCCTTTACCTACTAGGGGTTTTGGGTGGAATGTTTTTGTGCAATTCGAGGGACCCGATTCTAATCGCCTTGGGTATTGTGATGTTCCTATTTGCGCTGTCAGTACTGATAGTGGGTTTAGCTTTTATCGGCTTCGGTTCAATATTTGCCTGTTTCTTAATCGCCGAATACAAACTTACAGGTATGGACGCCTTCAACATCTCATTGAAAGGCCTTCAAAAGAACATCTTTGGAATGATTGGAGTTACGATTGCAGCGATGATTGTGACGATTTGTGCTATGCTACTTTGCTACATTCCGCTGTTGCTAATGCTGCCAATATATTTTTGTGTCCCGTTTATTTGCTACCGAAAGATTTTTCGAGAACAGGGCACGGCGACTAAACAGCTCGGTTAAGGCCGCGTTTACTTGCAGGCTCTGAAATCAATTCCAAACTTGATACCAGCTTATGACTCGAACAGATTTTGGTGAAATCGTCGCCAACGACCGCACCGAACCGTGTCCCTGCCTAGATCAAGCAGACACGCTGCACCGTTTGAATCGGGTCCGGGAAGCTAACGCTGCGGTACGGTTTTCTTAGATGCGTATTCTTTTTCAGGACGTTGATGAAATTATCAAACAATAAAAACGCGATTCTGTTTCTGGTTGATGGGCTGAATCCCAGGTTTCTTTCCTGTTACGGATGCGCCTGGTCGGAAACCCCTTTCTTTGACCGCTTAGCGAGTGAATCGATTTTGTTTGAACGTTCAATCGTGGAAACCAATCGTCCCCAAATCGCCGTAGGGGCTCTGTTGGATTCACGGCATCCACTTTCGTTAGACGATTCTGCAAACCAGGGAACCCGCAACCAGGCGGACCATCAAATTTGGAATGCGTTAAGGTCTGCCGGTTATGACTTGCGTTACATTTCTGACTGTAATGATTCGATCGAGCAGTGGGGGCCTCGATTTGATAGCGTCTTTCGAGTTGGAGATTCGTTGCTGCCTAACCAGTTGGCCAACGAGATTGAAGAGACCTATCTGGCCAGTTGTGTGGCCGAACTGCTACAAGTATTGCCGACTCGCACCACACCTAGTCTGACCGTCGTTCATTTGCGAAGCCTGATGAGTACTTGGGACGCGCCGTTGTACTTGCGTAGCAAACACCGCGACGAGGAAGATCCCGATCCAGCACAGATGGTAGTCCCGCCCAACGGTTCTTCGGAAATTGGCCCCGACGAATACCTGGACAATATTCACGCCTACGCCGCCCAGTTGGAAGTGCTAGATACTTGCCTGTCAGTACTGAGACATGAATTGGAACAAGATGGCATCTTGCAGGATTCGTTGTTTTTGTTGGCTGGGACGTGTGGATTTCCGTTAGGGGACCGCGGCCAAGTTGGCCAGACGGATGGTTACCTGAACGGTGACGCGATCCATGTTCCGCTGTTTATCCGGTTGCCTGATGGGTCGGAATCGATACCGCAGCGAAACCAACATCTAAATACTCAATCCGATTGGATGCGTTGGATTCAAATTTGGCTTGCCGACGAAACACAGGCTTTGGACCAAATTCAAGGTGGCCGGGATTACGCGTTTGCCAAGTCCGAACATACTCGATCGATTTGGACTGACCAATGGTTGTTGATTTATCAACGTCGATTCGATGAGGAAGCGGACTTCGAAATGGATCCGACGGTTCGGCTGTTTGTGAAGCCAGAAGATCTGTGGGAGGTGAATCCAATCGAAGATCGGTGTCGCGAGGTTGTTGACGAGCTTTCTGCGACGATGGACGTAGTCGAGTCGACGTTAGCTGAAACGCAAACGCAATCGTAGAAACAGCATCGCATGGCCAGTCGGCCCGCGGCAATTGTCAGACTAGGTCTGGAACTTCGATGACCAGTAGGGATCTAGCTACAGAGCTCATCTCGCTAGCAGAAAGCTAGTTCACGGGTTCTGCCAAGGATAGGCGCCGGCAGATTTGCGACCAGCGCACGAATGCGCAAGCTTGGATCCGATTGATCGGAAACTCGCCCTATTCGCAGGGGATTACCCCTGTTACTATCCGCCACCCAAAACCGCAAGGAATACCTTGTACGTTGGGCAACTATTTATTGTTCGAGGGACAAGGAAGTCCTTTGATTCGATTACGCCATGCATTAACGAATCCGAATTCTACGACGAACAAAAAGACAGGAACGTCGTTGTGCGTTTCGCCGTGCGCGCTACCGATTGGGTACGTTTGTCTATTAATGCTGTTTTGGGTGGCCATTTTCTGTGGCCCTGGCACTCAATCTCTGCAGGCTCAAGATCCATCGATCGTGCATCGGCTGCGGATGGTGTGGGGTGGTGGTCAAGCGGACAACTGGCAGGTGACATTCACGATTCCCGAGGGTCGGTTCGAAAACGTCACTCCATTGGGTTTGCAGTCGGATTCGGGAGCCACGATCCAGGTCGAGCCTCAACAGATTACGATCAACACATTGCGTGCTACGGAATTCAATGGCCTGGATATTGATTTGCAAGACGTGCATAGTCGGCGTTTGACCATGCAGATGATCGGCAATTCAGGCAATAGCCAACCGGTCACGCGTACATTCGATCTTACGCCGTTGGTCGATTCTGCCGACTCAAACTCGATTCAATTATTGTTGGATGAATCGGGTAATCGATTTGATATGAATCGGGCTCCCGGGGATTATATTCCGATCACCATTGATCGAGAGCATTTGGTGTTCGATCCTGGCGAAACGTTTGAGCTTCAAGTTCGACCGTTTCGTGGCCTAACCGAATCCGCCTCGTCAAACTTGATTGCGGAAGTTGTTTCGCGACGAGATCAACGCGTGGTCGATTCTCAAGAATTCACTCTGCGATGGAACGGAACGCATTTTGTGCTTGGTCAGCCAGTGCAATTTTCGGTGCCAAAGGATGAGGGAGCGTACCAACTACGTTTGACTCACAAAGTCGATTCACTGGCTTCCCGGTTCAATCTGTCCCGCGAACCTCTATCGCGAGAGATCGAATTCGTAGTCATTCACAGATCACAGGATATCCAGGACGCTTCGCAGCCAATTGTGTTGTGGCAAGAGGTGTTCCATTCCGAAAACGTCAAGAAGCCCTGGTTGGAACGGTTGCCAGGCTTGCCACAAATGCGTCTGGCTTCCAGCAGTAGTTTGAAGAACACCGGTGTCACGTCGGTCGAGAAAGATGACAAGACTTGGACTCACTTTTCTGCCGGCGGTTGGCAAGCAGTGCCGTTGCGAGTGGAAAACGTAGGTAAGCCTCACATCGTTGAGATCGAGTATTTGGAAGAGCCTGGCGTGACGATGGGAATCAGTATCCTGCAACCGGACGGGGCAGGGCAGGTAGAACCATTTGGTGTCGATTCAGGAATCCAGATTCCCGAATCCGCAACGATTGGCGAACAACCCGAAACAAAAAAACATCGCATTTTCTTTTGGCCGACTCACGAAAATCCTTATCTGCTGTTTGCCAATCGACACGATCATCAGGTAGCCAAGATCGGATCGATTCGCATTTTAAGTGGTCCGCAGCGTTTGGCGGCTCGATCCGGTACGCCAACGACTTACGCAAGGCGTCCGTATCTTTCGTTCTATGAAAAGCCATTGTTCGCCGAAAATTTTTCGGCGCCAAAGTTGGTGGATCAGAAAACGCAACAATCGATCCATACATGGGACACGTTTTTGACGGGTGCCAATCGGTGGACGCAGTACTTGAAGGCCAATGGATTTACAGGAGCGATGATTGTCGTTTGCGGCGATGGTAGCTCGCTGTACCCCAGTGCCAAACTGCAACCCAATCCACGGTTTGATAGCGGCGTTTATTCCAGTCAAGGGTCCGACCCCGTTCGCAAAGATGTTGTCGAGATGTTGCTGAGAATCTTCCAGCGAGAAGGTTTAACATTAGTCCCCGTATTTCATTTCAACGGATTGTTGCCGGAACTGCAGAGTCTACCGAATCAAGAAGAACTACTGTTAACGAGTCAACAAGACGAGAATCGATTGACGCTGTTCCGTCAGGGCGCACAGTCCGTTTCAATCTACAATCCGTTGAACGGGACCGTTCGTCAGGCGCATCAAGCAGTCGTGGAAGAGTTCGTTGAACGTTACCAAGGTCAGTCGGCGCTGGGTGGCGTCGGTTACCTGTACAGCCGAGACGCGTTGCAGGTCTTGCCGGGGCAAATCTGGGGAGCCGATCAGCAGACCGTTGACCAGTTTATGACTGAGGCCGGTATCCAGGTGACTGCTGGCCAAACGCCAGACATTTTGGGCGAGCAACGTGAACCGTGGTTGCAGTGGCGCGAGCAGGTGATGGGTCAATGGTTAGGGCAGTTGAAAGAAATCACTAAATCGGTGGGCCCAACGTATATCGTCAGCGGCGACTTTCTGCAAACTCAGGATGCGTTTTCCATTCTGGCACCTTCGCTGAGACGCAGACGCAGTAGTAACTTGCAAGAGGCCTTTCAGCGAATCGCCTTGCCATTCGAAACCATCAAAGAAGATTCCGAACTCGTTTTTCTACAACCTCGCGAAATCGCTCCGGAAAAATCATTTGCCGAAAATCGATTGAACTTGCAACTTGGCGCCTCGGCCGATCGCATCGACACCGTTGGCCAAGCTGGAAATGTCGGAAGTTTATTTACACATCAATCATCGTGGGCTGAATTCGACCAGCTTCGCACTCAAAAACTGTTTGGCGAAACGCTAACTCAGCCAGTCATGCGTTTGCAACCGTTAGCTCCATCGACGATTTGGAATCGCCAGCGATTGGCGACAGCGATGGCTCAAAGTGACAGTCAGTTGCTAGTGGATGGTGGATGGCTGATGAACTTTGGACAGGAAGAGCACGTTTCGCACTTTATAGAAGCGTATACCAAGCTGCCGCAGTCGAAATTTCAAGATGTCGCCGACCAAGGGTCGGAAATGCAGTCGGGCGTGGTGGTCCGGCAATCTCAAGTTGACGGTCGCAATTGGTTCTATGTTGTTAATCCGACGCCATGGGAATTGACCGCCCAGGTCCAGCTGTCCAGCCGTGACACAGTGGTCGAATCGTTGACCGAGGAACCGATCTTGTTCAGCCTGGAATCAGAGCGACCGGTGATCGAGGTTCATTTGCCGCCATTTGGGATCCAAGCGGGATTCACCGACGCCGCCGTCAACATTGCAAACTTTCGTGTGGACGTTCCTGAAAACGCAAACAGGGAATTGCAAGATCGCTTGAACTTATTGTTGGCCAAAGTCAGTCGTGCAGCACAAGCGACACCAGTGGAAGTCTTGATCAATCCTGGCTTCGAGGCGCCTGGCAACGGCGAGCAGGCTCCGGAACAATTCGAGTGGTATTATGACAGTCGTTTCGCCAACCAGATCACTCTGCAAACCACCGATCCATATGAAGGCCAAGCAGCGTTAGCTATGGAAAGTTTGGGTGACCCGGTTTCCATTCGCAGTAACGAATTTGATTTACCTGAAACTGGTCGTCTATCGGTGGCCGTACTGATTCGAACTCAGCAACCCGAAAGCCAGCCAACGCTGCGGATTTCGGTTCAAGGCAACGATGGTCGTCACGTGTACTACCGTTTTGGATCGGTTGGCGGAGACGTTCGCAAGATTTCCAACGAATGGCAAGAATTCGCAGTGCATTTTGATGATTTGCCGTTGTCCGCGGTCGGCAAGGTGCAGGTGCGATTCGATCTAATGAGCCAAGGACAAGTCGAAATTGATAACGTGCGACTATTCGATCGATGGATGGATGCCCAGGATATCAAGGCACTAACTCAGTTGTTGGCTTTGGCTGGTTTTCAATTGACCGAAAAGAACAACCTGGGCAGATGTCGTGAAATTTTGAACGGTTACTGGCCTCGTTTTCTTGAGCAGTTCTTTCCAGATGAGGGTCCATTGGAAGTGATTGCGGACGACCAGCCACCGGGGACTCGGGCTTCCAGATTGCGGATTCCCTCAGGCAAACAGCGTTAAGTTATTAGTCTTGTAGATGGATCGTAAGAATTTGGACCGCTGCTGCTAAGGCGGTTTATAAAAAAATCTGCGAATGTTGAATCTGACTTCAACCGTCTTCCGAAAACCTCTCTGATTCGCAAGCAACTCCCAGATGTTGCTACCCGTGGCCACGGACGATTTCGCGAACCCCAAACGAAACTAATAAATTAATTGGATCTTCAAAATGTCGAAAATCGTTTTTTCTATCGCTACTGCTTTTGCCATGTTGACTTCAGCGGCTGTTGCTCAAGAGTGCCAGTCACAGTGCCCCTCGCAAAAAGAAGTACTGACTTCGGTCGAAGTGAAGCCACAAGTTGAAAATGACATTGTCACGACTGCTGTGGAAGCTGGTACATTCAAAACGTTGGCGGCCGCTTTGGGTGCTGCTGACCTAGTGGATGCTTTGAAAGGCGACGGCCCCTTTACAGTCTTCGCTCCAACTGACGAAGCATTCGCCGCTTTACCCGAAGGCACTGTCGAAGAACTGTTGAAGCCAGAGAATAAAGAAAAGCTTCAGGCCATTCTGAAATTCCATGTCGTTTCCGGCAAAATCATGGCTGGCGACGTCTTGAAGGCTCTAGAAGTTGAGACGCTGCAGGGCAGTAAAGCAAAAATCGGTTTGACGATCGGTGGTGCAAACGTTATCAAAACGGATATTAGCTGCTCGAATGGTGTGATTCACGTGATCGATCGCGTGATCCTGCCTGAGTAATCGAGGGGTTAACCTCACCCGATGTTGTTGGTTCCAGAGTTACTGCGCAAGGAAACGCTGACCATCGTGTCAAAATCCCTGCTCTCGAAAATTGCGAATGGCGACAAGTCCGCGGTATCCGAATGTGTTGATCGGTATGGCGGGCTTGTTTGGTCGCTTGCGCGGAAAGCAACCACTTCCCAGGCGGATGCAGAGGACGCCGTGCAGGAGATTTTTATATCGTTGTGGAAATCGGCCGCTAACTTTGATTCCAGCAAAAGTTCGGAACTGACGTTTGTCGCTATGGTGGCCCGCCGTAGATTGATCGACTTGGCAAGAAAACGAAAGACTGCCACCCGTGCGTTGTCTGACCAGCCAATCGACTATGTGGATGCGGTCTCGCCAGTCGACGACCCGTCATCCAATGCCACTCTATCCGATGACGCCGCCGAAGCTTTGAAAGCTCTTAGCGAACTGCCCGTTGACCAACAGCAAGCCATCAAGTTATCCGTCTATAGCGGGCTGACTCACCTGCAGATTGCCGAACGAATGAATTTGCCGTTGGGAACTATTAAGACTCATATCCGACGTGGACTTGTAAGGGTCCGCGAGAAACTTAAGCCGATGTTCATGGACCACCACCAAGGAGGTGCTGTGTAATGTCTGCTTCTTCTAACGATCAACAAGCCCGCTGTGACGACCTGCTGATCCAGGATGTCGTCTATGGCCTGTCCGCTTCCGAACAAACGGAATTGGACCAGTTAGTCCGCGAATTGGATATTTCCAATAATGACCGATTCGATTTAAATGACCGATTCGATTTAACCGTTGGCGCCATCGACCAAGGTTGGAACTTATCGGAAAACCTTCCAACTGAGTTCTCACAACAGTTGCGGTCTAGAATCATCCAGCAAGCGTCCAGTCATGTCGGTGCCGCGGAATCGTCATTGACTAGCTCGGCCGTTGCGACTGATCAACGCTCATCAGATGTGACTGATTCGAGAGTCCGTCCAACCGTCCAGTCTCAGGCCAGTTCCACAGGGTGGACCAGTCGCGAAAAATGGTTCGGATTGATTACTGCCGCCAGTCTTCTGTTTGGTTTGGCTTCGGCATTGGGCTGGTTGCCCAGTCGTCAAGTTCAACAGCCAGTTGAAGACGTAGTTGCCGATTTAAGTTTGCAGGAACAATTGGACCAGTTTCGAAGTGCTGCACCTTCCGACTTGCGACAGGTCGCTTGGACGGCCAACGAAGACCCAAGTGCGACGAATGCGTCGGGCGAGGTACTGTGGAGTGACCAACGGCAAGCCGGCTTTATGGTGTTCCGCGACCTGCAAGTGAATGATCCGACAGTCCAGCAATACCAACTGTGGATCTTCGATACCCAACGATCCGACGAAAGGCCCGTTGATGGCGGTGTGTTTGATATCACTGGTGGCCAAGTGATTGTGCCGATCAACGCCAAAATCAAAGTCTGGCAAGCTGAGATGTTCGCGATCACGATCGAAAAACCTGGTGGAGTCGTCGTTTCCGAACGCGAGCGATTACCGTTGCTGGCACAAGTGCCGTTGAGCCCTTAGTAGGTTTAGACATTCTTTGGCTGTTAACCGCCAAAAATCAGTTGAGACTCCGTTGCACTGCCGTCTGTTTCTAAGGATCAATTGTTTTGGTTCCCGATTACGGCGATCATCACCGCGGCCACCAGCAAGCCCGCACCCACCACTCGCCAGATCTTGACTTTCCGAGTCATCGTCGCTTCATTTCCGCCAAAGTATTTTGCCAACGCCAAGCTGAATACGACGCCCCACAAGCCTCGCAAGCTGTACACGACATTGATGCCGGCAGCGTCTTTGAACGTCGAAATAGAATACACCAAACAAGCGGCTTGAATTGCCACTAAAGCGCAACCAAACAATAGACTCTTCCAGTACAGACCTTGTTGCTGCAAACGACGGGGGCGGTCGCACCAAGGCAATAGAACAAGCGAAAACAATCCGACGAACCAGAACGAGATGGCGGCCAGGTATCCAGTGCCCCATTGTTGTGTGAACATCTGATTGCAAACGTCAAACAGAGCAAATGTGCAGGCTGCCAGGAATGCTAGTGTCGCCGTCCAAGCTACATTGGATCGTTGATTCGATGGAACAAAGCAGTTGATCAAGGTGATGCCAATACAGGCCAGCACTCCCGCCAACCAGATGATGGCTTCGGGTGGTTGTCTGGCAATCACTGCCAGGAAAAACGCGACCACTAGAACTTTCAGACTGGCGACTGGCGTCGCGACCGAAACGTCTCCTACGCGAACGGACGTCAGGATGAACGTCTGCCCCAACACGTAAAGAAGACCGATCAACGCTGGTTGCCACAGCGCTCCGATGCCTGGCCAGGTCCCACCCAGACCAAAAAAGAACGAAAAGAAAATGGCCGCTAACCAATTCGCCAGGAAGATTTGAGTCCAAGATGAAATGCCAGATGTGGAGGCTCGTTTTAGAAACAGAGCACCAAACGCAAAGATGATGCTGGCAGCCAGTGGGAAAAGCAGGTGAATGAGACGCTCCAGCGATCGGAAAATCAGCGCGCCCGATGAACATCGGGCGATCGGTTCCGATTCTCATTAGCCAAACACTTCTTGGCAAGTGCAAAGCGACCGTCTACTTAGTAACAACCTTCTGCCTTTCGCCACTGAAGCCAATGACGATGGCCGCCTGAGACAGCGAATTCAATCGAGTCGGTTCAATTGTCTTCTTCTTCTTC
>CAZJBW010000035.1:10835-24896 GCA_964543985.1 uncultured Pirellulaceae bacterium | reverse complement strand
TCTTCTTCTTCTTCGTTCTCTTCCAGGCTGCCTTCCGCTTGTGGCAAGTTCATTTCGTTTGCCAATTGCAGCAGAGCTTGGTTTTGGATGTTGTCTAATTCAAGTTTATGTTTGCGAAGCATCGTTTCTTCGATCATTTTTTCCAATAGTCGGATTCTTGAATTCAATTGATCTTGAGTGGCCCTAAGCTCTGAATCGTTGGCAATCTGACGAGTCTCCTGCTTTTTCGAGAGTTGGCTTCTTAGGTCAGCTAGTTGCTGTGAAATGATTGCTAGAGATTTCGCCGCTACTTCACTGACTTGTCGTTTCTCTATTAACGCCAGCGACTTGTGGGCGTTGCTGAGTTCGCTTGTAGCTTCTCGGACTCTTATTCTTAAGAGTGCTAATTGATCCTTTGAAGTGGCCTTTTGTTGGAAGAGTTTCCTGACTTGTTCGTATTCTTCACTTACCGCCCTCAGACTTAACTCCAACAGTTCTACCTCCCCTTGTTGTTGTTGGATTTCTTGCGCTAAAACTTCTTGAGTTTGAACCGCTTTGATTTGTGCTTCAGACAGTTGCGTTTCCGTCGCAACGATTAGACTCTTTAATTGCGAGATATCGGAATCCATTGATCTGATCGCCGCTTGATCGAGCGAAGTTAGTCCGCCGGCGACTGAGCTAACATCTGAAAGCGTTGCTCGAGTCGCGTCGACTTGTGCCTTCAACAAATCAACCTTCGTCTGAAGCAGTGCCTGCTTTCGTTCAGAAAGTTGTACTTGCCATTTCCAACTAGCAACGGCAGACTTCAACGCATCTGGTCTAAAGAGATTGCGGTCGGGTCCGTATGTCTGTATTTCCTCGAGAGCTTGACCATAGGCAATGGTGGTGCTGCAAGTTGCCAAGACGAAAAGAGTCGTGATTAACGTGGCTTGGATTTTTGCAATGCGTTTTAAGTCAATGATGACATTCATTTCAATCTTACCTGCTTCAATGTAAATGGAATTAAATTTGGTTGCCAAAGATTTTGGATTGGGGCAACGGCAGTAGCCGGTGTCGCCAGACTTCGGTTTTGGTGACTGGCCTGAATTCTGGCGAATCCAGCTACCCTGAAATTAAAAGCTGACGCTACACTAGTCGGGAATTAACGGAAAGGTTCGGTTATGGATTGAGTTCGGAGGCATGTTTCGCGAACTCGCCAGCCTTTGTGTTCGGGAAGCTGACTGCCAGCAATTGCAATCGAAGCCGAGCGGTTGGGTGCATCGCGGCAGTATCGGGTTCGGCAGCAAGGATGTTCTCGAGCGTCAGCCAGGCATTGCCATTGCAATCGGGACTGTAGGGACGGGCGAGATCTTGTAGCGAGTGTTTTAGATCTAGTCGCATGCGTTCCACAGCGCCTGAGATTCGATGGTTTTCCAATGCAATCGCCAACACCTGTTGCTGTTCGCGTATCTTTTTGAGCTCTTCTTGTAGTTGTTGATTGGATATGGATTCATTGCTATTTATTTCTTGAATCACTTGTTCGTTTTCACTAGGGACAATGAAGCTCCATCCCACAAGAAGTGCTGCTGCCAATGCGGCGATGCTCAACGCGATTCGACGTTGACGCTTGATCTGCCGAACTTGCCGGAAACGATTGCGAATCGTGGCGCCGTCGATCGCAGAGCTGTCCAAACGCAGTTGTTGGTCCGCTTCTTTTAGAAGTCGATCCAGGGTGTCGTCGGATTTTTCGTTACCTAGGTCGGTCACTGTTTGAGCTCATTGATTATTTGTTGCAATTTTAGTTTGAGACGTTTTCGTGCACGGTGCAGTCTCACCTCAAGCGTGTTCTTTTTTAGTTTTAGGACCGTGCACACTTCGTCGATTGTTTTGTCCTCCAGACAGCACAATACAATCAATTCACGGTCTTTGTGATTTAGTTTATCGAGCGCCAAAAAGACGCTTTCGATTCTCTGTTGATTCTCAAGTGACTGCTCGTGGATCGGTGTTGCGTCGTGTGGTTGTCGATCGGTCTGTTGGCAGAGTTCACGAAAGTCACTTTTTTGTTTGCCTATTCTTCGTTTGTGTTTGCGGCATTGATTGACGGCAATGGCACACAGCCATGTACTGAAGTTCGCGTCGCCACGAAACCGATCGATTTTTTGCCACGCAGCCATGAAGACTTCCTGTACGACGTCTTCACAATCACTGTCCCAGCCCAATAAACGATGAACCATGGTATGGACTTGATGCCAATTTTCGCGAACGGTCTGGTCGAAGGCGGCAACGTCTCGTGCACGCAATCGCGCAGCAAATTGGTCACTTCCGGCGCTGGTGCTGGTATCGCCTTCGATTTGGGCCAAATGTATTTCCAGGGGATTCAAAAATCCGGTCCCAGGTCGTTTCAGGGGTTTGCAGAGTTAGTACCTGAATTTTGACAAACTTACACTTAAAAGGATATTAAAACCGCAAAAAAAGTTGGGGCTGCTATCTAGATGGGTTTAACTTTTTGGTGCCAGACCCAAAGCTTTGTCGATCTGGTTAAGTAGCATTGATCCGCCCCGAACAAAACTTGGACCAATTTGCAGCGCGACAATATCCAGTTGTCGACTGTCTAGCTGTTTCAGTTTGACCATGTCCTTCATTGTGCATACCAGTCTGGTTGCCCCGACTTGTTGAGCAGTTTGTTCCAGTCGATCGAGATCCGATTGCGTGTAGCGATAGTGGTCTGCGAAGCGGACGAACTGAGCGACGTTCAGGTGTTGGTCATACAGCGATTGTTGAAATGCAGCCGGATTACCGATCCCGCAAAATCCAACAACAAGATCATCCGTTTTAACGATAGGTGTTTTGTCATTTAGTGACACCCAGTCTTGGCAGGCAAAAGAGACCAAGGCAATCGAACTTTCATCAATGTGGTCGGTTAGTCGATTTAGAATTTGTTGTAGCTGTTCGGGTGTCACCTGGTCGACACGTGTCACGATCACGACATCGGCACGTGACAGTGACGCAATGGGTTCTCGTAACAAGCCGCGAGGCAACAAATGGTCAAAACCGAATGGGCAGGTGGCGTCGATCAGAACAATGTCCAGGTCTCGCGCGATTCGCCGGTGTTGGAACCCGTCGTCCAGAACGATGCTGGTCGCAGCGGATTCCTGGATGGCTTGTTTGGCTGCCATGACTCGGTCAGCGTTTTGGATGTGGACGGTATCCGGATGCAGCAGTTTTAGCTCTTGGTATTCGTCGTTGGGTTGACCCGCTTGGCTGCCGTAACCACGGCTAACGATGGCTGGCTTTTGCCCGCGATTCTGCAACTGACTGATTAGCCAGCCCACCAGAGGCGTCTTTCCAGTGCCGCCGGTCGT
Source organism: uncultured Pirellulaceae bacterium (assembly GCA_964543985.1). Classification (GTDB taxonomy): domain Bacteria; phylum Planctomycetota; class Planctomycetia; order Pirellulales; family Pirellulaceae; genus CAJQPP01. The sequence continues at coordinate 21,576 of CAZJBW010000035.1, read as the reverse complement.
TAGATTGCCAATCGATAGCACTGGGACCGTGACTCGTTGCACTCGTTTTTGTAAATCGTAAGAACGGTTTCGAGAGTGGGCGATCGTGCGGTAAACTGGTTCCAGCAATGCTAAGCCGGAACGCATGACCTGAGCTCGCCAACCGACCGCTTGACCGTTGATGACGTTGATGATTTTTTGCGTGCGGTCAGAATTCATGGACGTGTGAACCGAGTGTTCGCTATTCTTAAAAATCGCTACTGAACAAAACCTAGGTGCAACGCAACCAAGGGAGAGGTCAATATGACTGAACACGAATCTACTGCGGAACGCGATGCGCCTCAATGGCAGCCATTGGATGCCATGCAGCGGCGAGTCTTGGGGGTGCTGATTGAAAAAGCAAAAACGACGCCTGATTCGTACCCGTTGACGATCAATGCGATCAAGACGGGAAGCAATCAGAAGAGCAATCGCAGTCCACAAATGGATCTGGCCGCTGACGATATCGAAGCCACGCTGGACGAGCTGCGTGAGCTAGGTGCGGTTTCAGAAATTCAAGGTGATGGGCGCGTTTCCAAGTATCGGCACCTGGCCTACAACTGGTTGGGAGTGGATAAGGTCGAGCTGGCTGTGGTTGCCGAGTTGTTGTTGCGTGGTGCTCAAACGATGGGTGAATTACGAGGTCGAGCGGCTCGTATGGAGGCGATCTCCGGTTTGCCCGAGTTGAAACCAGTGGTGGCCAGGCTGATCGAGAAGAAGTTAGTCGTCAGTTTAACTCCCGAAGGTCGCGGCCAAGTTGTGACTCATGGTATTTACCCGCCTGACGAGATGCCGACTGCGGAAAGCGTGGCGGCGTCTGTTGCAACGCCAACCAAACAGACTTCCAAATCGTCAGCAGCTGCTGAGGAATTGCAAACGTTACGGCAACGAGTTGATGATTTGGAGCAACGTTTGCAAAAAATGGAAGAACGTTTGGACGCAGGGAATTAGTTTTTAGTAGGGCGTCCGGAACAGGTTCGTCGAAGTCCAGCGGGGCAATGCTGTCGCCCCTGCGGGGCTTTCGATCGATGGGTGCATTGAGTCCATGGGCTGACGCCCATGGTTAATTGCTGTCGCCACTTCGTGGCTAACGAGGCTTCGGTTTTTGCGACAGCCCTGAATTCTGGCGAATCCAGCTACCCTGAAACGAAGCGTGAGGGTGAACTTTATACGGTTACGCAGGAAATGCGGGTTAGGTTTGAATGATGGCTGGTAGTGTCATTGCGGGAAACAAGCCCGTTTTCGACTTTAATTGGGCCTAATTTGTTTGTACAAGCCAAACATTCGAACCTCGCAACATCGAACTGTCGAAAAGTCCCTTCAGAAAACGATTAAATCTCTGTACCGCCGTATCTGAAAGTTAGGGTCCTAAGGTAACCGGCTTTCATGCTCGCCCAATGTAAGTCAGTTAATGGTGGAACAATTCCTCTTTGTCGTTGAGAAGAAACAATGAAACTTATCAAACTCCTTTTATTGCTGGCGATTGCAATGTTGCCAATGTCCAGCATCACGGCGCAGGATGCGACGCGAAGTGTAAAACCTACTTCAAAAATTGACAAGCGATTGGTGGGCTGGCAGGAAGCTGGTCTAGGCAACGCGGACAATCGGATTGGCAACGTTTTGCGTGCCAACTGGGTCATGTTGAGCAGCAACGGAGCCATCGAAGGCCAAGTTGTTGGTATCAGCCAAGCAACCAATGTTTATATGCTCCGCAACGGATTCGTTGTTGGTCGAGCAGTTACGGAAGCGGATGGTCGCTTTTCTCTAGAGTCAGCATCTCCAGGGCCTTACACCCTTGTGGGATACTCTCCTGATTCCATTTTCGCCTATAGCTTCAATGCGGTTGCCAACGACGGTACCGCACGCAGCGTACCGTTGGGCGTGCAAACACTGCCAGTTACTGGTGCCGAAAACAATCGATTGGTTGCTCGCTTGATCGAGCAGTACTCGCCGCAAGTTAACTTCCGTGATTACGGAACTTACGACTTCGGCGAAACCAACGATGATCCGGCTGCCTACTACGGCTTTAACGGATTGAAAGATTTGGACGAGTCGGCAGCACCTGCCACTTCGGTCCGCAACCACCAAGTTGCGATCTTGAACGACGGCCGAATGGTCGGTCGCATTCACCAACTGCACAATCGCAGTGGTCGTCCAGTCGAAGTTCGCAACTCGCGAGTCATCATGATTCAACAAGGACAAGTGATCGCTGAGACTCAAGTCGACAGCGCTGGCGTGTTCGAAATTGAAGGTTTGACTCCAGGTACTTACGGTTTGGTCGCCTTCGGTAACGATGGCATCCTGGTTGTAGGTGTCGATCTGGAATCTGGTGGACCAAACGTAGTCATGCCGAGCGATGAAACAGCTCGCAAGAACTACGATCCTCTTTTCAGAAACGTCTCAGAAATTCAAGATAGCGTGCTTGCTCAAAGCGAAGAGTCGTTCGTTTTCGACGCTTGCTTGTGTAACCCTGATTCGGTTGGCTGGTTGAATGATCACGTCACCGAAGAAACTTACACCAACGCTCTGTTGGAACCACGCCCGCAACTAGTGACCGAAATGCCATTCAACTACTTCGACCAAAGTGGCCTTGCCACCGACAGTTTCGGTGGTGACTTCTTCGGTGGCGGCGGTGGATTCGGTGGCGGCGGTGGATTCGGTGGCGGCATCGGCGGCTTTGGTAACCTCCTGTTGCCTATCGGAATCGCAGCGATCATTGCGGAAGCAGCCGACGACGATGATAACAACGGTGGAATATTTGCTATCCCACCTGTTAGCCCGTTCGAACCGTAATCTTCGAACCAGCAAACATCTAAAAAATCAAATAGGCCCGTCACAAACGACGGGCCTATTTTTTGTTATGATTCCAGGATGAATTACTCTCGATCCTCATGGTGTTTGGTCGTAGCGTTGCTGGCAAGCAGTTGCGTGACGGAATTGTTGTCTGCCCAATCTGTTCGCTATCGCTTGGGCGAACGCCTCAAGCGTTTTGAGGTCGAGTTAGAAAGTAACTTGAGCGAATCACAGCGACGACCGGCGTTAGATGCGATGCAGAATGCCGTGACTCAATTCTTTGCCGGGCAGATGATCGATGCCGGTTCCCAGTTGGATGCCGCCTGGATCGCTCTGCTGCCCGCTGAACAACATGATTTGGCTCGCTGGGCTGCATCGCTGGCGATCACACCTGAATCACCGCTGCTGACCGACCAGGACGATGTGTTTCGTTTTCGCTTCGCTCACTTCTATGAAAGCCAGCAAGAACTACCTACAGATGTTCAACTGGTTGGAAGATGGACCAGGCATCCTGACCAGGCAAAGCTAGGCAGTATCGGCTACCAACAGCCATGTCAGATCCAACCAGTCGACCAGGATTGGGCGACCGTTACGGTGACAGAAAAAGGTCAGTACGAATTGCAAATGTTTGTCGAGTCGGGTCAGACGAGTTTACCTATCGGTTCCACCGCGTTCGCAAAGATGCCCGAGTTTCAAAATCGAATAGCAAAGCTTGAGACAGCGCTGGCTGCGTCAGGTGGAGACTCGCCATGGTTGGATACTCCCAAGGCGACCATCAAAGAGCGGTTACGGATCCTGGATCAATGGCAATCGCGTAACGATTTGGAAACGTCATTTTACGGCGCTGAGGAACTGGATCGACTGCAGCGTCTAGCGAATCACGCTGGGGATAACGATTGGTTTGAACAAGCATTTGGAAAATCTAATGGCCCAAACGGTTTTGACGGTTGGTTTCGGGTCGCCGGTGAAAAACGCCAGAAGGCAATCGTGCGTTTGTTTGTTCCTGAAATCGATGACGATTCGCAACGACCGTGCGTGATCGCTATGCATGGAGCCGGCGGTAGTGAAAATATGTTTTTCGATGGCTATGGTGCCGGTAAAGTGGTCAAGCTGTGTCGGGAACGAGGTTGGTTTGCGGTGGCGCCGAGGATTACTTTGACTGGTGTGGGATTGGACTTGCCCGACTTGATCAAGCAGTTGTCGGATCAGTTACCGATTGATCAGCAAAAAGTCTTCGTGATGGGACATTCGATGGGCGCCGGTTTTACAATTCGTTCGGTCAGTCAATTGGCCGATCGCGATGACGATTTTCGTTTCGCAGCGGCAGCGGTGATTGGTGGCGGAGCGTCCGCAAATTGGCAAGCCGATTTTGCTGCTCCTAGTTTTGTGGCAGCTGGCCAGCAAGATTTTGGAAAGCGAGGGGCAAAGGCGTTTCATCAATCGATGACAGACCGTGACTTGTCTTCGCGATACCGAGAATACCCGGCGACAGAGCATATGGCGATCGTGCAAATCGCGATGGAAGATGTGTTTTCGTTTTTTGATCAACACGCCAAATGACCCCAGCGTCGTTGGCTGGCAACGAGCTGTCCAGCGTCGATCCACGCGTCTTTTTCCCGCTTCAAGAATCGATCGGCGTCGGTCTCTTGTTTTCAGTTCACTTTCGTAAATGATACTCAGTTCAGAGGGAGCACTTTTCTACTGAACCGCCCCAAAATCCTCGCCTCACCCACCTATTCCAGTACGCATGTCAACTCGGTCACAGACTTCGAAGCAACGATTCCATGACTTCCTGGAACGGTTCAAGAGCGGTTACTATTCGCAAGGTCCCGATTCTCATGGTCCCAACTCTCAAGACGATTCAAATTCAGAGGACGGGCCTGAAAATAAGTCAAACAAAAAACTGCAACCCGAACAAAAAGCGAAACGCCGCAGCTACCTGCGTTTGTACATTCGCCAATTGTGGCCACACCGAAAAATGGTGGCGTTGCTGTTAGTGTTAGCTTTGGTTGTGTCAGTCCTGGAATTGATACAACCATTGTTCCTGCGTCACATTATTGACAACGTATTGTTGACCGATGCCAGTACTGAACAGAAAGTTCAAATGCTGCACATCATTGCATTGATCTACCTTGGTGTGGTTGTGGTCAGTCAACTGCTGGGTGTCGCCCGTAGTTGGAATCAGCGTTTGTTGAACGTCCGAGTCATATTGACGCTGCGTCGAGCTCTATTCGAACGTATGTTGCGATTGTCGCTAAACAAACTTTCGAACATGAAGACTGGCGGTATCATTTCCAGGTTGACCGACGACATTAACACGACCACCGGTTTGTTGCAGATGGCCGTCATTTCACCAGGAGTGGCCGTTGTCCGACTGTTGATCGCCATGGTCATCTTGTTCGTGATCAATTGGAAACTGGCTTTAACGGCACTAGCCGTGATTCCACCGATCATGTTGATCAGCATGATCGCCATCCGCAGGATTCGTCCGGTTTACCGAGCGATTCGTAAGGACGTGTCGTACGTGGACGGTCGTGTTGGTGAAGCCTTTCAAGGGATTCGCGCTGTCCGAGTCTTTTCGGGCGAACACCAGGAGGAACAAGAATACACGGTTGGGCACCACGCGATTACTCGCATGCGAATGTACGCGCGGAAACGCGAGATCATACTGTGGAGCAGTTGGGGCTTTTTGATGGCCTTGATCAGTGTCGTCATTATCTGGGCTGGTGGGTATTGGTTCATCTATGACGAAGCCACCATCGGCGATATTTCAGCCTTCAAGATATACACATTCATGCTGTTAAACCCTGTTTGGCAGATTGTTGAATCGCTTTCCGAACTGCAACGATCCATGGCTGCGATGGAACGCGTATTCGAGATTTTGGAAACACCGGTCGATAAACCAGATCGCCCGGATGCGTTGCCGGCACCGACAGAAGTGGCTGAGATTCGTTTCGATCATACTTGGTTCGCCTACGACGAGAAGTTTGTGATTGAGGATTTTGACCTGACGGTTCCTGGCGGCAGCGTCGTGGCGTTAGTCGGGCGTAGCGGGGCAGGGAAGACTACCGTTACTGATTTGGTCGCCCGGTTCTATGATCCGTCGCGAGGTCGCATTTTACTGAACGGCGTCGATTTGCGAGATTACCAATTGGCCACTTACCGTGACCTGTTGGGCGTGGTGCAACAGGAGGTTTTCCTGTTCGATGGAACCGTTCGCGAAAATATTGCCTACGCGGATCGCGAGTCGCAGTTAGAAGATGTGGTCGATGCCGCCAAGCGAGCGAACGCTCACGAATTTATTGTTGGGTTGCCCGACGGTTATGACTCGATCATTGGTGAACGAGGCGTCAAGTTGTCGGGTGGTCAACGTCAGCGTTTATCGATTGCCCGCGCGTTGTTGGCTCGTCCGCAGATTTTAATTTTGGACGAGGCCACAAGTAACTTGGATACTGAAAGTGAACAGTTGATTCAACAAGCCATGGCGGACTTACTGAAAGACCGAACCACGTTCGTGATCGCTCACCGATTGTCCACGATTACTCATGCGGATTTGATTGTGGTGATTGAAGACGGTCGCATTGTCGAAAGTGGCAAGCACGACGCACTGTTAGCAAGACGCGGGCTGTATCACGAAATGGTTCATCGGCAAAGTGACGCCGTCGATCGGTTCTAGCCGCCGGTTGGTAAGGATTCGATGCTGTCGACTAGCGATCCGAGTACACGTGAGTGCTCTCTTCTTTAGAAATCGCAATCTCTCTGTCATCGCTCCGCACACTGACGACGGTTCGGTGTTCGCCCGCCTGTAGTGCCTCGGCCGAGATGACAAAGGTGATTTCTTGACCCGGTTGCATAATTGGGATTGGGTTCACAAGAACTTTTTGACCATTGATTTGATGCTGGATCCCGCCTTGCACTTCCGTCGGCCGCAGCGCGGTTGGGAAGTCGACATGGATACGAACATTCTTAGCCGGGATTTGACCTTGGTTGTTGACTCGAATCCGGAACGTGGTTCCCGTATTCACCTCGATGGCATCTGCCGAATCGTCAATGTCAAAGAACAGTTCGGACAACTGTTGGACGGTCAATGGTTGCTTGGTTTCTTGTTTTTGGTTGAGGTCAGCCACCGCTGAAACGTCGATCTGGTGAGCTCCCACGCCGACTGGCAGAGTTGTCAGTTCAACGGTCCCAATTTTTTGAGGGTCCAGTTTGGCAAGTCGCCAAACGACGGCATGGTTGTTGCGATCGTAGCCACCGTCCTGGCTGGCCGAAACGAATTGCAGACCACGAGGAAGTCGCGCGACAACTTGTACGTTCGTAGCGGCCGCTGTGCCTTGGTTGCCCAAGCTGAAGCGGTGAGTTGCTTTGCGGTTTAAGAATTTGCGATTGGGGCCTTCGCTACGCAGAGTCAGCGATGGTGCGATCACTCGCATGTTCACCGTGTCAGTCGCTCGCAAGTCCCCCGCACCGTGTGCCACCAACAAGTTTTGGATTTGTCCGACCTTGGCGGCCTGCAGTGGCAATTGAACGCGCCGCGAGGCTCCGGGAGGCAGTGTTCCAATTTCGTATTCTAATTCGGTTTGACCGGTGGCAAATTTCAGGCCTTCGGGAACGTCTTCTTGCAGGATGACATTTTCGGCAGCACCGTTACCTTTGTTCTCGACAAAAATATTCATCACCATGTTTTGTCCCAGCAACACCTGTTCCGGGGCTTCATGGCGAATGGATAGCTTGGCTTGAGTGCACACCGTTTTGGCGGACGCTTGAGCTCCGAAAGTTACATGAGCGACGCTACCAATATTACCGGTCCGTTGTGGCGAGACCTTCATTTTGATCGAAGTCTGTTGACCGGGCGTCAAGGCTCCCAGGTTCCAGACCAAGCGGCCTCCCGTACTATTGGTTGCTTGAGGGACGGTCTCAACAAGTCGCGTACCATCGGGCACGAAGTCGTGAACTTGAACGTTCTCAGCCGTCGCTCGACCGGTGTTTTTGACAACCAGTTCGAATGTGGCTTCGCGGTTAACCTGGATTTCACGTGGTGCAATTTTCTGCACAGCCAACGCAGGCACTTGAACGCCCTCGAACCTAGCGTCTCCTGGTGTTGGTTTGGCGATTCCAGAAGTTTCCGTACGGGCAAGCGGGGCTGAAGCTAAGCGAGTTGGCCGCGTCGACTGGCTGGTCGGGATGGATGATGGGGTTGAATTGGGCGTCGTCGACCGGACGGCAGGCGTACGGTTACCCAATCCCAGGTTGTTTTGTTTGGGTCGGCTAGGTGGGTTGGATGTTTTGCCAACCACTTCTGTCTTTGGCCTTTGTGGAATTCCAGGCGGCGTGCTCGTTGGGTTGTTGACCTGTCGAATTGGCGTGAAGCCTCTTTCCGATGAAGGTCGGCTTGGTGAATCTGAATTCGGCGAAAAACCGCCTCGACTGGGACTAGTACTGGATGGCATCGTTACGGCGTTATTGCTAGGCCGTCCCGTTGGAATTTGACCACTGCTGCTGGGCGGATTGACTCTAGGAGTGTTCGTTGAAGCAAGGTTGTTAGGCGGTGTGGTGTTGGGCCGCCTTGGTGTGAATTGTGACGGTGGAGGAGTCGACCGTACCGAGCTGTTTGCGTTTGGCGCATCAGGTAGGTTGCCACGCAATGGCGGCAAGGTCGGACTTGAATTCGCGGTATTGCCAAGCGGTCGGTCGTTAGAACTGTCTGGGTTGGTGCGACCAGGCAATGGTGGTAGCCCGGACGGCGGGCGGCTAGGTGGATTGGAATTTGTTAGGCCGTTGGTTCGCGGCGGCGTTGTTTGCTTTGGAGCCGAACTTGTTCGTGGTGTGGTACTTGAACTTCCATTAATTGGCGGCAATTTAAACTGTCCGTTAGTAGGGGGCAAAGTGCGAGCTGGTGGTGGGTTGTTCGATCCAAATTGCGAGGGTGGATTGGTTGATTTTGGATTCTGTTGACTGCGGAGCGTTGATGGTTGCCCTGGTGTGGTGGTGCTTGGATTGGTCGGATTGGCTGGACGCAAAGACGAGCTGCCACTGCGAAAACTTGGCAAAGTGTTGCTGTTGGGTGGCGGTTTTGGAGTACCGGTTGGTGTTTCGGTAGCAGAAACCGGAATCACTTGAGTATCCACGACGGGTTTCTTTTCAGCCTCCGATTCCAATTCGGAATCGGAGCTGTTTTCCGCTGTTGATTCGTTTTTGGCTTGTTTTTCTTTTTGGTTGTGAATCGAGTGCATTACGGCAAACGTTCCCAATCCTAAAAACAAACCAACGGCACAGAGGCGAAGGAACAGAGCTTTTGTAAATCGTTTTTGCGACGCCATCGCAGTGTCCTGCAGGGGGTGCGGGGTATAAAAGGTCTCGCGCATTATCAGGCGGAGACTTTGAGTGAGGCGTGAATAGCAAATGTATATGATTTTTCACAACCCCAATCGAACTCCTTTCATGACTTGAAGATGCTGGGCACGACTAGAAAGGCTGCTGGAAAGGTTGGAGATGCCAGCAATCCGAGTGCAACCTGGACGGCGATAGCAAAAAAACAGGGCGACCATTTGTGGTCACCCTGTTGATTGGTTTTATAGTGAATCGCTTTGAAGCGTGTGATTTAGGCAGCTACTCTAGTTACCCAGGAAGCGAGACCAACGGCCAGGGCTTTCGCCATTTTCGTTTGTTTCTTCTTCTTCCGCCAGCTTTGCGATTTCGCGTTGCATGTCGGTTTCTTTTTGCTCCAGCTCGTGACGTTCGCGTAGCAGTTTGGCTCGTTCAATCGAGATTTCTACTTCGGCACGTCGCAGTTTCTCTTCCAATTCAGCTCGCAAGTTATCGACTTCCGGAGAATCTACGTCGCCATCTTCACCTACTGAGCTGGTCGCTACATGTTCGCCATCAGCAGAATCATGGTCGATAGGTGCGTCGCCGGTAGAATCGGAAGCTTCCTCTTCGTATTCGACTCCGTAGCCTTGCAGCATGGCTCGTTTTTGGGATTCCCAGCTGCTTTCGCCCGAATCGTCAGCGGAAGCTTCACCGCCCTCACCAGGATTGGCAGCAGGCAATGGTTGCGAATCGAGTCGTTCGATTATCGGCTGCAAGGCGTTGACCAAGCAGCTGATTGCCGATTCAGTTTGAGCCAGACGCGAACTGAGCGCCTCCAACGCTTCGTGGTTACTGCCTTCACCATCACTGACAGGCTGTTGGGCTAGGTGCTCGGCGATCTGTTCGACACGTTGGCTTAGCTGTTCAACGCTCGCAGAGTCATAGTCAGCGGAAGTTTGAGGTTGATTCTCGACATAGGCTTGCAATGTTTCCAATTTTCCAGTCAAAGCTTCAAACGATGGAGCGAACAGGTCGAACGAGGCAGTACCACCGTCTCCTTCGCCAAGTTGGAACGACATCATGGTTGATTCGATAGCCGATAATCTTTCGCCAACTTGATCGACTCGATTCAAAAGTTCGGTGTTGCCTTCGCCGTCTGTGCCGCCACCACTGTAGCTGCCTAGAAATTCTTGGAAGGCGTCGATGCGGGCCGTTAGGATTTCCAATTGCGGTCCAACATTGCTTTCGCCACCGCCGCCACCACTTTGTTCGACAGAAGCTTGGACGAATTCCATTTGCTCCATCAACGAATCCAGTTTTGGCAGGAATTGTTGCAAGTGTTCGCTGGTTTCGCCGCCGCCACCTAAATGGCCTTCCATAGCTTCCAGTTTTTGTACGATTTGATCGACCAATTCTGGGTTGGCTGATCCGCCGTTTTCACTTTGGTTGGAATTTAATGATTCTTGGATTGAAAGGACTTGTTGGCCTAGAACTTCGATGCGTGAAACAACTTCGTTGTTACCAGGGCCTTCACTGGGTCCGTTGGATTCCAAATTGATCTGCAGTGATTCCAGTTGGCTGCTCAATTGACTGAACAATTCCAAGTTTTCACCACCACCAC
>CAZJBW010000035.1:0-10735 GCA_964543985.1 uncultured Pirellulaceae bacterium | reverse complement strand
GATTCCAGTTGGCTGCTCAATTGACTGAACAATTCCAAGTTTTCACCACCACCACTGCCGCCGTCGCCGCCGCCGGATTGAATTTGCTTCTGCAAGCCGTCGATTTTGGCTGCCAACTCTGAAAATTTCAGATCCAGACCTTCTTCACCTGGCTGTTGGGCCAGCATGTATTGAGTCTCGTCCACTTTGGTGGCAACTTGTTGTAGGTAAGCGAAGACGTGATCCGTTTTCGCTTTGTCTTTTGGTGTTAGCAGTTGTTTGATTTCATTTAGCGATTCACTAAGTTCTTCCATATGTGGTTGGAACTTATCTTGATTGCTAAGAGCATCGACGGATGAGCGAATCGATTCGCTTTGGCTATTCAGCGATTCGATTTGCGGACTGAGCGATTCGATTTGCGGACCGAGCGATTCGATTTGCGGACCGAGCGATTCAATTTGCGGACTGAGCGATTCAAATTTACTACTCAGTTCTAGCAATTTTTGTTTCGTTTCATCCAGTACGGCTCCTTGGTTGGATCCGGTCAACGATTGTTGAACGGCGTCAAACCGAGAAACGAGTTCTTCAAACTTGCTAAGGTAATCTTCACCGAATGTCTCTTCAAACTGTTTGACGAGCGTCACGTGGACGCCGTCGATTCGAGACTCAACATTGCTGTTGATTTGATCCAGCTGTGGGTCGAAAGATTTTTTTACTTCATCGATTTTGGTAGCCAGAGATTCCAACATGGCAGTTGGATCGACTGGTTTATCGGCCTCGACAATGCTCTGTTGGATGTCTTGCAATTGCACAGCGACATTGCTGATCTGTTGCAAAGATTCCTGGTTGTGTTCGGAAACGGATTGGTCGACTTGGCCTTGTAGTTCTTCCAGTTTTTCGGAAAGCTGGCCAACTTTTTCAGCGGTGTTTTCGCAAACACACGAATCACTCTCGAATTGTTCAATCAATTCGGCGATTAGGGCAATTCGCTTGTCAACCTCGATCCTTTGCGGAGCGGGCGCTGGTTCATCGTGCTGATCGACGGGATTTGCACCGATCTCCGATTCACTCAAGATGATTGTTTCGTTTCCAAAGTTGTTTTTCTCGTTACTCATCATGCAACCTGATTTTCAAGGATGATCCCTCGTCCATTGGCGGTTTAAGGGGGTTCGAGCGTAGGATTCACTCGCAAAAAGGTAGGTTGCGGGATGCCATCGGCAAATGGTTCGTACAAAAATTACCGAGTCATTTCCCGGGTTTTTTTAAGGTGCGAAATTGCAAGAATCGTTGCAACCCGAACTTTTGGCGGTAGTTGGTCGATGGCAATTCTTGGGATAGAATCTGCCGCTTGCCGGTTTGTAATCCCTTCAAGGCAATCGGTACTGGCCAAATTCGCGGTTAACCAGCCTGCTAATCGCTCCGAATACGACGAACGTTCAAGCAACGGAATCTAGAAGATGTCGACACGCCCATTCGCTCATTTGCACTGTCACAGCCATTTCAGCTTGTTAGACGGTGCCAGTTCGTTGCCCAGATTGATCGACCGAGCCAAAGAGCACGGTATGAATTCTTTGGCGCTGACCGACCATGGAAACCTGCATGGGGCTTTGCAGTTTTATCAACTGGCAAAGAAAAAAGGGATTAATCCAATTATCGGGTATGAGGCGTATGTGGCACCCGATAGTCGCTTCAAAAAAAGTCGTGGACCTGGTGAAAGAAATTACCATTTGACGTTACTGTGCCAAAATGTGACTGGTTTTCGCAACTTGGTGAAGATGGCTTCGTCAGCATCTTTGGAAGGTTTCTATTTTAAGCCGCGAATCGATTTAGAACTGCTTGAAGCACACAGCGAGGGGATTATCTGCCTTAGCGGCTGTGTATCCAGTCAATTCAGTCAAGCGATCTTGAAACATCAAGGACGTGGTGCCGAAGAGATCATGGCGCAGGCTGGCGAGGTCGCTAATTGGTTCCACGGCGTCTTCGGCAACCGTTACTTTATTGAGATCATGAACAACGGCGTCGGTATCCAGCAGACGTGCCTGGATGCCTCGGTGCAACTGGCCAACAAGCTAGGTTTGCCATTAGTGGCTACCAGTGATTGTCATTATGTCGATCGCGAGGATTCGCAGGCTCAGGACGTTATGTTGTGTATCAATACGGGTCGCTTCCGCACTGATACCAATCGTATGAAGATGGACGGCGAGGAATATTTTCTGCGCAGCCCGGATCAGATGTACGACAAGTTCCCCGGTTTGGAGGACGCCGTTGCTCGCAGTCAAGAGATCGCCGATTCGGTCGATATTGAGATCGAGTTGGGCAAGCGGCATTTTCCGATCTACCACATTGAAGATGACACGTCCCCAGCCGACCTGTTACGCAAAATCTGCCTGCAGGGGTTGAACGAACGGTACGAAGACAATCAGGAGATGAGACCCAACGGTGAACTTGCCCAGGTCGTTCACGATCGACTGGATCGAGAGCTGGGGGTCATCGAACGCTTGGGTTTCGAGAACTATTTCTTGATCGTTTGGGACTTTGTGCGCGAGTCTCGTGAACGTGATATTCCCGCGACGGCTCGTGGATCGGGCGTTGGTGCCTTGGTCTGCTACGCGACCTACATGAGTCACGTTTGCCCCATCAAATACGATTTGCTGTTCGAACGGTTCCTGGATGAAAGCCGTAAAGAGGCACCGGATATCGATATCGACTTCTGTAAAGAACGTCGTGGTGAAATGATCGATTACGTGAAGGAAAAATACGGAGCTGAAAACGTTGCTCAAATTGGTACGTTTGGGACATTGGCTGCCAAGGCTGCGATCAAGGACGTTGGTCGCGTGTTGGGTTTGCCACTAACCAAAGTCAACCAGATCACTTCGCTGGTCCCTGATCGACCGAAAGTGAAAATCAAAGACGCTTTGAAAGAGAGCGACGAACTACAGCAGATCTACGATATCGATGCAGAAGTCCGCGAAATGATCGACTTTGCGTTGAAGCTAGAGGGGCTGGCCCGCAACGTGGGTACTCACGCGGCGGCGGTTGTGATCGGTGATAAACCGTTGACCGAGTACTTGCCGTTAATGCGAGTCACCGGCAAAGAAGATGTGATCACGCAGTGGTCGATGGAGGACGTGGAAGCGGCAGGTCTGTTGAAAATGGACTTTTTGGGTCTGCGAAACTTGACGGTCTTAAGTAACGCGGTCGAGATCATTGAGCAAACCAGTGGCGAACAAGTGGATGTTCACAAGTTCCCACTAGAGGACGAAAAGACGTTCGCTTTACTGCAGCGTGGCGAAACCAAGGGTGTCTTCCAGTTGGAAAGTGGTGGGATTCGAGATCTGCTGCAAAAAATGAAGCCAGATCATTTCAGCGATATCATTGCGACAGCCGCGCTCTATCGCCCAGGTCCCTTGGAAGGTGGAATGGTTCAACAATACATCGATGTGAAGCACGGTCGTAAGCCTGCCGAATACAAGCATCCTGTGTTGGAAGATATTTTGACCGAGACCAACGGCGTGATGGTGTACCAGGAACAGGTTATGCGGATCCTAAATCGCTTGGGCAACATCCCGTTGGCCAATGCGTACACGTGTATTAAGGCGATCAGCAAAAAGAAGGAGGCTTTGATTGCCGCCAACCACGAGCAATTTATTGTCGGAGCTGTTGAGAATGGTCTGAATAAAAAAGCCGCTCAAGAATTCTGGGACATGATTTTGAAGTTCGCGGGATATGGCTTCAACAAGTCTCACAGTACGGCTTACGCTCTGATTGCTTGGCAGACCGCCTACTTGAAGGCTCATTACCCTTGCGAATACATGGCAGCGTTGCTGACAGGTGACATCCCCCACCGAAACTTTACTCGCAAAGATTCGTTGGTCGAACACATGGAAGATTGCCAGCGAATGGATATCGAGGTGGTCGCCCCGTCGGTGAATTCTTCAGGTGTGATATTTACGGTCGCCGAAAAAGAAATCCACTTTGCTTTGTCTGCGATCAAGGGGTGCGGCGGTTCGGCTGCGCAGGCCATCGTCGCTGCTCGAAAAGAAGGTGGCGACTTCACTGACATCTTTGACTTCTGTGACCGTGTCGAAGCCAGTCAATGTAATCGCAGCTCGATCGAAGCATTGATCAAGTCAGGAGCGATGGACTGTTTCGGTGTATTGCGGTCGCAATTGTTAGCGGTCCTGGACCGTGCCTTGCAATCGGGGGCCGCAGCGGCCGCTGATCGTTTAAGCGGCCAAATGAGTTTGTTTGGCGGCGACGATGCAGGAAGTGCCGATGATGGCGAATCCGAAGAAGTGCATCTGCCCGATATTCCCGAAATCGAAAAACGTGAAAAGCTGCTGGCCGAAAAAGAGGTATTGGGTTTCTACCTTTCCAGTCACCCGCTGCAGGAACACGACCATCAATTGGCTCCGTTTCGTACCCATCAAAGCAACCAGTTGATCGAGTGCAAGGATCGCGAAGGCGTTGCGTTGGCCGGTATGGTTGCTTCGATCAAACATTCGAACGTCAAAAAAGTGCGTGAACCGGGCTCGCCGACTCGTTACGCGATGTTTGATTTGGAGGATGTCGGTGGTGCGATTCGTTGTATTTGTTGGCCAACCGAATTCGTTAAAGTGGGACACCTGATACAGCCAGATTCCATTTTGGTTGTTCGTGGCTCCGTCGACAAACGAGGTGGTGATGAGGCGAATTTAATTGTCAACGAAATCATTCCTCTGGAACAACTGGAGGGGCGGTACACGACATCCGTCCGAGTGCAATTGGATGAAGTGGAACATGGAGCGGACGGTTTGCGGACCGTCAATGAGATTGTTCGCGGCTATCCCGGAACACGAGGCTTAGAATTCGTTTTGAAAACGGCTCAAGGCCCAGTCGTTTATATGAACAGCCACAAGCTGCAAGTGGATGTTAACGACGAGATGAAAAAGCGTCTGGAAGGATCGCTGGGAATCAATAGCGTGCAATACGTGACTGAGGTCCCCAAGCAACAATCGCAACCCGAGAACAATTATCGACGACAAGGTTAATTGAGGCTTGGCTGGAAAGAGGATCTTGATGAACGCCCAAAAGGCCGAGAAGATTTTGAGTTGGTTGTTTCGACTGAACGCGTTTTTGTTAACTCTCGCGTTCCTGACCATGCTGATGCCTAACGAGTGGATGAATTGGTGCCACGAAAAGTTAGGCTTGGGATCGCAAGCCATATTTCGAATCGCTGGTCAACAAGCAGGTGAGGTCAACCCAATTGCCGAGTACTTGGCGCGCTCGTGCTCGATGCTCTACGGGATTCATGGATTGGTTCTGTTAATCGTAGCGTTCAATCTGCGAAAATACTGGCAGGTGGTGCCGCTATTGATTGGCTTGCACGTGGCTTTGGGCGGCATGGTGTTGCTGATTGATTTGAAGGTGGGAATGCCTTGGTATTGGGCGGCGGCAGAAGGGCCGGGGATCATGGCATTCGCCGCCATCTTGTTTTGGCTTTACAAAAAGGCGGATACGCAATCGTTGGCTGCTGATTGACTTTGCAAACATAAAAAAACACTTGCTTATTCAGCAAGTGTCTTTGTAATGTTCTAAACGATATTGTTCGCTGGCGTTAAAATCTTATGCCAACAGAAAGACCGCTTCTGCCGAAGTTGTTGAAGCCGCTTCTACCGAAACCAGAATTGAAACTGGATCCACGGAAATTGCTGCGACCGAAACTGCTCGAACGGACCGTGCTGAATCCGCCACCGTAATAGGGTCGGTAGCTGGCGCCTCGGTAAACGTTGCCGTAGTTAATGCGAGTGCTTGGACGATAGTACGATTGGCCGCCGTAGTAGGATCCTCCGCCACCGTAGTAACCGCCGCCGTAACCACCTCCGCCACGGCATTGTGCTTCGGCGTCGCTGACACCGACGCAAGTCATAGCTGCAATCGCAAAGATCAAAAGTGCAAGTCTTGTCATGATAAACTCTCCCAGGAATGGATTTTCGAAGTCGTGGTGTTGTGCTCAGTTGGTGTATCAGAATTATCGACTAAAAATGAGCGGCCATAAACATCAATTCAAGCCGGTATATCGAGCGGTGTAAGTCCAATAACTTTGATGTTCCGCGGTTTCTTTGCTACGTTTACAACTCGGAAAGTTGTCCAATCGAATCGATCACAAACTGATTCAAATCAGTTCAAATCGACGGCGCGAACGATACATTTGATGACAGCAGCCAACGATTTCACTGGTTGGTGTCTTACAATTACCACAACCCGAACAATAAGAATCGTGAATCAAAAAGAAAAACAAAATCTGCCACCCGGTCAACAGCTGGTTGCCAAAGGCAAATGGCCTTTGGTTGGTGAGCGTGAATCCGCGAAATCGACAGATCCCTGGACTCTGACGGTTCAAGGCCTGGTCGATTCTCCGCAAGAATTTTCGTGGCAACAACTGAAGCAATTTCCAGTTGTTGAATCGACAATCGATATTCATTGTGTTACTCGATGGAGCAAACTGGGGGTCTCGTTTCAAGGTTTTTCATTGCAACACTTGGTCGATCTATGCCAAGTGAATGCTCAAGCCAAGTTTGTTTCGTTTGTTGCCAGAACCGATCGACAACACAGTTCTTCTTTGCCACTGGACGAAGCACTGCGTCTGAACACGATGTTGGCCTACGCTTGTGAAGGCGAAGATTTGCCCGAGCAACACGGCGGACCATTGCGTGGCGTTGTGCCTGGAAAGTACTTTTACAAGAGCGTCAAATGGGTTCAGCGAATCGAGTTTTTAAGCGAAGATCGTTTGGGGTTTTGGGAAGCTGAATCTGGCTATCACAACGTGGCCGATCCCTGGAAGGAGCAACGGTACATCGCCAGTTCGATCTCGAAGCGTGAATCGGAAAGCTTGATCGAAAAGCGTGACTTTGCAGGACGCGAACTGCTGGGTATCGAAGTTGCCGGTCATGACCTAAGTGAACTATTGGCCGAGAAGGCGCAGCTGCGGAATGCTAACTTTTCTGGTTGCCAATTGCAGCGAGCGAATTTTGGATCGGCAAACTTGTCCAACGCAAACTTTCGATCAGCCAACTTGAACCACGCCAGCTTTCAAGACGCCGATCTGGAAGGCGCTGATCTAACGGGTGCCGATTTACGAGGTGCGGACTTGAGCGGTTGTTCACTGTTCGGTGCCACGTTCTGCGATGAGAAAGATGGAACGATTCAGAACGCTGCCAAATTCGATGCCGAAACGATCATTGATCGAGCGTCCACCGATGCGCTGACCGATCTACAGAAACAGTTTGTGATTCGCTTTTTAGACGGCCAGGCACAGTAAAAGTCTGGAAACTTGACAAGCCAAATGCCACGCCGCCAACCCACGAAAAAAGCCAACCACTTGGGTGTGATTGGCTGTGTAATTCGTGAATCACAAGTTTCGTTGAGTTTCTGTCGCGAATCTACTTTTCAACGACTTTGATCTCGATTTTCTGAGCCGCCTTTTCTGTTTTGGGAACGGTCACGGTTAGGACGCCGTGCCCAAATTCGGCTTGAATGTTGGAGAAGTCCACTTGTGAATTAAATTCAAAGTTGCGTTCGAATAATCCAGATAGACGCTCTTGCCGAATCAGCTTCTGGCCATCGACAATTTCATTGACCTTCTTCTCGCCTGAAATTTTTAGTTGGTCGTCAATGGCTTCCACATTCACGTCGGTAGCGGCGACACCAGGCAGTTCGATGGAGATCACAAACGCTTCGTCGTGTTCCATAACATTGGTCGTTGGTCGAAACGTATTGACCGAACATCCTTCTTTCGCTCGATGTCCAAACCAGTGATCAAGTAGATTATCAATTTCCTGTGGAAGTCCGTTAAGTGGATTTACCATGGCTTCAATTCGTGGGTTGAATTTCATAAAGAAACTCCTCTCATTTACAGATGTCATTTTGACAGAATATCCTCTGTTCCAATTCTTTAACGAACGCAATAGACGTGCCGAAAATCTTGGCAATCACGTTTACCATGGAATTATGCGACGTTTTCGGGCCAATTTTTTGAAATTGAGCATCTGCTCAACCAGTGAAGTTGTCGACTGGATGCAGTGAATTTGCCTTGAATGACAGGCAACCTGACAAACTTCCGCGTACAATAGCGACCGACAAAATCTAACTGGACATTTAGAAAATCGAGCATGGGAAATCGAATGGTAACGTTACGTGTGATGGCGGTGTTAGCTGTGATTTGTTTGTGGACGACTGTTGCGGACGCGCAGCAAGTGATCGTGAAGGCTGATCGGTACCTGGACGTAACGACAGGCCAATACGAAGCACCTGCGGTCATCGTGATTCAAGATGGTCAGATTCAGCAAATCGGTGGAGACTTGTCTACGTTCGCCGATGCGAAAACGATCGAGCTACCCGGTGCGACTCTGTTACCCGGTTTGATGGACATGCATACCCACCTTTGCTACAGCATTGAAGGCGACTGGGTGCATCGTGGTGTCAAAGAGGGGCCAGCGGATTGGGCATTGCGAGGCGCCCTGCATGCTCGGATCACTTTGCAAGCTGGTTTCACGACGGTTCGTGATTTAGGGGCTGGCGGTTTTTCAGATATCTCGTTGGCCAAGGCAATTGACAACGACTTTATCATGGGACCACGGATGTTCCCGGCAGGCCATGCTTTGGGCATCACTGGCGGACATGTCGACCGGACGGGCTACGCACCAAGCTTGGGCGAACAAGGACCCGAACAAGGAACGGCTGACGGTGTCGACGAAGTATTGCAAGCAACTCGCTATCAAATCAAACACGGCGCGAAAGTCATCAAGATCAGTGCCACTGCCGGAGTCCTTTCGATGGAAGGGCCGGTCGGTGCGCAACAGTATTCGTATGAAGAAATGAAGACGATCGTAGAAGAGGCCCAACGGCATGGTTACCGCGTGGCCGCTCATGCCCACGGTTCGGAAGGGATCTTGGCCGCTGTCAAAGCCGGTGTGGCATCAATCGAACACGGTTCGATTTTGACAGATGAAATTATGAACGAGATGAAAACGCGTGGCACCTACTTGGTACCCACCTCCTATCTTGTCGACGCTTTGGATTTGGATAACCTGCCACCACTGATTCGCAAGAAAGCCGAACATATCCTGCCGTTGGCCAGGCAGAGTTTAGAAAAGGCGATTGCGGCGAATGTGCCGATCGCTTTTGGAACCGACGCCGCTGTTTTTCCACATGGAGACAACGCCAGAGAGTTCGCCATTTACGTTAAATTGGGCATGAGCCCTGCGGATGCCATACGCACCGCCACGATCCACGCCGCTGATCTGCTGGGAATTGATGATCGTGGACAACTGAAACCCGACATGTTGGCTGATATCGTTGGCGTTTACGGCGACCCTTTGCAAGACATTAAGGTGCTTGAGCAAATTGGGTTTGTGATGAAGGGTGGTCGGGTTTTCAAAAACGAAAAACCGTAGTTTCAAAATTGTCCAGCACGAAAAGATTGCCAACTTTCGAAATCAATCGAATCGAATCAAACGATTGGCAATTGGTTCGGATATAAAAGCATTAACACAGTTATCACCTTAGTCAGACGGGCCGTGATTTCTGATATTTCAAGTTTTTTTTGGAGAGTGAACCAGTGACCAAATTCCTAGGCCAGGCCTTGCTGTTATCATTTGTTTTTGCGCCATTGATAAATGTTTCGGCTCAAGAAGAGAAACGCGATGTCAAGAATTACACCATCGAACAATTCTTGAAAACCGTGAATTACAGTGGAGCATCCTTTGCACCCGACAACTCGAAAATTCTTGTCAGTAGCGATGTAACCGGAGTCTTCAACGCCTATTCGATTCCGGTAGGCGGCGGTGAACCGGTTCAGTTGACGAAATCCGAAACCGATTCCATTAACTCAATCAGTTACTTTCCAAACGACGAGCGTTTTCTGTACACCGCTGACCAGGGTGGCAATGAGCTAAACCACATTTACGTTCAAATGCCAGATGGAACCAGCAAAGATTTGACACCGGGTCAGTTGAAGGCTCAGTTTCTTGGCTGGTCGCAAGATGATAAAAGTTTCTACGTCGGCACGAACGAACAAAATCCTCGCTTCTTTGATATCTACCAATACGACGTAGAATCACTTGAGCGGCTGATGATTTTCCAAAACAACGAAGCGTATACTTTGGGCGATATTACGCCAGACGGAATGGTTCTGGCGTTAAATAAGGCCAATACTCGAGACGATAGCGATATCTATCTGTTCGATCGCCGTACTCGGCAAATGACTCATGCCACTCCGCACGAAGGCGATGCAAACTACCGCGCCAGTACGTTTAGTCCAGACGGAAAGTTTTTGTACATCGTTACCGATGCAGATAGCGACTTTAACTATTTGGTCCGGCATGAATTGGAATCCGGTGACCGTAGTGTGATCGCCAAACAAGATTGGGACATCAATGGAGCCTCTTTTTCCAAAGGTGGCAAGTACTTCACATACTCGATCAATCAAGACGCCAGAACGGTTTTGAAAGTCTTTGAAACCGATGGAATGAAGCCAGTTGAATTTCCCGCCTTTCCGGGGCAAAACGTTAGCTCGTTTGGAATGTCTAGCGACGAAAATCACGTCGCCATGTACGTTTCCAGTGACCTCACGCCCGGCAATTTGTACTACATGAATATGGGTGCCGAAGAATCTGCAGCACCCACAAGGTTGACAACTTCTTTAACCGCCGAAGTTGACGAAAACGATTTGGTTGCCGGCCAAGTGGTTCGGTTTAAATCATTCGATGGATTGGAA
>CAZJBW010000034.1:36481-43514 GCA_964543985.1 uncultured Pirellulaceae bacterium | reverse complement strand
CAAGCTGTAAGTGATCACTTCGTCAGGTAGATCGGCGTCGTCTGCAACGACAGTAATCGAAACGGCTGAGTTCTCAGCGAACGTGTGATCCGTTGGCGAGGTGAAGACCGGCGAGGACTCGTTGACTGGCGTGATGTTGACAGTAATGTCTTGACGGGTTTCGTTGGTTCCGTCAGACGCAATCACTTGAACGTTGTAGACATTGTCACCGTCAGCGTCCGTTGGGTTTTCAAAGTCAGGAACGCTGTTTAGCGTCAGTTGGCCCGTTGACGAGCTGATCGTGAACTGGTCGTTGTCACCGAACCCTGGGGCCAAGCTGTAAGTGATCACTTCGTCAGGTAGATCGGCGTCGTCGGCAACGACAGCGATCGAAACGGCTGAGTTCTCAGCGAACGTGTGATCCGTTGGCGAGGTGAAGACTGGCGAAAACTCGTTGACCGGTGTGATTGTGACCGTAATGTCTTGAGTACTTTCATTGACCCCATCCGTCGCCGTCACACGAATGTTGTAGATGTTGTTGCGATTTCCATCCAGCGGATTTTCGAAGTCCAGCGTGGAAGTTGTCGTGATATGCCCCTGAAATAATGTGATGTCAAACAAGGCGTTGTCGCCGAACGTTGGGTCCAGGCTATAATTGACCGTCTGGTTGTCATCCGTTTCGACGTTAATAAATAGGGTCGAGTTCTCGGCAAAAGTATACGTATTTGGCGAGGTGAATACTGGTGCCTGGTCATTCACCAGGGTAATGCCAATACTAATGTCTTGAGTGGTTTCATGAGTTCCATCAGATGCCACGACTTGTACGTCAAAGGTGTTGTCCTGATTGCCATCCGTGGGGCTCTCGTAATCTGGCACCGAATTCAGTGTTAGTTCACCAGTGTCTGAATCAATCGTGAACTGGTCATTGTCACCGAACCCATTCGTCAAGCTGTAGGTGATCGACTCGCCCGGCAGATCCAAATCCATGGCATCCACGTCGACCATGACGGTTGAGTTTTCTGGGAATTCGAAAGTCGACAATGATGTGAATGTCGGCAAATTGTCGTTGACTGGCTGAATGTCGATTTGCAGAGTCGTTTCAGTGGAGTTTCCAAGCGAATCCGTGGCAATTAAATCAACAAAATAGGTGTTGTTGTTGCCCGAATCGACTGGGTTTTCAAAGTCGGGCAATGTGTTGAACGTTAGTTCGCCCGTGTCAGAGTTGATGGTAAACAAGTTGGAATCATTCGAGCTACCCAGGCTGTACGTAATATCGTTTCCTTCTGCATCGGTTGCCTGGACGCTCAATGACGGTGTGTTTTCATCGACGTCTAGCCTGGACTGGCCAACGAAATTGGGTGCTTCATTAGTAACCGTGATGCTGATTGATTGTGTCGTCGAATCAAGAACTCCATCTGACACATGAAACTCAATGGTATCCAAGTCGACACCTTGCTGATCGACCGGCGCCAAGTAGCTGATGTTGTCCAAGTCTTGTGGCAAGACGCTTTGGCCAGCAATGGCTGGTGCTCCACCAACGAACAATTCTCCAAAAACTGGCAGTTTCGTAATTACAAGTTCGGCAAATGGGTCGCCGTTAACATCGCGGTAATTGAATTCCGCTGGATCGACTGAAACGGATTGTCCCCCAGCAACTGTAATCGAAAAGCTATCGACTTCTGGTGGCACTGCGGTGGTAATGTTTTGTGAGAATTCAGATGTGTTCGAAATGCCGTCGATGGCGATCGCTGAGATTTGGTCTGTGGAGTTGGCTTGCAGAGTCGTGAAGGTAAATTGCCCGCTGGCATCGGACATCACCCAGCCTAGATAGCGAACACCTTCACCGAATGATTCGCCACTGACATTGTTATCTGATCCATCTGAGTCAGCTACGGCAACATATAATTCAATTCGTTGGTTGGGGCCGGCGGTACCCTGGATGGTGGTCTCGTTGCCGTTGCGAACACTAGATATTAGCTCGGGGCTTAGGATACCGTCGTTGGCAGCTCGGTCTTGATCCGCGATCGTAAAGTCTGAGATGCCATCGCCCATTTTTGAATCGCTGGTGAAATCAGCACGCTCGCCCAAATCGATGGCGATCCCATGGTTACCACCGAATTCGTTGGCGGAAATTAGATTGCTGTTATTGTCGGGGTTTGAATTTAAGCTGCCATTTCCAACGACAAGAACGCCGGCACCTGCATTTCCTTGAATGACATTTTCCGTGACAGAATTGCTCGTACCAAACAACCTAATGCCTGAAGTCTCAGCAAGCCCAAAGCCATTTTCTACAACGGTATTATTATGGATTTGCTGAGATCCGTCATTTTGAAAAGTGTCGATACCGGCTCCAACATTGCCACGAATCAAATTGGATTGGATTGCAGCCGTGTTGCTGTCCTGTATGTCAATGCCGTCTGCGCCCGAAAATGATTGCCCGTTGAACTGAATGACGTTTTCTTCGATCAGCCAACCATCGCTTGGGGTAGCAGTGTTCAGGATCCTAATTCCAAACGTGCCTGCCAATTCAACGACCGAATTAGAAATGGAACCGAATTCACTACCATTGACGACCACCACATTGGACAATTGCGCATTGAGCAAATGGGAATCACTCAAGGAGAAGTTGTCGGCATTGTCAACGACGATATTGTCTTCAAACCCTTCAATCCGGATCCCCGCAATCAACACGTCATCGGCACGAACATCTAATCCATCGGCTGTCCCGCCAGGTTGTGTGTAAAGCAATTCAAACTCAGGACGGTCTAGGCCACCAATTTCGGTCTCTGAGACGCCAACATCAAATGTTCCGGTGACCCTTTGACTGTTGTTATCGAACCTGACAATGTCTCCGTTACTGTCGATTTGCCAAGCATGGCCACTGATGATTGTGGAATCATCGTTAATGGTCGGTAGGACATGTTCTACCTGAAGTTGCCATGAGTCGCGGTCTGCTTGATTAGCGTCAACCGTCGGTACGAATCGCATTCGATTTTCACCAGGTATCGCATTGGCGTTTATCAAAAACTGACGGAAGCTACCTTGTGAAACCTGTCCATTGACAGCGGTTTGATCACCACCTTCCAAATTGGTAACCACGTTGTAGCTAAATCCGAAATCAACGGAGGCCTGGTCAGCAGCAGCGATTTGAATGTACGTCAGGTGTTCAATCGTGGCGTGTGCCGACTGGTTGTCACTTCCGGCGCCGGTTCGACCGCCAAAGAGTGCCCCGTCTGCAGTCGTCAGCTGCTGGGTTCCGTTGACGTCAATTACACTTCCTGCAGAACCATAAGTTTGTTCGGCCCAAGCAGACGTAGGTCCAAGGTTTCGTGAGTCAACAACAACGAAGTATCCGGAGTCAGCCACTCCGTCAAATTCATATTGTCCCGACGCATTAGTGTTAGCGACCCGCAGGAACAGATCATTGTTATCAAAAATTTGATTGTTGTTACTGTCACGGAAAAGCAATACGGTGGCGTTGTCGAAAACTGTCGATCTATCGTCGATCCGTCCATCGGCGTCAACGTCGTTAACCAGTTGCCCTGAAATCCGGTGCTCGGTATCCACGTTGTCAACTGCGATGTTAACCGTGGCCAAATCCAATTGGGTACTGGCGTTTGAAATGGCGATTTGCAAAGTGTATTCGTCTGCGACCTCGTGATCCAAGCGTGAATTATCCAAAACACTTAGTTCGCCGGTCAATTCATCGATCGCAAAGATTCCTGCGCCGCTGCCGCCCACAATTTCGAATGTCAGGTTGGTGCCGCTAGCAAGCACGGTGGCAAAGACGGTTCCGTTACCTGTGTTTTCGTCAACTGAAAAGTTCTGTTCATCAATGGAGGGTGCGGGAACGGGGTTTTCCATCTGGCTGGTCGACAATTCTTCGGATTGCGTGTCAACTAAGTTGGCAAGCTGAACTGGACCATCTGTTTGTTGGTCGGTCGCTGCTGAATCCGAGGGCAGTCCGACCTCGGTCATTTGGTTTAGCAAAGGTTGTTCCAGGTCGTTGGTTTCCAAGTCGACCGACAATTCGGCATCGATCAGGGCGCTTGTCGAATCCAACAACTCCAGAGACTGATTTTCGGAATCCACGGTTGGCGACGAAATTACCTCGGCCCAGTCAATCGACTCAGCAAATTCGGGGCTGACCTGTTGGTCGGCCAAATCTTGCGGCGAAACCATATCGACATCGAAAGGCGCAGCGTCATACAGCACTCGTTCTTCCAGCGCAATCAGAATCGGCTCGTTCGAGTCCACTGGTGCGGTGTCGGGATTTGGTTCAACGACTTCGGTCAGCTTCCGAATCGAAGAGCAAATCAGCTGGTAGGTGGATTTTTTCATGTTGAAAAGAATCGAATGATGTCAAGAGTTCAGGTAGGGCAAGGTGTCTTTTGGCACAGCGCATGGACTGTCCGCTTAGAACTGTAGCCTTTTACCGAGGCATTAGGTCGGACATTTCCTACCTTGGCACAATTGAATCATGTGACCCGAGCGTTAAAAAATACCAGTTGTGCCAGGTGTAGGGATTGAAGAGGAAGGTGGTTGTTACTCGCTCTTGAACACGTTCCATTGAGCCGCCGCATTTTGTCGTTGCTCGCAAAAAAAGATCGAGTAAGGGAAAGGTCTTGACTCTGCGGGTTAGGCAAACTCAAGCAGCAGATCGATCACAAGTTGAAACCGTAGCGGAATCTTCCGGCAATAAGGTATGCCGGATATCAGGGTTGAACGGCAGGCAAGCACTCGAAAAAGCACGATCAGATCAAACGCGATAATCGATCTATAGGTTACGGTTCGAAGATACGAAATAGTCGCGCAAGATGTGTTGGCTGTCGAATTCGTTATTTTCCTTTCCCACCGAAAAAACGACCAATGTTCTGCTCAAGAATCATTCTTAACTCATTCACATTTCGTGCTCTATTAACAGCTGTAGCCTGCCTGTTGTTGACGAGCACCTGTGTGCATGCGCAACGTTTTCATCCATCGGAAAGATCGAATGGTTCCATCGGTCCTCAGCAGATCGTCAAACCGGCCAAGCCACCGGCCTTCGAGCAAATTCAACCCAATGCACGTGTCGCGCAAGCGCCGGTCGATATTCCACAACAAATGGATTCTTTGCCTTCGGATTCGCAACCCAGGCTGCCCGAGAGTTGGGACGCGGCAGTGCAGTCGGTTCCTCAAGATCAAGGGTCTAGCACACGATTAGACGAGGGTTCCAGGGCGTGGAGTATTCCGGGACCCGGCGCTCAGCATGCTGCACCACCTGCATCTACTGGGCAAAGTGGTCGAGAAATGTGGTGGAATGTATTGGTCCGAAATCCACTGGACCAACGAGCGCCTCAGCAAATTTCCACTCAATCGTTGATCATGCATGCCATCCAGAATTCGCCTCGAATTTTGGCTACTAGTAAGCAACCACTCATTCAACAAACCGAGATCGGAACTGCCCGCGCAGATTTTGACCCCGATTTATTCCTGCAAACTCAGTTTGATGATCGTGTGGATCCGGTAGGAAACCAATTGACGACCGGAACGGGAGATCCCTTCCTGGAAGACAACATCTGGTTTCTGGATTCCGGTTTTCGCCGAAAACTTTTCAATGGTGCTCAGTTTGAATTGAATCAACGTTTGGGTTTCCAAAACAGCAATAGTCGGTTTTTTGATCCTCAAGACCAAGGAACTGCAACTCTGTCGTTAAATTACACTCAGCCGCTGCTTCGTGGGCGAGGCCGAGGTTTCAATACCAGCCAAATCTTGATCGCCGAACTCAGTACCAACGCCACTTGGGATTTGTTCGCTGCCGAGCTACAGGATGAATTAACGGACGTCACTGAGGCCTATTGGAATTTGTACTTCCACCGATCCTCGCTGCTTCAAAAGCAACACAATGTTGAAAGAGGCGACACCGTATTACGACGCTTGGAAGGGCGAAGTGGTTTGGATTCGCTACCTAGCCAAGTGGCGCGAGCACGGGCCGCTGTCCAATCACGGCGGACGGAATTGGCCAACGCAATAAGAGACGTCAAAAATGCCGAGACAGACATTCGCCGACTGATCGGCAGCCACGAAAACTTCTCGGCGGTCACCAGCGAGTTGATCCCCGTCGAATCACCTCAAACCTATTTTGTGCCTGAAGACCTGGGCGTCATCATTCAAACAGCGATTGAACAGCGTCCGGAAGTGAAGCAGGCGATCAAGCGATCACGAATCGCAGCCGTGCAGAAAGACGTGAGTGTGCACGAACTGTTGCCCGAATTGAATTTGATCTTTAGTGCTTACGCTTCAGCATTGCGAGGCGAGTCGGATGTTTTGGGTGCTTTTTCCGATCAATTTACCGCGTCGACACCCGGCTATGCCGTGGGCTTCGAATTTAATTTGCCTTATGGCCGTCGTGCCGCACGAGCCAGAAACACTCGGCAACAACTGGTGTTAGAGCAAGTGCGATTTGAAATTGATCAAACGATGAACGACGTGGTTGCCGAATCACAAATCGCCTGGCGACAAATCAATTCCGCTCATGAAACCGTATTGGCTGCCGCTCAAGCGATTGAAGCTGCTCGGACCGACTTGCTGCAAAACGAAGCCCGCTGGGAATCTTTCGCGTTGATCGAAGGCGACTTTGCCGAGGGTCAAACACCAACGACCTTACTGGATCAGCTTTTGGATGCTCAGCAACGATTGACTAACGCGGAACTGACGTACTCGCAAGCGGTGTTGGAGTTCAAGACTGCCGAGATCGCTCTGAAACGTGCGACTGGAAACTTGTTGAACTTCTATCAAGGTGTTCCCGCACAACAAAATACTCAGGTAATTCACCAAGCACCTGCGCAAATCGCTCAACCGGCACCAGTTGCACAACCGGTCCCGCAGACTCCTGTGGTGCGTCATCGACCCGCGCCGGTTCAGCCGACGATTCAAACCGTCAATCGTCCGCGAGTACCCACTGTGGCGACCGCACCACCAGAAAATCGAAGTGCCAATCAACGCAGTGCCATTCAGCCCAGTGCCAATCAACGCAGTGCCAATCAGCATAGGCGTCATCCGCTGGCAACTGGCA
>CAZJBW010000034.1:9165-36381 GCA_964543985.1 uncultured Pirellulaceae bacterium | reverse complement strand
AGTGCCAATCAACGCAGTGCCAATCAGCATAGGCGTCATCCGCTGGCAACTGGCAACCAGCGACGCTAACTAGTTGCTTTTGGACGATGAACGATCCGTGTGACTAGGGCGCCATCGTGCACTCGTTGTAATCGTTACGCCCCTTCTATACCGCACAACAGGTCGGTAACTAGCTATGTCGGAAGCCTAGTTGGCGGGCAACGACAATTTTCTACAGCAGACGCTCGCTAATAGTGAGCTACCGTATCACAACGGCGTACCCGTGAATGGTACCTATGCGCCGGCGATTCGCCCTACTTATGATTCGCCCCACTTAATTAAATAAGCCTGTGATGTCTGTTATCAAATCTACCTACCTGTCGTGTGTGTTTATTCTTGGAACATTTGCCCTGCCATTGGTTGGCTTCGGCCAAACCAGTGGATTCACTCAGCCGTTTCGAATCGTCGAATTGGCCAGTGATGAATCAGGTTCCATTTGGAAACTGATGATTGAAGAGGGGTCCGAGGTCCAAGAAGGTGCCGTGATTGCTCAATTGGACGACCGAGTGCAAAGATTGCAAGTCGAAGCTGCTCAGCACCAAGTCAATGCGACCAGTGCTATGGAAGCCGCGCGACGAACGCTCGAAAAACGACAGTTGATCATGAGTCGTATTAAAGGACTGATCGATACGGGGCATGCCACGGAAAGCGAAATGATTCGCGCGGAATTGGAAGAGGCCATTGCTCGCTCTCGATACACTGCCGCTCAAGAGGAAGCCGTTAGTCGCCAAATTGAACTGCGACGAACCGAGCTGCTACTGGAACGACGTCAGATTCGGGCTCCCTTTAACGCGGTTGTTTCCAAGATCATGCGACACGAAGGCGAGTTTCTGTCTCCGTTGCGTCCAGAAGTGGCCTTGTTGATCCAAGTGGATAAGCTATTGGCTGTCTTCAATGTTAAAAGCTCTGAACTCAAGCAACTTCGAGACAGCAAGACGGCCACCGTTACTTTTTCGGATGGCACAGAAGCACAGGGTTCGGTCCATTCGATCGGCGTCCAAACTGACGCGGAAAGTGGCACAGTGCAAGTTAAAATCCTTTTGGACAATCGAGATGGAAAACTGCGTAGCGGCGAACAATGCTCGCTGAAGCAGTAACTCAAACAGAATCCTGATCCGGCCGGCATCCCCCTATAGCCTTTTCGTTGCAGCATCCCCATGCCCGTTGACAACGCTCAAAAACTGAATGCCCTAGTGGCGGCGCAAGCAACGAACAAAAGTGATCGTTGGCAAATGCCGTCCCAGCCGATACTTCCAAGTATTCGGTTCGGCAAGCAGTTGAGGATCTGGGCGAAAAGACTGGATAACAAACCAGACCTGGTTCGCAATATCGCCGACCTGTTGAAAGGGTCTGGCTGCCGCGGACTGTGGGTTTTTACCCGAGATGGAACCGGCCAGATGTCCGAGCCCATTTCATTGTTCGGCAACGACAAAGAGTTGACGGATCTGCTGGCGCCAAACTTGAAAACGGCCAGCGAGGTTTGCGTCTCCAATTCGACGTTGATCTGCTTGGAACTACAAGAGAACCCGGGGCATGTACTGCTGGCAGCGGGAGTAATCTCAGGCGACGAAGTTGTTGACGTCTTGGTGGGTTTGTTTCCCAGTACCAATAACAACAGCGAAGGCGTTCCATACGACTGGGCGATGACGGTCGCGGTCGACACAATTTCAAAATGGCAAATGAGTCGCTACGTCACCGCGACAAAAACTCAGATCGCCAGTCTTTCAAGCTTTGTGAATATGGCGGCAGCGATCAATCGCACCGACAATAAACTGGATGCCTCGATCACGCTGGCGAATGAACTGAAAGCGGCAACTGAAACCACGACCGTGGCGTTGATGTTGCGAAATGGTCGCAAAGGACCATTCAAGCTGGTTGCCATGTCCGGTGTCGAGTTCTTTGACAACAACGCCTCGACGACTCAAACGATCGAATCGACGGTGTTAGGTTTGCAGGAAGAGCCGACCTTCTGGAGTAAAAACAAAGATAACCAAGACGGTGAATTAAAGGTCAATCTGCAGAACTTCTGTGGCTTGTTCGATTCACCGGGGTGTGGCCTTTTGCCACTACGCGACCTGGACGACCACCATTTTGGTTGGCTGCTTTTGGGGCTGACTGAAGATCAATGCAACAATCCACAAACAGAAAAGCACTTCCAGCAAATCTCTGGCTTAGTGGCTGGGCAATTGGGAACGGTGTTGCGAGCTCAACGCACAATGACTCGTGTCGTCTTGGACAATACGCGACGCAATTTGAAAACAGGTCTGGCCAAAAAACTGGGCGCTATGGCGTTGTTGACGACGATCGCCATGTGCTTGCCTTTTACTTACAAAATTCCTTGTGACTGCGAACTGCAACTGACCAGTCGTCGTTTTGTGGCGGCCCCGTACGAAGGGTTGTTGGAAAAGTCATTAGTGGCCAGTGGCGATGTCGTGCCGCAAGGCGCTGTGTTGGCACGAATGGATGCCAGGCAGCTACGCATGAGTTTATCTGGCTTGAATGCCGATATGCAAAGCGAACAAAAGAAGCGAGATTCCGCATTGGCTCGGGGCAGTGTTGCCGAATCACAGATTGCTCGCGCCGAAATGGCTCGCCTGCAATCCGAAATCTCGATCACCGAACAACGTTTGAACAACACCGAAATCCGTAGCCCAATCGCCGGAGTGATTGTTAGCGGTGACATGGAAAAGGCCGAAGGTGCTCCGCTTGAAATGGGGCAAGATCTGTTCGAAGTCGGGCCATTGGAAGAGATGGTTGTCGAGATACAGATCCCCGAACGCGAAATTCAATACGTCCAGACCGACATGACCGTGCACTTCGAATTTGAAGCGTTTCCATTCGAAATTTTCTCGGGCACAATTCAACGTATTCACCCGCGAGCGGAAATTGCTAACAACGATAGTGTGTTTATTGCCGAAGTGGCTTTGCAAAACGAAGCCGGGCAATTGCGACCAGGTTTGAAGGGTCGCGCAAAAATTTCTGCCGGTCGACACATGCTGGGATGGAACCTGTTCCATGGCGCGATGGAACAAGGTCGCCGCTGGCTAATTTGGTAAGGGTCCCAATGAATATCGGTGCGACTGATCCAAATTCTGATTTACTGTCGACGGCTCCCGGTTTACGCCGTGAACTGAAGGTCGATCTTCGAAAACAAAAGGGCCTCTTAGTGGCCATCGTCGAAGATCCTGTCCGTTCACGTTTCTTTCAAGTCGGCAATGTCGAATACCATTTCTTGATGATGCTGGACGGCAAACGCACGGTTCAAGAAATTGTTCAAGCGATGCAGCATGGACGTGGCTATGAACAGTTCGATGTCGACTCGGCACGAAAGATTTGCGAGTGGCTTTCGAACATGAACCTGCTGGATACGGCGGGTGGCCAAACCACTGGGCGGTTGTGCCAAGCGGCGCAAGCGAAAGAGAAACAGAAATGGTTTGGCTTGCTGAATCCTGTCAGCTTCCGAGTCAATCTAATTAACCCCGATCAATCACTCGCCAAAATCAAACCATTCACTCAATGGCTGTTTTCGCCGCTGTGTGTCATCGTCTGGGTCTTGGCCGGAATCTACGCCTACTCATTGGTCAGCTCGGACTACGATCGGTTTACCAGCGCTGCCGCTGGGATTCTTTCGTCGGAACGCTGGATTTGGTTACTGTTGATTTGGGTCGTGCTTAAGATCATCCACGAAACGGCTCACGGTATCGCCTGCAAGAAATACGGAGGTAATGTGCCTTCGGCCGGAATGTTAGTGCTGTTGTTCGCGCCTTTGGCGTTTGTCAACGTGACCTCGTCGTGGAGATTTTCCAGCAGGTTCCAACGGATGGTCGTGTCAGCAGCCGGAATGTACGTCGAATTGTTCCTGGCCTTTGTCGGAATCATCGTTTGGTATTACGCCGAGTCACAGATCCTGTCTGACCTGGCCTATAACGTTGTGATTATGGCAGGTGTTTCGACAGTATTATTTAACGCTAACCCGTTGCTCCGTTTCGACGGTTACTACTTGCTTGCCGACTTGGTCGAGATCGTCAATTTGTATGGCAAAGGCCAAGCATGGTTCGGTGATCGAACGCGGCACCTGCTTTTTGGTTTTCCAATTGATACAAACGTTTGCCCCAAGCCGGAACTGAACATGGTTCGGTTCTACGGTATTTGTTCCTTCGTTTGGCGAATTGTGTTGTGCGTCAGCCTGTTGCTTGTGGCCAGCACCTTGTTGGGCGGCGCAGGTTTAGCACTAGCAGCAATCGGAGCCATCTTCTGGGTTTGGATGCCACTAATTCAAAATGTCAAGAAAGTGACTCGTGCGGCGCAGGATCATCCAATTCAAAAAACTCGGGTGGCATTTTGTGGCGCTTTGGCCGTAGGCCTGGGGTTGTTGGCTTTCTTTGGACTGCAGGCACCCGCCATGACGACAGCGCCAGCGATTGTGCAGTTTAAGGACGAGCAGATATTGCGAGCTGGTGCGGACGGATTCATCCAGAATCTGTTGGTGGTCGATGGGCAATCGGTCGCCAAAGGTGCTGTTTTGTTGCAGATTCAAAACCCGGATCTGTGCAACGAATTGGAGACTCTGAAGAAGTCCGTCGAAAGCGCACGCATCCAAGCCAGAATTCATCAACAGCAAGGTGAACTTTCCTTGCAACAAGCCGAACTGAGTCGCATTGAGTCAATACAAAAACAGATCCTGGAAAAGCAATCGCAAGTCGACCAATTACAGGTCGTCGCGCCGTTTGATGGGATGGTCTTTCAACGAGGACTAAGCAATCGGATTGGCGACTTCGTGAAGCAGGGCGATGAACTGATGAGTTTCGCAGACCCCTCGCAAAAAGAGGTGCTGGTCTCGATCGATCAGGAACAAATCAAATCCGTTAAGAACCGAGTGTCACCTAAGGTTCGGTTTCTGTTCGCTGGTGCTAAAAGAATGAGTTCGAAGATCGACAGCATCGAACCTCGCGCAACCGATGTACCGGTTCATTCATCAATGACGGCCGCCATGGGCGGATCGTTGCCGGTACGCCCAGCTGCCAATAATGAATCACAGAATGACGAATTCCGATTGATCTCGCCAAGATTTACTGCTCGCAGCAACCTCTCCAAAAATATATCTCGCCGATTGGCTGCCGGCCAACGTGGTCGAGCCTTTATTGAAGGCAGGCAAATTTCCGTAGGCGGCTTCCTGGTACTGCAGTGCCGAAACTGGATCCGATCCAAATTGCAGACCGCCACTCAAGGTAGTTTCTGACGCCTTCATTTGTGCAAACAACCGTTTAACGGGCACTTATCTCTCGCTGTCTTTTGGGCTCATCCATTAGGCCAAACAAACCAGCTGTGGTTGATAGCGCGGCTTGAGTGTTACAGGTGGTTTGCGTTGGATAGTCAAGTAAATGAGCTGGATAGGGCGATCAGGTAATTTTTGAATTCAAGAAGTGTGGGCCCATTGACCAATAAACGGTCATATCATAGCCTCTCCATTTGACGGCATTTACCTGTTTTTCCTAACTAGGAGATTTTTCAAAATGAGAACTTTTGTCGCCGCATTGTTCGCCCTGGCTATGATTTTTGCTGCCCCCTCGATCGCTGAAGCATGCAACGGCTGTGGATTGTCCGCGCCAGCACCCTCATGTGGTTGTGCGGTAGCTCCTGCACCACGATGTTGCCCAGCGCCACGTCCAGTATGTTGCCCGGCGCCACGTCCAGTATGTTGCCCAGCACCCAAACCCGTTTGTTGCCCAGCACCGCGTCCGGTGTACGTCGCCAAACCCGTTTGCTGTCCAGCACCGCGACCAGTATGTCGGCCCATTTGCCGACCAGCACCGCGGCCCATTTGCCGACCACGCCCGGTCTGCCGACCTCGTTGTGCTCCGCGTCGTTGTGGATTGTTTTCTCGTTGCCGTTAAGGCCCCAGGGCATCCGACCAAAATACACCAAAAGCACTGGTTTACGAACTAGTGCTTTTTTTATGCGCCGACGTCCTTGATTTGGTTTTTTATGAGTTGATGTCTAGAGGATTCAGTTTGTGTTTGGCCTGGGCAACTTGCCGCATGGCTCGGCTTGATTTACGCTGATCGTTCGACAAAGCAATTTCCGCAAAGAAGCGAAAACACCATGGCAAAAAAAACCGTTATCGATGATATCCCGGTACGTCTTGGCCCCTATCCTGAATTCACTTGGACCGCGGTTCTGGTTGGTTGGGGCTTAGGGGCTTTGATTGCCTTTTCGATTAGCTACGCCGCATTGAAGCTTGGTTTCTCGATCGAGGGATCGGAGCTGGCTGCGATTCTTGGTTGGGGGATTTTGCGAGGGTTGATGGGGCGTACTAGCATCCTGGAAAACAACATCAACCAGACCGTGGCGTCGGCGGTAAACGGAGCCTCCTCAGGGATTATGTTCTCGGTACCGGCCTTGTTTATTCTCAGCAAAAAGCCCGGCTTGGAGTCGGTCGCTGAATTCAACGTTCCGTTGATGGTGTTTGCGTGTATTGCAGGCGCGTTCATCGGTCTGGCGTTTGTTATTCCACTGCGCAAGCAAATGATCGACTTTCAACGGCTACCTTACCCCGGCGGTATCGCAGTGGCAGCGATTCTGAAATCACCCGGCGCGGGCATTCGGAAATCGATTCTGTTGTTTGGTGCTGCCGCATTTTCGGCGATCGCCTTTTTAATCATGTCGGACTTCGGCGAAGTCGAGCATGTGGCGTTTCATGTGGGCGACTGGTTTAACTTACCGCAACGTTACAACTTGGTATTCTTCGGGTCGTTGATGACGATCGGTGTTGGATTTCTAAGTGGCAAAGGTGGTTTTTGGTTCGGTGCAGGTGGCTTTATCTGTTACTGGTTTTTGTCTCCGTTGTTGTCGATGTATGGTGGTGCAGATGTTCATCATTTGGTGGAAGCACCAGGTGCCATGCGAGGCGAAATCTACAAGCCGACTGGGATCGGTATGCTGATTGGTGCTGCGATTGGTGGCATTGTGATGGCTTTCCCATTGATCCGCAGTGCTGTCAACGCGATGCGAAAATCGGGTGCCGACGCCAGTCAAGTAGCGGCGCAAAGGGATGAGTTGCCAATCAAGATGTTGATGGCTGCCGTCGCTGCGGGAGCAGTTTTGCTGGTCTTCCTGGCCTACAAGTCTGCACCTGATATGACTATCGGTTTAGCGATCTTGATGTCGGTTTTGGGGACGTTGTGGATCTGGATTGCCGGTGTCATCGTGGCCGAGTGCATTGGCCGAACCAACTGGTCGCCTCTGTCAGGCATGACGTTGATCGCCGTGACGATCTTGATCGTAATTGCCAATACGGGCCTGGATAAACCGCAGACGATTGTTAGTTCCTTGGTTGTGGGCGCCGCCATTTGTTTAGCGATTTCGCAAGCCAGTGACATGATGTTGGATCTAAAGTCTGGTTATCTTGTCGGCGCCGTTCCCAAGCGACAACAGATGGCTCAATTCGTAGGCGCCTGGTTGGGGCCAATCTTGGTGATCACTTTGATGTTCGTGCTTGAAAAGAGTGCTACACCACCAGAAATCGACCTCGCTGATGGTCAAACTGTGGCGGCAGACGTGGACACGGGTGACGTGCCCTACGGCATCGGCAGTAAGGAACTGCCAGCCGCTCAGGCCACGGCGTTGGCCAGTGTGATCGAGGCGATTGTCGACGGAAACGTACCAACCTACCGCTACGTCGCAGGTGCAGGCCTGGGCTTGTTGTTGGCTGTTAGCGGTTTGGGTGGTATCGGCGTGATGGTAGCGCTCGGTTTTTACATGCCATTCGATATTGTGCTGACGTACACGATCGGCTGTGTGCTGCGAATCATTGTCGACGCGGCCGCAGGTAAACGTTTTTCGGAAGAGGTTGGAATTCCTTTGGCCGCCGGATTGATTGTTGGCGAGGCACTGATGGGTGTCGGAGTCGCTATTAAGAAAGTTGTGTTCGGTTCTAGCGAATCGGCCTCACTGATGATCGAGCAGGCAAATCGCTGGCTGTGTTAAACCCGCTTTTTCAAAAACTGTTCCTTGATCACTCGATCGATTGAACAATACCAAACACCATCGCACAAACCCTGAACTGCATTTGAGACCATCATGAACAAGACCATCGGACAAATTTTACTTTGGCTAGGTTTTCTATCTGGATCTTTGGCGACCGTGTTTGCCACGGCGACGTTCGCCCGCTTAGGAATCGACGTCGAAGAAACGTCTGTCGAAGTTGCCGCTGAAACGTCTGACGCTGAACAGGCCGAAGGTGAATCGTCCGATGCGGAAAAGAAGATGACGAAAGTCGTGTTGATCCGAGGAATTAATGAGTCGTCGGAAGCATTCAAAGCGGGGCTTAGAAAAGACGATCAGTTGTTGGCGGTTGACGGGAAGCCGACCAAATCTGCTTCCGCTTTTGGAAAGGCGTTGGGTTCGATTAAAGACGCCAAGGCCGCAGAGATCACGTATGTTCGCGAAGGAAACGAGGCCACCGTTTCGGTAATACCTAGTAGCCCTTGGAGTACGGTGAATTGGCTGTGGTACGGAATATCTGCGGGCGTTTGCATTGCAGGAATCGTCGTTTTGCATTCAGGCAAAAAATCCAACGCGGCCCAGTCCCAAAAGTCTGAGGCGAATTTGAAGCAAATCAAGGCTAATCTGGCCGATGCCGTCGTCAACACAGATCGATTGGGTCAAGAAATCAAAAACATGAGCCCGCGTCAAATCATGACCTTCATTGAAGAGAATCTTTACGATGATCTACGTGACTTCGCGGATGGGCGTGACAGTATCACCGTCGAACATGGTTTGGAGACGTTCGCCAGCGTTATGACTCAGTTTGCAGCCGGTGAACGTGTCATCAACCGGGCATGGTGTGCTGCGGCCGACGGTTATGTCGACGAGGCCACTCGTTGTATCTCGGTCGCCAGTGACATGCTGGGCTCGGCCAAGAAATTACTGGAATCAGCTTAGTGATTTTTGCTTAATCGCGACGCCCATTTGTACGACCGTTGATTTGCGTTCCAGGTTCTGCATGTGATTGCGAACTTTGTCCGCGTAGTTCGCACCCATCAACAGTCCTAAGTTTAGCGGGTGGTCGGCGTTGTTGGACGTGCCATTGGCGGAAGCAGTCGCAAGCGGCGATGCATCTACGCCCTTCAGTTGAGACAACTTGAAATCAGCTTCTGATAGATGTTTCTTGAGCTGCGAAAGCGATATTAAAAAGCTGATTTCTGGTGAGTCCGCCCAGGGTAACGGGAACTTGATCTGCCCTGGGTCCACCGAGAAAACGTCATGAAACACAAACTTGCCTTGTGGCTTTAGGATTCGAGCGACTTCGGCATACAGCCGTTGCTTGTCTTGGATATTCATCGAGGCGTGCTCGGTCCACACCATGTCAAACGATTCGTCAGGGAACGGCAATTGAGTGGCGTCGCCAACAATGAACTGGCACTGGCCTTGCAAGTTCACCAGTTCCGTAAGCCGAGTGGATGCGTTGATGTAATCGGTGGTGATGTCGATACCGGTGACGTGGCATCCGAATTGGTCAGCCAAGAATCTTGCGGAACCGCCCAACCCACAACCCAAGTCCAACACTCGATCGCTCGGTTGTGGATTTGCTAGTTTTGCTAACTGGCGAGTGGCATGTTTTCCGCGAGTATGAAACTCGTCCACCGGTGCCAAGTCATCGATCGTCAATTGCATTGGGTTTTTCCCTGCAGCAATCAATGCGGCGAATATGTTTTCCAGCAGGTGAGGGCACGAGTAATGTTCAGGAATTGTCATGGACCCAATTCTAATGCCATGCCTATACTGCCGCTGCCATGAATTTGAAATGTTCGCCGAAACAGTTTATTGGTCTGTGGGAACAGGCAGGTTACGATTTTTTCTTTTTGCGAGTCGACTTTTTAGGAGTCGCCGCTTTCTTAGGCGCTGACTTGATGGCGGGCTTCTGGCCGGATGCCGCATCGAACTCGTCGAATTTTTTGATCATCTTGCGGTATTGCCGTTCGGTCAACTTGGTTGCTTTTACCAACCCTTCGACCTCAGGGATCGTTTCACTTAGTTTCAGCAGCGGTTCCAACCACGTTTGCAGAATGCGGAACTGTGCCTCGATGATATTCGTGAACGCCTGTGGGACTTTGTTGATGACTTCGATCTTTTGCGAGGCCGAAGGCGCCTGAGCCGTTGCGTTCGATTGTTCGGTCGCACCTTCCGTGGCGCGAGTCATCACGCCGGATTGCATCAAATCCTTGATACCATCCAGCGTGTCATTGAATTTTGTGAGTTGTTGCATGGCGTCACTGACTTGACGCAAACGAGCGGTTTCCAGAACCTTGTCTTCCTCGGCGTCGGCGGAAGACAGCTTGGATACTCCTTCGTCGACGGCAATTCGAATGTCGTTCAATCCGTCAGTGAACGTCGTCATTTGCGCGATTATTTGAGCGACTTTGTCGTCGCCCTGGGCGCCGCCCAACAACAAGTTGCGTTTGAATGTCTTCTTGATTTCATTCCAACGTTTTTGCTGTTCATCGTCCATGGTGCCAATCAGCTCCGCGAACTTCAGCAGGTTGGCTTGAGCACCAGTTGTCAGAGTTTGAGCTTGATTTTCGTAGTGCGAAACGATCAACGTCATCAGTTCTTCGTCGTTCATGATCGGCACGATGCGTTCGGCCAGCTTGTTCATATCGCGGTAGGAACCTTGCATTTTGAACGCTGGTTCGGTGCGGTATTCGTCTTGTTGAGCCGCCGACTGGATGTATTGCATGTTGACCTTCAAGACAACATCGCGAATCGTCAGCAGTTTCTTCATCACCGTCACGAATTCGTTAACTTCCTCGACTGAGAAATTGCCTTCGACACTGGATGAACCGTCATTTTCGCCAGAGGCCAGATCGATGATCGAGTAAACGTCGTCGCGGCTACGTGTGTGCAGGTTTGCCAGGACGGGATTGGACGTCAGGCAATTCTCTAGGTAGCTAAGTTCAAACGCGGAAGCTTGGTCACCAATCACGTCACCCAGGTTGTAGGTGTCAGCTCGGTTGGCCAGCATGTCAGGGATTTGGAACTTGTCACCGCTTTCCGTGTACGGGTTGCCGGCCATCACAACCGCCACCTTGCGACCGCGCAAATCGTAGGTTCGTGACCGACCTTTGAAGACGCCTTCGATGCGACGCGTGGCATCACATAGCGAGATGAACTTTTGTAGAAATTCAGGATTACAGTGCTGGATGTCATCCAGGTAGATCATCACGTTGTCGCCCATCTCCAATGCCAGATTAAGCTTCTCAACTTCTTCGCGAGCACTGGCGTTAGGGGCTTCGGTGGGATCGAGCGACGTGACATGGTGACCGATCGCTGGGCCATTAATTTTCATGAACGTCAAACCCAAGCGATTGGCAATGTATTCCATCAGAGTGGTTTTACCGTAACCGGGTGGCGAAATCAGAAGCAGAAGACCCATCAGGTCTGTTCGTTTGCCTTCGCCAGCGACGCCAATTTGTTTCGCCAAGTTGTCACCGACCAACGGCAAGTAGACATCATTGATCAGTTTGTTGCGTACAAACGAAGTGAGTACTCGTGGCTTAAACTCTTCCAGTCGCAGTTCGTTCTTGCGTTCTTCAAGGACTTGGTGTTTTTTCTCGTGGTAGGCGTGGAAGCCAGGCACGCTATTCTCAGTGAATTGTTTCAGTCGCATTTCAAAATCATTGAAGTCCAGCGTGTAATTGCCGTTGGTGATTTTGGAGTGATCACCCAACAAAGAATTGATCTCGACGTGAGTAGCGCCCGTTAAGGCGATTCGTTGAGAGGCTGATTCGTCGACAATGATGGCGGCCGCTTCGGCGATCATGCCTGGGTCACTAGCGATTTCCTGTTCAGCTTCAGCGTATCCAGTTAGCCATTGTTGAACGACCGAAAAGCGATCCAGCTTGTCCAACGTTTGGATCTGTTCTTCGAATTCACTGGTCAGCGAATTCTTTTTCAGGTAGGCAAGTAGGGACTCGGCCAATTTGATGGACTCGCTGTGCGCGTGTTCTCCGTCACTAGCAACTTCGTCGAACAGGTAGCCGGCGGCCAATGCAGAATCGAGCTCGTTGCCTAACGCCAATTGAGCTCTTACAGGCTCAATGCGTGTCGCAATTTCCTGGACTAGCTGGCTGCGACCCTGTGAATGGCCAAATAGCCGAAATGCGCTGCCGATCGATTTGATCTGAGCGGACACTCGGCGAAGCTCGTCTGGCTGATCGGCCAGCGTCGACCAATACAAAGTGGCAATGGCTCGCGCGATATTTGGATATTTCAGTAGGCCAAGTTGATCTCGCAACTTCAAATATTGTTGCAGGATTCGACCGGCGTCATGATCGTGTACGCCCTTGATGTAACCTTCACTATAACGAGGAGACATAAACGTCAGTGCTAGTTTCGATAGTGCTTCAACATCGTCGCTGAATTCATTCGACAATTCCGGATCGTGAAGCATCAAGTAAACCAGATACTCGGCTCGGTAAACCGCTGCATTTTCTGAAACCAATGCTTGGTCCCATAGGTCCCGATGGCTGTTAACTGCTTCTGCTTCAACTTTCTCGAAGAAATTAGTACCCGTCAGGTGGAAATACATTCCGTCGTCTTTTGGAACCGCGGTTAAGTCGAGAGGTTGCACATTGACCGTGAATTGGTGCTTGCCCAGCTTGATCAGGTTTTGGCCATCGACGAATAGTTCGTTCTTGTCTTTTAGTTGACGAACAGCGTCTTCGCGGACTGTCTTCAGGCGGCTTTGGATATCGTCAATTTTGACGGATTCTTCCAAGTCCTCCAATTGGCCGACGATGTCACGGACTTTTTCAATCATCAAGTCCGAGGCAAAATAGCTGTTGATTTCGTCAACCGAATCCAAGTTGGCGATCCGCGTTGAGATGCCCTTTAAGATGCGGTCGGCGGCCGTTGCCAGGCTAGTTGCACGGCGGTTCCGGCCCTCGACGATTTGCAGCTTTTTGGAATCGAATGCGGTGTAGATCTCGTCACGTTTGTCAGCTAATTGCACCACAAACTCGTCGAACTCAGCAAAGCGACCCTCAAGTTCTTCGACTTGAACCATCATCTTGGTCAGGTACTCGTCGCACTTCGCCGGTGTATCGCAAACGTCTAGATAATTAACGACGGCTTGCGATATCAGTTTCAGTTGTGAACTGAATTCGGCGGCACCTTCGGTCGCCATTAACGACTTGGTTTTGTTCTTGAGTTGGGCTCGCGTTTTATTCAGCTGCGAATAGATCGCGGAAATGTCGTCGATAATTTGAGTGCGGTGCGTGGCGTCGTCGATTTTCAAATTGCTGACAATATCGATCAACATTTCCAGTTGGCTGGCACCTTCAGCGATCTCTTCGTCCAGCGACTGGGCTTGAGTAACGGTTTCCAAAGGATCGATTCGCGAGTTTTGGTCGGTGACGCGATCGGTATACGGCGCCAACGCATCTTCTTGCAGCAGAAACTTGACGCATTCTTGAGACAGTTTTTCGGCCTGTTGCTTGATCTCTTCTTCCAACGCGTCGACGGATGCCAGGTCGACGTATTTCAGATCGCGTAGCGTAATGACTTTGCCACGACTGGTTCGCAGGCTGGCCAATGCGGTCACGTATTCGTCGATCGAACGCCAGACGCTGCGACTGTTGTCGGCTAAAACCTGACGGACCTCGGCCGTTGTTTCGTTGGTCTGTTGTTTGGTGCTGGACTTGATACGACGAACTTTTTCGAACTCTTCGACCGCTGAGTTCGCCGTGTCTCGGATTTTGCCGATCGTTTCGCCAAGGTTGAAAGCGCCCTGGTGATCAATCCAGTAGTACGAGTCCAGGATATCGTTCGTCTTCTTGACCATGTCGACATAGATGTCGGCATAAGCTTCTTCGCGGCGGACCAAAGAAATGATCTCGTGGCATTCAGCCATGCCACGAACGACATCGCGATTGCCAAGCTTGAACAGATAGGAGTCGGATTTGTCGTTGGATGCAACTTCGTCTTTGGTGAACGGAGTCTGCCAAATCTGAATCGCATGGTGCTTCTGCGCGGTCCCGTCAGATTTGAAGTAGGTCATGTGACCATTTTCAAAAATCGAGTAGCCATGACACTGGATCGGCGTCGCTACCTTTTGTTCGATCATGTTGTAGGGTAGCAGGACGTAGGCACCGCTGTTCATGTTGTAAAACACAAACAAATAGTCCTCGCCATTGGGACTCGTGATCCGCTTTTCAAACAGCAGATCAGTGGTTTCGGTTGGGAATGTTTTGTGCTCGCCGCTTTGCAGGTAGTAGCCGTTGGAAAAGATCAGGCCATGATCTTCCGGCAGCAAGATGCAGGCTGTGGCTAACGAATCTAGGCGGGTGACCGTTTGCAGCTTCTCGTTAAAGACGAAATACCGAAAGGACTCTTCCTTGAAAGGTTTCATCTTTAGCAGGATCAAGTTGCCGACGTTGGCATAGAAGATCTCGGCATCATCTAACGTTTGATCGGGGTCATCGACGGGCTCGCGATAGATGCCTAGGCCGTCGTTCGTGTTGTCTTCGACTTTGATCGTTAGGTCGCCACCGACGGTTTCGACGAACACGCGATCTTCAATCGAAATGTGAGGGTGCACGCCACTGCGGTGTAGGTCGCGATGAGTTCGCTTCCATTCGAATTCATGTTGCGAAGGGTAAACGACCTCGTGATCGCTACGATTGTCGACGTATTCGAGAGTCCCTTCTGACAGGATCCATTTGAAGGACTTGATGTCTCGTGCCGATTCGCCAACCTGAAACACCATGTACAGGTGCACGCCACGTAGCAGGAATTTTGAAAAGCGAGCGTTCTTATAGTATTTGTAAAGCTGACCAAAGTCGTGTTGG
This sequence comes from uncultured Pirellulaceae bacterium, assembly GCA_964543985.1. Classification (GTDB taxonomy): domain Bacteria; phylum Planctomycetota; class Planctomycetia; order Pirellulales; family Pirellulaceae; genus CAJQPP01. The sequence continues at coordinate 21,493 of CAZJBW010000034.1, read as the reverse complement.
AAGTTTGATTGGTCCAGCAGGTTTAGGTCTCTAGCGTGCAGTTCCTCGTTTTCGTTGAAGTCGAAAGCGGCGAACACATCGGAGACTTTGGTTTCGCTTTTCAGTCCAATGTTGACGTTAAAGCCAAACAGAAATTGAGCTCCAACGGGTACCATATCTTGAGGCACGCAGTTGTTGGCCGTTGAGATTCGAGTTGTATTTAGCAGCTCCGTAGGGATCGAGCCAAAGACCTGGCGACGCTCGTCGTTGAGACTCTCAAGCCGTTGACGGAGTTCATCAGTGTAGCCCTCTAACCGCCCACGAATGATCTCGTAGGTGCCGCGTTCCAGGCTCGACGGATTGGACTCGTCGTTAGGAACTTTCACGTTGGTTTCGGTCGTCGACATAGTTGGCAACAGATGATGGAGTGCGAAATGCGGAACTAAGAATATGTGGCCAGGATTCAGAACGAATCGCCAAGCACCATTATTTGGTGCTTGGCTTTTGTGATTCGATCGAGTTTAGAATTAGGCTTTGGACTTGCCAGCTAGTTTCAAGCTGGAAGCTTTCTTGTCGGCTAAGCCTAGCGAGGTTGCCATGTGCAGCAGGTTGCCCAGTTCTCCACGAATGCCTTCGTCAGAAGACTTGTTCATAAAGGTGGCGATCAAGGCCGCAATACTCAGGTTCTTAATGTCTGCAGTCGAAGCACCGAACAAATCCATGTAGCCGGACAGTTGTGTTTTGAAGTCTTCACGATTGCCGGTGAAGAAGGTGTTCTTGATGTCGGTAAGCGTGTTGCTTTCGCCAACCAGACGGTCGACTTGCTTACCAGCCGTGATTGACTTGACGATCGATTCGAAGAACTGGTTGTCGCCACCGACGATGTCGATGTTGGCCGACTTCAGTGATTCGGCAACCATGGACGCTTGAGCTTCGGCGATCTCTTTCTGAGCCGCGATGGCTTCCAGCTCCACGTCCTTGTCTTTGCTAAGTTGCAATTTGTATTCTTCGTGTTCGCGACCAACGCCGTCGAACAGTTTCATGGCTTCGGCTTTTTGAGTGATTCCCTTGGCGTCGGCTGAGAACTTCAGTTCCATGACTTCAGCTTCGGCGGTGCCTTCTTTTTGGATCGCGTCTGCCATGGCGACTTTGACTTGAGCTTCGCCCAACCCAGTAGCTGCGGTTTCGGCTTGAGTCGCTTCGGCCAATGCTTTCTTGCCTTCGGTTTCCTTAAGAGCGGCTTCGCGATCAGCTTCGGCTTTTACGATGATCGTTCTGGCTTCCAGTTCGGCGGCTTGCATATCAGCTTGAGCGGCTTGAACTTCTTCCACCAATTTTTGTTGAGCCTGTTCTTCGGCGCCGGTAACGGCCACTTGCTTTTTACGATTAGCGGCGGCAAATTCGCGAGTGTCTTTGATTTTTTCTTCTTCTTCGACAACTTCGCGTTCCACCATGACTCGCTGACGAATCACATCCTGGATGTTTTTCTTTTCGACTTCGACGGCTTTCTCTTTTTCGATGTCAGCCAATGTGACCACACGTTCGCGTTCGGTGATTTCCAAGCCGCGGTCTTTTTCAACGCGTTCGGTTTCGACAGCATCGGTGCGTTCTTTGTTCTTGGCAGCCACAATAACGGCTCGCAATTTGTTTTCTTCTGCGATCGAGATTTCTTCTTCGGCAGTGATCCGAGCGGTTTCGGCTTTCTGTCGTTCTTGCTGAGCGACAATTTCGGCTTCGGCTCGTTGACGAGATTCCACTTCAGAAATTTCCCGACGTTGTTTCTCTTCCGCTTCCGCTTGTTGCTTTTCCAATTCCAGAATCGCTTCGCGGGCTTCGACGTCTTGTTTCGTGAGCGTCTTTTCTTTTTCACGGCGAATGTAGTTGGCACGAACCTGTTCTTGAGCCGTCAAGTCGGTGATCTTTTTGATACCCTCGGCGTCCAAAACGTTGTTGGGATTTAGTTGCTCAAGCGGTGTTTGTTCCAGGTAATCAATCGCTGCATCGTCCAGAACGTAACCGTTCAAGTCTTTGCCGATCGTGTTCAGGATTTCTTCACGGAAACGATCTCGTTCCGTATACAGATCAACGAAATCGAACTGTTTACCGACGGTCTTTAAGGCTTCGGAGAACTTGGGTTCGAAAAGCGCGTTGAGTGCGGCTTGGTCGGATGCTCGGTCGCAACCCAAGAAGCCAGCGACCTTTCCGACAGCCTCTTTCTGCTTGTTGACTCGTACAAAGAAGGCGACTTTGATGTCGGCTCGTAGATTGTCTTGACAGATCAAGCCATCTTCACCAGTTCTATCGATTTCAATCCGTTTTACCGAAATGTCCATGAACTCGGGCTTGTGCAGGATTGGCAGAACCAGCATTCCAGAAAAGTCAACCTTTGTGCCACCCAAACCGTTGCGGACGATTGCAGTTCCTTGAGGTACTTTGCGGTAGCAACGAATTGCAAAGACGAGTACCCCAAGCAGTAGGGTGCCGAGAATTAATGAGACGGCAATGGCAATGCCCGCTTCCCAACCTGTCTCTGCCAGTATTAAATTGATCATCTAGTTCTTCTCCGGTTTGATTGCTTCGACAATGTAAACCCCGGCTTCTTCTTCGAACCGGATAACTTTGACTTCTTGATTTTGTTTTAGTAATTGGCCGTTTTCAGTGACGGCGTTGACCACAATCGGTGGACCATCTAGTTGGTCCTGCTCAACACTTACCTGGCCGTTTTTTCCGTCCAGTTTCAATGTGCTGACGAGTCCTTGATTGCCAATAATCTTTGTTGATGCAGTGCCTTTCATTCCACGAAACAATGGGGCCAGTGGCCATACGGCAACCTTAGTCAACAAAAGAGCGATAACAATGTTGGGGACCAGCCAGAGCCCAGCTACTGAATTGCTCCAATCCGGATTGAAGTAATGATTGGAGGTCATGCATACAACCCAGAAAAATAGCACGCAGATAGAAGCCAGGATCATTACGGGAACTTCTCCCAAATGAAAAAACGTAAAAACGTCTCCTAGGAATCCCCCTTCGATACCACCGTCAAAACCGGTATCCAGATCACCGTCGACCCCCAGTTCGACATCCGCATCGAAGTCTGCGCCGAAAATCCCAAATATCATTAACGACCAATAAATTAGCATTAACCCGAGCATGATGGTCGCGGGCAAATTCGGCATCTTGATCGTCTCGAGTAAAAACTCCGTCATAAAAGACCTGTCCTCTGTGGTTGGTAGTTACCTTTAGCAATGCAAGTTGGCGTATGGTCGATCAGTCTGTTTTGACCAATAACCGTACAACAATTACAGACTTCAAGCGCAGATATTTTCAAACGGATTCTCTCTCCTGAAAAGAATGGGTCGTTTCAAAAACGACAGTTGGCCGTGGTTTAACCGTTATTCGACGATTGGCCTTGGTTATTGGCAAAATTCCATCCGAAAGCCGTGCGGCTTTTGTGGGTCGATGCCAGACGCTCACCAATGTTTGAATTGAATTGAAACAATCACAGAACATTCGCTGTAGTAAACGTCATTCCATTTATTGACTTGAGGAACGCAAAATGAAATTGAATCGAATCGTGTTTGCTTTGGGGCTGGCGTTTGTGTGGGCTCCGATCGTTTCCGCACAAGGATTCCACAAGGGTGTCGCGGACCAACCGGCAGCAGGATCGATGTTCGTTGTGCCTTCTAGAATTTTTCTTTCCGGTGGTGATTCATTCACAGCTTATCGAGGGCAGTTGTTTGCGCAGTTGAATCGGAACCAGCCTGATAGCGAAGTAGTTTCTGTCGAGTTCTTTATGTTTCCGCGTGACGAAGATGCTCCGCAGGACACACCGCCCGTCTTTTTGTTGAATGGCGGGCCTGGCTTTCCGGGACTAAGTTCTGACGACTTGAAGAAGTTAGTGCCTCGTTTCCGCGACGAATTTTTAGGGTTCACCGATGTTGTTGTGGTGGGGCAACGCGGCATTGGATCCTCGCTACCCAACACCACGATTCGTGTTAAACGACCGCCAGTATTGTCGGCGGGCAACGAAAGCGGCGTGACGGCCTTTCAGGACTCTATGAAAAGCGAACGAAAATTCTGGCTGAATCAAGGAGTTGATTTAAGTGGCTTCACTGCCGATCAAGCGGCAACGGACGTGATGGAAATTGCCACTGGATTAGGCTATCAAAAGATCACTCTGTTTGGCGGCAGCTTTGGTTCGCATTGGGGCATGACGGTGATGCGTAAGCATCCAGAAATTGTTGCTCGTGCGGTTCTTCACGGCGTAGAAGGTCCCGATCACACTTGGGATCATCCGGGGTGGATTTGGAATGTTTATCGTCGTGTGGCGGAAGATGCGGAAGGCGCAGACAATTTAGCGGGCCATATACCAGATGGTGGTATTATCGCCGCTGTTGAGAATTTAGTGCAACGAGCTTCCGAATCACCGATCGAAGTGTTGGTGGACGAAAAGAGAGATCGCAAGGTCTTGATCGATGTGGCAAAAATGAAAATGTTGGCTCGGGGTTATTCTCGAGATCTAAAGAACTGGCCAGCGGAAGTCCTGGAAATGCACTTGGGTCAATTCAAGACAGCAGGGCAACGATTGGGGATGATGACCCTGTCGATTGGTACGATGAATTCGACGGCCAGCTTTTGGGCTCTCGATAGTTCGTCAGGGATTACGGCAAAACGACGCCAGGAATTTGAAGCAGATCCTGCACTGGATACCATCGCCAGTACTTTCGATTTTTATGCATGGGGTAGTCCAGTTTGGCAGGTCGATGCCGGCGACGATTTCCGGTCCAACTTTAAGACTCAGATTCCAACCTTGATCGTGCAGGGCACCTGGGACTTGAGCACACCATACGAAAATGCATTAGAGCTTGCTCCGTTTTTCGAAAATGGAAAAATGGTGACGGTCAAACGTGGTTCTCATGGTGCCGTTCGCGAAGCCGTTTCGCAATCCAAAGAGTTTGCGGAATCGTTGACCGAATTCTTTCGTACAGGAAATATGGATGACGTTCCCGATTTAGTGGAACTGCCTGTGCCAACGTTCAAGTCGGTTAGTGAAAGCAAAAATGATTGACTGTATTTCTCCTGTTCGTTTTCGCCTCCACTTTTTAGTGCCACTTCGATAGGATTTATTGTCGCTATCAACCCGTCCCACTCGGTCACCACAACATGAAGACCAGTCTGAAGATTATCTCTATTTCAGCAACGGCGTTTTTGCTGAGCGCCGTAGTCGTAGTCGGTTGCTGGCGTCCTGGTCTGCTGCGGGGGACGCCCAACGACGGCCATCAACTTGGCGGAGATTTGTTCGCCGATGTTCCCGGTAACACGATCGAGGCTTTTGAGATCGGAATTCGAGACCACGAAGCATCCGCGGACTGGAAATACTCTGAATGCGATATTCGGGAAACCGTCGACAATCGTTTGATAGTCTTTCACGACTGGGATCTCGCAAGCGTACCCAACTCGGAATTTAACCAAACGGTGCTTGGCGAAGCGGTAGGTGACCAACCAGTCAACACATTGACACTTGAGCAATTGCAAAGGCTTCAGCTCAAAGGCGGTCACCAGATTCCAACGCTCGAAGAAGTCCTGCAAGTCGCCGGTCGGCTCAAACTGAAGAAGCCAATTTTATTGGAAATCAAACTACTAGAATCAGACGCTGCACGTTATCGCATGATCGAATTGGCAAAGCAGTACCGAGACGAACACGATCTAGAGATTCATTTCTTGGCGTTTATCAGAAACATCAAGCTGTCTTTCAACGATCCCACGGAATGGCTGAAGCGAATTTCCGATTCTGGTTTTCGCGTTTACCAAACCTATCGCCCGAAGACTGCAGAGTACGATCTGTGCGAAACTTGGGGCGACTAAAAGAAAAAAGGGACGCCGAAGCAACGCTCCTCGGCATCCCTAACAGACTGCTTGCTCAGTCCGAAACTCATCAGCAGTAAAATTTGCGAGGGAGAGAACAATTACATGCTGATGTAGTTGTCTTGATTGTCTTGATCGTACGCCAGGTTGGCTGATTCGTACAAGCGAGATTCGTGATCGTATTGTTCATCGATATTCGACAATTCCGCACGACGCAATTTGCGAAGCAGAGCGGTTGTCGAGCGGAAAATGCCGAATAGTGAATTCAAGCGAGTGACACTCATTAGGTCGGCCAGTGTGGAGTTCAAGTGAGTCAAGTAGATCTTGCCTTGTCTGGTTGAAGCCTTTTGGCGCGAGGCGATCAAGCGACCTAATGATCGGCTACTAATGAAACCCAAACCTTGACAGTCGATAACGATCTGTCGGTAACCGTCACTCAATAATTCTTGAACGCAACCGAAGAAGTAATCCTGAGAATTATCGTCTAGGTCTCCGAAAAGATTGACGACTACGATTTCTTTGCTGACGTGGCCAACGTAAAAGTCAAACATTGTTGAATCCAGTTGCTAGGGAGTTACTAAGGGGTCGTTGAATACTCAGTCTTAAGCAACAACAAACGTCTTCGTTCATTCGGTGTCGTTCCTTCTTACGATGGGATAGTCAGTTTCCAGACCAATTGCTTACAGTAACTTGAAGATTTTCGGATTCTTGCGTCGAATATCTCACGATGATGCGGGTGTAAACGGTTTGGGGCTTTGCGATTACCTCGAAACGTGAAATGATCAACCAATTCGAAATAGCTAGTATGTGTGCCGCATGAACGTTGAAAAACTAATCACTCAAAAAAGAGACGGAAACAGCCTGGACCTGCAAGACTTAAGTCAGCTGGTCAAGGATTATGCCGCTGGTACTGTGCCTGAATATCAAATGGCCGCCATGGCCATGGCGATTTACTTTCAAGGGCTGAGCCCTGCTGAGTTAATCACTTTGACCCGAGAAATGAGGGATTCGGGGCAGGTGCTACGTTGGGACGATTTAGACAAGCCCGTCGTCGATAAACACTCGACGGGAGGCATCGGCGACAAAATATCGATCCACTTGGCGCCTATGCTGGCAGCTTGTGGGTTAGCCGTTCCCATGATCTCGGGCCGAGGCCTTGGGGTTACAGGTGGTACGTTGGATAAACTGGAGTCGATCCCGGGCTTCCGAACAGATCTTTCCGTGCCTGAACTTCAAACAGTTGTTCGGGAAGTCGGCTGCGTGATCACAGGTGCTAGTGAAACGATCGCGCCGGCCGATCGGAAACTGTACAGCTTGCGAGACGTGACTGGAACAGTCCCTTCCATCCCTTTAATTACCAGCAGCATTCTCAGCAAGAAGTTGTCCGAAGGATTGGACGCGTTGGTGTTGGATGTGAAATGGGGAAGCGGGTCTTTTATGAAGACCATGCAGGATGCCGAAGCTCTGGCACAAGCATTGGTCAATGTGTCTGGCGAACTTGGTGTGAAGACTTCGGCATTGATCACTGATATGAATCAACCGCTGGGTCGCGTTGGCAATGCGGTGGAGTTGGCTGAGAGTATCGAGATTTTGAAAAACAATGTCAGTACATCAACGATTACTTTGACGTTTGGTTTGGGAGTTGAGTTGTTGTTGGCGACATCGGTAGCAAAAGATGCGGACGAAGCCGTATCGATGTTGGCTGAGTCCATTCGAAGTGGAGCGGCTTACGAGATCTTCCAAAAAATGGTCGCCGCGCAGGGAGGCGACCTCAGCCAACCTCGACCTCGCGCCAAGGAACATGTGATTGAAGCAAAGACCGCTGGGTTTGTCGCATCCGTCGATGCCGAAGCACTGGGCTGGGCTGTGATTGAAATGGGTGGCGGACGAAAAAAAATCGGCGATAAATTGGATCACAGTACCGGTCTGGAATGGTTGACCAGTATCGGATCGCAAGTCGATATTGGCGAGCCATTACTGTGTACGTATTGTAGTGACGATCAATTTCAACAATTGCAGTCGTCGCTTGAGTCAGCCATCGCGATTTCCGATGAACCAGTAGATGTTCCAAAATTGATTGTCAAACGAATCGCCAATTGACCGATGGCAGGCAACGCTAGAATTGCAATAAAGATCGAAACGGAGAATTTGTGAACGCCGAAATCAAAGTGCTTTACGACTTGGCTTGTCAGGTGCGCGGAAACGCATACGCACCGTACTCGCAATTCACGGTGGGTGCGGCCGTCCAAATGCAGAACGGGCAAACCTTTGTCGGCTGCAACGTTGAGAACGCCGCTTATCCGCTTTCGACTTGTGCCGAACAGGTGGCGATCACCAAAGCAATTTCCGAATCGGGAGGATCTCAATCTGGAAATTTACAGTTGGCAAGACGAATCAAAAGAATCGTCGTTGTGGCCAGTCCTCTGGCGTCACCGTGCGGAGCCTGTCGACAGGTGATCAGTGAATTTAGCGATGAACAGACTGAGATCTATAGTTTCAATGTCGACGATCCCGACCATGTTCAACACTGGACGATCGACCAGCTACTGCCAGATCGTTTTAAGTCCACTTGCCTACTTGTGAAACATCCTGACGACGCCAAATGAAAAAGTTTGATATCTATCTTCAAAACGTGCGAATTCGCAAAGCCGCCGCGTTCATTCGCGAAGGCGACCGAGTGCTGGATATCGGTGCCTCGGATGGCGAGTTGTTTCAGCGTGTTGCCAAAATTTCGGAAGGTGTTGGCATCGAACCGCATGTGAAACAGAAGATCTCGCGAGATCGATACACTCTGTTACCCGGTTACTTCCCAGATGCTTTGCAGGACGACCGCAAGTTCGACGCAGTTGTCATGTTGGCTGTCGTGGAACACATACCTGTGGAAACGTTGAAGCAAATGGCCGTGGCGATCGAATCACGACTCAATCCAGCGGGCCGCTTGATCATCACTGTCCCAGACCCCAAGGTCGACAAAATTTTAGATGTGTTGTTGAAATTTAAGATCATCGACGGAATGGATGTCGACGAACACTACGGTTACGACTTCCATTTGACCGAGTCCATTTTTGCGGTGGGACAAATGTCTTTGTTAAAGAAGAAAAAGTTTCAGTTGGGGTTAAACAACTTATTTGTCTTCGAAAAATCGAAGTAGTAAACAAGTAGTAAACGATTCTATTTTTTGTCGTAGGTGGGCGACGGAAAATCTGGTTCGGCAGATCGATTGCTCAAGTACGCTTTTTCTAAGCGTTCAACAACTTGTTGATATTGTTGGGCCACGTCAGTCGTTTCCGAGGGATCTTGATCGATATCGTAAAGTTCCCAGCTGCCCGGATTCTTCTTGCGTAGTTCACGTCGAACTGCTTTCCATTTGCCTTCGCGAACAGCCACGATGCCTCCGTAGCCTGCGAATTCCCAGATCAGCGGTTGCGATCGTTCCAGTTCGTCGTTGCCACTCATGACATCTATCAAAGAGACACCATCAATTGACTGTGTGTTTGTGGGTAACTCGGCCGCAGCCACGTCAGTCAACGTTGGGAACCAATCGGGAAAGTAGCTAGGGGTTTGGGTGGTGGCACCCGGTGCAACCTTGCCTGGCCAGCTAACAATGCAAGGCACGCGAATCCCGCCCTCGTAACAACTCCCTTTGTAACCCTTCAGTCCTGCATTGGAGTTAAAGAACTTGCATGCGGCGCCGCCGATGTGAAAGTTCGGGTCGTTGCCGGGGTGAGTTGGGCCGTTGTCGGAGGTGAAAATGATGAGAGTGTTGTCCAGGACTCCCTTTCGTTTCAGGCGTTTCATAATGATGCCAACGTGCTCGTCCAAATCTGAGATCATCGAGGCGTAGGCGGCGCGAGGTCGAGGGTGCGGCAGGTATCCGTTTTGACCGCGATAGGCGCCATGTTCTTCGTCCCATTCTTTTGGGTATTGGACTAGCCAGTCTTGCGGTGGCTGCATGGCGACATGCGGTTCAACGAATGGCAGGTATAAAAAGAACGGTTGGTCGTCCGGCGTTTCATCCAGAAACTTCAGTGCCTGTTGGCGGATCCGGTCCGGTGCGTAGCTTTTGGCACGGTAGTCGTCAGCTAGGATCTCGCCTTCCGGTTTTTTATCGTGGCCAGGGATCGGGTATTTGTTAATGCGAACCTCTTGTTCATCACTATCCAAAAACGGAGGGTAAAAACTGTGAGCGTTGCGTTGGCAATTGTATCCATAAAAACGATCGAAGCCTTGCTTGATTGGCGACCCGCTTGTGTTGCTGGGCCCCAATCCCCATTTGCCGAACGCGCCTGTGCGGTATCCGGCTGCTTGTAGAACCTCGGCAATCGTGACAACCTCGCCCGTGATCGGCCACTGCCCAGGGAAAACTCGGCCATTGCCCGAGTCTCGGTTACCACGAATTTGTGCGTGCCCCAAGTGTTGACCAGTCATTAAAGTGCAACGTGCTGGTGCACAAACGGGCGCTCCTGTGTAGTGTTGCAAGAACCGCATCCCCGTGGCGGCCAATGCGTTCAGGTTGGGCGTTCTGATTTTTTGCTGTCCGTAACAGCCCAATTCTCCGTAGCCCAGGTCGTCTGCCAAAATGAAAACGATGTTTGGCTTTTGAGCATGCAATTCGCCAAGGAACAGGAACATCAGTAGACAGGGCAGCACGGTTAACTGCCGCCAGCCAGGTTCAGCGAACTTGCAAAAATTGGACATGGATGTTTCCTTTTTGATTTTGTGGTGAACCTATTTTAGTTGAAGGGCACTACCTTCGGGTAGTTGGCTTCTGCATTTACGGCATAACGGTAGCCCGTTTGTTCTGTACCGAATCACAAGAATTCGGGGCTCGCGGCCCAACTATACAAGCGATTGGCATTCTCGCTACAAATGCGCAAAGGCGGCGACAAAAATCATGTCAATTGCTGGATTGCCGCAACACCGTTAAACTTCGCTTCCAATCACAACCGAAAACCGCGAACCCTACGTATGACCGAAAACGCGCCCATTATTAGCCATCATCATGATGGCTACACGATCGAAGGATTTTCTCGCGCGGCGGTACAGACGTACTGGCGGATCCCTGAGCTGAAGACGGGATTCGACTTGGGTGCCCATCCTTGGGACTTCATGGGAATCCCTCGCTGGTTAATCTCTCATACTCACTTGGACCATATTGCGGCCTTGCCCGTTTACTTGGCTCGCCGACGAATGATGAAGATGGCACCGCCGGACGTCTACTTGCCTGAAGGAGCGATCCCGGCGGTCGACAAAATGTTGGATGCCTTTACCAAGTTGGATCGCGGGCGCCTGCCTTGCAACTTTGTTGGTGTTGTGGGGGGTGACGAGATCGAGTTGTCTCGCGAGCTGGTGTTGCAAGTCAACCGCACGTATCACACGATCCCAAGTGTGTGCTACACCATCTGGGAACGCCGCAACAAATTGAAAGACGAGTTCCTGGAATTGTCGGGCGAGCAGATTCGTGCGCTCAAAGAAAACGGGACAGAGATTACGCACGAGGTCCGTCTACCTTTGGTCACCTACATGGGTGACACCTCGCCCAAAGGCTTGGATGAAAACCCACACGTTTACAAAAGCAAAATCTTGATTACCGAGATGACTTTTGCGGCCTCGGACCACCGCGCCGACGTGATTCACAAGAACGGACACATGCACTTGGACGACTACGTCAAACGAGCCGACTGTTTTGAAAACGAGCTGATCGTTTGCGGTCACTTTAGCACTCGGTATCATCCCAAGCAGGCAGAAGCGTTGGTGCGTAAAAAATTGCCAGACATGATTGGTGGTCGTTTGAAATTGTGGCTGTGATCGATGACGACTGAATCGGCCTATTTTCATATCCCATTTTGCAGGCACCGTTGTGGCTACTGCAATTTTTCGGTCGTGGCTGGTCGCGACCATTTGATCGACAATTTTTTGCAGGCCATTGAAACCGAGTTGCAGTCGGTTTCCGATCGTCCCATTTTGCAAACGATCTATTTGGGTGGAGGCACACCCAGCCGTCTGCCAGCGTCGGCATTGAGTCGGTTGTTGGAATTGATCGAGCGGCATTTTGAATTTGCGCGCGGCGGTGAATTCACGATGGAGGTGAACCCAGAAGATTTGCCTGGCGAAATTGCTGAGGTCATTGCGGCATCGCAGATCAATCGGATCAGCATGGGCATTCAATCGTTCGACGAGTCCAAACTGCGATCACTGGACCGAGATCACTCGGCAGCTCAAATTGATTTGGCGATCGAGTGTTTGCCGTCGATCGTCGATCGATTTTCGGTGGACCTGATTTTTGCGGCTCCGCATGATAGCGAAACGATTTGGGCCCAGGATCTGCAGAAAGCAATCGACTCGCAAGCCGGACATGTCTCAACCTACGAACTGACGTACGAAAAAGGGACCTCGTTTTGGAATCGACTGCAGGCGGGCGAGCTTTGCGAAGCAGAACAAGAAAGGACAGCGAGTTACTACGAAGCGACGATCGAAACGCTCA
>CAZJBW010000034.1:0-9065 GCA_964543985.1 uncultured Pirellulaceae bacterium | reverse complement strand
ATCGCTTAGCGCTGTTTGAGAATCGTAAACCAGCCGTGACCCTTGTTGGAAAGGGTCCCCCATTCGTTGGTGTGCGTTTCTAGGACAATCCGGATAACACAATTTTCTACGAACGATGTGTTGTTTTGGCGGATTGGAAGCCGATGTTATGGAGGGCGTTGGCTATCTTATGCGCGCACTTCTTCTCAACTCTCTTCACTTCTTCTCAACTCTCTTCAATTGCGAGGCTTTCGATGAATGTTTCGACAAGAAAATCCAATTTAGGTCGACCCACCAAAACCATTCGTTGTCTATCACTGTTTGGTTGGGCGTTGCTTGCCTTTCATGCGTCTGCCCGTGCAGACATAATTTCTGCAGCGGCATTCGATGTACTCGATGGACAGACTTCCGAAACGATCGTAGTTGCTGTTACTGATGCGACGACTGGAGTTACCGCCGATTTGAACTTTACGTTTTCTACAAACGTTGGAGTCTTTACCGAGGGCTCACGAATTGGAATCGACAATTTAGGAACGAACCAAGGGGGGAGAAGTGAGAACAGCATCAACGAAGGCGAAGTATTGAGTCTTAGTGTTATTGCAACCAACGTGATGGCGCCCGCGGGGTTTCAAATCACTGCGTTGGATTTTGGGATAGAAACGGTAGACTTAGTTCGGCCTGCACCCAGCAATGGATCGGTGAGATACATTTGGACTTCTTCGGCCGCCAGTTACACCTCACCTTTTAGTAATACAACTTCGAATCAGCCACCAGCCAATGAGATCTTTGACGAAACCAGTACGTTCGACATCTTGGGATCGGCGTACACGGCAACATTTGCAGTTGACGAAAATGGTGATCCAGATGTTTCCGGCTACCGCTGGGTGACCGATTCAGACAACGTCGATTTTAATTTTCAAGCAGCTATTACTGCAGTGCCCGAACCATCCAGTTGCGCATTGATGCTGGGCGTGGCTGTCATGTGTTTGAACCGCCGCCGCAAAGCCAGTTGAGTCAAACAGCCACAACTAAAAAAGTTGTGCCTATCTAGTTGCTCGATCAATTATCACTCGATTGTCGGGTATCAACCGGGAATCTGTCGCGATCAACGCCGGCAAGTCAGAAAAATTGATTTCGAATTCAATTTCGAATTTAGTATGGAATTGAAACCAGGCAGGCAGTTTTGGGGTAAAATGCTCAAAACCGCTTTCTGTTTGTGGATACGGAGTACGAATGAATCGTTACGCTTCTGTCTTTCTGGTTGTCAGCTTTATTTCTCTGTTTGGTTCTGGCGAGTGTATCGCGCAGGAAGTTGAAACACGGCTTTCTGCCGAGCAACTTTTTCAGCCAGACCATATTGTTGAGGTTGAGATCGAAGTTTCCCAACAGGACTGGGATACCATTCGTTTGCAATCACGAAATATCGCGACCGCATTGGAAAAGAAGCCTGCTGAATCGCCATTCACTTACGTCAAAGGGAACGTGACCATCGATGGTGTGTTGATTAAGAACGTTGGCATTCGAAAAAAGGGCTTTGTCGGTTCGTTAAGCGAAGATCGCCCTTCGCTGAAAATCAAATTCAGCGAATACCAGGACCAGGATCCGGTTGAGGGGATCTCTCGGCTGACGCTGAACAACAACAATCAAGATCCGACTCGCATCTGTCAGTATCTTTCCTACCGCATGTTTCGTGACTCGGGGACCGTGGCGTCTCGATGCAATTTTGCCAAAGTGACGGTCAACGGCGAGTACCTGGGGATTTACTCCAACGTCGAGTCGATTCGCAAACCAATGTTGGAACGTGGATTCGGAGACGGATCGGGCGCGTTGTTCGAAGGGACTGTCACTGACTTTCTGGTCGATTGGGTCGACAAATTCGAAAAAAAGAATAAGCCCGCAAAGACCTCTTACATTCGAAAGATTGCCGAGTTAGTTGATGCGGACGAAGCCGTTGACATTGAAAAACTTGACAAGCGAATGGACATCGACGCCTTCATAAGTTTTTGGGCGATGGAAAGTTTGATTGGCTTTTGGGATGGCTATTGCAACAACCAAAACAATTTCTTTGTCTATCGAAATCCAGACGACAAGAAAATGTATTTTATTCCTTGGGGTACGGATTCAGCATTTACCGAACGTATGCCTCTGCCACCTTTTCGGGTGAGACCACGGTCCGTTCATTGTCAGGCGATCTTGCCCAACAGACTTTATCGCGTGCCCGAAATTCGCAACCGCTACCAGGAAAGACTGATGACGTTTCTTGATGAGCATTGGAATGAAGAGCAGTTGTTGGCGGAACTGGATCAGTTGGAAGCGATGTTAAAAGACCATTTGTTGGACGAAGATAGTTTTTCCAGCGCCATGAGAACTTATCGTCGTTTCGTAAAAAAACGCCGTGAGAGGATCCTGGAGGATTTTGAAGACGGAGCGCCCAAATTACTTGCCATGCATCGTCAGCCCGCCTACTTCGTCGAGGTTGGAACGGCGAGAGTCGATTTTTCGACCGAGTGGTTCGATAAGACTCCCGAAGACGGTTCGACTGTTGGACAGGTCGAATTGGAATTGATCATGAACGGACAAGTTGTCGAATTCGAAAATGTGGGCGCGTTTGCCGAAACAAGCAAATGGCCCTCGCCAGGTGGCCAGCAGCCGCCATCCATTCAGATCGTTGGTGTTCGGAAGTCGGACGGTAAAAAGTTGACACTTGCGACAGGCGTTTCGATTGAGGCTTTTCAAGCCGATAAGGACGATGTGGAAGTTGGAGGGATCTACATGGTTGGCCAACAATTTATGAACAGCGAAGGCCGCATGGTCATTATTGGTGGACAGGCTTCGTTCGATCAGGCCGAAATGAAAACCGGCGAAACGGTTCAGGGGTCCATGAAATTGACGATCCGAGAGATGCGTGGCGGGAAACCTCGCGATGATGAGGCCAGCGCAGCGCCTGATGCAGATGAAGACAAGAAGGACGATAACTAGCAGCCAACTAAATTGACCGCTCAAACAGCCAAGTGCTTCAGATAGAACCGGAACCCTGTTCTGTTTCCGACGGTTCTTGTTGTTCAGTCGATTGCTCGTTACTCGTTTCTTCCGTTTGTGTTTCTGTCGCCGGAATGGCTGGAATGGCCGCGATGCCGGCATGAGCGGGCTTCAACATCTGGGCAAAGAATGGGTTCTCATCAAATTCATCGATGATACGTACCCATGTTTGTCGAGCCTGGTCGCGTGTGTCGATCGCCATTACTTGTTGCTCGGCTAGTTGCAAATCCTTCTCGACCGTCGTCATGTTATCGATGTATTCTTGCTTGGCAGCCGCCAAATGGTCTAAACGTTCTTTGGCTTCGTCGAATACGTAAGACAGATTATTTTCGTGGTCGTAATCCACAACGAAGGATTGGAAGAACGCCAAGGCTTCGTCGGGTTTGTTTTCTCGTTGCATTTGAAACCCTTTGTTGAATTCGCGGATTTCAGGCTTGTCCAATCCTGTGACGCCTTTGGTCAGTCGATTCAGCATCGATTTGCGTCGCGCCAAATTGTATTTGGTTCTGGCTGTGGCAGCTAAAGCGGTGTCGGAAGACTGCATAATTCGGTTGTACAGTTTCCTAGCCTGTCGCCAGTCTTCAGGGTTGCCAGAATCCAAAAGGGAATCCGCGGTCGTCATCATGTCTTGCCTGCTTCCTGAGAACGGGATGAACATGAAGATGCCGATGACCAGGCCGATGACTGCCAAGCCTGCTGCCAAAAAGGGTAGGCTTTGTAATAGTGGACCTGATTTTTGCTTTTTCTTCTTGGTGTTTTTACCGAGTAGCTTGCGAGCCTCGGTGCGGTCTTTGCCGGCGGTCAAGGCGCTGAAGCCGCCCGACATTTCCTCGGCAACGGTTCGCTTGGATTGGTCGACCTGTCGAATTTGTTCTAGAGTCATCCGCACAGCCCGTGCACTATGCGGGCGGTTTTTGGGGTTTGTTTGAATCAACTTGTGAATCAATTTGTCTAACAGGGCAGGGCAGTTCATTACATGTTCTGTCACCCGTTTGGTTTTGTTGGCTTGCTTGTCGCGAACCAATTGGTGCATGGTTTGCGGTTCGAATGGTAACTTCCCAGTCACCATTTCATACAACAGGATTCCCAACGCATACAGATCGGATTTAGGGATCGAGCCCTCGCCCAGCAGCTGTTCACTGGGCATGTAGGCGGCGGTTTCCAAAGTCGCTCGTTTGGCAGCGTCCCAGCGACGTTTGCGAGCGCGGTTCAAGCGCACGTCGGTTAACTTGATCCGCCCGTCGGCCGTGACGATTACTTTGTCGGCTGTCAATTTGGCGTGAATCAATTCGTTGTGATGCAAGTACTCCAATGCCGAGGCCAATTGAATGCCGTACTCGACAACCAGATCGGGTGCCATGCGACCCAGTCGTACCAACAGACTGGTGACGGATTCGCCATCGATCAATTCGTGAGCGAAAAAAACTTTATCTTCAAAAGTACCAGCACCTAATAACTGCACAATGTGGTCGTGTTCCAACCGCTTGATGACTCTTACTTCGTGATGGATTTTGGCGAGGGCTTTTTCGCGGTCGACATCTGGCGGCAAAGAGATAAATTTCAACGCCACATCACGATTCTGTTCGACTTGCCGAGCGTGATAAACGTTGTGGCGACGACGGTTCCCTACTTTTTGAAGAACCTTAAAAGGTCCAACCTGAGTGTTTTCCACGACGGTGTTCCCATGCACAAAGTGGAATTGGCGGTGACGAGATGTTTGCGATTATAGCTGCTTGACCGTAAAATTCACGCTCGCATTGTATGCGATGTGATTCTTTCAGGTCGAGCGATTTTACAAGTGAAACAGCGGATTCGCTGTGCCGGATACACGGGTAACTGTAAATCACGAATCTCGTTGCTAGAATTTCAATTCGCCATCTCGACTTGACCAGGAGTAATAAGACGTGACCTCAACTGGAACTTTAAGTTATCGTCGGCTCGTAAATGCCGGTTGTCTGTTGTTGTTCTGTGGACTCTGTTCGCAAGGCTGGGCTTGGCAAACGGAAGGTTCGGAAGGGTCCGAAATGAAGAAAGAAACTGTACAAGATTGGCCTCGCTTTCGGCTAACCAACGACAATCAAAGCGTCTTGGGAACAACCGAAATTAAGGAGCCGAAAGAGGTCTGGCGTTTCGACACCGGTGGCATTATTGAATCGTCGCCTGCCGTTGTTGGTAACAAAGTGTTCATTGGTGGGCACTGCATGTTCATGCACGGTATCGATCGAGAAACCGGTGAATTGTTGTGGAAGTTTGAAACCGAGGGTTGGGTGCGTGCTTCTCCTTCGGTCGTGGATGGCGTCGTTTACTTTGGTTCCGATGACAACAAGTTTTATGCGTTGAATGCGGAATCAGGCGAAAAGCTGTGGGACTTCCCACTGGGTGAAGGGGGCGAACAATCGACTCCGACCATTGACGATGGCGTGGTCTACTTCGGCGCATTCGACAACTTTGTTTACGCGTTGGATGCAAAAACGGGCGAGCAAAAATGGAAGTTCGATGCTCAGGCCAGCATGTTGTCCTCGCCAGCGCTAAGTGACAAGGCTCTGTTTATTGCCACATACCGTGGCAAGATGTTCGCGGTATCGCGACAGGACGGGACGAAATTGTGGGAGTTCCATGAGAATGATACTCCCATTTTCTCGTCGCCTTCATTGGTAGACGGCATGTTGTATTTTACTTCGTACGATCATCATGTTTACGCCGTTGATGCCGAATCAGGTGACATCCAGTGGAAGTACAAGACCGGCAACCAATGTTTCTCGTCAGCCGCCGTCAAGGATGGCATTCTTTACGTCGGATCGAACGACGGTCATTTGTATGCATTAAGTGCTGACAAAGGCCAGTTGAAATGGAAGACGGACTTGAAGAGCGCGGTTTTTGCATCTCCTGCCATCACGGAAGGGTCGATCTATGTCGGTGGTTCCGATGGCTATCTGTACTGCCTGGAAAAAGACTCTGGAGAACAGCGATGGCGATTCTATGTGGGCGAAGATGTCAATGTTTGGTCGTCTGTTGCAGCCGTCAATGGCCACCTATATTTCGGCAGTCACGAAGGATCTCTGATCGCCGTCGGTGAAAAAGAATAGCAAGCAAACGGACTAGGACTGCGAGTCGTCAGGCTGGGGGCTTGTCGTTGATGCGGGTTTTGCCTGAGTTTTACGCCCGAGCGGCCAGAGTTTACCGGGCAGCTTGCGAATCCAGGATTCGGCCAACACGCCGCCTTGGATGATTTTGCTGAGTGCATCCGGGGTGGCGTCGACGGTCCGCGAGGCCACTCGAAAACCGTCACCCGTTAGACTCAAGAACGAGCCTGCTTTGGAATTGGGCGAGTATTTGCCCATCCCGTCTGCGATGTGGCCCAAGAATTCAAAGGTGGTGGCGATCGGCATCGTGGCCAAGTCGACAGCTTCGGTAGCCATCGATGAGTCCAGGTGTCGACGCAACTGTCGCTCGAGAACTGCGGCTTGCCCCGTTTGATTTTCTGCCAGGGTGCGAAACGTGTTTTCGGCTTCCTGGCGTCGCGTGTCGTCCTGCAGTTCTGTGATGTTGGTTTCGATCGATCGAAAAATTTCAAGCGATTGATTTTCTGCCAGGTCGTTTAACCCCAGTGCTAAGGCTGCATGAGCCGATACGGCTGCGGAACTTTCTGACGATCCAGAAAGAATCAGGCCCTCGATCTGTCGGCTGTTGGCCAAGAACAGCGAGAAAATTCGATTGTCCAATCTGGTGCGTAGCCGATCGTAAACTAAGCGATCAAATTCTTGGCGAGCCAACACTTCGCGGAACCGACAGAGTTTGAGAAAGTCGTAAAGTGAGCTGGCGTCGAAAGCGGAGCGGGCCGTAGGTTGACCTGGCGATCCGACCTCGTTGTCTAAAGCGGTCAGGTACTTGGAGAGCTGCGAGCGGGCTTCACTGATACTGCAGACTTGCTCGAACACGAAAAGTGCTGACTCAGCGCCGCTCAAGGCTGCGAAGTCGACCGTGGCCATTTGCCATGCCGAGTTCAAAAACATCGCCGTGCCTAGAACACTCGCGGTGGCCGCCGTAACTTGCTTGGCCGTGCGGTCCAGTAAACCGATTCGACCGATATGCAGTACCGACGGCGGCAAGGCGACCGTCTGGTTCACCACCGCACTCAGTTGTGGCTTGAACGACGTTAGCCAAGCAATGGTGAATGACCGAACCAGCATCGCTTCTTGTTCGGTAAGTTCCTGCTTCGACCAAAGTTTCTTTAACGACAAAATGCACTGGTCGTCATCTTGTAACGTACCGTTGTACATTTCACTGAACCCAAGACTGCCCCACAGTCCCGGCTGCTTGAGCACTTCGCCGGTAATATTCACGATGGGAAAACGAATGCGAAGTTTTGACTTATCCATTTGGCCTAAAACAGGACGTTAGACTGAGATGGGGTGAACTGAACGTCGAAGATGCGTATGTATTCGCGGCTGATGTTGGGTTATTGGATAATTTCGGGTATGCGGTGATTCCTCTTGCGTTTCGTTAACGCAGGGCAAGGTATTGCAGCGTATTGTTGGGGCTTGATCGTCTTTAGGTGTCTTCTTTGCGTCGACGCGGCTCCAGAAAACGAAAGTGATGAGCGGCATGAAGCAACGATACTTTGACGTGAGTCGCCTTGTCCATCTTTCCGAATAGAGGCGATTCATGAAGCGGACCTTCGTGCTCTTTAACTTTTTGCACTGCTGCCTTTAGCTTTTCTAGTCCTTCACGGTCGGAAAAATCTGAGGCCGGAACGGTTACGGGTGCGGTCGCCATGCCGGGCTTGAAGCCGTTTGTCAAGATTTTGTTGGCGATTGATTTGGTTTTGCCAGTGACATTCATGACCCAGAAAACCGCTCGGATAATGGCAGGTGGATTGGGAAAGCCTTCGATCGGGAATCGCATCCAGTCAGCAACATGACCCGTTGCTTGTCCCAGAGTCCATTTGCCGTTCTTTTGGTATCCGTGTTCAATTAGTGCTTCGACGTCTTTAAGCATTGCGTCGAAGTCCGCGTATTCCAGGTTGCGTAGGTTCGGACTCGTTTTTGGCATCATTGCCTCCTGAATGACTTTTTCCCGAACGTCCCCGAATGCATTGTAAGAACGTAATTTGGAATTAGTAACCAGTTGCCGAACGGATCCACCTTGAATTGCATGACTGAGTATTCCTTGTATTCCTTGATACTTAGAGGTCCCTTCGCTTTGTTACACCATCAAGCTTGGGCTGCCGATCGACGTACATTTGTATTGGGGGTCAATTGTCCCTTGAGATAATGCATTCCTTGGGCGCATCGGAACTGGCAGGGATTAGAAAAAGGGTAGCCTTTGGTGATGTGCGGCGGAAATTCAAGTCAGTTGAGCAAACATGTTTGGCAGTTACAGGATTTTTTCGCGTTGAGTGATGGAGTGAGTCCCCAATTGTTTGTGTGAAAATCGACCTGTAAGTGTATGTTTGCGGGGCGGTTGTGGGCCGGATATCAGGTCTTGATAAGATGGGACGAGCGTGTCGAAATGTCGGCTAAGTGGGTTCTTGGAAATTTCAAAATAAATGGCTGGTTAGCTGTTGACGACAAACCGATTAAGCATAGAATTGGCCCCACAAGACAACGGGTGTGCGACTCGCACGCTCGTTTTTTGTTCGTCTTGCGGGTTCGTTAAGAACCATTAGTAAGATGATAGCTTCTCTCTGAGAAGTATTTGTTCTTTGACAATTTAGTAGTGATCTCTTCAATTTCTGACTGGCCTTTCGAGGTCAGTAAAGAGTTGAAATCGTCTTTCGAAGACCTTCCCGGTTTTTGAAGGAAGCTATTTATAGCACAACGATTTTTTGTCAGCACAAGATCATGGAACTATAGCATCACGGCCGCTTATTCCGGCGACCGTGGATGATGGTTCAAACAGCTGTCGAAGATAAACTTCGGCACAGCTTTAATTTGGCTCGACCACTTCGGTGGTTGTAACAAACGCTTGACACGGGTGACAGTTTACTGTCGCTCTAAGCATACAAATTGAAGGGTTTGATCCTGGCTCAGAATGAACGTTGGCGG
>CAZJBW010000033.1:30309-51339 GCA_964543985.1 uncultured Pirellulaceae bacterium | reverse complement strand
CAGTTCGGAAGCAGCATTGCGATTGATGCACCAGACTTCAAGATGACCTACTCCGAACTTGATGGAGTGACTCGTCATGTCGCATCTAAATTTCGAAAACAGTTCAGTATTCATCAATTGAAGTCGAGCCCCATCGCGATCTCGATGTCGCGATCGGTCGAGTTTTACGTTGCACAGATTGCGGTGTTGCGAGCTGGCGGTTTCTTTTTGCCGATTGATCCCTTGCAACCTGCGGAGCGAATTAAGTTTCTTTTGGAAGACTCCTCTGCGTCGTTGTTGTTGGTGCGAGAAGGAGATTCTTTTGTGGTGGAGGAATCCACACTCGCCTCGTTTTCGATAGACGCTAATCGTTTAGTAAAAGAGTATCGTGACTGCGCAATTCAGACATCGACTCCTGAGGTTCCAGCAGACGACTGGCTTGAAGTCAGTGGAAACGATTTGGCATACATGATCTACACCTCGGGTTCGACAGGTCAGCCTAAAGGGGTTCAGATCGCTCATCGTTCGATCTGCAATCTGTGTCGTTGGTGGTCAGAAGAATTTGATCTGGCACCGGGAGAACGCACGTTACAAATGATGTCGGTGGGGTTTGATGCTTCATTGGAGGAGATTTTTCCGACGCTCACCACTGGTGGAACGCTGATTCCAATTCAACCAGAAGCGTTTAACTCGATGGAGCAATTTCTAGATTTCATCGGTCGGGAACAGATTCATAATTTGCATTTTCCAACTGCGTTTTGGCATGCTTTGACCGCCAGCTTTGAAACCCATCCAGCTTTAGAGCTGCCAGATTCAGTGCGGACGGTTGTGCTTGGCGGTGAGAAAATCGACTCAACACTGGTCGACGTCTGGTTCGCGAAAGTCGGCACCGAGATTCGACTGACCAATGCTTACGGACCGACCGAGGCCACTGTTGCTGCCAGTTATGCGATCTTGGGTCCGGGAGTTAAACCATCCATTGGTAAACCGATACATGGTGTCAGTTTTTGCGTCTGCAACCCAGAGGGCCAAGCGGTCGGAACAGGCCAGTCGGGCGAGCTTTACATTGGTGGGATTGGTGTTGCGACCGAGTATTGGCAACGGGAAAAACTAACTGCTGAAAAATTCGTTCAAAGCCCGCTCAACGACGGTCTGCTGTACTACCGAACGGGAGACATTGCCAAGCTGAATGAAGATGGCAACTATGAATACGTTGGTCGGATCGACGATCAAGTCAAACTGCGTGGATATCGTATTGAGCCTGGGGAAATCTCGGCTTGCCTTGGTACCCACCCACAAATCAGCCAAGCCCATGTGGTCGCTCGGCAGTTATTCAATGAGAGTGGTGCACAGCATTTGATCGGCTACGTTGTCGTCAAGTCCGAAGAAGGCTACTGCGAATCGGAACTGCGAGAGTTTTTAGCACAGCGACTGCCGGCCTATATGATCCCTACCAGAATTGTCGTGATGGAAGCGTTTCCGGTTACCGCCGGAGGAAAACTGGATCTGAGTAAGTTCCCCAATCCAACGGGGGACATTGATTCCGGTTCCGCCCCAGGTGAATCACAATATCTCACCCGAACCGAACAAAAGATCGGCAAGCTTTGGGAGAAAGTCCTTGGCGTTGGCCAACTGAGTCGAGAATCCAACTTTTTTCAAATCGGCGGTGATTCGTTGTCGGCGATGCGATTGGTGTTGTTGCTGGAATCTGAGTTTCCTGGGTCAGTGATCCCTGTTGCCGTTTTGATTCCAAACCCGACCATCGCAGCGATGGCTGATTATGTGGATCGCCGCCAACATGCTTTACCGGCAACCACATCTCAAAACTGGCCGTTGCTAACGCGATTGGTTGACAGTCAACAGCCTATTGGTATCGTCTGCATCCATGCCGCCCATGGTGGAGGAATGTTTTATCGACAATTATTTGAAGGGGTCGAACAAGCCGCGGCAACAGCGGTACTCGAATCCGCCATCTTGTATCAAAAAGAACCAGGGGATTTGAAACAACTGAACATTAAAGGCCTGGCTCAAGATTACGTCGATTGCGTGATTGACGCCGGTTGTCAACAGAAGCTGACACTCGTTGGGTATTCATTTGGTTCACTGTTGGCTATTGAGATGGCTAAGTTGCTCGAGGCGCGTGGTTATGTTGTGGAAAAAATCATTAACATTGATTGCCCTAATCCACTAAAAGTTAAAGCGCGAAACCGACTTTCTAAGTTTTGGTGCAAGATTCATGCGTATGAAACGTTCCGCGAACGGATCGATGCATACAAACGGATGAAACAACGGAAACGTAGAATCAATGAACTCAAAAAGTTAGAAGAGGCAAATTTGCCCGCGTCTGATGAGTTACGGCCTTTAAGGCTGGAGCTTGTCTTCAGTGCACTTGCAGAGAAATATGAACCGCAGCCGATGAGCATTTCCATGCACTTGATTAGGGGCAAGTACCCTCTACCGAGCTACCGTATCCCTGCAGACTACGGTTGGAGCGAGATGGTTTCAGATTTAACGATGGTACAGATTCTTGGCGGGCACCTTACGATTTTCCACGATCCCTATTTGAAATCGCTTATCAAAGCGTTTCATGATGCCTTGGGAAAATAAACAATGTGCTTGCCTGTGGTGCTAAAAGTTGGAGTGGGCCTTCGGTGGCCTGGCGACGATTCCAAGCGACTGCCAAAAACGTTAGTTAACGTTCGACCGTCGTCCTGCCAGTAAATCGAGCTGAGAATCCCAAAAGCACAAACGCGCCGAAGGTGATCAGTGCTCCCAGTACAATCTTGCCGCTTTCTGGTTTTGCCAACTCGCCACTCAACGCTGGGTAGGCATTCAAAACGGCTCCCGCGACTCCGATCGACATTAAGACATTCCAGATCACCATCTTCAGGCCGCGTGGTTTCGCATCGCCCAGCAACCGTTCATTGTTCATCAGAAGCAGGAACGCGAAATAGGCGATCGGCAACAACATGGCACCGAAAGACGAGGCGACAATGATTACCCACGTCTTCGCCTGCCCCTTCCAAATCAGAATCCAGAACACGCCCACGATACCAGCCAGCAACGCACCAAATGTGCGACAGGCGGTGTTTTCGTAATTGCCCAACACTTCGGCGACCGCATATCCATTAATCATCATCAAGATAATCATGGTTGAGAAACCCATCGCAAATGCACCGAGTCCAAAAATCAAGTTTGCGTTTTCACCTAAGACGGGTTTCAGCGAATCTGCAAGTTGACTGGTATTGGGTTTGATCAATGTCGAGATGACTCGCCGCTCGTCCTTCGACAGCGTGGCAGCGTAGGCAGCCAGCTTCTCTTTTTTGCGTTTGTCCTTGATGGCTTTCTCGTCGTCCAGATCGTCTGCTTTTGTGACGAACTCGTTCAACGAATCTTCACCATTCTCTTCTAGATAGCGAGCTTGTAAGTGCTTGGTGGCATCATCTGTGAAGCTGCGACTTTGCATGATCGTTGTGGCGTCATCGGACAAGAAGCTTTCGTCCACTTTGCCATGTAGCGAATGAGCGGACGCCAAAACAATACAACTAGTGACCAACATAAACGGAATCGCCATCGCCGTAATCAAGTCAAATCGAGCCAACCCGCGAAACGGCTTGTCCCAGCCACGAGCGATCATCGAGTAAGGCAGCAAGAATGTCATGTTGATGCCGACGGCAGTCGCAGCGGCGCTGATTATAACTTTTTGTTGGCTGCCAACGATTCGGTCGGACCAGAACTGCTGCCATTGTTCTGGTAAGTTTCCGATTAGGTTGGCGATATCCGGAGCCGGTTGGTTCCAGTTTTCCAGTTTGGGAATGAAACCTGTCCAGATCTCCGACCAATTCAGTTCACCTTGTCGAGTCAAAAAGACGATTGCCCAGACAAAACAGGCAACGATCAACCCCACAACAATTTTCAAGCAAAGATCAAAAATCCGACTCATCCAACCCGGTCGAAAGCTCATGACGACGGCGATCAACGCCACGACACCCAGAATAACCGATACCAACAGTTGTGTTTTTTGTGAGTCATCAATCTGTTGAGGCCAAATGTTGTTATGCAGTGCATCAAAGCAGAGCGAATACTGAGGCATGATCCAAATCATGTTGGCCAAAATGGTAGCCAAAATCCAACCGATGCCCAGAACTGGATTCACGTACTGGTTGATAGCGTGGTAGGGACGGATGCGAGTAGAAAGGGTGACGTAGGCGATCGCCGAAAGCATGACCACGCCAATCAATACGGCGACGACTTGAACCCACAGCAGTTGGCTGCCGCCAAGTACTCCCAAATACAACGCACTGCCTAACGAGCCACCGCCCAATGTGATAGCGCTCTGAAGCCACCCCGGCCCAGACAATCTTAGGAAGGCTGCCATTTTTCCAATGGGGCCTCGAGCGTTGGACAAGATTTCTCGGTCTCGGTGAGTATTGGATGGCATTTCGGTAGGTCGGTTTCAATTTGGAAGTGGCTGCGATGGTGTTCGATTCTCGAGTGAATCATTGCACTATAGTCGTTGAAGTCGCCTGCCGATTCAAGCGCTGCGGAGACCTTATCAATAAATCTGATTCAACTTGTCGGATTCTGGACAATCTACAAGAATATCGTGGCAACGTTGATCAGAAATCGCCACAAAACATGCTTCACTCACGGAAAACAGTGGAACCTCATCGATTAGAAAATACCAAAATGTTGCTGGTCACCGGACAAGGAAGATCGGGGACCACAGTGTTGACAAAAGCCGTCGCCGAACACCCCGAGATCTATTCGAATCGAGTTGAAAGCAACGTGATGAAAGACGTCTTGTTGGCCGGGCAAGCCAGCAGCACGATGCCTTCGCGAATCAAACAAATGGTTCTACCGCGAGTTCAACATGACTTGGTGTTTCGCCGTATGCTATTGTCGTTGTTGTTTCCATTTAACGATGACGACAAAGAACCGACTGCAATTTCGACTTTCTCGGCCATGAATCCAGCTGCTGCAGAATTTGCCATCGCAGTTTTTCCAGGAATTCATTTCGCTAACATTGTGCGAAACGGTATCGAGGTGGTTGCGTCTCGAATGATGCATCGAGTCTTCCAGGCACACCCTTTCGAGAACCAATGCCTGGCCTGGGCGGCCTCGCTAGAGATGGCGAAGTGGGGGGCGGACCGCGAAGATTTCTCGTTGATCCGGCACGAATCGTTGTTGAACCATGAAGCGTGCGTCACTACTTTCGAAAACCTATTTCAAAAGGTAGGCCTGCAACCTTCTAGTTCAGTCGCGGAATACGTTAGTCAAACTCAAAAGAACCAAACCGTTCTGCCAGAAGAAGACAATCCAACTCTGGAAAATCGATCGGAACGTTGGAATCACTGGACCGCCGAACAGAAACGAATGTTCGTTGAATTGTGTGGCGAAGCCATGGACTATTTTGGTTACCAAGTACCGAGTTAGGTTGTTGGATGTCGAATTAAACATCCAAGCTATGTAGATGGCATTTAGACCATGTCTACGTAGTCAATGTTCAGCACTTTGAACTTGATGGTTCCTTTGGGGACAGGGATTTCGGCGACTTCGCCGACCTTCTTGCCCAACAAACCTTGCCCGACTGGGCTGGTGATCAGAAACTTACCGTTGTCGTAGTCCTCTTCACCCATGCCGACCAAAGTGATCACTTCTTGGTCATCCAGGTCTAGATCGTGCACGGTCACGGTAGCACCGAATCCGACTTTGCTTTTATCAACTTCGGACATGTCGATAATGGTGGCTTGGGCTAACTTGCCTTTGCGTTCGAGGATCTTGGCTTGCAGTTTGCCTTGAGCTTCGCGCTGCCCGTGATACTCAGCATTCTCTTTCAAATCACCTTCCGCACGAGCCAACGCGATATTCTCGGCTATCTCGGGCATCAACACATTTTCCATGTGTTCGATTTCTTCTTTGATTTTGTTGTAGCCAGCTTGGGTCATGGGGACACGATCGCTCATGGCATCTCCTTTTTAGGCAAAGGCAAAAAAACAACGACCTACATGGGTGTGCAGACCGCAGTGAGTTTTTTGAGTTGAGTAAGTATTTTGCAGTTATTCAAAGCCGTGTAAAGAGACGGCCAATTCAACCTTAAGAAATTGCGTTTCGACGCGGCATTTGTGGGCAAGTGGTGAGAAAAAACGGCTGGTGTCGGCTGCTGGACACTTGCTTGGTATCTTCGTTTCCGATATTTGCCAGCCGGTCTTGATGGCCAAGGTTGCCCGTCTTATGGCCACTAATTAATCGTCAGATTGTTGGGTCTTCGGTCAGGTACAGCAGACTGCCACAATTTTTGCAGAACATCGTCCGCTTCATCATCAGGTCGCTGATATGTTGCGTGGTCAATTGAGTGTAGCAGTGTCCACAGCTGTTTTCTTGAACACCCGCCAAAGCGTCCTCGCCTAAAGATTCGACAAGCCGGTCATATTCTTTGCGGATCTCGCCGGGCAACTGTTTTACACACTGATCCAGTTCGCTTTCCACCAGACTTAGGTCACCGTTCAGGCTGGCCAGTTCGGCGTCGACTGTTTTCTGTACTTTGGCGGTTTCGGCCTGGGCTTTCACCAGGTTGCTTTCAGCGACAACGACCTCATTTTCAATGACGTCTACTTTTTCCAACAGCTCAAAAATCTCGTCGGCCTGCACACTGTTGGCTTGTTCTTCAGCCTCAATTTGATCCTTCAGAAGTTGGTATTCACGGTTTGAATCGACTGCATTGAGACGTTTGCTCAAGTCAGCGACTTTGGCTTCTCGTGACTGCAACTGCAACTGCTTTTTTTCGGCACTCAAGCGAGTCTGCTTCAGCAGTTCTTTGGTTTCGATAAGAGCTGCGTCGAAAGTCGCTTCGGCATTCTTGGCGATGTTGACGCGTGCCGGTCCGCGACGAATTCGGCCGTTCAAGTCCGTCTGTTGTCGCAAAACACGATGCATGGTTTTCAACAACTTGACGTCGACGACACTGCTCATAAGCGAGCACCTTTCTGGATCTTCTGCATAAACCGAGCATCCGGGGCCAGCCAACTGGCTGATACCGCTTTGCTCATCTTTTCCTCAGACGTCAGTGTATGACAAATCGGCTGGCAGGCGAGGGGGTTGTTTTGCCGTTTTGACAACCAAAAACGCGACCGGGCCAACACAAAAATGTGCTGACCCGGTGCGAACTTAGTTTTATTCAAGCTGGTCGGATGTTATCCGACTAATAGGCGTATTCAGGCTTCACAAAACCTTCCAGCGATTGGCTTCGAACCGGGTTCTGTAGCTTACGAACTGCCTTGGCTTCGATCTGCCGCACGCGTTCACGAGTGACTCGGAAAATCCGCCCGACTTCTTCCAGGGTGTACGTGTAACCGTCACCCAAACCGTAACGCAAGCGAATGATTTCTCGTTCGCGGTAGGTTAGCGTTTTCAGCAGATCATCAATCTTGTCTCGCAAAATTCCGTTGCTGGCATTGCGAACGGGGCTCTGCGTCGAATCGTCTTCAATAAATTCACCGAAGCTGCAGTCTTCGCCTTCGCCGACCGGACGATCCAAACTGACAGGATGACGCCCGATGTCCATCACTCGACGAACTTCTTCCAGCGGGATGTCGGCCAGTTTGGCAATTTCTTCGGTGGTGGGAACGCGTTTAGTTTCCTGCTGCAATCGTTTTTCGATATTTCGCAAGCGGGAAAGCACATCGATCATGTGAACCGGAATGCGGATGGTCCGCGCCTGGTCCGCAATGGCCCGAGTGATCGCTTGGCGAATCCACCAGGTGGCGTAGGTCGAGAACTTGAAGCCACGGCGATATTCGTATTTGTCGACCGCACGCATCAGGCCCGTGTTTCCTTCTTGGATCAGGTCCAAGAAGCTCATACCTCGGTTGCGATACTTTTTGGCGATCGAAACTACCAGTCGCAAGTTGGCACTAGAGAGTTCTCTTTTGGCCGCTTCGAATTCGCAGTGGTACTTTTGACAGTTGTTGGCTCGTTGAGCCAAGCCACGAGGGCTTTCCAGTGTCTCCAGCATCAGACGTTTCAGTTCGGCTTTGAAGTTTTGAACCAGGTGAGCTTGATTGGCGTCGCCCTGTAACTCGTTCAATTTTTGCTTCAAGAAGTTCATGCGTTGAGCTAACTTCTGCAGCTCGGCAATTCGTGGAACGACTCGTCTTGATCTTAAGCTAAGCTCTTCCACCAATTGCAAGAGTTTGCTGCGTCGTCGAATGAAGCGAGTTCTCGCTTGTTGTTTCAGAGTCAGGTCCGCGCTTTTGCTAACCAGCACGGAAAAGTCCTTTTGGTTTTCGAGCAGTAGGTGATCGATAGTGCGGAAATGGTGAGGCATCCGCGCCATGATTTGTTCTTTCGTCAACTGCTCGGTCAACGAAACTTTGATGGTGCGATCGAACGGCAATTCGCCACAATAGACTTGCTTAAGCGTTTCGACTGTTTTGCGGAGCGAATAGTCGCTGGACAGAACGCAGCGACGGAATCGCTTGCGAGCGATCTCGATCCGCTTGGCCAACGCAATTTCACTTTCCCGAGTCAACAATGGGATCTCGGCCATCTGGCTGAGATACATGCGAATGGGATCGTCGGCAGTGCGAGTCAACTTTTCTGGAAGCGCATTTAGCGATGCGACTTCCTCTTCGGCCTCTTTCAAGTCCTCGGCCGACGGGCCATCGTTCTTGAGTTTAGCGGGTGCCTGTTTGCACAGTTCAATACCCGCTGATTCTACGGCACAAACCAGATTATCAAGTTTTTCTGGTGTGTTGGCTTCATCCGGCAAGTATCCAACCACTTGCTCGAATGTCAGGTAGCCCTGTTTTTTTCCCTGATCGATGAGAGACTGAAGATCCTTTTCAAGGAATTCCATAACGACGCCCTCCTGCGACTTCCATTTCGCTAATACGGTTGGGGTTTTGGTCATACGATTCGCGACGTCACCCGTTCATTCTTGAACGAGGTGTGCGGTCCGTTGCAAATCCGACCAGAGCAGACTCAAGGTGTGACCCTTCCGTGGGTAACTAACTGCCTTGACGCTCTTTTGCTTTTTGGAACAGTTGTTCCAATATCCGAGCTTCCTCCTGTTGATTTAGTTCGGGTTGACTTAGTTCTGCGATCGCGGCACGTCGTTCCAAATCCAACGCTTCGCGATCAAACGCAAAAATGACTTCATTCAACTGGTCGCCGAGTGTGGTCTCGGTAAATTCCAGCTTCTTTTGTGATTCTTCTTCAAGCGAATCCAATAGGAATTTCAACTCAGGATCTTCCAGCTGTAACATCAACAGGTCGAAGCTAACCGTTTGACCTTCGTGATAACAGTGGCAAATCGTTTCGTAGATTTCACGACAAGGACCTTCTACGAATTGATTCGGAGAAATGTTCTCGATCGTTTGATCAATTAATTCCTGGCTACGCAGTATCAGCTGTAACAGCTCAGATTCCAACGGCAATAATTTGACGGGTGCTTTGATTGCTGGCGTTTGGTTACCCGATGCACGTCGCGGACGTTGCTTGGCGCGGATGTCGGCTACCTGTCGACGCAATGTTTCCAAATCAATTTGAAACTGTTGCGACAGCCGCGTTAGCACTTGTTGCATTTTCAAACGACTGGTCGACGAACCTAGTACGGCTGGCGCCAATGCGATCGTACTTAGTATTTGGTCGAGCGCACGATTGGCACGGTGAGTGTCTCGAATCAAATCCACGCCGTTGGTTTCGATAGCAATCTTGTGATCTAAAGCGTCACGGGCAGCATCGATCAAAGTGCGAAACTGGGCGGCGCCTTTTTCTTGCACAAAGTCACAAGGGTCCATCCCTTCGGGCAATGTCAGGATTCGCAAATCGACATCCGCTTGGACAAAGTGTTCCAGGATCTCGTTCGTGCGTCGTTGCCCGGCATCGTCGCCGTCCAAAACTAATGTGATTTTGTCAGCAAATCGCTTAATGACCTGTATATGGCGTTGATTCAACGCCGTACCACAAACGGCTGAAACGTTTTCTATGCCGGCGATCCAGGTGCCGATCACGTCGGTATAGCCTTCAACGATGATCAGGTGTCGGTCTTCGCGCAACGCTTTTCGGGCTAGGTTTAGCGCGAACAGATTGTCGCTTTTCGAGTACAGTTTGGTTTCGGGCGAGTTGATGTATTTGGCCGGTGTTTTGTCCGGTTCTTGCTCGGCGATTTCCGGTAGTATGCGGCCGCCGAAAGCGATCGCTCGGTCTTGAGTGTCATGGATCGGGAACATCACTCGACCTCGAAACCGTTCGTACCAGCCGCGGTTTCCATCGCGTTGCAGCACCAAGCCGCAGGCCTGTAAGACTTCGGGTGAAAAGCCCGCTGGTTTGGAACGTTCGATCAGCCAGGACCAAGCGTTGGGCGCGAACCCAATTAAGAATTCTTGAATGGCTTGTTCAGTGATGCCTCGTGCGGCCAAGTAACGTCTGGCTGGTTCAGCGGCCGCGTCGTTTAACAGGCAACGATGGAATTGCAGTTTGGCCCAGTCCATCGCTTGAAACAGAGTGGGTTTGTCGTTGGGGTTTCCGGCGACCGTTTTGGGACGTTGGTGTCCGGACAGTGGGATGCCAGCACGTTCGGCCAGCATTTCCAAAGCTTGCCGAAAGTCAATGTTCTCTCGTTTCTCGATGAAACTAAAAACGTCGCCACCGACATTGCACACCCAGCATTTCCAGGATTGGCGTGAGGGATTGACTTGCAGGCTAGGTTTCTTGTCCTGGTGCCATGGGCATAACGCGACGTACATGCTGCCTTGTCGGCGAAGCTGTAGATAGGCGCCGACCAAGTCAACGATATCCGTTGCCTGTTTGACGCGATCTTTGTCGTCGTACGCGAAAGCCACGTGCGAAACTCCAAGAAGTTGCGGGACATATAAAAGGTCACGCGAGCACATTGCTTTCTTTCATCAGGCAACGACGTCGCGAATCCAAACGATTCGCACAGTCATCGGCTACTCAAAAGAAATCGGTCTCGCTTCCTTGCGACCGGGGCGTCATTATTCGTTTGGCAATTGGGTCAGTCAAACGAAACGACAAGCATCTTCCTTGATGCAGCCCAGCATTCTATTTCAGTAGATTACTACTACCAACAGCAATACTCGTGCGAACCAGCAGAAGATTTTAGCACTGCCAGCATCGATCGCCAGCAGTCGACATTCTGTATGGGCAGGCGTCATTTGCGGCCATTTCCCACGTCTACTTGGAAAGCTTGATGAACGAGCGGGGAAAGTTGCCGACTTTTATTTATCAGATTTTTCGTCCGAAGATTCGTCATCTTGTTCCTGGTCCTTGGCGTCATTCTTGTTTTCCTTGGCGATTTCTTCGGCCATATCGATGTCGGGCCATTCTTCGCCCATCGCCTCAAGCATCTCTTTGATCGCCGTATCAATTTTTTCGCCTCGCACGTTTATGTGCCGGATCACGCCGTCTTGATCGATAAGAATGATCGTTGGCCAACCGACAATTCCCCAATTTTCTGAAATCCGCGTATCGCCTTCTTCGTTTTGGAAGCTACGCCACGTCACCGTTCCGTTTTCAGTTAATGCTTGAGGAGTCGAAACGTCGCTATCGCTGTTGACGCCAATAATTGCAAAAGGTTTTCCTGCTAAAACTCGCACGAGCGACCGCTCGTGTGGATACATCGCCTTGCAGGGAGGTCACCAATCACCCCAAAAGTCCAGCATCACGATTTTGCCTCGGTAATCGCTGAGCTTGAATTCTACGTTGTCTGTATCTTTGCCGATGATTTCAGGAGCTTTCTTACCGACTCGAATTAGCAATTCTGCCAGAGGTTTGTCGGCTAAGTCGGAGACGTTAGAGTAACCCAGAGTAACCTGTCCGTATTCTTCGACAACTTTCAGCAGCATCTGTTCGCGTTGGTCTTCGTCCTGTTGGCTGGCTGCCAACAGCAACGATCCAGCCGCTTTTACTTTACGGCTGGAACTTGCCTGCATCGCCTGCATTTGCTCAACGGAAAGTAAGTTTGAGCCATTATGAAGCTCTTTAATTGTGACACCAAGCATCAAAAGACTAGCGGCACTATCCACATCGATGTACTGGTCGATCACCAGCTGCCGACACTTTTTTGCATTGTCTGAACTTGGGTTGTGGTTCACGATCCAGTTCAGCATGAAGATGGCTTGATCGGGTTCGAAAACTTCATCGACCAATTCGAAAACCTCTTCGGAGACCTCGTCAAGCGACTCAGCAATCACATCGCGGTCTTGTGGTGACTGTTTCACGATTTTGTTGTGCTGGTCAATCAGCTCGATAAAACGACTCATAGCCGATTCATCCGTCTGGCCACTGGCCTGATCGACAAAAACAGCACTTAACGAAAGCCACAGCAGGACCGAACAAACTGCTACTAAGTGTTTGGTCAAAAACCTCATCCTTGTACCCTTCTCAACTTCAAAAGAAAGAATCATCTCAAGTTAGTTGCCTTGTCTAATTGTAGCGACTAGCGGTGGGGCTGGTGCTGTGGAAAACGGAAATAATTGCTATGTGTTCAACACAAATGGCCGGCGTTTTTATTGGCCGTCAATATGAATGGTTCAACGCCGTGGATTTCAACTGAATCCGACCTCTAGCCGATTTGAGTGACCGTCACCAAAATTTCCTTCTCTTTTTCGCTCAACATTTTCCCCTGTCCCGCAATGACCCAACGGTATGCAAGCAACACGATACCCAGCATTAAGAATGACAGGGTCAGGTAGATGGGAATTCGATCGAAACCAAGTGCTGCCGCCAGAATCTCTAGTCCGGGCGGCACCATTAGCGGCAACATCAACAGAGGCAGCAAAAATGTGATTAGCAGTTGCAGTAAGATCACGCCTATTTTCAAGTTCACTGGTTTCATTGTCCCTTGCGCCACGGCGACAGGCGCGTAGATCGACATCAAGTTCGCCACCATGCAGATCACGAAGTAGATTGAAAAGACTTGCACCAGAGTGGCCAGGAAGTGGGTCCACTGCATTGGGTATACAAACTGTTGCACGACGACAGCCAACAAGCCAACAGCGATGGCATAGGGCGCCAATCCCATGTTTTTCCCAATCAAAATATCGCGTCTTGGAATTGGAGAAAGCATGAGTGCACGAAACCCGTCTCGGTCGTAACCGAATTGGTTATTGACCAGTTGCATGACTCCAAACATGGCGAAAGTGGCAACCGCGATCCCTGTGAAGCTACGCAATTGGAGCGGCATCGAAGATTCCGAGCGAAACGTCAAACTGACGGCCAGAAAAATCACGATCGCGATGGGCGTCAACAACGCCATTTTGACTTCGGGCGCCCGTGCCGCGTTGATAAAACCACTGGCTGCCACGGCCGCTTGCTGTTGATTAAAGAAGCGGAAATCGCGAGCCAACAGACGACTGCCCCATAATTGTTTTGATTCTTGGTTCGCTTCAGCCGTTGTGTCTTTCGAAGCATAGGCTTGCGAAGAATCACTAGAGGTGGAATCGATTTCGCCTCGATATAAACGCAACGTTGTTTGATAGGAACGTCGCAGGCTAAGCCAAGACAAGCCAATCAACCCGCCAAAGCACAACAAAGGGATCCACCAGGTTCCATTCACCAACCCTTCCATACCCAAGGCGAGCCAGCCAATCGGAATGAAGATTAGGGGCCAGCGCAGTTTGTCAGCGAATCTTGTGTAGGCTAACTGTTTTTCAGCAGCCAAGTCTTCATCCAACTGATTCGAGCGTAATTGATATTGCTCGGGCGTAATCTTTTCCTCTTCTCGTAGCGTATACAATTGAGCTTGTCGTCTGGACTTTTCAATTTCGAATGTTTGCAAACGTTCGCGTATGGTGCCCAGCACGGTCATATTTAAGATTGCCGGCAATTGGCACCCGACGACCATCAACAAGGTCAACGCCATGACGATCCTGCGTTTATTGCGTTTGTTGACCATTAGGGAGGCCAGCCAACCACGGAACTGATACGTCACGGCCACGATGAAAAACAGAAAGGCGAATAACATCAAAACGCCAAACATCATATGCCAGCCATAAATTCGAACCTGGGCAATGGCCAACCCTAACAGAGCTGGAAATATCATGAAGATCGAAATGCTGAAAAACGAGCTGGCAAAATTGACCAGGAATGCGTTCATGGGCGAAACCGGCAAATGCAAGAATCGATCGAGTGCCAATGGTTCGCTTCGTTGCAATTCCGTGAGCACGCCGGTGGACCACGTCAGCAAAAACACCAACACGGCGACGAGCCATACAAACATCAAAAAGGTTGTCGTCAACTGTTGCAACAAGGACGATGCGAAGAGTGCCAGAAAGAACATGGTGATGGACGCCAAACCACCGACCACCAACATCGCGATGGTTAAGATTCGGTTGGCCTTGGATGCGTTAGCGATCTGGTTTCGCAGGATACGTCCACGCAACCAGAACATTGTTTTCAAGTGTGCAAAGTTCACTCGGCGACACCCTTCAACCAACTCAGTTCTTGAGTCGTCTGCTCGTCATTTCCAACTTTTTGCAAAAAGCACTCTTCCAAAGTGCCGCCATTTTCGCTGGCCTGCAGCTCTTCTAGCGAAACTTGCTCGACCAAATGACCTTTGTCAATAATTCCAACATGACTGCACAGTTTCTCGACAATCTCCAGGACATGCGAAGTCAGGAAAACGGTGGAGCCTCGGGAAGTAAAGCTAGCCAACGTATCCCGGATGACTCGCGACGTGACCGCATCGACGCCTTCGAACGGCTCATCCAAAAACAACAAGTCAGGGTTTGGTAGAATGGCAGCCGCCAAAGCCAGCTTCTTCTTCATGCCGTGCGAGTATTCCAAGGTTAGTTTTTTGTGCTCTTGATCCAACTTTAACAACGACAACAGTTCGTCACTGCGTTGTAAGATGGTTGCTTTATCCAGCATGAACATGCGACCGATAAACGTCAGGTATTCGCGAGCGGTCAGGTTGTCGAACAGAGACAGGTTTTCGGGGACGACACCAATACGGCGTTTTATTTCCAACGATTCAACAGGATCAAAGGGGTTCATTCCCAGAATCGAGATTCCGCCTGAACTGGGCATTAGCAGACCAGTCAACATTTTGATCGTAGTCGACTTGCCGGCACCGTTGGGGCCCAGGAATCCGTAAAACGTTCCATTGGGAACTTTCAAGTCGACTTGATTGACGGCACATTGATCGCCAAACATGCGAGTCAAGCCGGCCGTTTCCACTGCTAAAGTCATAGGTTGTCCGCTGCCGCGTTGGTCCTGAGTGATTTTTTCGAAGTCAATGGCTTGATGTTGTCGTGTTCATGTTACCAGTTCGTGGCGGGTAACAGGAAGGAAACACTGGTGCGTGAATCCTACCACTCGCTCAATGCTCGACTTGTGGCGGTTTGGCAATCAGGCCTCGCAGAGTCTCCAGATTGAGTGCGTCCAGGTCTTTGCCGTCTCGATCTCCCTTTGGCGTTTCCAAATACATCGGAACGTTTGAAAATCGCGAGTCGTTCATAAGATTACGAAATGGCTCCAAACCCATCTCGCCCTCGCCAATGTTTTCGTGTCGGTCTTTCCGCGAGCCGAATGGTTGTTTGCTGTCGTTCAAATGGAATGCCTTGATGCGGTGCAGTCCAACCTTTTGGTCCAGTGCCTTGATCGTTTCGGCATACTCTTTAGTTTCACCCAGCCCGTAGCCGGCCGCAAACGCATGGCAGGTATCGATACAAACACCCACACGGTCTGCCTGTGTCATGGCTTCTAACATTTGCTGTAGCTGTTCGAACTGCCAGCCCAAATTGGATCCCTGTCCGGCTGTATTTTCCAGCAGGATTTGCACCTTGCAGTCGGGCAGTGTTTGATGAATCGAATCGATTGACTTGGCGATCGTGGCGATACCGGTGGCTTCATCGGATGTGGTGAAGGAACCTGGGTGTAAAACAACGTGTGGGATTCCTAGCTTTTCAGCGCGTTGTAACTCGATCACCATCGCTGCGATACTCTTCTGACGCAGTTCTTCTTTGGGGCTTGCCAAGTTGATCAAGTAAGAGGCGTGCGACAAAAGATATTTAATCTTGTGTTCGGCCACCTTGGCCTTGAATTGTTGAACATGCTGGTCCGTGATCTCGGGCGCTTTCCATTGATTGTTGTTCTTGGTGAATACTTGAATGCACTGGCAACCGACATCGACACCACGGTCAATGGCTTTGTAGTATCCGCCAGCGACGGACATATGAGCTCCCAGGATCATGCGATTCCTTTCCTGCAATGACTGCCAAAGCTGGCAAACCAATTTCCAGATATCTGTTCCAGTTCATCAATTCAAAAACAGACTACAACTTAGTGACATGTTGGATTTGGTCAATCGTCGTGGTGTGTGAGGTGCTGATCTGAACCGTAG
Organism: uncultured Pirellulaceae bacterium; assembly: GCA_964543985.1. Taxonomy (GTDB): domain Bacteria; phylum Planctomycetota; class Planctomycetia; order Pirellulales; family Pirellulaceae; genus CAJQPP01. The sequence continues at coordinate 34,994 of CAZJBW010000033.1, read as the reverse complement.
CCTTTTAGTTGTAGACGGATTCGCAGAATTCGGGTTTACCTAGGCTGCTCTCGTGTTGCCCGTCCGGCTACGACAACAGCTTGGGCGCAAAAAAAGAGCCGCGAAGCCATTTGGGCGTCGCGGCAATTGGTCAGATTGTGTCTGCGAAGTTACGGTTTCTGTCGTTTGAAAATGAACATTGGAAGTGAGCTGTTTGGACGCATCGCGATATGATCATTGTCGATGCGACGGAACTCAAAAACCCGCTCGTCATCGTCAACTGTGGTCACCAATTCCATCGCGCCTTCTTCTGTTTCTCGGATCAAATAGGTGGCGTCAGTTAATTCATTTGAACCTTCTCCGACCTTGGCCGTACCATCCTTGTTCATCTTGATTGATATGTTTGGAATTCGGTCTAGATCTCTGCCTTCGTTCTCAATGAATTTCCGAGTCGCATCTTCGTCGATCTTCCATCCGCCGACAGCGAATTTTCTGATGTCGTCCATCGACATTGCATCCGATACGATTGCGTCTTCCGTCTCTTTGGTTTCGCTGCCTTCGACCGCGTCGTTTGGCTGACGCACAAAGACCATTGGTTTTTGGCCCCTAGGAGCGACCTTGATTTCGTCATCACCAAGCACGGTTAGTTCACCACCTTCGCCGTCCAAGGTAAGCTTGTACTTGTTGTCTTCATTTTCGATGGCTGAGATTTCATAAGGGCTTTCTTCTGCTTTGATGCCGTCCATTATCACGCTGACCGTTTCGTCACTAAAGATAATAACGATACTGACATTGGCCATTTCTTTTCGAACCTCTTCTGGCACATCGACCGACTTGTCGATATCGAATTTCCAGGTACCGATAACTTTCTGGGCAATATCATCCTGTGCCGTAGCAGTTTGGACTGCCAGAAATAAAGTGAACACAGCCAGTAAGGTTGATGTTCCTAAAACACGGAAATTGATTATGGGAAGTTTCATTAGATTTTTCTCTCGAGTTAGTTTCAAATCGGAATTGTTTCAATTTCGAATTGGGATTTGCGATGATCAACAAAATGTTTCTCAAACTGCGTTTTACCCTTCGCCGCCTAGCATGATACAAGCTAGGACTTGGAAAGTGCCCTGCATAAGCACAAACACTTTTATGTTCTCAAATGGTCGCGGACTGAATCGTTGTTCGCTCGCGAAAAACCGACCGCAACGGGCTTATTCGGGTTTCTGGCAACCGTACCTGCCCAAGTACTTTTCCGTCCCGGCCGAAATGGCACTTTCGATCTGCAGGCGATTCAACCAAACGTCGACTTCGGGACCGTCGACGGTGCCGGCCTGTAGGGCCAAACCCAGGATCGAACGAATCTCATTGACCGTAGTTTTCTGCGCCTGGATATCTGCCTCCAATGCATTCCTGTCAATCATAACGCGGCTGCTGTAACCGGTAGCCCATTGTTCAGGCACTGCAACTTGGATGGCATCAGCGATGTTTCCTTCACTATCTTCGTGGATGAATTCTGCTTCGTCTTCGATGTCATCCAGGTTGATCTTGGTGTCGAATTCCAGGTAGTCCGAAATGATGTTGCCGACAATTAGATTGTTGACCAACAGCACGGAAGCCTTGGCCTCGTTGTGAACTCCGTACTTGTCAGCAAAGCCGAATACGTTGTTCTTGGCAGTGACCGTTGTGTTGTCAGTGACTTTCAAAGAATTTCCAGAGAAACTTTGAGCCATCGGATCGTGTTTCCATGTAAACATCACCGTGTTGTCCATGATGTCAAAGTGAGGCAGCTTTGTGGTGTCCGTTCCCTGATAGTTACTACGAACCATAATGCCCGTCCCAGTGTTGTTGATCACTAGGTTGTTGCGAATTGTGATTCTTGAGCCAGCGTGTCCCGAGACCGACATGGCGCCTTGTGTCGGTGCGGTGTTCATGACGATGCAGTTTTGAACGGTGATATTCCACGTCGCGTCGCTCATGACCTTGCTGGCGTTGATCACCAATCCACCGATTTCAGGGCTGGGGTTTTCGCCAGCTTTGGGGTTGGCCGTACGTAGAAGTTTTTCTTGAGCTTCATCGGCATAGCGATTTCGATCTGCGTGATCGAAAATGATTCCATCCACGACAATATCGTGAGTCTCTCGCTCTCGATACTTCATCAGGTCGATATAGAGTGCCGGGTCGGATTTCCAGTTTTGGCTTTTGTTGACACCAGAAAAGATCGTTTGGTATTGGCCCCACGGGTCGCGTTCCGTGAAGGTCGGGTTGTAACCTCCGATGATTTGCACAGGGACGTTGATCACACAACATCCCGAGTCACCTCGTCCGGTATAAGTCCCAGCGGCGATGTGGATGACATCACCGGCTTGAAGTTTGGAGACTATATTGCCTAAGTCCTTGGCTGGTTTGTCTTTAGTTGCTTTTTTGCCTTTTCCGTTCGTGGCGCAGACGTAGTATTCCTCGGCGGCAATCGGTGTCGTCGCAAAAACGGAGGCAGCAAACAAAAGAAGCAGAAGTGTTGATAGAGTTCTCATGATATATCCAAAATGTCTTGACGCTTGATCGAGTTAACGAACCTGCGGGCCAGGCGTCGAATGAGCGATGCTAGAAATGAGATTCCACGAGCAAGGCGAATTGGTCGAGGAATTTTTGGCAATTCACAGATTGGCAAAGAAAGTTGGGTGAACTTGGCACAAAAACACCCAGCGATACGTAAATAGCACAGGGTGTCCACTTCCTGCAAACCGTCGGATTAACAGCCACCACTTCCGATTTGCCGGCAGGTATCAGTGCCTTAGATGTCTCAACAACAAATACTCAACAGCCGACGGATGACTGCAAAAAGAGGCAAAAAATTTCAAATTTTCGTCCGGGTCGAGGATCCGATAGGTCAGCCTCGGAAGCGACGCATGATAAATAGACCGCTCAAGATCAAACTGCCACCGAATAATTGCAAAGGGTAGGGCAGCTCGGAAATGAATAGCCAGCTGGCCAGCAACGCGATCAGTGGGACCAGGTTTTGGTAGCCGGCCGCATGCGAGGCTCCCAATTGTTGTACGCCCAAATTCCACATGGCGATGGCGATCCCGGTCGAAAACGTTCCGGAGTAAACCAGAGCGGCCGTCAGCCAAGGGTCGTTCCAGAAAACGTGGAATTGGTCCCAAGCATGTACGGCGACCAGAAAGTGCAACGGAACGGACATCGCCACACTGTAGAACGCCAGCCGTAGGGGCGAGATCCATTGCATCATGGGTCGACTGACCACCGACCCGATCGCCCAGGCCAACGCGGCCGTTGAGACCAGCAAGTTCCCATGAAGGGAGCCCGTGGCGGATGCTCCTGGTTTGGCCAAGGTTACCGTCAGCACCCCCGCCAAGGCGACCAACAGGCCGATCCAAGCTTTGCGATTCAGAGTCTCTTTCAACCACCACATCGCCAATACGGCGGTCCACATCGGGATCGCAGACATGATCAATGCCGTGTTCCCAGCCGATGTTTCGTTGATCCCCAACAGAAACAGCACCTGGTAGCCAAATCCCGTCAGAAATGCGAAGATTGTGATATCTCGCCAATACCTTCTGGGATCCTTCGACTCATGTCGATTGGAAGACTTGGTTGACTGGATTTGGTTTTGTCGCCTGCGTTTGCCGGCGATGACTAAAACACCCAGTACCGCCGCGGATAGAGTCAGGCGAACAGCATTGAACAGGTACTCGTCAACGCGACCGAGCGCGAATTTCATGATTGGCATGTTGACGCCCCAAATTACGGCGACCACAAAAAGGTTGGCGTCGGCTAACCAAGTTCGCTGTTTGATGTCATGATTTGGCGGTTCGTCAGTTGGCATTAGGTGAGATTTCGTTTGAGTTGACTTGCAAGAGTTGTCTAATGGATAACTGTATTGAGATGAGTGGCCGATTTTGTGGCTGTTTCGCAAACAAATTCTGCGGTGTTTTACCAATTTTGAGTTGTTGCGTGCATGCACTTGGCGCAAAATACTTGTCTACTTGAGTTTCTCAATTTCTGAACCACGAGTCCGTTAAACCGTAGGGGACCCAATTAATGAGCGCTAAAAACAAAATTTTCTTGACAGCCTTTGTTGCCAGCTGCGTTATGTGCGGCCAACTGTTTGCCCAAGGTTCTGATACCCGTCAGGGTTCTGCCACCAAGCAACAAGAAGGCTCCGCCGTGAAGCAAGAAGGCTCGGCCGTGAAACAAGAAGGCTCGGCAGCCAAGCAAGAGCCGACCAAGACTGTTGCCGAATCGATCGATCCTAACTCCTTCTCGACCCTATGGCATGCTGTTCGCATTGCAGGTTTGGCAGAAGCTTTGGGTGGCGAAGGTCCATTCACCGTTTTCGCACCAAACGACACAGCCTTTGGAACGATCCCTCAACAAACCACGCAAGCCTTGCTGAACAATCCGCCAAAAATGGCGACTCTGTTGAAGTACCACGTGGTACCTGGCAAGGTGATGGCTGCGGATGTTGTTGGCCTGACCGAAGCAAAAACGCTGCTCGGTGAAACTCTGAAAATCGAAACCCGCGATGGAAATGTATTCATCAATGGTGTTCGCGTCAGCAAGACTGACATCGAATGCACCAATGGTGTAATTCACCTGATCGAAGGCGTATTCATGCCAAGCCAAGCCGCCATGGACAAAGCTGGTATGGAAGGTTCTGCTTCCAAAGAAGGCTCGGAAATGAAAGAAGGTTC
>CAZJBW010000033.1:0-30209 GCA_964543985.1 uncultured Pirellulaceae bacterium | reverse complement strand
AAGCTGGTATGGAAGGTTCTGCTTCCAAAGAAGGCTCGGAAATGAAAGAAGGTTCTGCTTCCAAAGAAGGCTCGGAAATGAAAGAAGGTTCCGGTACCAATGAAGGCTCGGAAACGAAAACAGAGCCTGCAGGGTCTGGCTCTCGATAACGCCAGAATTCCAGGCGATTACAACCTCTAAGGTTAGAACTCAAGTTTGTTTCAGGCTTGGAATAACTCAAACGAGACAAAGGCACTTCCAAATGGAAGTGCCTTTTCTTTTATCATCACCAATGGTGCGATCATTGCAGGCACAAACATCTTCATCGCTACACCAAGGCAACCGATATGACATACATCAATAAAATCGAAGTCGCTGATGCCACTGGGCCTATCAAGAAAATTTATGATGGATCGGCCAGCCGTTCCGATGGCAAGGTCGCTGAGATCGTTCAGGTGATGAGTCTGGATGCTGCCGTTTGCAAAAAAGCACTAGATCTTTATCTGGAAGCAGTCTGTAACGAAAAATCACTCGACCGGGCGAATCGCGAAATGTTGGCGACCGTCGTCAGTAACGTAAACGATTGCTATTACTGAACGCTGTCGCACGCTCGCGACTTCGGTACGGAGTCAAAGGATTTGGCAACCGCAGAACAAATCATTCTTGATTATCGCAAAGCAAAATTGCCGCCCAATCAAAAGGCGTTTTGTGATTTTGCTGTAAAGCTGACTCTGACGCCCGGTGCGATGACCCAACAGGATGTCGATGGATTGCGAACGGTTGGGTACACCGACGAGCAAATATCGATTGGCACCCAGGTCATTGCCTATTTCAACTACATCAACCGTATTGCGGACGCCCTGGGCGTCGATCACGAGGATTGGATGGAAATGCCCGAACAAGAATGGGTACAAAAAAAGGCAAACTTTCACGCCTAGCCAACCTTGTTCGTAACAACTGGACGCAACAACCGTTGTTTGCAAGGCAATTGAGCACTGTTGGCGACCATTGCGGAACTTCTGAGCTTGCCTTCCGCTTATCACTGATCAAAAATGGAAATACCTCAACCTGGGAGATTCCATGAATCGAATCAAGACAACAATCCTGCTAACGTTGGTTTCGTGCTTAGTTGCCAATGACCTATTGGCGCAAAGACATCAGGGTTCGCCAAAAACTCTAGCTGCCGACGTTGTCTTTCTTAACGACGGGACCGTGTTCTACGGAATCATTCAGGATGTCGACGATTCGTTTGTTACGTTGGTTGCCGACCGTGCTTGGTTGCAAACGCATCGTCCAGACTTTTATCGACAGCACTTGGAAGACGAAACGGTCCTGGTAGCCAAACAGAATGAGCGACTGGTGCAGCTGATTAGTGAATGGTTGGAAGAACGGACTGACGAGGTTGGCTTGCGATTGTTTCTGGAGGACCAACTTGAAAAAGCGGAACGCGTGGCCACGGCCGACGATAAAACACCTGACACTCGTTTCACCTATCTGCGAATTAATCGCAGTGACGTTCGACGTACCCAATTGCAAGACGCGGCTCGCAGACTAATCGCTGTAGTTGCTTGGAAACATGAACTGGCAGACGTTTGTACTCGCCCCGCCAAGGAGTTGTTCGAGGAGTTGGAGAAGGCGGGTATCGATCCTTACCAAGAGTCCGTTGATTTTTCTGACGAAGTACCCGCTGCGGCTCAAACCGATGAACAGTGGGCCATTCGTAAGGCGATCGTCGAATACGATTTTCGAGACGAGAACCTTCAGTATCAGGGGACCGGTGACACCGTTTTTCGACGTGGTGAAGAGGCCAACGCCGCCGCATTGTTGACTCAGATGTTGCAAGGTGGCATGGGTTCCAACAGTTTGCAGCAGATCGGCGAAGAGTTAGGTATTCCCGAGTTCACTCGCAATCGAAACCAAAATCAAAACGTCCAGACCGAGTCCTGGAAGAAGCAGGCTGCCGAGGCCGACAAAGAAGGCTTTCGATCGTTTTCTATTACTCGATTGGAACAGAACATCTTAAGTCCCGATGTAAAGGTCGAGTGGCATTTCTTCGTAAAACAACTTGATGGCACTTGGACGCGACTCACCAAACTTACTGGCCAAGCAAACGCGGATGAACAAGAACAAGCCCGAGTTGACGCGTTGCTGGAAGAACCTCAAATCAAACAAGTCGTGGAACTGTTTGGCGGGCTGGGGTTGGGCGGCAACCAAAATATTGAGCGAGCGATACGTCACGGCGTTGCGACACAAACCGCTATGCAGTCCGCTTTAGAAGACGCTCAACAGTTCCTTAACGAATACTCGAAATCGCTTTCGGCACCAGCCATTAAGATCCCAAAGTAGAATGGTCGCTGAGTCTTGATTGAGTGGTGAAATGAAAGACGACGAATTCCGATCGCCGCGACTCTTTCTGGCACCGATCGTTGGTGCGATTCAAATACCGTCACTCTAGACCATCAAAACCAAACCTCGCACAATGAAATTTCGCTTGTTGATCTTTGCGGCCGTGATACTGCTGTACCTAACGTCGCTTGGATTTCCCGCTTTCTATTTAAAGCAGACGGATCCCATGTGGGGCTACTCGTGCTTGCTGTACGCACCGGTCGCTTGGATTAGAATCCCAGAAGCTTTGGCGAATTTCTTGTTGATTGCTTGGATGATCGGTGTTGGCTTGCGATTGAAGAAGCAGGTCGAGGGGCTAATCGAGCCTCTGGTGATGACTCTGTTCGCCGTTCATCCGTGCCTGTTGGCCGGCATGTTTTTAACTCGCGAGACTGTCCCCGTTGGACCTGGTAACGCCAATATTACAGCGCTGGGCATCGGCTATTATTTGTGGGCGGCTGCCATGGTCTTGGCGTTCATCGGCAGCTTTGCGCTGTTGATGGCTACCTTGCTAAAGTCGGGCGTTAGAAAAAGTCGACCGTCGCGGCGCGTAGATCTAGCACCGCAACATCAAAATGAAGAAACAAAGCCAGTCTGAATCCTCGTCGATAAACGATGCGTTCACTAACTAGGCAGCACGCCGCATCTTGCGAGTCTTGTGGTACAGGACCGTGGCTTGGTGCACCCAGTTATCGCGTTCGATTCGACCTTGGAACGTGTCCAGACATTGAGAAAACTGCTCGATATTGTTGGAGTCCCACAGGCTGATCTGTTGGAATGTGTAAACACCATAGCCGTTCAACTGCTGTTCCAGTTTGGATGCAATCCCTGAGATCAGCTGCAGGTTGTCGTTAACCATTGGTGGGCGAGTATAAACCCAACCCAAGCTTGCGTCGAAACGGACTTCGCCACCGTATTCGGTATCCAAACTTGGCCGCGTTTGATTGGTCGCTGCTGACTCGGATTCCACTTTGTTTGGTTCGGCAGTACTAAGTGGAGCGAGGGTCAACAGGTTAGGTTGTGGCGTTTCGCAGTCCACTTTTTCGAAGTCAGCACGCAAGATCGTGGGTTGAGGGGCCTGCACTAATTCTGGTTTTTGGATAAGAGGTACTTCATTTGACGGTGCAGTCGCTGCAGTATCTCCGTTCAAGCCAAGTTTTTGTCGCAGGCTGGAGATGGTCTTCAAAGCCAGTTCCATTTCGGATTCCTGGACCTGAATCATGGAACGCAGTTCTACAAGTTCCAATTCTTGTTCTTCGCGTTTTTGGGTCATTGCCTTCGCCTCGACCTGCAATTCGTCGTTTTCAAATTGCAAGTCCAGCAGCCCAGTAGCCTCAGCTGCGGAATACCCTTCTCCGTCAATCTTTTTGGATAGCCGTCGAATTTCGTCGTGTAGGTCTTCGATAGTGTGTTGATCCGCGTCGTGCAGCCATCGCCACAGGAAAACTCCGGTGAAAACTCCAACCAAGACTAAGGCAGCGGGCATCAACATGAGTATGGTAGGTTCGGAAAGCATGGTGGCGTCCTCCAACGTGCGGCGGGTCGGTTTGGAAATTTGCCAATTTCGGCTTGCAATGCAAACATCCAACCGGCAAAAGACTGAGCGTGCTGCGCGAAAACCTCGCGCCAAGATTTCTGGTTATCTCTAAGCTCGGAATTGCAACGATTTCGCCTTCAGTAATTATTAGCGAACCCGTGAGCTTTTTCCCGATTGGGTAAACGAAAAGCGCGGAACCCTGTTTCTTCGCTAGCAGCTATTGGATTGAGAGCCCAGTTTTTATGAAACGACCACGCCCTGCTAGTGCTTGCCTTTTAACGGATCGGGCCCGTATTGGTTTTTGCGAGCTTGGCCTTTAAAGAAGCCCAGTTCGATAACAAAGTAAATGCCAAGTAATGGAACCAGCATGATAAACATTCTGGTTGCGTCGTAACCCAAATCGTGAAATCGTTTGGCGTTTAACGCGATGGTAACCCACGCGTTTAGGGCCACGTATAACAACGCCAGCAACGCGAATGGTATTGCATAGATAAATTGCTCGTCCCAAAAACGGGAATGTCCAAGATCCGGAATATCCACGTCTGCGACCTTTAGAATCAAATAATAAGCACCAAACAGCGCTCCCACAATCAATTGGGACAAGAACGAAAACAACAGGGCGCTAAGCCACCAAGTTTGTCGTGGGATACGCCCGTCGAATCCAAACAAAGTATCCATTCCGAACAAGCTGGTGTTCATGGGTTTGTTGGTTTTTTTCTGAGCATTCTCTTCGTCTAATTTGGCCAACGAACTGCTGGATGAGTAGGCGTTTTCCAGATTGCCTTTTTTGCGTGCCGCTGCTTCGCGTTGCCTGCGGACCTCGTCCACATCTATGTCCGCGAATCCTGGGTCTTGCACCACGTGATTGGCTAAGGGATCGGGGCCTCGTGGAATCGAATTCGGATCAGGAAACAGTTTTGAGTTGCTGGTCGCTGGCACTTCCATTGGCGTGCGGGCCACGGGAGCTGCTGCTGAAACGGCAGGAACTTGAAAAACGTTTTGGCAAGCAGGGCATTTCATGCTCTTGCCCGTGGGATCTCCATTGACCTGATATTGACGCTGGCAACTTGGGCAGGCGATAGCTCGTGACACGTTTGTTTCCTGAATAAATGATTAGACTGACACTATTTTGGTTTGCAGATGGCTGGGCGGCAAGTCGTCGTGTCAAACGTATTATTGTTCAAATGCCAGCCGATGGTCGAACTTTTTCTTCGAATTGCGGAAACCTGCCTGCAAAACCGATTCAATCTAATTCATTGATTTCAACTCTCTGATTGAACCGGTCTATCGGTGACCGTCCAGACAGATTGAAAAAACTGAAAACTGTTCAAGTTCTAATCCTAGCGGTCGTATCAAGTGCAAGCCTGAACCAACCGTCGGTGGTAAGTCAAAAACTGCTGCATGATCCCATCGCGCTATTTGAGGGCTATATTTGCGTGACACATTAATTTCCGCAGGGGGAGGGTCTGTAATCCCCCACGTTTTTCGAACGGATAGAAAATGAGCAACGGACAATTAGCCCCAAACAATTCGCAATCTGATTTTGACGCTCTCAAGCAGCGCATTCACCAGCGCCTGATTGGCAAGCTGGACCTGAATCGCATTAGCGAACTTGAAGGCGACGTACTGAAAAAAGAAATTCGCATGGTGGTCGAACACCTGTGCGACAACGAAAACACTTTGTTGAACCGGTCGGAACGCGATCGACTGGTTGACGAGGTCTTGGACGAAACATTTGGTCTGGGACCATTAGAAATGCTTCTGAAGGACCCATCGATCAGTGATATTCTGATCAACGGCCCCAAGAACATTTACGTCGAACGTAAGGGTAAAATGGAAAAGACGAATGTCGAATTCCGTGACAACGCCCACCTGCTTCAGATCATTGACCGGATCGTGTCGAAAGTTGGCCGTCGTGTCGACGAGACTTGTCCGATGGTTGATGCTCGATTGACCGACGGTTCTCGTGTTAATGCGATTATCCCACCATTGGCACTGGACGGAGCGGCGATGTCTATTCGTCGTTTTGGTTCCAACCCACTGAAGCTGGAAGACTTGTTGAACTACAAGGCCTTCACACCTGAAATGGTAATGTTGATGGAGGGCGCCATGAAGGCTCGCCTAAACATCATTATCTCAGGCGGTACTGGTTCCGGTAAAACGACGTTGCTGAATACACTCTCCAGCTTCATTGGCAATCACGACCGTATTGTCACGATCGAAGATGCTGCGGAATTGCAATTGCAACAGGACCACGTTGTGCGTCTGGAAACTCGCCCGCCAAACATTGAAGGCAAAGGGCAAGTGACAGCCACCGACTTGGTGAAAAACTGTCTGCGTATGCGTCCTGAGCGAATCATTATCGGGGAATGTCGTGGTCCCGAAGCGTTGGACATGCTGCAAGCTATGAACACCGGTCACGATGGATCACTGACAACGACTCACGCGAACTCGCCTCGTGACTGCATCGGTCGTTTGGAAACGATGATCCTGATGTCCGGATTCGAGTTGCCGATCAAAGCCATGCGGACTCAGATCGCCAGTGCGGTACACCTGATCATTCAAGCTAACCGTCTACAGGGTGGTCCACGTAAAGTGACTCACATCACCGAGGTGGTTGGCATGGAAAACGATGTCATCGTTATGCAAGACATCTTCCGTTACATCCAAGACGGAATCGACGAAAACGGACGAGCAACTGGTCGCTTCCTTTGCACAGGCGTTCGACCTAAATGTTTGGATCTACTGACCGCTTCAGGTATCAAGCTGCCGGCCAGCATCTTCCAAGAACGCGTCATGTTGGTGGACTAGCCCCCTACGTACCAGCCAAGATAGAGAACTTGAAATGTTTCAAATCCTAGTATTCGTATCGCTGTTTGTGTGCTTCGCCAGTTTGGCGGGCGGCATCGCACTGGTACTACGCAGTAAGCAAGAATCCGGTCAATTTGAAGACCGCCTGGCATCCATGACGGCCCGTGGTGGTCGAGGCGGAAAACGCAAAGCAACGACTTCCGTATTGGCTAAGCCATTGGAAGATGCACCAGGCAAGATTCAAGATTTTGCTAATACTTACCTGAACCTGGATCGGTTTATTAGCCAAGCTGGTGTCAAAAATTTGACTGCCACCAAGTTCCTGGGAATCTGTGCGGGACTAGGTGCTGTCGGGACCGTGGTGTACATGTTTTCTTCACCAATCAAGGCAATTGCACCTGTGATTTTCATCACCGGTTTTTTCCTGCCTTTCTTGTGGCTGATGATGAAACGTAAACGCCGCATGAGAACTTTCTCATCGCAATTGGCCGATGCCATGGACGTTTTGTCTCGGGCATTACGATCCGGCTACAGTTTGCCAGCCGGTTTGCAGTTGGTTGGAAATCAAATGTCAGAACCACTGGGTCCTGAATTTGCAAAATGCTTCGAGCAACAAAATCTTGGTATGTCGGTCGAACAGTCCATCAAAGACATGACCGTACGTGTTGGTAATGTTGACTTGCGATTCTTTGCCACTGCCGTAATTCTGCAGCGTCAAACGGGTGGTGACTTGGCCGAAATTTTGGACAAGATCAGTAGCTTGATTCGCGAGCGTTTCAAGATCTGGGGGCAAATTCAAGCTCTGACAGGTGAGGGTCGTCTTTCAGGTATCGTGCTGTTGGCTTTGCCGCCGGTTCTGTTCGTGACCATGCTGAAACTGAATTACGACTACGTAATGATGCTTTTCAATGATCCACTGGGCCAAAAGATGTTGGCCTTTGGAATCGTCATGCAAATCCTTGGCGCTATCGCCATCAAGAAAATTATTACGATCAAGGTATAAGCTGTGAACACACAAGTAATTGCATTCCTCGACTTTGCAGCCATTCTTCCGTTTGCGATTTTTGCTGCCGTAGCCGCTTTGATGTGGTTCATCGCTGATACCTTCTTCCTGAAGAAGACGCGGACCGAAGAGCGACTCGATCAGATGAAGGCCATCCGTGACAACGGAGAAGGTCGCAAAGGTGAAAAAGGTAATGGCCTAACCGGTATGCTGGAAAAGCATAGCGAACAGCTGGCCAAGCCTTTGACTCCCAAAACAGAAGTCGAAGAAGGCAAGATCCGAGCACGTTTGAATTATGCTGGATACCGCAGCGAAGAATCTGTCATGGTCTTCCTGGCGACAAAATTTGTTTGCGGTGCAATCGGTCTGCTCATCGGTGGTGGCGTCAGCCTATTCCTTAGCGGATTTACGACCACGGCTTTACTTCGCACACTTATGTGTACCGGTATTTTCTTCTTCGCACCTGAAGTCATCCTTTCGTTGAAAGCAAAGAAGCGTCAAGAAAAGATCTTCCTTGGCCTGCCGGACGCGCTTGACTTGTTGACCGTTTGCGTTGAAGCAGGCCTTGGTCTGGACCAAGCGATGCGAAAAGTGTCCGATGAAATGGAACCAACCCAGCCTACGATCTCGCACGAATTCGCCATTTCGAATATGCAGGTGCAAATGGGTAAACCCCGTGACGAAGTATTTCAAGAATTGGGCGCCCGAAACGGGGTCGAGGACCTGCAAACGCTAGCATCGGTGATCATTCAGACCGACAAGTTCGGTTCCAGCATCTCGAAGGCATTGCGAGTCCAAAGTGACGCAATGCGGACTCAACGTCGGCAAATTGCGGAAGAAAAAGCGGCAAAGACTGCTGTCAAGTTGATCTTTCCACTCGTTTTGTTCATCTTCCCCGGTATCTTCGTTGTACTCGTTGGTCCCGCCGCAATCACTATGGTCAATGAAATGCTCCCTGCTTTCCAAAAATAGCTCGGTTCGATGAATCTTAATGGTTTTTCCCTCGTGAACTGTCGTTGCTAGGCGACCAATTGCGCCGATACAAACAAACGTGCATGGTCTAGGCAAAGGACCAGTTACGATTGAAAAACCAATTAAATGAATTCTCAAGAATGGATTCGCCGGAGATTCGAAATGATTACTCTTAAACGTTGTCTGGTTATTCCTGCTGCGATCTTGGCGATGATCGCCATGGCCTCTGATGCCGCAGCTCAATGTCATTCCTGTGCAGCCAAGTCCGGCAGCTTCGGATACCCAACTGGCGCCAGTGCTGGTTGCGGTTGCGGTGGAGCAGCAGGAGGGGCAGTTGCCTCAGGCCATCACGCCACTGGATTCGGTGCATTCGATAGTGTGAGAGCTGGCATCGAACAGTACAAAGACGACTACCGCATCGCACACGCTCGCAATTCCGCTTGGCCTCAACCATTTAAGTGTTGGGATCGTGCTGCCTACTACAATATTTTCAACCAGCAGTTCGCTCAAGGTTTGGAAGCAGCTCACTTGTTGACCTCGCGATACTTTGATACCGAAACTAACGAGTTGAATCGTGCGGGTGAACAGCGAGTTGCCTGGATCATGCAAATGTCAACTAGCGCTAACAAGAAAATCTTCCTGTATGAAGATCAGTCGAGCCCAACTTTGAACCGTCGTATGGCTGCCGTTCGTAACTTTACCGATCGCTACTACCGTCACCTGGGTAATGTTCAGATCGCCAAGTCTCAAGTATTGCCACACCAGATTCCATCTGCCTATCAAGCTGTTATTGCTGAACAGTACTCAACGGGTCAACCTGCTCCTATCATTCCTGTGACTTCAGGTGCCACGATCAACGAATCGGTTGGCAACTAAGTTTTTCAGCTTGATCGCATAGCTCACGCTAGACCACACAACTTCCAAAGACGCAAATCCATATGGTTTTGCGTCTTTTTTGTTTGGTGTCTCTGCCAAAACCGCCTATTCAGGCGTCGTCGTTTTTGCGAAACTTCACCACCTAAGACTGCTCACTATAACTAAGAAGGCATTCACCAAGATGGACAAGAAAGCGAAAAAACGACTGGAAGTTCTACGCAAACGCCAAGAAAAACTGAGGCAACAATTGGCTGGTGCCAAAAGCCAAATGGACGATCCATCTGAAGTTGAGTCTTTGGAGCAAGAAATCGAGAAGGTCAAAGCCGAAGTTGAAAAGCTCAAGAATTCCTAAATGAATCCCTGCGGCTTTCTGAACGTCAACAAACCCGCCGACTGCACTTCGCGAGATATCGTGAATCGCGTGCAACGGATTCTGGGTCGGAAAATCAAAGTTGGCCATGCCGGAACATTGGACCCGATGGCAACTGGTGTCCTGGTAGTGGCCGTTGGCCGAGCGACCAAGTTGATTTCGATCGCGCACGAATTTTCCAAAGCATATACTGCCGATTTTCGCTTGGGGCAAACCAGCGACACCGACGACCGCACCGGCCAAGTGCAGCAGGTGGCCGTCGCACAATTTCCTAATCGCGAACAAGTCGTGGCAGCATTGGACCAGCAAGTTGGGTTGATTCAGCAAACCCCGCCCCAGTTTTCAGCGATCCGAGTCCAAGGCGAGCGCGCTTACAACCAAGCTCGCGCTGGCAAACAAGTGCCTCTAAAACCTCGTCCAATCACGGTTCACAAAATCGATCTGTTAGCTTTCGATTATCCCACCCTTTCAACGTTTATCGAATGCGGATCAGGAACCTACATCCGTTCGATCGCCCGTGACTTGGGTCAGTCGCTGAAAACTGGCGGATTAATGACTGATTTGCGTCGCGATTTCGTTGGGCCATTTCATATCGATCAGGCCCTTTCGTCCGAGCAACTGGACGAGTACGACGCCGAACAACTGCAACGACACATCGTGCCAGTCGAAGATCTATTCCAAGACGGCTGTCAGAAACTGACACTGAATCAAGAACAAGTAGTTAAACTTCGTGACGGCAAACGACTTTCTATCGCTACAGAACACGAGCGACTAATCGCGATGACGGACCAAAACAAGTTCGCAGCCATTTTGGAACGGGAAGCCGGCGATCAATTCGTGGCCATCATCAACTGGGTGCCACTCTGGTTCCAGCGAGATCCTAAGCAGCCGTAAGTAATGCTGATCGGGTCCTCCCTCGCATGCATTGGGGCTTCTCTTGAGTCGACAATCAGTCGCTTTGAAACTCTAACGGTTATTCCGAAATCTCTTGCTGAGCTCGCAGGAATTCAGTCCCTTTCTGACATTCGCGTAGACCTTTCGGACCAAACGGGTTGTGTTTGAATTTGTGACGGCTGCTTGGTCGATAACTAACAGGAGAAACCAGGAATTGTATTCGTAGGCAAGGACACGCCGCTAAAACTGTTTCAATCTTGCCCCAAAAGGTGGTGGGGTTCGCCCCCGCCATGCCTGAGTCCCCCGGAAGCGTGTCATGTTCGAAAACCGCAATGCTCGTTGCGATCTCTTTGCAGTTGTTTTGATCATCTTTGCGCTGTTCCTGACCATTTCGCTGGTAACGTACTCGCCGGCCGATCCAGTCAATCAGCTGTTCAAACCATTGGACCGAGTCTACCAACCAGATGTTTTAGTGTGGCCACAAAGTGAAGAAATTGCCAACAGTTGCGGGCAGTGGGGCGCGTTGGCAGCAGACGTATTGTTCACAAGCTTGGGTATTGGCGCCTTCTTTCTGATCTTGGGAATCATGGCGGTAGCCATCGCTCTACTACAACGTCAGTCCATCGAGGCCTTGTGGTCAAAAACGATCGGTTGGCTACTGTCCTTGCTTGGCATGACAACGTTGGCTGCCATGTTAATTCCTTACGCATCGCTAGGGCCGGCCATCGGTTCGGGAGGATACATCGGTGCCTTAGGTGCTGGTTTAATGAAGTTGAATTTCGCGGGCACTGGCGGTCTGATCATGGCAACCAGTGTCTTGGCCATCGGCATGTTTCTGTGGACCGAGTACATCTTTGTCCGCTTCGTAGGTTTCGCCTTGGTCAGTATTTTAACGGTGTTCGCATTCGTGTTGCCAACTGGCACGATCGCTCGGGTTCGCGACTGGTTCCAATTGGAAGCCGAAGATGACGAGGACGAATACGAATACGAGTATGAAGAAGAAGAAGAGGAAGAAGAGGACGAGGAATTAGAAGACGACGAGGAAGATGAAGATCGTCGTAAATCCATGTTCGCCGATGAAGAAGAGACGGATGAGGAAGAAGACGAGGAATTAGAAGACGCACCTGATACCATCCCGTTCTTGGTAAATCGCGCCGCCAAAACGGCACTCGTGGAAACTGATGACGACGAATTGCTCGAGGAAGAAGGTCAGGAAGAGGCCGAAGACGAAGCGGAAGAGGAGCCAGAAGAGCCGGCCCCAAAACGCAGTTTGTTCGGGCTGGGGCGTAAGAAACCATCCGCTGAAGAGCAAGCTCGCCAAGACGTCATCACAAAACTAAACGCCGCCTCGCTGGACGACGAGGCCGATGACTACGAGCTGCCGGAACTTGAATTGCTGAATGTCTCCAAAGAGGTTGACGAAACGGAATTGAAACAGGAGGTCAATAAGCGAGGTCGCCTGTTGGAAAAGAAGTTTGCTGAATTCGGCCAAAGCATCCGCGTCGTGGGCGTCGAGACGGGACCCGTGATCACTCAGTATGAACTGGACTTGGCCAAAGGTTTGCGTCTGAACAAAGTAATGGCATTGGCCGACGATATTGCGGTTCGTTTGCGAGTGCCCAGTGTTCGTGTTGTTCCGTCGATTCCCGGCAAGAACACAGTGGGCATTGAGGTACCTAACGAAAAACGTCAGTTCGTGCGACTACGTGACGTTATGGAGTCGTCGAAAGAACAGACTCGCAAAATGAAGATCCCGCTGTTCTTGGGACAGGATGTTTCGGGGAAAGAGATCGTTGCGGATCTGTCCAAACTACCTCACCTTCTAATCGCAGGTCGTACGGGTACTGGTAAGTCGGTCTGCCTGAACGCCATCATCAACTCGATCCTGATGACTCGTCGACCTGACGAAGTTCGTATGTTGATGATCGACCCAAAAATGGTCGAACTTAGCGGCTACAGCCGACTACCTCACTTGATGCACCCCGTCGTCACCGATATGCGCAAGGCCGAAGCGATCTTGGCCTGGGCCGTACAAAAGATGGAAGACCGGTATCGTCTGATGGCCAACGCCGGCGTGCGTCACATCAACAGCTACAACCAGTTGGGCGAAGAAGAACTGATGGAGCGTCTACAGCCGGCCACCGAAGAAGAACGGGACGAGATCCCGATCAATATGCCGTTCATTGTTATCGTGGCGGACGAGATGGCCGATCTGATGATGACGGCGGGTAAAGAGGTCGAAGCACACATCATCCGACTCGCTCAAAAGAGTCGTGCGGTTGGAATTCACTTGATTCTGGCTACTCAAAAACCGATCGTGCAAGTCGTTACCAGTTTGATCAAGTCGAACTTGCCGGCCAGGATCTCGTTCCAAGTTTCTAGTCAGGTAGACAGTCGTGTTGTGTTGGATGAAACAGGTGCGGAAAAACTGCTGGGGCACGGGGACATGTTGTTCTTGCCACCTGGGACCAGCAAACTGGTTCGCGGGCAGGGTACATTCCTTAGCGATGAAGAAATTGACGCAATCACGGAAAGTGTCAGCACGGGTGAACAACACTTCGTCAATGAACTGGTCAACTTGAAACTGGAAGAAGAGGAGTCTGGTCAAGTCGACGATGCCGAATTGGCTGCCAAATTGGCCAAACGAGATGACTTGTATCACAAGGCAGTTGAAATCGTAATCAACGAACAACGCGGCAGCTGCTCGTTATTGCAGCGAGCCCTAAGAATTGGTTATGGGCGAGCGGCGCGAGTCATCGATCACATGGAAGAAGACGGCGTCGTCGGACCCTACAACGGCAGTAAGCATCGCGAGGTTATCATGACGCTGGATCAATGGCAAGCCATCAAAACCGGTAACAACGACAATGAAAAAAGTGACCGAGTCCAGGTGACTAGCCAAGCGACCGTTCCCGTGGCACCCAAAATGCCGCCGACCGAAAAACCAAAACCGATCAAGCCAGCAAAGCTCATTGCGGCTCCCGTTGAAGAAGACGAGGACGAGGACGAGGATTGGGAAGAAGAGCCAATCGCTAACGACGAAACCGAAATAGAAGAACCTGAGTCGGAAGAAGAACAAGAAGAAGACGAGGGCGAAGAACAGGAGTACGACGAAGAATTCGACGACGAGTACGACCAGGATGAAGAAGACGAATGGGAATACGAAGAGGTCGACGATGAAGAGGATGAGGACGACGAATACGAGTACGTCTACGAAGAAGTAGATGACGATGAAGAAGAAGAGGAAGATGAAGATGAGTGACATTAGCGTTGCGTAGCTGCACTCGCCTCAGTTCAGGGTTACCGACAAACCAGCAGCGTCGTAACCCCTGCAGTTGTTCAACACAAGACGCTGGCCGCCAATACGAATCAGCGGTCAGCGCCTTTTTCAGAGCCGCCAATTTCTAGTTGGCTCGGTTCACCCAAGCTTCCGCCACCTTCTGCAAATCGTCATCGCTGCGAGTATCTTTGGGGCTGAAATAGTATTGCTCGATCCGGTTGATTGAATCATCCAATTCCACCGATTGCTCGTCCGAGATACCGTTGCGTTGCTTAATGTCTTTCAACAGCGACAGCACGGTAAACGGGTTGACGTCTTCGGGGATTTGAAAACGAGCTTGTTCTTTCTGGACAGGTTGGCGTAGTGCAAAAACGCCGGCGGCCACACCAAGGGTCACAAAAATCAGCAGAGGCACCAGCCAGTATAGGAATGACGAGCCGATGCTGCCGAAGCTGTTTTCCAAGGCGACCGCCCGTTCGACCTCGACCAAATCGGCATCTTCGTATCGCTGGAACTTGCTGTCGACTTCGTCAAGCTTAACGTTCCCAAAGACAAACGAAGTCGGTGTTTGGCCATCAAGCGCGGCGTATTCGACAGTCCAACTGCGATCGGAAAGAATTTGAATGTCATCCGTTTCCTTTTTGAAACTGTTGGGAAGCACGCCTTGATCGTCGACTTTGACGACTTCAAAGCCATCGCTTTTGGTGTCGATCAGTTGATCCAGATCGGGGACCAAGCCATTGGCGGTCGCCGAAATTTCAACAATCAACTTTCCATCTTCGGCTTGGCGTTCATCCAGCGTTTGAGTAATCGAGAGCTCAGACACGGGACGTGGCTGACCATCTTGGTCACTGCAATCGATGACAATCGCTGGCGATTCGACGGGGATCACTACAAAACCCGATGTGTCCTTAAAGTCCATGTCCAGTTTCAACGCAGCCACTCGATCGACCTCGGGCCCTAGCGGTTTAAGCAACACGTAGGCGTACGGGGTCACTCGCCAACCAGGTTTGTTACTTGGCCGCGACTTCATCAACTCGGGGCTCTGGAACGTAACATTCATGATCTCGAAATGTTCGCTTAATGCCATCTCGACAGCGTCACTGAACTTATCGCGATAGTCTTCATTGGGGCGACCGTAGTTGTACGCGTAAGCCATGCTGTTTTGGTTTTGCACGTACTTGGTGAAACCACCAGATTCTCGCTCGATCTCGTTGGTGTGTTCCAAGTTCACATAAATGCCAAACGGTTGACCGTGCCCGACATTGTCTTCACCATCTATCTGAGCAACCAAGCGAATCTCGTGCACCAGATCTTTGTAGTATCGGAAAAGGTTGCGAGCTTCCCAGGCGCGAGGGTGATCGCCAACAATCTCGAACCCACCACGTAGATAACGGAACTTGATTTCCGGTTTGATTGGGTTCATACGAGAAAACAAATTGTTGGCAAACAAGCTCATATGTTCTTCGCCGATCGTGCCAGGTAAACGCTGAATGGTTTCGCGAATCTTGGCGTATTGGCGGCGGTCGGGAACAGTTCTATCGGAGATTCGTCCCAAGTCGCAGGCACCCAAAGAGGCATAAAACCACAGGTCAAACGGTTTGGTGGACTGTTGGTTTTTTTCCAGCGTAGTGGAAACAGCAAGGTACTTTTCGGCAGCCAGGCTGAATTGTTCGAAAGCCATGTCCCGGCGACTAGTGAATTCGGATGATTTTTGCACCGTTTGGGAGTAGGCGTTTTTGTCATACAACAGGCAAGCCAAAGCCAAGTTGAGTTCCCAGTTTTCGGAATCAGCAACCAAGGCCTCCGCAGCCAGTTGCATGGCGACATCGTAGCCTCTCAAAACCTCTTCTCGAACTTGTGGTTCTCGTCTTTTGGTTTGGCTGGCTTCTTGTTCACGAATATCTCGCCATTGAGAAGCCAGATTGGCTCGCATTTTTTGGCAAAGTGCTGCCACGGTTTCAGGTTTCAACTGATCTAGATCACCGAAGACGGATCGCACTCGGTCCAATTGAAACACTTCGGCGCGACTGTGGCAGGTGGTAAAGGCATTGGCTAACAACTCTTCCCGAACACCGTCCAAATCCATTTTGCGAATTCGTGCGACCCAATCAGTTAGCTCGCGCAAGTTCCGTTCCTGCTGCGAACGTGTCAACGGAATGGCTTCGGCCTTTTGATTGTAGCCATACGAATACATGTATGGGCTGCGTCGACGTGAGTCCGTGTTGGGGTCGTGATTCCGCGTCCAGATTTTCAGAAATTCGTGTACCAATTCCAGAGCCACATCGGGATGCGTTTCCGCAATCCCTTCGATATACGGAAATGCTTCGTTTTCCTCGTTGATCCGCAAATACAACTCGGCCGTTACGCGTCTCATTTGGATATGCAAGCTTTCACTGATCAAAGCTTGCCATTCGTTGCTGGGCAACACCTCTAAAATGTCACCGATCTTGATCGGTCGAGGTCGTGGCCGTCCATTGTATCGTTGCATGTATTGGTTTTCATTGACCCAGTACGAGTTTCCGTACATGTCGTACTGCATGAATGAAGAGCGGCTGTTTTCGGTAGAGTGCGTCAAAGATGTCTGAGCTTCGGTCAGCCAAGTTTGTGCAAGTAACGTTAATGCACTGTTCCACTCATTTGCTTGTTCCGGCGAAATTTTCACCAGCTTTTCGACGGCTTCATTCTGCAGACGTAACAAATCGATTCGTTGTCGTTCGGACACTTGAGCGGTCTGCGACGCCATGGTCGCTGATTTGCTTCCCAAATTGGTCAGGATCGTTATTCCGCGTTCAGGCATTTCGGTGAAGCTTTCGTTCATCCATGCGACACCAATTTCTTTGTCTACTTTGGGCGAAAGTTCAATCAGGTTTTTCAACGCCGCATCTTTATCGCTTTTGGTGGCATTTTCCAATTCGATGATCGACTGATTCAGGCTCCACGATTTTTCTAACCAAGCAGCCGCACGTGTCGACGAGAATTTGCTTAGTGCAAATTTCGACCACAGCTTTAATGCTGGCAACGAACGGTTCGTCGACTCGTCATTCCATTCCGGCAAAAACTTTTCGACTTCGTCAATCATCGATGATTTCATCAACAACTCGGCTGCCGTCAATCGTTTAATCAGGTCTTGGCCGCCAAAGTGAGTCGTGCCTTTTTCCAAGGTGTCAACAAAGATGGCAAAGTCATGCCCGGCACCTTTGGAAATTCTGATCAGGTTGGCCAATGCGCTGATATGACTTGCGCCGCCGATTGCGTTGGTAGTGCTAACGGCTGGACCTGCAGCTGGCTGGTTCTGAATTTGAGCCAAAAGTTCGGCCTGCAAATTATTCATGCTCATGCCAGGTGGAATTACTACGGTGGCAGTTGCGTTGGATGCTGCAGCTGCGGATCGAATGTTAACGTCCATTGCGGCGCTGTCCGTTCCTTCAGATTCATTCGTTTTGGCTTTGCTTAAATCTGGCTGGACAAATTTAGCTTTGATACTGATCGCAAAAGGTAGGTCGTCACCCGCGATTTCGCCAATCATCTGGTTGTCAGAAACAGTCGCATTAAGCGTCGCTGCTATTCCAGTGAATTGACCGCTCAACACACACTTGCCAGTTTCCATATCAAACGTACCGGCTAAATCGACGGTATCGTTATTGGCCGTCATCGTTCCTTTTAGATTGCTACCATCCAAATCCAATGTCATCGTGAATTGGCGTCCTTCTACAGGCAATTCATCCGCTGTGATTTCGCCTTCCCATTTCCCGGAAATTCCATCACCTGCAGAACCGCCAGTATTCTTTCCGCCTAGTTTGATGCGGATCGGATTCGGGGCCGCCTCGGAAATGGCCAGAATATCATTGGGCGTCAAAAACTGAGGGCTTGGACGCTCGCCGCTCCGTTGCATTTGTTGCTGAATTACCTGCTTGTATTCTTCTGGAATCCCTTCCGGTAATTGTTGAGCGGCCTGAGCCAACGCTGCCAACATCTTGCCATAGACTTGATCCGCGTCTTCGGGATCCATACTGGCCAGGAACGACTTAACGTTTTCCCAGTTGCCGAGTGTCACGTCGATCAGGAATTGATCCACCTGTTGCTTGATCGTTTGTTGTTCAACGACCTCAGCAATCGGTTGTTGTATCGTTACCGACTGTCCAACTTGGAATTGCGGCTGCACTTCGTCGGTCAGTGCGACGTTTTCCGTCGCGTCTTGTTGTTCGGTTTCTTCCGATTCGGGGTCGGTCTGTTCGGCATGAGCTGCAGATTCCGTCGCAGATTCTTCTGTTGCCGGATCTTCTGTTGCCGGTTCTTCCGTTGCAGTTGCAGCTTCTTCTGCATTCACAGTTGGCAAGCGACACGAAAGTTTTTCGTCGACCAACGATAACACCTGGACCGTCACCGATTCTTGGTCACCGATGCTGAAAGTCAGTTCGCCGGTGGACGGCAGGTCAGCAGGATCGTCAACTCGGACGATCAGCAAATCATCCAGTATCACGACGATTTTTCCGGACCACGACTTGGCAGCTGGTTTTTCAGCAGTTGATTCTTCGGTCGATTCATTTTGTTCGTTCCAGGCTTTCAAAAAGCCTTGCACCGAACGATCGAACTTGGCTTGTTGTAAGAGCTCCAGTTTTTGCTTCGAAGGCGAGAGCTCAGCTGGGGCTGCTTCTTGTGCACTAGGATTCTGCACGGCATTGGTTGCGGCGTTCGTTGGCGCGGTCGTCCCTGCTTGTACTACCCCTGGCGCCACGACTTGAAAGGGGGCCGAGTTTCCAGCCGCTTGAATTCGAAATGGTTGGCTTGGGACAAGTCTGCGGGCCGGCAGGACTTGAACCTGAGCTTGTAGTTGAATGCAATCAACCAAACCGGCGACGAGCATCAGAACGGTGAACGCTTTACCGAATCGAATCGCCATCATTGCTGTTCCCTTTAAATAGAGATTCTAAATGTTTGCCTCACCTAATATTGTACATAAACAATCGACGCGCTGGGCGGTGCTTCAAAACGCGCAAGAAAAAAGCCAGGCAAAAATCGCCTGGCTAATGAATCTTTTGATGTGTCCCTAATTGGGATGGCCCAGCTTTAGGAGCCTTTACCTTCTGGCACTTTTTCCAAGGTAGCGCCGCTGGAAGGTTGTTTACGCTTTTTGCCGGAACTCCGGCTACGGCTTTTGCCGCTTCACGTACCCTGTCATTGGCTAGGCAGTGGCAGGCCTTGTAGTTCGGACAAGTCCATGCGAGCCAACCGAATCGATGCCTCCAAGTCTTCGGCACTCTTGCGGGCCATTTCTGAATCGCCTAACTTTTTAGCTGTTTTAGTCAGCTGAGTGTAGTGCTGGCGAGCGGCCTCGATTTCAGGCATCCACTCTTCTTCCGGTAGACCTTCCCGTCGCATCAGCCAAGTCATGTAGTATTGCGAATTGGCCAAGGTTGCTTGAACTTCTGCGACAAAAGCTGGGTCAGCCGAATCGGACTGCCGAATGTCTTGCAACAAAGTCGCCAATGCTTCCCGAGCCTCGGGCAGTTGAGCGGCCATCATTTGTGCTTTTGCTTTCTCAAGCATCAGCCCTTGAGCTTCCGTTTTCCGTTCGGCGGGCAACTCGGCAAGCACTTCATCGAATTGCTCGATGGCGTCTGCCCACTCTTCGGCAACCAGACTAGCGCGAGCTTGCTTTAGCATTTGATCGATCCGATCGATCTCCATTTGGTCTTGGCCTGGACCGAAGTGATAAATCACTCCTCCTAAGCCAACAAACAGCCAGGCAACTATCAATAGTATTCTCATATCCACCACCAACCCATTAAAAGAGCTAGAACTAACATGCCTGTAGTGTAAGGCCTGAGGCAATAAAAGTAAAAACCGTATTGAATTATCGGCAAATCTTGCCCTTAACACGCTTCCCTATTCGCTAAATTTGGCACACATACCGAGAAACTCGGCAGAACTGCGTTATTTTTTGGGTTCAATGGATCTTTTCTGGCACCTTGTTACGTTTTTTATAGTGCAACAGATGCTAGAATAAATCACATTGCTAATCCGCCACTTCCTAACTCAAGGGGAACCGACAAGTGCATGTCGCGTTAAGATGTCCATGCGGCGCCAACCTGAAGGCGCCTGTAAAGTATGTTGGCCGGGAACTCAAATGCCCAAAATGCTCAACCATGCTCGTTGTCCCTGAACCACCTGTGGCGGCGACTCGCCAACCCGATGAACTGCAGGTGTTGGAAGAGATCGAGTCCCCAACTGGTCTGCCTGGTCAACTGCCAGTCGATCAACTGCCCGCTGGTCATATGCCAGCCGCTCAGCCTCTTCCGGCCCAGTTACCGCCCGCAACTAGAAAAACGCCTGTCAAGAAAACGAAAGAGGCTAAGACTCGTTGGCCACTTTTGATTGGCATCGCAGTTGCCTTGATCGGTTTGTTTGCAGGCGGTATGTATTTCTATTTTAACAGCCTATTGGAAACAGATGCCGGTGATGTGGTATTGAGGGACACTGATGGCGAACGTCTGACGAACTCAGATCTACGCGAGATGCAGCAGTTGCCTCGCGGCGAATCCAAACCACCAGAAGAAAACAAATTTGACACGGGCGATTTGACGCTCACCGGTGGCGATCAAGCGTCTAGCGAATCACTGGAATTCACCAAACTGATCCAGCTGGTCCGACCATCCATTGTGAAGATTCAAGTAACGCGATTTGATGGCGAAGAAGTTATCGGTAGCGGTTTCTTTTTGGACACCGAAGGAAAGATCTGCACGAACTCGCACGTCATTAGAGACGCTTCGAAAGTTTCCCTGGAAACAGCAGACGGTAAAAAAACGGAAGCGATCGGCTTTCTACAAGACAATTCAAAACGTGACTTGGCAATCATTCAAGTCGATCCAAAAGATCTCGTTTGCGTCCCGATTGCGATTGCTGATAAGTTTCCCGATCCCGGTGAAGACGTTGCTGCTTTCGGTGCACCGCGTGGATTCGGATTTTCGCAAACTCTTGGCAAGACCAGTAACATCCGAGGCGGTGTCGAAATTTTGGAAATGCTGGATGGTCCGGAAGCTATGAACTCGCGTTTCGGTTCCTTCGCACCTGACATGAATTGGATTCAACACACGGCCGCAATTTCAGGTGGTAACAGTGGTGGACCATTAGTGAACATGATGGGCGAACTGGTAGGCGTCAACACGTGGCAAGTGCCCGAAGCACAAAATCTTAACTTTGCTTCGACCATGAAAGAGGTAAAGAAAGTCTTCTCATCAAGAGACAATATGATGAGATTCTTCACTGGGATGTCGCCCAAACTTGACGAGTATCGTGGCCGCGACTAGTCCATCAAGACTTTCACGTTGTTGAGATCGAAAACAAAAACGAAAAGCCAGAGCAGCCGCTCTGGCTTTTTTCTTGTGCTCACTGCTTATTCCCGACACCGACGCCGCCAATCACGACGCCTGGTGCTGGAACGAACGGATCATTTGCCGACGTTCATTTTCATTAGAAAGGCAAGCATCTTCTTGCTGAACGGAGTGAGTTTCGTTTTGCTGAATTGATCGCCCAGCTTCCGAATTGCCTCGGCTTGAGTTGGGTAGGGGTGAATCGTTGCGCCGACTTTCGACAACCCAACTCCATTGGCCATCGCAACGGATAGTTCCGAGATCATGTCGCCAGCGTTCTCGGCAACGATCGTCGCTCCAACAATCTTGTCGGTCCCTTTCTTCGTGTGGACTTTTACGAATCCGTCCACCTTGTCTTCCAGGATTGCCCGGTCAACGTGTTCAAACGACTGAACATAGGTATCGATTTCGACTCCGGCTTCTTTTGCGTCTGCAGGATACATTCCGACGTGAGCGATTTCCGGGGACGTGTAAGTCGCCCATGGAATAATCAACTTACTGGCCTTCTTTTTACCGAATGGTCCGACGGCAAACAGAGCGTTCTGGATTACGATGCGAGCTTGAAAGTCGGCAGCGTGAGTGAATTGATACTTCGAGCAAATATCGCCTGCCGCATAGATTCGCGGATTCGTTGTTTGCAAGTTGTCGTTGACCTCGACCCCGCGACGGCCGTATTTCACATTAACCGTTTCCAGGTTCAGGCCATCGGTGTTTGGTGCTCGCCCCACCGCAATCAACAACTGGTCAACCACGACGTCGTTTGGCTTGCCGTTTTGTGTCACACTGACACGAATTTTACCGTCATCCGCCGGGCTGATCTTCATGTTGTCGCTGTCGAGCATCAAGTTGACGCCGTCTTTGACAAATTCGTTTTGCACAATGGCAGCGGCATCGGCGTCTTCGCGAGTCAGAATGTGATCGCCACGTTCGAACAGGAAAACTTCGCTTCCGAAACGGGCAAATGTCTGCGCCATTTCGCTACCGATCGGTCCGCTACCGACGATGCCAAAACGCTTCGGTAATTCGGTTAGCGAAAACAGGTTTTCATTGGTCAGGTAGTTGACGCTGTCCAGTCCTTCGATTGGTGGGGCCGATGCGCGAGCACCCGATGCGATGACCGCTTTTTTGAATTTCAGCTTGGTCGTCTCGCCGTTGGCTCGTGTCACACTGACCGTATCGTTGTCTTCAAACTTGCCATTGCCAAAAAACACATCGATACCGAGTTCCGAAAATCGTTTGGCCGAGTCAGCCGGACTGATGTCTGCTCGTAGACGACGCATCCGCTCCATCGCTTTACCAAAATCGGTGTGGGCACCTTCGGGAACGTGGACTCCGAACGCTGCGGCATCTCGAACCGTGGCAGCAACACGTGCCGCGCTAATGACTCCTTTGGATGGGACGCAGCCAACGTTCAGGCAATCGCCACCCATCAATTCTCGCTCAATCAAGGCGACTCGTGCACCAAGCCCGGCTGCGCCTGCAGCAGTTACCAAGCCGGCCGTCCCAGCGCCAATCACAACCAGATGATAGGTACCCGCTGGTGTTGGGTTGGTCCAATCGGTTGGGTGCACGCTGGATTCGAGTGCTTGATTGTGCTTGTCGTATGGTTGCAATTGGACCATCGTGTGTACTGATTCGGGTGATCCATCATTCATTTCGTTTTGACTATCCATTTAACCAAGTGCATTTTTTTTGAAATGTAGCGTTGCTGATTATTGATCGCATCAAATAAAAACGGAAGTTTGCATGCTCAAACGCCAGGCTTTGTAGTCTCACCGGCATCAGATTGCTTTCGTTTTAAAAACTTCATCCCCCATCTTACAGCCAGAGGAAATGTGCCCAGCAAGACGAACGCCACAATGATCTGCGAAAATTGCTGGGGAGT
This sequence comes from uncultured Pirellulaceae bacterium, assembly GCA_964543985.1. Lineage (GTDB taxonomy): Bacteria > Planctomycetota > Planctomycetia > Pirellulales > Pirellulaceae > CAJQPP01. Next base: position 6,844 of record CAZJBW010000033.1, on the reverse strand, counting down.
AAATACGGCGTTGATCCCTTTTTCAGCCAATTGCTGCAACGAAGGAACACTCGATCCAGCGTAAACGTACACTACCGTTCCAGCCAACATCCCCAATTGACTAACCCACCAAAACGTTCGCGTTTTGATCGGTGTCAGACCCATTACTGCGTTGATAACAAAAAACGGAACCGCCGGAACCAACCGCAGGGTGAACAAAAAGAATGGTCCTTCGCGTTCGAGCGATTCATTGAAGCTGGTTAAACGTTCGCCGAATCGGTTTTGTATGAAATCGCGAAACAGGAACCGACTGAGCAAGAATGCGAGCGTCGCCCCCATCGTTGATGCGAAGCTGACAAGAATAAGCCCAGGAAGAAGTTTGAAATACCAGCCATATAACAACGTCAACACAGCGGCACCCGGTAACGACAATCCAGTTACAGCGACATAGATTGCAAAGGCGATCCCGTACACTAGCACTGGGTGCTGTTGTTGAAACTGTCGCAGCTGATATTCCTGCTTCGCTAGAGCATCAAGGCTAAGCAGGTCGCCGAATTGAAAGTAGGCAACGATGGCCAATCCTGCGACGCCTAAAAAGAACAGCAGCTTCTTCCACGGGAATGGACTCGCGGCGACGGGTTTCTTTGGCTTTGGTTCTGACATGTTTGATCTATTAAGGGGCAATTGCCTGGGAACTCCACAATCGTGGGCTTCGGCGAATTGGATTTCGAATTTAGGCCTACGGTCTTTTAGTCGTTGTAAACAGTAAGCGCTTACACAATTCCAAGATCAAAACATCAATATCCGAAAAACAAACTAGTCTGACGAAACAGCCATCCGGGCGGCTAAAAATCTGGCATAGACGCTCCCTTCTTTCAACACAGACACACCCTCTTTCAACACATACACCCTCCCAAGGGAGGGTAGCTACCTGCGCATACACCCACTCTCCGGCAGTACCTTTCAACACAGACATCCGCTCTCCGGGAGTTGCTTTCAACACAGGTAGCCTCCCAAGGGAGGGTAACTACCTGCGCAGACACCCGAGTCACAAAAACTAAAAAGTCAGATGCTCACGTTCTTCAAAGCTTGGCGCCTCGCGCAACATGGCAACCAGTTTGTCGACGTCGCCCCGTTCCTGTCGCCATTCCAGGTAGGCTTGCTGGCTGGCGACCGAATCCCAAACTTCGTGAATGTAAAACGCTTTGTCCGCTGGGTCGGCGGCACAGGAGATCAATTCGGCGCCTTTGAATTTGGCCGTGTCAGGCAGTATGGCCGTCAGCGTGGCATGCAATTGATCATAGGTATCGTCTTTAGCTTTGAACGTGACCGCGAATACGACTGACATTTTACTTCTCCGGGTAATTGACTGTTGCTGCTCAATCCTATCGGCAGAGTCTTTTTTGGAGAATCCCGGAAGCTGGAAAAATCTTGCCAAATCAATAATGAACCTGGAGTGAACCAAAGGACCAAAGATCCCATACCACGGTTCTAGTGTTTTTTGTTTTCGTTGAGCCAGTCGAGTAGTCGTTCGCGCAATTTTTTTGCCGTTCCACGACCAATCGTAAGATGAGACATGCGGAGTATACGTTGGTCGGCCAGGACGAGATGGACCATCGCGCCTTTATTGTTTCCTGAACCTGTGTGAGTGACTTTTATGTTATCGATTGACGACAAAGGTGCGGCAGCTTCCCTGGATAAGAACGGAATCAACATCATTCGTTGACGCCAAACAAGTTCTTGGCGATCAGCATCGAATGTGACGCGTTTGGAATTCGCAATCCAAATCGCCACCGCCAGGATAACGCCGCCAACCCAACGCATTGCCGTAATGGAAGATTCTGGGATTTCGTTAGTCGCCCAGTCAGGTCCCGTCAAAATAGCGAGGCCAAGGAAGCCCGCGGCGACTGAAAAAAAGAGACTGCCCGCATGGGTAACAAGTCTGAACTGGTTTTCTTCTACGATTTTCATTTGTCGATGCAAGTCATACATGGTCGGTTGACAACAATATCGCACGCTAACCACGCCAATGATTCGTGGTTCGCTTTGAAAACCTAGTGTCCGATAGATTTCGCAGCGCCGAAAAACAGCCAGCCGATCAGCTTCGCCATTTATCAAAACAGTCTGTACCGAATCTGCAAATAAGAGCGCCGGTTGTGAAATGCCGACTTGGCCAGATTTGAGCCAAATTAAAAGGCTGCCGAGTCTAGTTGTTGTCCGCTTCCGCTTTCTTCCTTGCCTCGATTTGCCACGAACTCAGTTCTGACAACGCTGGCAAAGTGCCTTCCTTTACGGATTGGGCAAAACGCTTGAAAGCGTCCGTGCGAAATTCGCTGGCCCCAGTTTTGTGGTTGATGGCAGCTTCCACACCTTTTTCGGCACTGGCAATGGCGTTTTCCTTATCGTCGAGCTGCCAATACAGAGTCGTTAGGTTTGCAAAGTGGTTGGGACCAATCTTATCACCTCCGTTGAACAGATATTCTGCATATGGTTGGGTGAAGGCTTTGACGAAGTTCATTGGATAGTCGCCAACTTTGCTCCTGGCCAACCGCATGCCAGTCTGCAGAACGAACGAACTTTTGGAGTTGCTCTGCGGCATTTCGTTAAAGGCTGCAATTGAGTCGTCCCATTGTTCACGCACGATCAACAACTCAAGCTTCCAGACGGCCAAATTTGGGTGGCCGGGGTCAAGCGACTCCACTTCGTTGATTTTCTCAGCCATCAACTCTGCATCCTTGGCGCGTTTTGCAGAATAGATCTCCTGAGAAAGTTTGTCCGTTTTTTCGCGAGCATCGTAGGCGGCTTTAATCTTCGCAACAGCTTGTTCAGCCCCCTCATCGCCGGACAACATTAACTCGATTAGAGAATCCGTTAGCCGTACCGCTTCGGTCCCCAGCAGCAGTTTCCCGTTTCGCACCACGAACGCGTGAGGGATAGCTTTCACTGCCGCCGCGTCCAACCATTCCGTTTGAAAGGCCAATTCGTTGGTGTAGGCGACTGGGTAGGACATCCCTTCGCCCTTTGCCTGGACGTAGTCCACGACTTTTTTCCGATCGTCCTCCCAGCAATTCATGCCATGGACCCGCAGCCCTTTGTCGTAGTACTTATGGTGAAGTTCATTCAGATGTGGAATCAACGCGACACAAGGTGGGCACCATGTCGCCCAGCACTCGAACACGTAAATCTTTCCAGGTTCAAAAGCGGTTGGCCCTGCGCCCTGAATCCAGTCTGCTTTCGCGATGGCGGCTAGGTTAACTTCAGAACCCGGTACCAGCGTAGGGTTGGATTTGGCTTGTTGGGCGTCGGCGGTGCTTGCCAAAACTATAACGGCACAGACGACCAAACAGTTCATTCCGCACAGTCGCAGTTGCTGTGCTTGCTTGCCAATTGGAAGTCTACGGAAACAAGATCGAAGATCAATGCGATTGGTAGTAGTTTGAGTTTCCATAGTGAATTGTTTGCCCTTTAAATTGAGCTCGGTATTGTCTGTGAAGAGGGGTCCATCGCGGTTTCGTGTGGCTTGTGGCTTGTTTGAATTCTCGTTAAAGGATAACGACATTGCAAGGTGCGGAACTCATCAGTACATCCCATGGGTTTGAGTTTCCCTTGGAAACAGGCATGCCAGACTTGGAAACCGTAGCGGAACTCGCCAGAGCTTGTCAGAGATCAGGCCTGGCTGACTGACCCGTATTCTGGCGAATCCTGCTACGCGAATTTTAAGTTCAGACGCAATGCTAGTTACGTCCTGCCATGACGCCACCGTCAACATCCCACACGGCACCTGTCACCCAACCTGTATTGTCTGAAAGAAGCGTCGCGATCACGTTGGCCACTTCGCAAGGTTGCCCGATGCGGCCAATGGGGTGAAAGCCGTTAAATCCTTGCAGCGTTTCTTCGATCTGACTTGGTTCAATAAAGGCTCCGTAGATTGGCGTCAAAACTACTGCGGGTGAAACCGCGTTGACGCGGATGCCGTCATCAGCCAGCTCCATTGCCAAATGCTGAGTCAACGAATGCAGGCCGGCCTTTGCCATCGAATATGCCGATGACGGAGTCGCTTTGACCGCTTGCTTGGCCCACATCGAACCAATGTTCACAATCGAACCGCCGCCGTTCTTCTTCATGTTGCGAGAAACTGCCTGCGTAATGAAAAAAGTGCTGCGATTTAAATCATGCTGCTTGTCATAGTCCGACTTGGCGTGATCAAGGAACGGCGTTGGCTTGAAGTAACCTGCTGAATTGACCAGGTACTTAAAGTGTCGAGGATCTGCATCCAGTTCTGCAATGAATGCGTCGACGGCTTTTTCATCGTACAGATCGACGGAAGCGGTTTCCACGTTGCCCAAAGAACCAAGTTCCGCTTTGGCTGCCGCCAACTTTCCAGCGTCTCTGGCGATGATCAATACGTCGGTTCCGCTTTCAAGAAGCTTTCGGGCTGTCTCTTTGCCCATGCCTGTTGAACCACCAATGATAACTGCCGTTTTGTTTGCTGAATTGCTCATTTAGAATTTTCCCTTTTTGCCTACCTTCCAATAGGTAGGTTTGTGTGATCTCAAAAAAATTTTTAGGCGTCTGATGACAGAAAAACTAACAAACGTTTTATGACATCGGCCAATTGTTTCGGTCCGCCATCGCAACGAGCGATCAGCAAACCACCTTCGAGTGTGGCAAGTACCAAGTCGGCAGTACCAGTGGCAGCGCTTTTGCTGCCAAGAGAACCGTCGTCGATACCTACCCGAATCATTTCGCGGATATATTTAACATTTCCACTCATGAACTTTTGGACCAAGTCCAATCCGTCGTCGTTTAAGCTAAACATCTCGGCTGCGAGCATGCCGCATAAACAACTTTTTTCGTGTTCGCTATTCTCTAAAGTTCCAACAAACAGCCCGCAATAGCGTTTCAGTTTTGTCTTTCCAGAAGTCCGCGAACTCAATATCTCTTTTACGATGACTCCAAAATCGTCAATGTATCTTTCCAGGAGGGCGTTCACCATCAAATCCTTACTAGGGAAATGGTGATGCACACTAGATTTTTTGATTCCGACAGCATCACTCAGATGTTGAAAGCTCATCGCATTCAAGCCAAGACGCTGAATTAGGTCTTGGGCTACATCCAGGATCTTTCCCTTTGTGTCGCTGGTAGATTCCTTTTCGATCATGCTTTCAGTCTACCTATCGGTAGGTATATTATCAACCTGAAGTCAAATTTGTCAGGCGCCCATTTTGGATCCGCAGGCGACCTCTGTTCCTAATTTAACGTTGTTCGTCAGGATCGCAAAATCAGCCGACATTCAACCCATTTTCGCTACGTAAAACACTAACGCAGTCAGTTTTCCTGCCTCAGTTCGCGATACCATGCACCCATGGCAATTTCATGAAAACCATTTCGAAAGTACCGCAAGTCACCGATGGAACTGGGCAATGTGAAAGCCTCAGCCGCAGCTGATTCCTCGACACCACGTTCGAAGTTTGATCGAGCGTGAGATTCAATTTCGTCCAGCAGTATTTGATATCGTTTCATATTGTCCGAGTCACTTTTGCAGACGTTTCCATGCCCTGGAACGATCACTTGATTCGGCGTTGAGGCAATCTTTTTGACCGACTCAATCCATTGCTGCGGCGAAGAGGACATGAAGTTTGGGAAGATTCCATCCCACACTAAGTCACCGGCGAAAGTGACTTGAGACTGTTGGTCCACTATGACTAGATCGCTGCTGGTGTGTCCGGTCATCGGTGTGATCGTAACGTTACGTTCGCCTAGATCCAAAACCAGCGGTTTCGACTCGTCCTCAATAATCAGCGAAGCGTCGGTCAAGTTACCACCCCATTTTTCGATACCCGAAACTTTGAAGTCGGTCTGGTCCGTGTCGGCATCCACATAGGTTTTCAAGTACGCATCAAAGGCCAGTTGACGTGTGGTTTGAGTCATTATGATCTCGGGCGAGTCGGCTTGTTGCAGGAACCCGCGGGTACCACCCAAATGATCGAAGTGGAAGTGAGTGTGCACTACGTGCGTGGGTAGTCGGCCAGTTAGAAAATGACACGCTTCGGCCATGAATTTGCAACCTGCCTGAGTCCGATACGAATCGATCGCTAGAATTTTGTCTCGCCCAACAATCAATCCACCATTACTGTGCGTACTGAGATCGCCCGCCTTGCCGGTCGCCGTAAACGGCGTGGACACCAAAGCCCAAACTCCTTCAGCCAGTTTTTCAATTCGCCCAAACGGCCGATCACCGATGACATCTCCCATCGCTTCTTGCCCGTACGCACGGCGAGCCGTAACTGGGGCCAGTAAAAGTGTGGCGGCGAATCCACAGTTGGCACCAAAGCAACGTTCAAGGAACTTGCGACGATGTGGCATGGAAGCTCCATTGGTTGGTTCGTTAGTTCTCATAGTTCCCGGCCAGAAAGATTAGGTTAATAAACTCAAAATCTATTTTAAGCTTTTTCCGACTCAGGTGGCCGTGTCACAACCGGTTTCGTAAGTTCGTAGTACCGCCTTTAGGCGGAAATCATTGTGCTTCCAATAAAAGGCGGTATTGCGAAGATTGGTTCTACGAAAATGGGTTCTACGAAAAAGTGTTTTGAACGGCTCTAGTCTTTGTCAGTTGGAGTGGCGACTGATCAGAATTCATATTGTTTGTAAGATGCCGGTATGTCACAGGCCATAATTCAATCCATTCAAATAGGGATTCCTGGCCAGTTGGGAACTCTCGGCAGTTAGGATCCGAATCAACAGCCCGGGTTTAGCGGCTCTTTAAAAACGCCAATCGAAGGAGATCGGGGCTGCTGAAGCCTGCTCGGATTGACCAATGGCTCCGTTGACCAATAGCTCCGTATAACGCAACAATAGCCTGACG
>CAZJBW010000032.1:21779-51989 GCA_964543985.1 uncultured Pirellulaceae bacterium | reverse complement strand
AGATCTGTTTTACGATAACTACAGCGGTACGATTCTGGGGGATTGTTGGCACGGGGATTCGCACGGATCACTCGAACTTTCTTCAGGTTCATTGAGTTGGAAGGGAGCCGTTATCACAGACAAAGAAATTCGAGCTCTATTTGTATTTACTGACGTTTGGGAATGGGACGGTAAATGGAGAATCTCGGAGCGCACGATTTGAGAAGGATTTTTTGCACCCAGCTAGGACACTTGCGGATGAAACCAATGCCGCGTGTGTGGCGGACTTTTACCACGTCAGCGAACGTGTCTGGGTGATGGAGAAGCGTTCACCAATAAAGAGAAACGTGAGTCGGCGGCGTGGGCGAGGCGAATGCTGAAAAACCTCAAGCGAAAAAGCGGGCCAGTCGCGTGTTGCACTCAGCAGCGAGTCTGCTAAGTCGTCGCAAGTTGAGTGCAACGTTTGGAGACACTCGCAAGTCGGGCTTCGCGTGCATCGCTTTGTTATCTGGCGTTGTCTGGCGGACTGGGACGTATCAACCGAGACCAGATTTTGGTTTCGCCATACCGACCACGCCGTCAAAGCCCAGCCCAGTTCAACGAAACTTGCGACTGTCAGCTTGCTCGGAAGCCATCGCCTGCAACTCGGCAACCGTGGCCAATTTCTGAGTCGCCAGGGCCAGCAGTTTTTGATGCCCGTCTTCGAAGATCCAATCGATCTCGCGATTCTGCTTGATCAAAATGGCCTCCAAACGCGACGACTTTTCGGCGACGGACTGTTGCACATTCAAATTAAATGCCTCGTCCAATGCCGAAGCAATTTCATCGCCCAGGTCAGAATCAAAGCTCGCCTTGGGTTTCTGCAGAGTTCCAGACAGTGTCATCGTCAGAGTAAACCTGTCGATCGATCTCAATTTTTGATCGAGTGCTGTCCGTGCCACAACTCCGTCTTTCATGGAATCGAATTGACCTAATGACAACCCAACGTGATGTTCCAATTCGATCAAACCTTTCAATTGGTTGTCGATCAGGCGAGCGGCAACTTTGACATCGCACGTTCCCGATTCAACATTCACAACCAAAGCGTCGTTTCGACCCAACTCTTGCGAGCCAAATTCCATGGCAGGGGCCTCGACTCGAAACGTGTCGACATCCCGCGGACCGCGCCGATCGATCGTTGCAAACACCGAAACCCGATGGTGCCCCGAGCTGTTCAATTGAAACGTTGCTGGGTCTGCAATCAATTTAGGTGTGGTGGTTAGGTTGCTGGCCCGACCGACGAAGTTGACCCAGTTGCCGGCAATACGTCCCTCGCCATCCAATTCGATATCTCTGAACAGAAAGTTTGGCTGATCAACGAAACGCAAATTGAATCCTGTTTGCGTACTGTTGTCGAAGTCGTCTTCTGGATCGGGCAGCGCGTCACGTATCCACTGCAACCAACCCACCGTCTCCTTGGTCAACTGAGCGTGGCGGTCAGCCAACAGCAACTTCGAAATCTGTTCGCCATTAACTTGCGGCACTCTTACGGTTTGCTGCAGAATCGATTGGTCTCGCAATCCTGCTTCTTGAACTGAGTCCCGGTCGGATTGAAATTCACTTCGCAGTTGCTGGATTTCTGCTCGCAACGCTTGGACTTGATCCAAGACTGCCTGACAGCGATCCACTGCCCGTTGAAAGTCCGCCAAGTCTCGCAAAGGGTTATCGGCTTTCTTGGCGACCTCGGTTTGCAAGTCGACGGCCAAAGAGGTCAGGTCTTCTAATCGAGTTTGGTAGCGAGCGAAACGAGCGGGCCACTTTTGTTTTATCTGCTGAGCCAAGCGAGTCGATTCAAGCTTTGATTGGGAAAAACTTGGCAAGCTGGATTTTATTTGATCGCTCCAGATTTGCCCCAAGTGCTCGGGCATCGGAACCGGCTCAACCGTCACACCGTGCTGGTTCGTCGACTTATTTGCCGAATCGGACATGTCGCCCGCATCGGTTCGTGGCGTCCCAAATTGAACTCGGCTTAAGCGAGTCTTATCGACGATCCATCTACGATGCAGCAGTTCACCAAAGTTCAATTCAAATTCGCCTCGATCGGCCTGCATTAGATTTTGCAAAGGGTGATCGGGATCCGCAATTTGAATGTCCGTCATACGGACGGTGCCCTTCCAAAGCGACGCTTTGAAACCACCGAATTCGACCTTGGCACCGACGACTCGTTCCGCAGAGCTCTCGATCATCGAGCGTAGCATTTGGCTCGCGCACAAGCCGGCCAACAAGATCAGTACCAGCAAGACGCCGACTCGCGGCAACAGGAAACGCCAACGAATCATGCGTCTCCTCCTACTTGAACCGGTTTCGTTGCGGTCGCCCGAGTCAATGAGCTAGTTAGCCAGCGGACCAGACGAATGGCCGAGATTCGTTCCCACAGTTTCGAACCGAATCGTTCCAGCAACATCGAGACCAGAATATAGGTGGGCAATAATAGAGCCAGCCCGGTCACAAAACTGCCCAACACGACGGTATTGTTGAATCGAGTCCAAGGGACGATCGGCAGTGCCGCCAACCAAGCCCAAGTCGACTCAAGACGATCGCTTGTTAGTAACAGGCCGCCAAGTTTGTGGTTGAAAGTTTCTAACTGAGTTGCCAAGACAGAAAACAGCAGACCGCTGGAAAGAGCGGCTAGTAGATTAGCAGTCGTCACCATCAACAGGCAAAACATTGCATAAGGCAACAACGAATCTTTAGGCGTTAACCCAATGACGACACCCAATGCGCATCCCAGGGCGATACGCCGGAAAACATCATGTTGGCCGTCAGTGGATTGTTCTGATAACGAAGCAGTCACAGCAGTTGCTCGATAAACGAGCGGATTCGTTCGTGGATTTGAAAGGGGACTAATAGAAAAAACGGCTAGTCGTGTCTACTGAAAACCCTGCTTAAACGATGGCGTCATGGAATGCTGGCACTAAAAACGTTCCCGCAACGCTATCAGTCCTGTCGTAGATAGAGATCTAGAAATCAACGAGAATTCAAATGCTGGTAACCTATCGGCTATGACTCAGGCTTATGAAAAGTGGTGATTCAACCGAATGAACGAAAATCGGACTAACCCTTAAATCCCTCATATATAAAACTGCACAAAAGGACGAATCGTATGGCTGTATCCAAATATGCAGTTTTTGTGGGATAATATCGGTTTCCGCGGGTCCTAAATCAGCTGAATTTACGCTAGACCAGCTATCAGACCGCGTTTACTATGGATTTTTGGGATTCTTGACACGTTTCGCTTGTTAAGAGACCCCACCCCCCCTCAAAATTTTAAGACGAAGGATTACGTAGAATGGACAAGACGCACGAGGTGTTTGCCGACGGTATTGGAGAAATTGTACTGAGCGGCGGAATGGTCCGTATGGATTTTGTTGCCATGACTGGCAGTCAAAGAGACCAAGAAAGTCAACCAAAACTGGAGTTTCGCCAACGTGTGGTCATGCCTCCAGATGGTTTTTTACGTAGTTTTTCTGCCATGGAAGATTTAGTCAAACAGCTGATTGAAGCGGGTTTGGTTAAGCCTCGGCAGGGCGAACAGGCAGGCGCGGCACCCGCAGCGTCCCCAACAGCCACCGACGCGCCACCTAAATCCCCGAACTTTTAAGACTTTTAGGAATACTGCGGGGACAAACCGCCGATGCAGTCGTTCTAAAAGTGGCAACTAGAATATTAGACGCAAGCAACTTCGCTGAAGATGCACGTCGCCAATACGATTAGCAACCGCTATTCACTGAGTTTATTTGGAGACTTAAATGTCCGCCTTTGAAAACGGCTCCAACCCTAACGACATTCAAACAGAAGCTCAAATTTCGAATGACATCGAAAGTCGGGCCGATTTGGAATTAACGTCCTTAAGCCAGACGCCACTTGCTTCGACCCAGCAAGTGGACGCACTGGTCGCCAGCGATGTTTCGTTAACTGATGGACCAGCTGTCACCGAATTTGTTAGTGCCACTGATTTTAGCAGTGCCACTAGCACTCACCCTAGTTCGTGCAGTTGCCCCGCCTGTTGTGCGGAGCGCACGGCTGGCGAAGATGGCGTTCAGGTTGGCGAGTATGCCCATGCTCACGTACACTCAACCTTCGTAACGAATACTGGCGAAACAGTTGTTCGATATTCGTTGCCAAGTAATCCCAATAATTTTCCACCGACAGTTACTGTCTTTGACACACCTGTTGAACTTGGACGTTCGATTGCATTATCCGAACTGATTCAAGTAACGGATTTGGATCCCAATCCTTCTATCGAGCTATTGCGTTTCCGAGATAACGACACAGCACCTCAGTCTGGCTTCTTTACCTATCGTGGTAACCAAATCCAACAGGGCCTGCTATTTGAGGTCCCATACGCTGACCGTGACTTTGTACGCTACCACGCTGGTCCGCAGATTCGTTCTGAACAAATTTCGGTTGAAGCTTTTGACGGCGAATTCTTTTCCACGTCACCCGGCGTCGGCACCATCTTTTCTGTGCAACCCAACGTGACTGCACCGGTTCTTGAAATTCAAGACTTTACGGTTTTGGCGACAGAGATCGTTGATGTTGCTCCGTTTATCAACGCCTTCGATCCTGATGGCTTCCCGATTGTGAGTTATCGGTTTGTCGAACGTCGGCATGATCCCAATGGTGGCGGCTTCCTGTTCCGCGGCGAAGAAGTAAACCCAGGCGAATTCTTTGACGTTGCAGCCGACGAGCTGCAATTCTTGCAGTATCGCGGTGGTACCTACGATACTTTTGAAGGTATTGCCGGGTTTGCCAGCGACGGTGCAAGTTCCAGCCAGTTGACCGAAGCGACTGCCAGCACAGCACCCAACCTATTCAATCCAGTCGTCACCGCTGAAGACACATCAGTGCTTATCGGACGACAACTGCAAGCTTCCGAATTGTTCAACTTCTCAGACGCTGACGGAAATACCGCCAAGTCGTTTGGATTCCGCGATACCGCTGCTGGCGGTGGTCACTTTACCGTCAACGGCGTCGAGCAAGCTGACAACGTTTGGATCTGGGTAGACGCTGATCAACTGTTCACGGTGAATTACGTTGCCGGCAACGATTTTGGTGTTGAAGACTTCTTGGCTCAGGCATCGGACGGTTTACGCTTAAGTAATGTTTCTGCTGCTGAAATTGCCACGACTGACGTTCCTGCATTGGGATTGCTGACCGACGGTTTGATTTCGGTTGACGAACTACAACAAGTTCGCTTGAACAGCTTGGTTCAATCTAACAGTGGCGTTTCCAGTCAGTTCTACGAAATCATTGACCTGAATACGATTCCGACCTCGGCCAGCATTTTGATTAATGGCGAAGAGTTGGAAGCAGGTGTTCTTCACCGAATTACGGCTGCCGAATTTGAGGATGGGTTCATTCAAGGTGGTCGTGACGATCTGGGTCGATCACTGGACGACTTTGTGATCCGCGCTGACAACGGATTTGGCGTGTCTTCCTTTGCCAATATTAATGTCGGTACGGATCCCGTTGCTGGAGACTCGTTGCTGTCTATCGGCCAATGGAACTTCACAACGCCGACCTTGGAACTGACGTACAACTTCCCAAATGAAATCCCGTTCTATTACTGCCAGCTAGGCTTCGCAGAATGCACGGACAATGCAGTTATCACGGAACCAGAAGTTCGCGGCGCCATTCGAGAGGTTCTGCAAACTTTTGAAAACTTCTTCAACGTTTCCTACACAGAAGTTTCAAGTGATGATGTTGGCGATGTCACCTTCTTGTATTCTGACAGTGTGCCTGGTGCAGCGGCCTATGCTTACGCTCCTGGTGACGCCGACGAACTGTCTTTCAACGGTGACATATTCGGTACCTTCAGTGATCCAACCATTCGAGCCAGCAACCCTGGTGAATTCGGATACCTAGTTTGGTTGCACGAAAATGGTCACTCACTGGGTCTCGCTCACCCGATCGATGGGCCTGGATTACTTCCGCCAGCAACAGAAGATCATCGCTTCACCGTGCTGTCGACCAGGTCGGCTTACACGAACCCAGCAAACGGTGCCACGCTTTATCCAATCACGCCTCAGCTTTACGACATCGAGGCGTTGCGAGTACTGTATGGCTTGAATCCAAACTTCCAAACGGGCAATGATCAGATTCGCTTTGATCGCGACTTGACTCTTCCTCAAACCATCTACGATGCAGCCGGTAACGACACGTTCAATTTGAACAATCACTTCATCAATGCTCGGATTGACCTTCGCGATGGTCAATTCAGTGACATTGGCGGCTTGACCGAAAACGTGGCGATTGCATTCGGTACAATTATCGAAAATGCACGCGGGGGATCGGGCAACGATGTGATTGTCGGTAACGCAACCAACAACCACTTGATCGGTGGTGCCGGAAACGACACCTTGCGGGGTGGCCGCGGACCGGATCACCTGTTCGGTGGCGAAGGCCGTGACACCTACGAGTACTTCATTGGTGATGGCACGGACAACATCTTCGAGCTACTAGGTGCTGGACGCGACTTCCTTGATATCCACATATTCGATGAATTCGTGGACGACTTTAATGATCCACTGGCCGGTGACACTCTGTTCGACAACTTCGAATTCCGACGCAACGGACTTGACTTGGAGATCCGCCTAACGCTTGACAATCCGTCAGCCGTTGACGGCCAAATCACGATCAACGAACAGGCATTCGGTCGTAACCGAGTTGAAACGCTACGGATCTTCGGAACCGATGGAAGCCAGGTTGGACCAGATATCAGCCTGTTCTCAGTCTTCGAATTTGCTGGCAGCAGCTTCGAACGAGCGAACATCACAGCGAACGAATCGCGCCTTGGTAACTTGGTGTCATTCTCCTAATAATCGCTAGGACTCAATCAAAAACCTACACAAACCTCGCCAGCGTGCTCGTTGGCGAGGTTTTTTTGCGTACCTTGCAGTTAGCGGAAACGACAATAGGGAATGGTCACTAAAGTGGTGACCTTTTGTACAACTTGCGCGGCTTCCTCGTGCAAAAACCTAATATCCATTAGATTAAATTAGGCCTTTCCCAATTAATGGGGCGTTTAACTAATAGGGCTCTTAGGTTCCCCCTGCAGCAAGAAGTTGCCATGGCTGATCAAATTCCAGAAAATCAAGACGAATCGGACGATGATTTACTCGCTCCGAAAAAATCCAAGATGCAGCACACGGCGCTGAAGTGCCTGGCATTGGTTGGGCGTCATCATGGCGTGGACATGAGTGTCGAACGTTTGATCCATGATTATTCATTGGAGCAAACGGAACCGAGCACCAGACGCATCTTGCGAATGGCCAAGGATAGTGGTTTCAAAGTCAAGCAAACTCGCTTGAGATGGAAACAACTACGGCAGATGGGCAACGCCTTCCCAGTGATGGCTCGTCTGAAAAATGGCAATTACGTCATCATGGTTGGCCTTCGTCAAATTGAAGGCGAAGACGGCAAGATCAAAGAAGAATTAGCCGTCTTCGATCCGCTGGCCGACCGACAAGACTTTTTGTTTTTAGGTCGCAAAGAATTTGAGAAGAGCTGGAGTGGCGATGTCATTTTGGCCAAACGACGATTCTCGCTTTTAGATTCACAGCAACCGTTTAGCTTGCGATGGTTCCTGCCGGAAATGGCTCGGCAATGGACGGCCTTCGTCGATGTAATCATTGCCGCCATTTTTATATATCTGCTGGCCTTGGTGGTCCCACTGTTTTTCCAAATCGTGATTGACAAAGTCCTTGTTAATAAGGCGCTCAACACGCTGACAGTGATCACGGTCGGTATTTGCATCGCGCTAATTTTCGATGCCATATTGAATTACCTGCGAAGCTATTTGCTGCTGCATGCCACTAGCAAGATTGATGTGCGAGTAGCGACCAGAACTTTCCAGCATATGCTCGCGCTTCCGATGAACTATTTCGAGCGTATGACTGCGGGAGTTCTAACCAAACACATGCAACAGGGTTCCAAGATTCGCGAGTTTCTTACGGGGTCCTTGTTTTTAACATTGCTGGATTCCGCTGCGCTGATCGTGTTTCTGCCGATATTGTACACTTACAGTTCTACGCTTTGCATGATTGTGTTGTTCTTTTCGGCACTTCTGGCAATCACCATCGGTGTCCTACTAGGACCTTACCGCAGAAGACTGGAAGCACTGTATACCGCCGAAGGTGATCGGCAGGCGATGTTGGTCGAGACCATTCACGGTGCTCAGACCGTCAAAGCACTCAGCATGGAACCGACCCAACGCAAGAAGTGGGATGACCGCTCGGCACAGGCCGTAGCAATGCACTATCGCGTAGGCAAAATTTCAATCGCTGCCACCACGGTTTCCAAGCTATTGGAAAAATTGATGACGGTGACCATTGTTTGTGTCGGTGCCAAATTAGTATTTGCTGATGAGATCACTGTCGGTGCCTTGGTGGCGTTCAATATGATTTCCGGACGGGTTTCTGGTCCCCTGGTTCAACTGGTGTCGTTGATCCACTCGTACCAAGAATGTGCCTTATCGGTGCGGATGTTGGGCGAGGTTATGAATCGCCCGGTTGAGGAAGGGCTGGGACACGGTCTGCGTCCACCAATTAAGGGCAAGATTGAATTCGAAGGGGTTAAGTTTCAATACAACGCCACTTCGGCACCTGCCTTAGATAACGTTGACATCGAAATTGCTGCTGGAAAAATCATTGGATTAGTGGGACGAAGTGGATCGGGCAAAACCACAATCACACGACTCGTACAAGGAATGTATCCCTTACAGGGCGGCCTGATTCGCATTGATGGCCTGGATATGCGAGAACTAGATATCGCGCACCTACGACAAAACATTGGTGTCGTGTTACAGGAAAACTTCCTGTTCCGCGGTACCGTTCGCGAAAACGTTGGAATGGCCAAAAGTAACGCGACTTTTCAGGAAGTCGTTTACGCCGCAAAATTGGCGGGAGCTGATGAATTCATCGAACGAATGCCCCAATCTTACGATACGATGTTGGAAGAGAGTGGGTCCAACCTATCGGGTGGTCAAAAGCAACGATTGGCCATTGCACGGGCGTTGCTCACGAATCCAAGAATATTGATATTTGATGAAGCGACAAGCGCTTTGGACCCCGAAAGTGAAGGGATCATCCAACGAAACTTGAAACGGATTGCCAAAGGCCGCACCGTGCTGATCGTCTCGCACAGACTATCAACACTTACCGGGTGTGACGCCATCGTGGTAATGGAACGAGGTCGGATTGAAAAAATTGGGAGCCATCGAGTTTTACTTGAGGAATCCCGGGTGTATCAAGAATTATGGTATCAGCAGATGGGTCAGGTGTAACTCCTGGCGATTCAAGCAAGCCACGTCAAGGCGTTGCTGAAAAAGTCAAAACCAAACCCTCAACTATTCCTGCCGTTCAAGGAGACAGGGGGAAGCTTGCGCCAGAAGCCAAGCTGGTCAAAAAACCGAACTCCACAAATGGAGAAAACGGGCATCGTGCCGATCAATCGGTGGCTAAAAAGGCAGAAAGCCCTTCGCCCGAAAAACGCCCGGCACAGCCAGTTGCCAAACCAAAAAAACGAAAAGAAAAGTCAAAAAAGATCAATCGTTTGGTAATGGAGTTCCAGCCAGACGCTGTGGAAATGGAGCATCGCAAAGTCGCCGGTGGCCTGCGTTGGACCTTATACACAGCGATCCTGCTGATCATTTCCACGATCACATGGTCCTGGTGGGCACAGGTAGACCGGGTGGTATCATCTGGCGGTAAACTAATCGCGGTCGAGATGTTTGTGGTGAAAGCTCCGCAATCCAGCCCGATCGGAGACATCGAAGTGGAATTTGGTGATACGGTCAAAGCGGGCCAAGTGTTGGTGACACTCGATCCAACCATTCCAGATTCTGAAGTCGCCAAACTGAAAACTCGCAAGAATGCTTTGTTTGCTCAGCTCAGTCGCCTACAAGCAGAACAAACCAGTCAAGATTTTAACATCAGCGGACACGAATCAGATCCAGTTTGGCTAACTGAAAAATTGGTTTTTAATGACCGTAAACGAGAGCTTGAAGCCATTGGAAGAAACTTTGAAGCCGAGTTTCGAAAGTTGGATGCTCAACAAGCCAAGAACGAGGCTGATTTGCAATCGCATCGTGACTTGATCGCTCACCGCGAAGAAACATTACGCCAGAGTCGCCGCTTGGCCAACAACAAAGTCGGAACTCGCGATCAAGTTCGCAATGACGAAGCTGAATTGAAATACGCTAAAAGTCAGTTAATCACAGCTCAGAACACAATCAAAGAAACCGCCGCGGAATACGAAGTCCTGCAAACACAGCAGGAATCCAACATGGCCGAGCGGCAATCAACCACCAGCTTGCAACTCGCACAAATCCGTCAACAGTACACGGAACTGTTGGAAGATATCGTCAAAGCGGAGCGAGCCAGCGAGTTGTCTTACATCCACGCACCGGAAGATTATGATGAGTACAAGGTCATTGAGATCGCTGACCGCACCTCGGTAGTGCAACCCGGCGAACCAATCATGCGATTAGTCCCAGCCAACTCGCCGCTGGAAATCGAAGTGAAGGTGCAAACCAAAGATATCGCCTTAATTCGCGAATCAACCAATGACGAAAGCCATGATGTTCAAATCAAGGTCAGCGCATTCCCATACGTGAAACACGGGAAGCTAAAGGGAGTCATCAAAACGATCAACGAAGACGTCACCGAAGAAGGCCAACCGGGCGCACAACAAGCCTTCTACTACGTTCGGATTCAGTTGATAGACGAAGACGACCCGCCGCACTTCAAAGACAAGCTGCGACCAGGTATGGGCGTAACCGCCGATATCAAAGTTGGCAAGCGTCGTGTTATCGACTACTTCATCTATCCGCTACGGCAAGGTTTAGACAGCAGTATTCGAGAACCCGAACAGGATTACAACGACCAGGACCAATAAAGGTCTGGGTTGAAAGCCAATTCTTCAGTCGCGAAGCGACGACAGGTGATTCTCCAGAAAATTCCGTTCAACGTTTGGCCGCAAAAGTTGCGAATGCACAGGTGTTTGCTTCTTGCGCCCAGCCGGATGGAAATTCATGTGGTCACCCGTTTCCGCTTTCAATCGTCTTAACTACATGCCACGCCACCACTTCATGCCAGGGGCTAGCACTTCTACCGTGTCCTGAAATCAGTATTGGTGAAAATCAGGCAATGGCTTCCAATGATATCCGTCTTTTTGAAACGGAGTTCAGGAGGGAATGCTATGAACCGGGGGGTACCCATACTGTTTTTGCTGGCTAGTTTTTTGCCAACAGCCTCTTTTTCGGACCTGCAAGAATCATGGTCCAGCGAAAGCACGATTTCGACGATAGTTGATCCAGTCCAACTGAGTGCGGCGGAGAAGAAGCTAATTGAGTTGTCTTCAAGATTCCCAGACACTCAGCTTCAAAAACGATTGACGGGTAGCGGGTCGACTCGCATGCTTTTCAATCACCATGGCTTGCCTTTAAAAATCATCGCTTTCGATTCCGGCGAATTTGAGATTCGTTGGACTCGGAATTTTTCAGCTGACGACATTGACGAGTTGGCGGACACGTATCCCGAGTTGCTAAAGTACGCAATTGCGTTTCCAAAAACTGCCGGAAATTCCACCAAGGTCAAGCTGACCATTGAAACGGAAATCACGCTGAACGCATCGCACGAACGTGAATTCGAAAACCAACACCCGCAACTCTGTGAGATTTATCGGGCGTTCAAAACGGCGCCGTTGAAGTCATTTGATTCTGACCAATTGATACGAGTCGCCTCGGCAAGACGTTTTTAACGGCTTAAACCGCAAGGCCCCAAGCCGTTTGGCTCAACATTATCTCCCGTACGGCAAGCGATTGCTTGCCGAACGAAAAAAGCCGGCAGTCTTCCCGCGACTGCCGGCTTAATTTTTTTTAAGTAGCACTTTTTCAAGTGGCTTTTTTTCGAGCAGCTTAACTTGGCTTATTCGTCGTCAGCTTTTAGCCAAGAGATCAAGCAGGGCTCGTACGGACAGATTTCTTCGTCCTTAAAGTACAGAGCGATTTCGCGTGCTGCGGCTTCTTCGCCATCGGAGGCGTGAACCAGGTTCATTTGACGGCTGCCACTAAAGTCGCCTCGAATGGTCCCCGACGCGGCTTTCAATCCGCTGGTCGCACCCAGCATATCGCGGACAACAGAAATCACCTCCAAGCCCTCAAGGATCATGGCGATCACAGGGGCGCCGGTGATAAATTTCTCCAAACCGGGATAAAACGGCTTTTCGACATGCTCCGCGTAATGTTGTTTGGACATCTCCGGGGTCACGTGCATCAATTTCATCGCGATGATGTTCAGCGACTTGTCTTCAAAACGCGAGATGATTCGTCCCATAAGACGACGTTGCACACAATCAGGTTTCAAAAGTACCAAGGTACGTTGCATAACGAACTAGTTCCGAATGTAGGTGAAATTACGGGTGATTTTGAGTACCGAGCGACGGATTCTAACAGGTTTTTACTACTTTCGAAACGGTGTGATTTCTGCGAGACTTATTCGGTAATGAACTGTGAGTTTCCCCATTTTTCCGTAGTTTTTGGGGCTCGCGACGGCCTTGATTCCGTCTTTGCATCCTAGTAGCCAAACGCATGATCTCATCCAGCGAACAATTTCCTGCCTCGTCAAAACCAACCGAAGATGTCCGTGGTGTAACCGTCCGCCTAGCTGGCGATTCGGGTGACGGAATGCAACTTTTAGGAAGCCAGCTGACAAACACGTCAGCTCTTTCCGGCAACGATGTCGCAACCTTTCCTGACTTCCCGGCAGAAATCCGAGCGCCTCGTGGAACCAGAGCCGGCGTTAGTGGCTTTCAAGTGCAGTTTGCGTCCGAGGAAATCTTTACGCCCGGCGACGGCTTGGATGCGTTGGTATGCATGAATCCTGCCGCGTTGGTAACCAATATTAGCGATCTAAAACGCGGCGGCATCTTGATTGTGAACTCGGACAGTTTCGAGGCTAAGGACTTGAAGTTGGCCCAATTGGAAACCAACCCACTGGAAGACGAAACGGTCGAAGGTTATCGATTGATTCGAGTTCCAATGACAACGCTGACCCGCACGGCGGTCGAAGAGCTAAAACTGAGTACCAAGTTTGCCGATCGATGCAAGAACTTTTTTGCGATGGGCTTGGTCTTCTGGTTGTACGGTCGCGATGTCGATCCAACCTTGCGTTTCATCGAAGCCAAGTTCGCTGGTAAGGACGACATTATTCAGGCCAACCGCATGGCCCTAAAATCGGGTTGGAATTACGGCGAGACCACGGAAGATTTTGCCTCGACATACCAAGTCAGCGAAGCGAACTTGCAACCGGGCACCTATCGCAACGTGATGGGCAACCAAGCCTTAGCCTGGGGGTTGATCGCAGCTTCTAAGTTAAGCGAGAAACCTCTGTTCCTGGGATCCTATCCCATTACGCCTGCCAGCGATGTGCTGCATGAACTTAGTAAATACAAACATTTCGGCGTGCGAACTTTTCAAGCCGAAGATGAAATCGCTGCCGTCTGTTCAGCAGTCGGCGCAGCGTTCGGTGGATCCATGGCCGTCACAACCAGTAGCGGGCCCGGCATCGCTTTGAAAGGCGAAGGGCTAGGGCTGGGCGTTATTTTGGAACTGCCATTCATCGTTATTGATATCCAGCGCGGTGGCCCTAGCACTGGCTTGCCAACGAAAACAGAACAATCTGATTTGTTGATGGTCATGCATGGTCGCAATGGCGAATCGCCTATGCCGGTAATCGCTGCTCGCAGCCCCAGCGATTGCTTCTACGCCGCCATCGAAGCGTGGAAAATTGCTACCGAATTTATGACGCCTGTGTTCCTGCTTTCCGACGGTTACATCGCCAACGGATCCGAGCCTTGGCAGCTGCCGGACGCAAACAACTTGCCAAAAATCAAAGTGACTCACCCTGGCCCACAAACCAACGGAACGCCGTTCCTGCCGTACTCGCGAGACGAAAAACTGGCCAGGCCATGGGCTCTACCAGGTACCGAAGGGTTGATGCACCGCATCGGTGGCCTTGAAAAGCAAGACGGCACAGGGAACGTCAGCTACGACCCCGACAATCACGAATACATGGTGAACACTCGCGCCCAAAAAGTGGCTGGCATCGCCAATGTGCTAGACCCATTGGAAGTTTTCGGATCGGAAAAAGGGACGCTGGTTCTTAGTTGGGGAGGCACTTACGGTGCATGCCGCACTGCCGTCAATCAATGTTTAGCCAACAGCGTCTCGGTCGGTCATGCTCACCTACGATGGCTGAACCCATTCCCAGCGAACCTGTCCGAGATTTTACACCGCTACGACAACATTTTGATCCCGGAACTAAATTGTGGCCAGCTAAGACATTTGCTGGATGCAAAATTCAAATTGCCCACAATCGGCTTGAACAAAATTAAGGGCAAGCCATTTGCCGTCTCCGAGATTGTCGAAAAAATTAATGAAGTGGCCCACACTTCGTAACCTCAATTCAACCTAGCAATTCCAATAATGAGCGCTGAACTTCCTGTATTGAAAGCTGCCGATTTCGCTTCGGACCAAGATGTCCGTTGGTGCCCGGGATGCGGTGACTATTCCATTCTGGCCCAAATGAAAAAGGTGCTGCCAACCTTGGGCGTCACTCGCGAACAGACGGTTTTCATTTCAGGCATTGGCTGTAGCAGTCGATTCCCGTACTACATGAACACCTATGGAATGCACAGCATTCACGGTCGTGCACCCGCTTTTGCCACTGGACTTAAATCTTCGCGTCCTGATCTAAACGTGTGGGTGATTACTGGTGATGGCGACGCTCTTAGTATCGGTGGCAATCACTTGATGCATGCGATTCGCCGCAATATTGATGTAAACATCGTGTTGTTTAACAACAGCATTTATGGGTTGACCAAAGGTCAGTACTCGCCGACGTCGCCGATCGGACACGTCACCAAGAGTACACCGCGTGGCTCTATCGATCACCCACTTAGTCCATTGTCGGTGGCAATCGCAGCTGAGGCGTCTTTTGTCGCTCGCTCGGTCGACTTCAACACGAAACACCTAGTCGCCACATTGACTCGTGCGGCCCAACATAAAGGCACGTCTTTCGTCGAGGTCTACCAAAACTGCAACGTCTTTAACGACGGGGTCTGGGATTACATGAAAGACAAGCAAGTCAAACTGGATAACTCGCTAGTCTTGGAACATGGCAAAACTTTGAACTTCGGAAAAGAAAGCGAAAAGGGAATTCGCTTAAACGGACTAACACCCGAAATTGTCAGTGCGGATGCCGACGACTTGTGGGTGCATGACGAGACTGTTTGGGATCCAACTGCCGCTTTTCTACTAAGTCGTATGCGAGCTCCCAGTCTGCCCGAACCAATCGGTGTTTTTCGCGCTGTCCAGCGCCCAACCTATGACGAAGCATTGAACGATCAAATCGACAGTGCGATTTCAGAAAAAGGTGAAGGCGACTTAAACGAACTGCTTCGAGCGGGCGATATCTGGACCGTTGACTAGCAAACGAGTGGCCATCGTCGGCGAATTCCCGGCACTCAATGGTGGCGAACAGTCCTTGCTGTCCGTGATTCCCGGATTGCAAACGTCCGGATTTTCATTCACGGCCTTCGTCCCCGATGGGGATTTTGCCGATGCGTTGAGCAATGCCAACGTCGACGTCAAGCCATTTGACTTTCGCGCCCAGGGCACACGAAAACCTTTGGAGGCCCTGAGACAACAACTGGCCGAGGCATTGGTCTCGCAAACGTTTGACCTAGTGCATTGCAACAGCTTGTCGGTTTCACGGATCGTTGGGCCAGTCTGCAAACAGAGCAATCTCGTCTGCTTAGGCTACCTGCGTGACATCATCAAGTTGAATGCGACCGCTGTTGCTGATCTGAATTCCTGCACTCGACTGATCGCTGTTTCGCACGCGACTCGCAATTTTCACACTTCGCAAGGAATGGATGGCGACTCAATCCATGTCGTTCACAACGGTGTGGATTTAGATCATTTTCGACCGGATCAACCTAACGGTTACTTGCACGACGAATTGAAGATCGCCAAACCTGCGCCGTTGATTTTGTTCGTCGGTCAAATTGGCTTGCGTAAAGCACCGGAGCTTTGGTTGCAAACGGCAGAGATCATTACACAGGAATTCCCGGACGCTCAATTCGTCATCGTCGGCGAACGCAACTCGCAGAAACAGGAGAGCATTGAATACGAAGAAAAACTCATACAGTTCTCTGGAACTGGAAGCCTGGCAGGTCGAGTGCATTGGCTGGGCCGTCGCCAGGACGTCCATAACATCATGCGCGAATCTAGCTTACTTATCCACTTGGCAAGACAAGAGCCTTTTGGCCGAGTCCTGTTGGAAGCTTTCGGTTCGGGATTGCCAACTGTGGCCACCAATGTGGGTGGAACCAACGAAATCTTTGCCAGTGAAAATCTTCAACTATGGATGGTAGAAAAAGACAATATTTCGCAGGCGGCAGAAAAAGCAGTTCAGCTACTTTCCGATGACCAGCTTCGCAAACAAGTTGCCGCCCAGGTTCGTGATCACGCTGTTCGAAACCTGGCAGTTGAATTCGCGGCCGATCGCCTTCGCCAACACTATGAAGAATTGTTAAACATTCGTGTTGATCCAAGTACTTGAACCACGAGTTTGGCGATTTTCTGACTGTCCAGTAGGAATGAAATTGCGGTTAACTCATTTAGTTGCTGCTCGGATTTACCAAGCGTCCGGTTCAACTGGAGCCTACCGTACACAAATTGCCGTCAAAACCGAAATTCCAACGGATTTTGAATGGCTTGAATTTTCGCTTATCAATTGAAAGTTTTGCCTTTAACTGCCAAAATTAAGGTAGTCGCATTCCAATGCCCGGCCAGTGCTGCCGCTTGAGCGAATCAACTAATCTAAAGCTTCGGTTTCATCCATGCCAGTTAACACTTGTTCGGAATACCTTTCTTTGCTTGCCAAAAGCAAGGCTGTCGATAGCGAGACGATCGAAGAGGTCACTGACAAGTATTCTGAACTAACAGACCCACGCCAATTGTCACAGAGTCTTGTGCGAGACGGCATCCTGACGGATTGGCAGGCCCGCTTCGTCCTTTCCGGTCGGCATCGTTTGATGATTGGCCAGTATTTATTGTTGAATCGGTTCGCGAAACAGGCAGTCGGTGATCGGTTTTTGGCAAATCATCGCCAGCTAGACCGCAAAGTGGATGTTCTGGTTTTTCCAAAAGACGCGGACCGGAACAAAAAGTTGTTCAAAGCGTTCATGGAACAAGCGGCTCGTGTGGCAGAACTCAACCACCGAAATCTATTACATGTTTACGACATTGATCGCGAAGGCGAACGCTACTTCTTAGTCTTTGAACACGACAACGGAGATTCGCTGCGTAACATACCCACTGGCAATTTGCAGTCTCGCCAAATCGCCGTTATCTGTCACGAATCATTGAAAGGCATTTCTTACGCTCACGAAAAGGGTGTCATCCACGGCAAATTGGACGAGTCTCAAATCAGAATCGATCAAGACAATCGAGTCTGTATCCGAAACATCGGGTTAGCAAATCTGTTGGACCAACTGCAAGAAGAAAAGCCAGAGTCTGATGACGACTTTGAAATAACCGCCGAACCCGTCGACGACATTGTTAACCTTGGGCGAATTTGCCAAACCCTTTTCCGGCAGCATGTTGGTCAACCCAAAACGGAAAGCGACAAATCACTGTATCGATTGTTGGGAGAAGTCGCTTCAGCAACTAATGTGAATGACGGGCAAACGCAAACGTTGTTTGACGCTACCAGTCAATGGCTGGAAAAATACGACGCCGCCAATCGCGAAAAGACCGCTCGCCCAGTGACGTCGACAACGTCAAACACGCAAGAGTCAACGAAGTCTTCCAACGCTCGGAAAACGAGTAGTGCAACCAAGTCGAGAAACAAATCTAACGCCAAGTCTGCCACGAAATCTGCCGGCAAAGCGAATGCAAGTGGTAGCGTTTCAACTCGCAAAAGAACTCTGGTCTTCGCGGCCTGTGGAGCCGTTATTGGTGGTCTGGTGTTTGGTGTCATTGCCGCACTCAAGGAAGACCCAACCGTCGCTGAAAATGACGCAGGGTCAGCTAACGATGCTGCGCAAATTGATCAGGCCGACGACCAAGATTTCAATCGCCCCGCTGTTTCACTGGACGAAGCAGCCGCCAGTCTCCGAACTAAAGATTCGAAATCGGAGGCTGCAAGAATCGACTCGATCATCGGACAGGAAAACATTTCGCCCCCGCGACCTTCACAAGATTCGCCGATATCCAGCATTGCTGTGCCCGCGGTAGTCCCGCCAACGACGGAAGTTCAGGAATCGCCTCAAGAAGAGACCAATCAACAAGTCGCAGCAACACCTAAGCCGTTAACCAAGGTCAACTTTCCCGGTGCCGAAGGCTTGGAAGTTGTTAACTGGATGGAAGCTCATACAAAAGACGGGCAAGAAATCGTCGCGTTTGGCTTGATTAAGGATGTTGGCTCTTCAAGATCAGGGTCGCTTCGATATTTGAACTTCAAACCCAACGACTACTCGGCGTTTAAGATCGTGATCTCAACTCGCGAGATCGATATCACCGAAGACAAACTACGTGAACGATACTATTCCAAGAATCTGCTGGTTCGAGGGTTGGTCAAACCGTTTCGTGGAAACCCACAAATACAAATCAATTCGCTGGACCAGATAAAGGTCGTTGAAGCCTTACCTTCTTTAGAGAACGGTTCGATGACTGTTTCCGATGAGTCATCGGAGGCGAACGCCGTCGCCAGCACTGGCGCCTTTGCGGGTACGCCAAACGGTTTTCCGTTACCCGAGTTAACTCGCGACGCGCCAAGCTTCGAACGCGTACTGTTGGGGCCACTAACGGTGGGCGAGGATCCGGTCGGTATGAGGTTGCAGTTTTCCAGCGAAATCCTGAAAAACCCACCCGTGTTTAGCATGGAACGGGATCCGTCCAACACCAGACGGTGGGAAATCTCATTCGCAGTCAACCAACGTGAAGCTGAATCGTTGAAGCCCGTCGCTGAAATCAATCTCGATAATGATCAGCTGTACTTCAACTGGATCCCTACAGAGAAGCTGGACCTAAAAGTCAATTATGTAGCCAACGCGATTTTGACCATTTTGACTCCGACCGAATCTAAAACCGTTTTGTTACGTCAACCTGTACTGGCCCAGCCAATTGTTTTGGAAGAGAAAAAACCTCTACTGAAACAGCGGCTGGAGCTAAAGTACCTGCCGCGTCCCGAAACGATTTCCATCGAGTTCTTCGAGCTACCTAAAGAGAAGTTTGCCGAGCAATTTAGTGATTACGGAACGACCTTAAACACCGCTCAGGATTCCACCACGATCTTGTTTGACAAGGTACCTGAAAATCAGTTCTTTCAACTATGGCACAAGGCCGATATCTCCACGGTCATCAAGATGGAATCGGCATTGCAAATTGCTTTGCCTTTTACCAAAGATAGAGACCGTCCCGAGGTCATGAGTCGCAATAACTTGAAATCGCTGCGAGAAAGACTGTTCAGGCATCAAGCCGAAATCAGTCAATTGAACGCCGATGCGATTGCCTTCGAGGCACCACACGGTCAAAAAACAAAGCACAAAGAACGCAAGAAGAAAATATCGGCTCAATTGGAACTGGTTAACGCACAAGTCGCCGCCTACACAGCCGCCGAACCAATGGCGAAATCCGTGATTGGCACACCCATCGGCTATCGTGTCTTCTTTACGGTTGAAAACGTAGAGTACCTGTTGATGACCACGCAACACAGCTCAGACGAATAACTACCTGATCGAACGGCCTCAATCAATCTCTACTAACCTACGGACTAGTCAGTGACTGTTTTTCCGTGCGAATAGTAGGCCCGTTGTCCAGCAACTCGGATTCAGGCACCTCGTCGCTGTCCAAGTCGAACCATTCAGGTTTGAATTGCACAAATCCGTGCTCGCCAGGTCGTTGAGATTTCTGAAGCGCCATTTTCGTGGTGAGTGCGACCACCGCATCAGCCAATGCGACTTTGGCATCACAACGTGGTTGTGCGGCTGGATCATTTTGCCGGATGCACCATGCCCAGTGTTCGATCTCTTCCCGGTAACCTCGGCTGACCGGACCACTAGCCGCCTCGGCAGCTTTGGCAGGCGCGGCATCTCCGCTGGCTGATGTATCCAGAGCGGCCGCTGACGCGTCGCCCGTTACGCCTACTTTCACATTCGCGCTGCGGTTCGAGTACAGGTAAACGTCTTTTTCTTTTTCAAGCACTAACGTTCCCTTGGTACCCATTACCACTTCGCCGTAGCCACCAAAGCCGTTACCGTTGATCGACGAGTAGGTCACGACGACCTTCTTGTTGGAATCTTGTTCAAAGGACGGGACGCCACTTTTACCAGGAATGTTATTAACGTTGTCCTTGTAACCTACTTT
This sequence comes from uncultured Pirellulaceae bacterium, assembly GCA_964543985.1. Taxonomy (GTDB): domain Bacteria; phylum Planctomycetota; class Planctomycetia; order Pirellulales; family Pirellulaceae; genus CAJQPP01. The sequence goes on along the minus strand of CAZJBW010000032.1, from coordinate 31,534 downwards.
GAAATCGTAATCGTAACCTTGGCCCGGGTATTCCAGCATGCAATAGACGTGATCGTCAGCGTCACGGTCGCCCGGGAAGATGTGCCTTCCACCGACTGCGTGTACCGTTAGCGGATGGACGTGATGTCCAACTTTTCTGGAAAGCGCCGAGATAAAAATACTGGACGCGTCGATTTGATGGCTTCCCAGTTCCGCCATCAATCCTCCGCCAGTTCGATTCCACAGTCGCCAACGGACGAGTTCTTCCAAAGCACTGCGGACACGACCGTCGGGGTAAACGGTATCGTTGTCTTCGTAACCGTACTTGTTGGCCGGCACTGTTTTGTCACGATCCCAAGCTTCCCATTGTGCCACCTGAGCACGCAGACGTTTGGCATCCGTCGAATTTGCCTTGGCCAGCAAGGCCTGCAACCGTTCGAGTCTGGATCGAATCGGATCAACACGGTCTCCAGTCGAAGTGAATTCTCCGCCAGGGATCGGCAACGCCCATGAATCGGAACCTGGCAAATTGTTGCGGTGCCATTGAGCTCGGATATGGTGAATTTCACCTAACAGCCCCCAATCGATCATGTTCACCGCATTGTCGTACAGAATGTTGTAGTGACGTTGGTGCCCAATAGACAAACTCAATCTTTGCTGGTCGGCGACTCGGCCCATCAACTTGCATTGAGCGACATTGTGAGCCATCAATTTTTCGACCAGCACATGTTTTCCAGCCGCCATGGCCTCGATAGACACCAGGGCGTGCAAGTGCAAGGGCAGGGCAATGATGACACCTTCTATCGACTTGTCCTGCAAGACATCACGGTAATCCGAAACGACTTGGACATAACGACGAGCCTCGTCTTCTGATTTCCAACCGAATACTCGCATCAATCCGGGCCTTGCGGCCAACGCGTTCGGAGTCGACCAATCACCATGGAATGCCCGATGAATACTGGAGGGTCGAATGTCACAGATGGCTGCCACTTCGACGTAATCTGGATTCAAAGCACCGATTAAAACGTTGCCTTCGTCACCCGTCCCGATGACAGCAATGCGGACCGGTCGATTCGGTTTTTGGTAACCAAAATACATCGCACCCAGCCCAGTGACGGCAGCGCCGCCGGCAATGGTAGCTTTCAAAAAATCGCGGCGGCGAATTTGATCCATGGCCGTAACCGCGGAGTAATAATTCTCGCGTCCGGTTTCCTGTTGTTCAGGTGTAAGATCCATCATTTATCTTTCAAACTGAATTTTCTGAATGGTCAGGTTTCATAAAGAAGTAATCGAGTCCGCCGAATCGACCGGCAGCGGCGGCAAACAAGACCAGCAAAGCACCAATCTCGATCCATTGATAGTAGGTGTTTTCTACGCCTGGCACCCAAAATGGCTGAGTCATCACGACGCCCATCAGTAACCCAACGCCGGCCAGTGCCGCGATCCTTGTCAATAAACCCAGGACCAATAGTACGCCGACCAGCAGGTCAAACCAGGGCAGAAAACGATTGATCATATCGTGCGGCGACCAAGCTAATGCGTAAGGACGTTCCAGCAGGAACATGTCCAAGTCGTTGTCGACGTTACTAATTCGATTGACGCTGGTTTCCACATGATCCCAAATCGCTTCGATCTCGCTTAACCAGGGCCTCTTCTTGGATTCTCGTTGATATTTTATTGTCGCAATTTGATCGGATAGAGACTCGACATCATCAGCCACTTGCTTTTGTAAAGCACCATCTCTTTCGAATCCCTGAAGCCGTTGCAGTCCAGAGACGTAAGCCAAGATTTCATCCTCGTTGGTATCCAAAAAATACCGCATCTCATCTTTAGCCTGATTCAGCATCTTTTCTGCTGAGTTGATTGTTTCTTGATCCCACTTAAATCGATCTTTGGCAGCCTTGAGATACTCATCCCAGATCGAAAACGTAACAGCCGGGTCAATTTGAAAGCGTTTTCGAGCTTCTAGCCCAAAAGGATCGTCCAATCGTTCGAAGGCTTCGTCTGATGGCGTCGAAACCACGCTCAACCGCTTGGTTCCATCGTGGTCATCCAGCAAGCCCAAGAAGTAGGGCGCCAGCGGTCCCTTGGCCTGGCTAAGAAACGAGGCGCAGTCAAAACTGCCCGACCGAACTTTTGAGATACCTTCACTGAAAAAATGCAATCCGACGATCATTCGCAGACCGAGTATCGCTAAAAAGATCATCCAGTAGTTTTGGCGTATTGAATTCATCCACAAACCGGGTACAGCGATAAGCTTGGCGAGAAGTAATTCGACAGATGGCTGCCGGGAATATTTGACGTTCCTTAATTATGACTCAGTCAAAGCCAACACCAAGGCGTAAATTAGTCTGTCGCTGGTGAATCGCGATGGTTGGACGAAAAACCGTTCCGTCTACTCTGATTCTAGCTATTTTGGCCGACTCTTTCGCGGTACTGCTTGACCTTCTCTTCGATCTCTAACCGGATCCGCTTGGCAATCGCCCGGTATTCGGCCGCATCCTCGTCACGGCCCAGTTTCTCGTAGCAGTCCCCCAGGACTTCAAAAGCCCGCGGTTCTTGCGGCAATTGTTTGACGGCGTATTCGAGATCTAGTCGAGCATCTTCATATCGTCCGATTTTGACAAAAATTTCGCCCCGGGTCTGATACAGCTTGGCAGCACTGGGCCAAGTGTCGACGGCAACATTGATCAGCCGCAAGGCATCGTAATGTTGTTGCGAGCGAAAGCTCAAAAGGAATGCAACATCGTTAATGATGAAGGCTGTGCGACTGTCACCGTCAAAGGCCAATTTTAGATGCCCTTTGCTAGTCACAGGTTTGCCTTGAACCGCGTCACGAATACCGTAAATCACATGAAAAAGCGCGGGGTTAACATTATCTAGAGCCTCCGCGTCCAACCACTGAGACGCGTCAGCATGTTCAGGGTAAAGCACCATGCCGATGAATTCACGAATCGCGTTTTCGTTACGAGGATACGTCTCGACGGCGCGACAGATGTGCAATAGCTTCCGACGAAATCCGTCTCTCGTATCGATGTTTTGGGCTGTGTTTGCGAAATCGACAAGAACGTCGGATTGCAACTTGCGAATTTGGCTTTTGACGACTGCGTCTTTGGCCTTGCGATGCGCGAAATTCAACTCGTCAAGTGCGGCTTGGTAGTCGTTGTTGACCATCAATATTTCATGCAGAGTCGACCACAACTGAGGTTGGTTGGGGTTTACCTCAGCCGCGCGACGAATCGATTCGACACCCCGCGTGATATGAAATTGCGCACGTTCAATTCGGTTCTTTTCAATTAGGTACTTGGCCAAATCGGGAATGATCTGGGGTACTTGAGCAGAAATTCTGTCATAGATTCCCATCGCTCTGTCGACATCCCCTTGCAGAAACATAATCTGCGCAAGCATGATGACTGATTGTTTATAGGCGGGGCTGTCATGGTCGGGGTTACGTTCTTGAATACGTTCCAGGTGTTTCCGCGCAGTTGCCAGACGCGACTCATATTCCGGGTCCTCTGTCGATAAGTCAGCCAGCAAATCCTGCGCGATGTACAGGTGTGCGGGTTCATGTCCTTTGACGTCCGGGTCCGCCAGTTGGCCCATGATCCCCAGCGAATTCTGCTCCATGCCGGAACGCCGCAGGGTCAGTGCATGAATGAATCGCCAATTCGGTTGTTTGCTGATGTTGACGACGCGACGAGAGCACAAAATCGCTTTCTCAAAGTCATCGTTTTCTTCAGCCGCAATACATTCCAGGCGGTGGATCCGTCTGGTGAGATTACCCTTTAGAAAGTTCGAGGCCACAAGGATTCCGACCACTCCTAAGATCCCCAACATCGGCAACGCCCCATACAAGGCTGCGCCACCGTCGCGGGTGGTCGTCCAGCTCATGATGACGAACTGACCGAATTGGAACAGCAACCAAAATGGAAACCACAACACAAACAAAAATCCACGCCAGATTTTTTTGTGTAACGGAACTTGCTGACCTAGTTCTTGATCACTGCCACCCAGCAAGGACAACAGGAATTGAAAAGGCGCAGCAATGTATTTTCCAATTGAAAATTGGTTACCAAAACCGTGGTCGTCTCGACGTCTAAAAAGAGGCACTTTACTGTTCCAATCAGCGACGAATGTTCGACTAGCTTGGCGGCTGTCGCAAATTCATCTCGTCTACTTTTCTTTGGAAAATCGCAGCCGATTCCAACAGCCCGATCTCCGTGTAACAGGTAACCAGTGCTTCCAGCACTCGAACTTGACCAGCATCATCCAAGCCATCAACCGCCTTTTCAAAATCGTTGATGGCTTTGTTGTATTCGCCCATCCGCATATAGATGGTTGCACGAGTATCTAAATAATGGGCACTGGTCTTCTTGATCAGAACCGCTCGATTGGCCAACTCGAAAGCCCGTGCCACATTTGAATCCATGAGCGTAAACGCCAGGTTATTCAACGCTTCGTGATTTCGTGGGTTTTTCTGGATAGCCAATTCCAGCAAACTGATCCCCAGCATTTTATCGCCCTTTAGCACTTCCCACGTCCCAACGACCTCCAACGACTGGTCTGTTGCGCTTTCGGGGTCGTCGCGTGGATCGTAAACCTGCACTGCGCGATCGGAGATCTCAAAGTCTGACAATCCAAAACGAGTAAGTTCAGTGGTGGCGGCAATGTTTTCAGGATCGGTTTGGTAAGCCAGGATCAGGTAGTTTAGAAACTGTTCACGTGATTCAAATTCTTCTTGGGCTGTCGGAGCAAAGACCATGGCGTGCGCCAGATGGATTCGCGAAAGCGCTTCTTGCAACTGTTTTTGTTCGCGAGCATTCATATTGACATTGTCTATGGCATCAACCAGTGTCGATGCCCCTTCGTCGTGGCGGCTTAGCATCGCCAATGCGTTAGCACGGCGGCGCAGATAATCAACATTCTTCGGGTCCTCCTTCAACAGCTCGGTATAGCGTTCGATCGCTTCTTCCAAGAAGGGATTGGCTTCGGTCGGTCTTTTGAGCCGCACCAAAAGCTCCGCGATCTTTACGTAATAGGCCTCATAAGTCTTAAACAGTTCCTTATAGATCGACAGCGCTTGTTCGTATTCGCGACGTGGAATATGGATCCGTTCAGCAAGCAGAATCTTTGCATCGATATCATCCGGATCAGTACTTAGGGCAAATTCTAACTGCTGGGCGGCCATTTCCATTCTCAAATTGACCGGCAAATTGACTCGACGGGAATTTAGCAGTCTGTTAGCACGCCAAACGTGTGCTTTTGGATAACGTGGTTTATCTGTTGGCGACAGCGATTCCAGAATAGCTTGCGCAACCTTGCTATTCGATTCAACGACCTCGGCACGATCGTCTTCCCTTAGGACACGAGCCAGTTCCCATAGTTCGTCATCTCGGTCAGAGCGAAAAGTGTGCGACAACTTGTACTGATAGATGATCGCCTTATCCCACTCCTTTTCCTTAATAGCGCGTGTTTTCGCGTTTTCGTAGTTGTCAGCAAAACGCTTTGACGAGCTTATGGACAAAAAGAAACACGCGATTGCCAATATTGCCACCACCATTGCTGGCATTCCGAACAACAACGCTCGACCACGCTTGGGGTCAGACCAAAGCTCGCGAAACTTGAAGATAGGAAACAGAAACGAATCCGCCAGAAACGTAAAAAAGCGACGGAACTGGAATAGGATGAAATTCATGGCGGTTGAATGACCTGAGATCTGTTTTGGGAATGCTATCAGGCGGTCCGATGTTCCGGCCGCCCTGTGTGCTGTCTCTCTACCGAATTTTATCAAATTTGCCTACTTGCTCAAAGGCGAAACAGGCACCAATTCAGGTATCAATCGTCCAAATCGCCCCCTATTTCCAAACGAAAAACAGCTATTAAGCAAATCTTTGGGACAAGCAACATAAGCGTTTCCATCAAAACGGTTAGCACCACAGGTGCAACTGTGGAATCAGCGATTACCTGCAGTTGCAAAAAATTCCGTAGAATCGATAAAAGTTAAGACAGGCCAGTTGCCGACAATACGAAAGAACAGAATTGCTTTATGCCATTCTGTCATCGTATCAATATCAATTGGCCTACCGTAACGACGTGACCCAATGAAAAAGTTCGCCAAAAAAACATTCCTGCGTTCACTCGCCTCGGCTTGTTTCGTGGGCTCCTCTTGCTGCACTGCACTACTGTGCGGACAGCAACTTCAACCGATTGCGGATTCGGCTGAGAATCTGCCGCCCATCGTTTCCAGCTCGCAAGTGAACGACGAATCGCTCCCGCCGATTGTTCGATCAGTGCAAGCAAATCAAGACGATTTACCACCCGTGGTATCCGTTGAACAAATGCTCGGTACTGCATCGGCAACGCCCGATACCGCACCGGCTCGCGGGACCAATTTCCCCACGGATGGCGAGCAAAGAATTGCTCAATTCATCCAAGCCAATGGTGGGCAGGCTCAACCGTTCGACGTTCAGCCAGCGGCGTATCCGCAATTGCCGATCCAGTCGCCAAGTGACATCCCGATTCAACCAGTACCGGTTCCCTCGGTCGTCCCACCTCCTGCAACCGGTGGATTCCAAAACGCCGCTCCTAGCATTGGCGGCACCATCGTGACCCCCATCGAAGGAAGTAGCGCTCGTGGTAGCGGAACCCGTATCGAAGGAAGTAGCATTCGCGGTAGCGGACTTCCCGGAGGCAGTGCTGCCGGTAGCGGAACCCGAATCGACGGAAGCGGATCTCGTGTCCTAGGAAGTGGATTGCCAGGTGCTCAGCCGCAGGGTGGCACCAATTACTTCCACGAGGGCATTCCTGAACAATCCCCAATTAACTATGACTCACCAGTTACGGACTACGGTCAGCTAAGCGACACCTTCGCCTGCTGTGGATTCATTTGCGATTCACGTAGCTACTTCATCGTCGACGCCTTGTATTGGGAGCGAACAGATGGAGACTTTCGGGCTAGCAATATTCCGACCATCGATGATTTCGACTACTCTTGGGGCGGTCGCATCACCTGGGGTTGGAAAGAAGATTGCACACGTGGCTTCGAGGTTAGCTACTTGCAGTTCGATCCATGGCTGGCCGTTTCGAATGCCACCGCACCAGGCACTCTAACTGGCGCGTTGTTCGGCGATGCAACTGGCGATCTTCCGCCAGGTGCTTTCACGGCTTTTCAAAACGGTACGTTCCAAGAACAGTTCCAAAAAACCGACCTGCACTCTTTAGAGCTCAACCGCACATGGTGGGGATCTGATGTTGTCAAAACATTCATCGGTGCTCGATACATTCACTTCGATGACGAGTTCCACCTAAGTTCAGTCGGAATCGGCGGAGCCCAAGGTATTCACAGCATCGACACTACTAACAATTTGGTAGGTTTGCACATCGGTGGCGAAGTCTTATACGACATCGGATACCGACTGTCCTACTCGATTGCAGGTAAAGCTGGTGGATATGCAAATTTCCATCGCGGACGTAAATTCCACTTCAACAACGGAACAACCTTCGTAAACACCGAGGACGACGAGACTGATTTCTCAGCAAGTTTCGAAATCGGAGCCTTCTTGCGATACAAGTTGACCCCCAACGTTCGCCTGCGAGCTGGCTACGAAGCCTTCGCATTGATCGACGTCTTTGATGTCGAATCGAACTTCAACCCTCTAGTGCAAAGCACCTCGGGGCAGTCGTTCAATCAAGGCGATGCCTTCTTCCACGGTCCAACGGTAGGCTTCGAAATCTATCGATAGTCCATCCGGAAAACTGGAATCACGAAACCGAGTCCCATTGGGCTCGGTTTTTTTGTGCAATTAGGCGCCCCCATCAGTGTTTTTTAGGGTTTTCGAGTTGTTCCAGTCCTTCTGGCACAGAATAATGAAAACTGATCGGCCAACTCCCCCTACCCACTTTATGGAGAATTGATCATGTGTGCTTTGAAGACGGCATTCACTTTTAACACTAAACCGTTAACCGTGATCCTTGTGGCGGTCATATCGCTACTGAGTTCTGAAACTCTTTTGGCTCAACGTGCTGGCGACAATGCCGACCAGATTCGGTCCAGACTAAACGACACCAAAGAATTGATTGATGAGGAGCAATCCAACATCAGCAATCTTGAGTCTCAGCTAGAAGAAGCCATCAGCGACAACGATGAAGAGACATCGGAGTCATTACGCTCGGAAATCAACGAGGCCTACGAGCGTTTGGAAGAATTGCAAGAACTGAACCGAAAGCTTCGCGACCTGCAAGACGATTCCGTTGAGGACAAACCAATTGTGCGTCGCCCAGGTGGCGTCAGGCGACAAGGGGAGCGAGTTCCCAATCCATCACTCGGCGGCTTGGATGGTGATGATTCTATCGAGAAGGCCCGCCAACGGTACTTAAAAGAAAAAGAAGAACGTCGACGTCGCGCCGCCACGCCAGCCCCAGATTTTGGAGGCCCAGCCAGTGCCGACGAGAATGATCGTGCCGGCGACCGTCGTGCTCCTCGCAGTGCCGGTTCTTCCAAGCTTCGTAACTTAGAAGACGCACGTGATTCGCTAATGGATGCAGGCGAGACGGAATTGGCAGAACGAGTTCAAGATGCCATTGACCGCGAAGAACGCCGAATCAAAGAACAATCTCGTGATCGAGACCGTGATCGAGATCGTGATCGTGGTGCTGCCGAGCGACCTGGACGCGGCGGTGGCCCAGTTCAAGCCGATGGACCTGCACGTCGACCAAACCGAGATCGTAACCGCGGTGACGACGGGGACGAACTATCAGAATTAGAAGACGAACTCGATCGACTTCGCGAAAAATTGAAAGAGATGGAACGCAGTCGCAATGGCAATGGTGACCGATAAAAGCGACCGATAAAATCTGCCACAGCCAAATGGCAAAAAGAATTTTGCGAAAGCCTGATCATTTGATCAGGCTTTTTGTTTTATCTCTTGAAAAAAGTGACTCCCATTTGGAAGACCTTCCCCACAAGATGCCAAAACCCCTTGGTTAGTCTGTTTACGCTAATTCGGTTTGCTGGTCCGGACGCTGTGCGACCTAGGTTCGGGTTATCTTTAAATGCATGAGAAATCAAATCCATTCGAAAATCGCATTCGCAAGATTCTTGGGTACTGTATTTGTGCCAGTCTGCTATTTTCCCTTGTTCTTTGAGTGAAGAATCCCAAGCTTATCAACGACACGGTGATTACATCTTCTTGGATTCAGGTTGATACGAAATTGCCAGACTTTGCCAAGACCCGTGTTGATGAGACAAAACAGAATGTGGACCTGCTTCAACGACCCATTAGCGTTGAATGGGTAAGCCACCATAAGTACCAATCTTTTTTGTGGGTGGTCCTGTTGGCCGCTTGGTTTTTCCCGGCCAAAATTCTGATTCAAACATCCTCTATGCCACGTGCTGTGCAAGGCGCTTTGCTTGGCTTGTTCTTTTTGCTCGCCACAGCCTGGATATTGTCTCGATTGGTCATCTGGGACGAATGGCTCGGTGTGACGTTGAAACACAATACGATTGGCACACCGGTAAAATTTTTGTTTGTGCCGTTAGCATTCGTGATCCATGATTTCGCATCCAGAAAACGTACCGCACACGAGTTGGCGAAACGACTTCCTATCGAAATTCTATTGGTTTTTCCTTGGATGTTCATTTGGGCTATGATCCAAATGTTTGTCTTGCGTTGGACGTGGATATAGAACTTGAATTCACAATGACGCAAAACAATACGGAATCGCGCCGACTTCACTCTTAAAGCTCAGGCAAAACGAAGCTCAGGCAAAGCGTAGCT
>CAZJBW010000032.1:0-21679 GCA_964543985.1 uncultured Pirellulaceae bacterium | reverse complement strand
GCGCCGACTTCACTCTTAAAGCTCAGGCAAAACGAAGCTCAGGCAAAGCGTAGCTAAGTTTAGGTGGAATAAAACGATTGTGACGTCACAGTGGCGCGGTCGGGTAAATTTTGCCACGTTCTACTCAACAAACGCAAAATCCTTTTCCGATAAATCATTCAGGTTCTTCGCTCTCTTTTTCAATTATCACTCCGGAGCATTCGATGCAAAATGCGACCACCAAAACATGGGACGATCCTGCTCACAACCGCACCATCCAGGTTGATGTCTCTTTCACGCTGTCTGAAACAGGCGTGGAAATCAATGAAATCACACCAACTAACGTGATCATTCGTAGCGACAATGGCGCACCACGCACGATTGGCGTCCATACAGAAAAGGGACGTCAGCACCTAAGCGACTTGATCAGCAAGAAAGCGTTAACCGAAGCGATCGAAACTGAATTTGCGACGACCATCTCATAGGTCGCCAAACTCAAACATTGGCATTCCGCTGCCAATGCTTCTCAACTTGAAATGCAATCAACCGGCTGTTATTCCCGACAGCCGGTTTTTCATATTTGCATGCTGTGAATTCAACTGGCCGAAACTTCAAAGACAGCCAATTCTGGGCAGCAGTTCAATCGGATCGGATCATCACCCGAAATGCCTCGAGAGACGTGCATCAGCACTGACCCGATGCGAAACGTACCACTCGCAAAACGGACACCATATCGACTTGGCGCTACGATGGGGCCCAGCAACGGCAAGCGAATTTGACCGCCGTGACAATGCCCTGCGAACATTAAGTCCACGTCCAACTGATCCGCATCGTAAACCTGGTCTGGCGAATGAGACAGCAGGATGGCAGGGTGGTTTTTCGCCGCTGGCAAATTCTCAGCACCAGGAAACCACGGCAACTCATTGCCTGCCAACCAAATTGAATGCCCTTGAATTTCAACCTCGATCCACTGCCCAACGGCTCGGACGAACCCCAAATCTTCCATCTGCTTCCGCAATCGATCTTCGTCTTTCACTCGCAAATCATGGTTGCCAAGGATGTAGTACATCGAGTGTTTGGCTTGAAGCTGACCCAACGTTTCCGGAAGCCAATCAACACAGTCTCGTTTATCAACGATGTCACCGGTTACTAAAACGATGTCGGGCTGTTGCGCATTGCAAACGCGAACAACGTGTTGGAAATATTCCTTGTTGATCTTACCGGTAAAATGAAGATCGCTGAGTTGAGCGATCACCAGACCGTCCAACTCCTTAGGCCAAACATCCAATGACAGCTGACGCTTTTCGACCGACAGCTTGAGTGATTGATTGCCGGGAACACTGCCCAGCAGTCCAGCTTGTTTGCCAATGTACGCGGGTGACGAAATTTCTTTGGCGAAGTTGTGCGACTTGGCAGTCGTTTGACGTAGACCGGGCACCGCCTCCATACTGAACATGGTAAATAGTCGAAACACCAAAAGGGCCACGAGCACCAACAGGCTGATAATCGAATAGACAAAAATCGCCGTGTGCCATGCCGGCAATTGTCCCAGCAAATCCAAAGACATTAGAAGCAACAATCCTGCCGTCGCCAAAAAAATTAGCTTCTCAAGAACCTTGCGGGTGGGACGAGTCCAACGAGTGGCGTGGACTTGACTGAAGATGCCGCACCACAATCCGATGTGCCCGAAGACAGCGAAAACGAAAAGCAGGATTTCAACGGCGGTCATAAGAATGGGATTGCCAAGCGAGGTGAATGGTTGGATCGGGAAGGAGGGCGTTTCGCAGACTATTGCATTTCTTCACCGAACCACCAACGCTAATTTACTCATTAGGATCCGTCTTACTCATTCGAATCCGTTGTGTTGGCCGAACAATTGTCTTCGGAATCCATCAACTTCTCAATCGTTTCCAACAATTGTTCCAGTTTGAACGGCTTGTACAGGATCGCGTAGGGTTTTAACCCCGCCTGACGAGCTTTCACAATTGAGTGTCCTGGGTCGTAGCCAAACCCTGTCATCAGGGCCAACGGCGGATCATCAATCGTCTTTTTCAGCTGTTTCAGGATTTCATACCCGGATAGATCCGGAAGGCGAATGTCAACGATGATGGCGTCGTAAGCCGTCTCGGGATCACTGTTGCGAACCATTAATAAAGCTTCGTTCCCTTCGTGAGCTGTCTCTACGATACAACCATAGGGTTCCAGCAACTGGTGGGCACTATTGCGAACCTCGTCTTCGCAATCGACGACCAGGATTCGTTTATTTCTAAGCAGCGGTCGTTTTTCGGACTGGATCAAATCCTGTACCGAATCGTCGCCATAAATCATCTCTTCGCGAGCGGTGTGAATCACCTTTTTGATTTCGCGCGAGTTTTTCAAGATTCGTCGCAACCGCCTAGCAACGTTGGCGTCCTGCCCAATGTAATTTTCGATCACGTGGACGGTGTCATTCAAGATTTCGTCAATCGGCAAACCGACGGCGGTTTCGATAGCTTCTAGGCTGGCATGTGCTGAGTTGGCTTTCTCGGTGACCAACAACTCCAAAGTATTCAGGGCACGAGCAATATCTCGCGAGAAAATTTGCAGTAGTTGCAAGTCACTTTCCGTAAACGCACCGACTTGAGGGCTTTCAACGTTAAACGACCCAATCACATTGTCGTGCAACATCAGCGGAACAGTCAGCGAACTTTTAGCTCCGATCAATCCATCGACATACAGTCTGTCGCCAGTCGTGTCCTCGCACAGATAACTTTTGCCCGTCGCACAAACGAAACCGGTAACACCGTTCCCTTGAGCTTCTGCGAACATCGGCTGGTTACTGGCTTCGGAATGAATGCCTTCGCTAAGCAGCACCTCGCATTGATTCGTTTTACGATCGATCAAACGAATTTCGACCACATCGAAACCCAACAAGTCTTGCGTGTAGTGCAAGATGTTAGCCTTCAACAAATCGATCCGCTCGTCGATGTTCATCCGGCAGACCTCTTCTGGGGTCAGGTCCGCCAATTCAGCGCCCGCATTATGAATCGCCTCCAGCTTTTGCAGGTGCAAAGCTTCTTCCGAGACGTCGCTAATGATCACAATATTATGAGTCGCCTGTTCGCCTACAACCGAAACAGGTGCGACTCGCAATCGGTAAAACGTTCGGGTCTGGCATTTCAGTCGACAGCGGTGACTGGTTCCCGTCTTCAGCGACATGGCCAAAGGATTGCCGCTTTCGCCGATAATTTCCGGACGGCCCAAGGCCTCAAAAAAATCGAGGCCGAAAAGTTGTTTCTCGTCAAACCAACCAATCAGCCTTTTGTTCGCCCAGATAATTCGGTTCTCTTTGTCAGTGACAGCGAACCCGTCTGGAATTTTATCGAAGACTATCGAATCTTGTAACAGATGCCAGAATTGCCATTGGTTGCCATGCTGGTTATTGAGAATAAAGAACCCGTCAAAATTCTCTTTCATCAGCGAATCGTCGAAATCGGCGACGTTGACTTGCGTGACCTGGCACCAGTCGGGCAAATCTATCGGCAAACTGTTTTCTGAAAACTTATCGTCCGTGACGCAAAGAATTCTTTTTGAACGAGTCATGGTCACAATGCTGTTCCTTCAACTTATCAGCAAACAAACATCAAAAGTTTATGGATAATTGACGGCTAAAGGGAGCCACAAAGCGTCTTTCAACTTGGCATTGGAATGACTCCACTGATATAAATGTAGTGAAAGGGGCTAGATCGGGACATAGTTGTCTAGTCGTCTTTTGCCGATCGTCAGAAACAACGCTTCGTCAAAACTGCGTTACCGTAACAAGCAGGTAACTCAACCAGCCGAACAAAGGCAACGACACAACCCAAGTAGCATATTAATGGTAGACAGTTTGCCACAGCGAACCAGCCGAACGGTCTCGTGTCACATTCTGCAGACTAACTGGACTTTATGCCTCCCTCCAGGAACGTATGGGCAAGAAAAAAAACCGCAAATCAAAAATCCGCGCCGACTTCAAAAAGAAGCACGACAGTCAAGTTCGGAAGAAGGACTTTACTGAACACGCTCATGGAGATTCCGACGACGAATCGATCGTCAGTGGCCAGCGAATTTCTGGCAAGGGAGACCTGACCCGACGTCGTACCATCGTGGGCGAAATGGTTGGCTCGGCCGAAACCGGGTTTCAAGTACACCTGGAAATCGACGAACAGAACTGCTTGCCCGGGCGAGTCCTATCCGTTCACGGTCTAAACACCATCGTTGAAACCGAACAAGGCAATTTCGAGTGTGCTACTCGCGGCCTACTTAAAAACTTGGCCACCGACCTGCAGCATGTCGTCATCGCCGGCGACCATGTAATGATTCGACCAGCACCGGACCTGCAGGGCTTAATCGTTCGCGTCGAACCAAGAAAGTCGGTCATTAGCCGGACTAGCCGAGGCAAGCGCCAGATCATCGTCTCAAATGTTGACCAAGCTTTGATCGTATGCAGCGCCGCCGAACCGCGAATCAAGCCAGGTCTGATCGACCGCTATTTGGTTTCGATTGAACAGCAAGGCAAAGTCAGTCCGGTGATCGTGATCAACAAGATCGATCTAGTGGACTCGGCCGAATTGCAGCCACTGATTGGCGTCTGGAGTGCTGTGGGCTACCAGGTCCTATTGGTCTCGGCCGAAACAGGGCAGGGGATGAGCCTGCTAAAAGAAACCGTCGCTGGAAAAGATAGCGTGGTTACCGGCCAGAGTGGTGTTGGCAAATCATCCATTCTGAATTCCATCGACCCGCAATTGAACTTGCGCACCAGCCACGTCAGCATGGACTCAGAAAAAGGCCGGCATACCACAACGTCGGCAGTCTTGATCCCGATTGGCGGCGGAGGACACATTGTGGACACTCCGGGAATTCGCCAGTTTCAGTTGTGGGACGTTTCTCGCGAGGAAATCGAGGGCTGTTTTCCAGACATCCGACCCTTTATCAACGGTTGCAAGTTCGCCGATTGTTCGCACCGCCACGAATCGGATTGCGCCGTCAAGAACGCGGTGGCCGATGGGATGTTGGACCTACGCCGCTACGAAAGCTACGTCGGGATGTACGAGGAAAGCGATCGTGGCACCTAGTGTTTGACCCATCCAACCAATCCGTCGGGCCAAATGCCTACCCAATCGTCACACTTTTCGTGCAATCCGACGGAACCCGCTGAAAATACAGGCGGATGTTGATTTCGCCGGTGTCCGCTGGGCGGCCTTTTGGATACCATCAGAAGTCGATTTTTCCCGCACTTAACTGTTGAGTCTCCATTGTCCGTCGATTATCAATCCCCGCCAAAGACCACCGACTTCAAGGGCAGCTATGCCTTTATAAGTTTGGGTTGCGCTAAAAACACCGTCGACAGCGAACGCATGATGGGGTTGTTGAAACTGGACGGCTACCAATTGGTGGGCGATCCCAACGATAGCGATTTTGTGATCGTCAACACCTGCGGCTTTATCGAACAAGCCCGCAAAGAATCATTTTCGGCCATCGATGAGATGCTGGAACTGAAACGAGCCGGCAAGACGAAAGGCGTCATCGTTTCCGGTTGTCTGGCCGAACGGCAACGTGAACAGATGCTGGAAGAGCGACCAGACATCGACAACTTGGTCGGCGTATTCAGTCGCGAAGAGATCACTTCGATCGTCGACCGCATGATGGGCAACCAAACCGAACAGAGAACCCTGTTTCAACCGGCTCCCATTCGCGCCCTACCCGACGACAATCGATTACGCATCACACCGCAACACTTCGCCTACTTGAAGATCTCCGAAGGCTGCGACCGTTTATGCACTTTTTGTGCGATTCCAAAAATGCGAGGCAAGCACGCTACCAAACCGATGGAACGTGTTCTCGATGAAGCGCGAGAACTGGCCGCCAGCGGCGTTCGTGAACTGATCATCGTGGCCCAAGACACTACTTATTACGGAATGGATCTGTACGGCGAACCCCGTTTGGCCGAGCTGTTAACGGAATTGGATCAGGTGGAGGGCCTGGAATGGATCCGCTTGATGTACTTTTATCCAATGTACATCGACGACAAAGTGATCAATGCCATCGCCAACGCGAAACGAATCCTGCCGTATATCGATATGCCACTACAGCACATCAACAACACCATGCTAAAACGCATGAGCCGCAAGGTTAATCGGCAACAAACGATCGAGATCATCGATGGCCTGCGTCAAGGCATCCCCAACTTGGCACTCCGCACGACATTGATCACTGGCTTCCCTGGTGAAACCGAAGAACAATACGTCGAGCTATGCAACTTTGTAGCCGAACAAAACTTTGAACGGATGGGGGTCTTCACCTATTCTTACGAACCTGACACACCGTCGGCCAAACTACCCGACCAAGTCGATGCCGAGACAATGGAACGTCGACGCAAAGGCCTGATGCAAATTCAACAGCGAGTCATCTTCGAACGTAACGAGTCGCTGATTGGCAAGCGGATCGACTGTATCATCGATCAAACCGTACCCGATCATCCCACGGCTTGGGTCGGTCGCGCATCGTTCGACGCCCCCGATGTTGATGGCTTGGTTTTTGTCACGCAAACGGAAGAACAACTAAAACCAGGTGACATCGTCGAATGCGAAGTTGTCACGACTTCAGAGTACGACTTGGTGGCTGTGGCTATCGGAGAAGCGCGCTAGACGCAAAGCCACTCTTGATTAAGTCAAATCTTGGCACTGGAACACAGGAGCACGCGGAAAGATGGCAAACACAGGTTCTTCTGGCACGATCTGGAACGTACCCAATCGACTGTCGGTTGCCCGATTGGTGCTTGCGATTTTGGTTTTCATATTCATGCCGTTGGGAATGTTTTGGGCTGCGATTGTGGCGTTCTTAATTGCTGCTGGTACCGACTGGCTAGACGGTTGGTGGGCCCGAAAGTACGACCAGGTGACACAGCTTGGTCGCATCCTGGATCCATTTTGTGACAAGTTCCTGATCTGTGGAACGTTTATCTTGCTAGCCGTAGCCATGCAGAACTTCCCTTGGTACGCCAGTGTTGCTGGATGGATGGCCGTGGTCATCGTGGCTCGGGAATTACTGGTTACCGCATTGCGAAGTTTTATTGAAAATGCGGGCGGCGATTTTTCGGCGAAAATGGCTGGCAAACTGAAAATGTGGTTTCAATGCATCGCGGCTGTCGCCTGCTTAATCGCTCTGGCCATGGTTGGAACAGAACCGCAGACGGCCGATGCAGCGAAGGTGCCAAGTTGGCTGAACATTACCATCATCGTTTCGGTTTGGTTGGCCATCCTATCAACTCTTTATTCAGGCTACGGATATGTGGTCAGTGCGGCCAAGTCGATCGACCTTGGAGCGCGATAGGAATTGATGCATGCAAATCGTTAGCACTATCCAAAATCTATCGTTAAGTTTACTGGCTGCCAGCGAAACCGAATCTGGCGCAGTCCCGAACGAGATCGCAGCGGCTGACATATTTGCCCTGATTGTTTTCGTATTAGCTGTCGCGACGGGTTTGTATTACTGGCTTCAGTATTTAAAACTACCGTTCATCCAAAAAGGCGACTTTTTGGTCGATCGATCAGCGCCAGCCAAATGGGGCTTGCTTCAAGTCTTGGTAATCCTTGGCATTTGGATCGTCAGCCAAAGCATCGTGTACGCTTGGTTGATTTCTTGGAATGGATTGGATCCTGGGAAGATTCCCACAGGTGAACTGGGAGCTCGTTTCGCGGTGATCGCTGGAATTGCTCAGGTCGTTGTCGTTATCGGTTGCTTTATCTTTTTGATGAAACGGTATCGTTACGAAGACAGCGATTTTGGATTGTCCAGAAATCAAATTCTAGCGGGCATCAAAGCTGGGCTAATCGGCTTTGTCATGTGGGTGCCATTGGTTTGGTTGGCGCAACACATCCTTGTTTACTTCATTGAATACAGCCACCCTTCGTTGGATCGAATCATTGATAACAAAGATCTAACGATTTTGATCGACACCTGGATCGCCGCCGTCATCGTGGCACCAATCGTGGAAGAGATCCTATTTCGAGGAATTATTCAGGGTTGGTTGCAACGGATCCGCAAAGAATCTTGGCAAAATCCAAACCCCGTCTTGTTGGGTGGGGAAATGCAAGTTGCCGGTACGTCAGACGAAAAACCGCAGCGTCGCAAGAAAAAGAAACAATGGCTACATCGCCCCGCGATCGTCATCACATCACTGCTGTTTGGACTAGCTCATTTCTCGCAAGGCCCCGCACCAATCTCGCTATTCATCCTTAGCTTGGGTTTAGGTTACCTGTATCAGCGTACGGGCAGCATCATCGCCTGTATCGTGATGCACATGATCTTAAACGCTGTCACATTGATGGTGTTCACGATCAACATGTATAGCTAGCCAAACATAAATCGCGATTCTGGAAGCCGCAGTAGTTTTAGTGGCTTTTCCCAGTCACTTTCACAACTACTATTTGCAACAACAAAACGATGATCATGTAGAGTAGCAAGACTAGGTTCAACAGTATTCCTTGGAAAATCGTCGTAGCTAAGACTGCATAATAACTGTTGTTTGATTCGTCTAGATGCATCAAATGAACACTAACGCTTCCCAACATGAGATCTATAAAAACGAATGGTATGTCGAAAAGTGGCACCCAGTATAGAAACGAAAGCAAACACCGAGTGACAAAACCAATCACAAGCGTGCTATGAATCAGAGGCGAATTCCGGAATTCAGAGTGCTGAGTTTTATAGTCCGCGACCGAGTACAAGACGATAAACAACGCAATCCCATTGCACATCGCCATCCAATTTTCTCCTTGGGTTATCCCAAATCCGAAAACGAAACTGGGCAAGGCACTCAGCACACAAACAACCGACCACAAGGCGAATATTCCGCCCCAAGTACGTGGAAGATTCTGCCAGTCAGATTTTACAAAATTCAATTCGCGAGACTGATTGTCCATCTCACATATCCGCTTCGGGTACTTTTCCTTAGTCCATCATTCGCTAGGCTTGTCGTCTAGGTTTCAGAATAGATGATACCCGACCCCTGCGGCAATTACACTTTTTGGTTTTCAAATGACAACTCGATTTGGCATCGTTGGATGTGGCATGATTGCCAACTTTCACGCTCAGGCGTTGGCGAAAATCGCAAATGCGACATTGACGGGCTGTTGCAGCCGGTCCGTCGATTCGGCAACGCAGTTCGCCAAACAGAATAACTGCCAAGCGTTTTCGAGTCTCAGCGAGATGCTGGAGAGTGACAAAATCGATGCCGTTGCAATTTGCTCGCCTAGCGGAAATCACCTGCAGGCAGCAGAAATGGCAGCCGCAGCTGGCAAACACGTCATCATAGAAAAGCCTCTTGAAGTTTCGGTTGAACGCTGTGATCGAATCATTCAAATATGTCAAAAAAACAACGTGGTCCTGTCTACGATTTTCCAAAGTCGCTTCCATCACTCCTCAGCACTTTTGAAAGACGCCATCCGGCAAGGCCGATTTGGCAAACTGACATTAGCCAACGCCTACGTGAAGTGGTATCGAACTCAGGAATATTACGACAGTGGGCAATGGCGTGGCACTTGGGACCTGGATGGCGGCGGTGCGTTGATGAACCAAGCGATCCATAATGTCGACCTGCTGCAATGGATGATGGGTCCGGTTGTAGAGATCTCAGCGTTCGTTGCCACTCTAACGCACGAACGCATCGAAGTCGAAGACACGGCGGTCGCTAATTTGCGATTCGCTAACGGTGCGTTGGGCACGATCGAGGCTACCACATCGGCCTGGCCAGGCTCATTGAAACGAACCGAGATCTATGGCGAACACGGATCCGCCATCATCGAAGACGCCGACATTTGCAAGTGGGAGTTTGCGGAATCGACGCCAGCAGATACGAAAATCCTTGAGTCCTTCCAAAACAAAAACACGACTACAGGCGGAGCCGACGACCCATCGGCGTTGGATGTGTCCGGCCACGTCGCACAATTTGAAAACATCCTATCGGCCATCCACGACAACCAACCGTTGATGGTGGACGGCCACGAGGCTCGCAAGAGCGTCGAAATCATTGACGCCATTTACCGCTCGGCGAAAACAGGCCAGATCGTCAAACTTTGACTTCCGCCCGGCCAATCTAATTAATCAAATCTTCGATCGCCAATCGAACGTCTTCTTCGGTGACTTGCAACAAATCAGGTTTCAGACCCAGCAATTCCGTTTTAACTTTTTCGATTTCATCTCGGATTTCGACGGCTCGACTGAAGTTGTTTTTATCCACTTTCGACTTCATCTCCCTTGTCATCTGCTCAATTTTTTTCCGTAAGCGAGCCTGTTCATCGGTTCCAGGTTTTTCCGCGAACAGCCGCTTGTTAGTAGCTGCATAATCCAACACGCGAACCGCCAAATGGGGCTTAGACATACGTCCTTCGTACTTGGATTCTGTCGATTCAATGGCTAACGCGATCGCCTGGTCCTGGAACTCTACCGAGTGAACGGATTGCAGTTCTTCACGGCCAAGGTCAACAATCGCCTTCGTGGCTGTCGAATCAGCTTCCGGTACCGAGACCAATGTAAACTGGTCTGCAAGGCGAGGAGAAAACTTGCACAGCCCCCACCAGTGTTTGGCCGATCCTGAAAAAACAAACCGAATGGAATCTTGCCTCAACCAGTTTTGGCTCGCACCCAAAAAGCCACGCTTTCGGCCTCTATGGCGTCGACGTCTCATCTGCCTAAAACCTCGCCTCATTCCCGATCCGGAAACCAAGTCACGATATAAAATCATGTTTCCAGAAAGCTTGGCATTTCGACAGATTTCGCCAAGTTGGGCCATACCTTCATCGCTGAGATGAAAGATTTTTTTATCCGCCATCAACCCCGGCCCGTCTCCACTCGCTAGAAGGTTCGCAACATGGCTAACGTACTCGTCAACCATGTGACGATTGCCTGCTAGGAAGACGTTGTTACGCCCTGCGGTATTTAAGGCGACAAGGATCTTGCGAATCGTGCTTGTATCCAACGGGACTTGACGAGGAAAATTTCGCTGCCGTTCAACCAAATCCGCAGCAACATTCATAATCGTCGTGGGTGAATCGCATTTACCTCGTCGTCTATTCGATGGCTCATCCGTGGATTCTGAAGTCTGCGGTTCAGTCGTGCCCAAAAGATCAAGGACTGCCTCGCGAACCGCCTTTAATTCCAGGCCATTGTTCATCAGGACCTGAGCCCCAATGCCATTCTGCTCCCTCAGCAAACCTAAGATCAAATGTTCCGTACCAAGAAAATTGTGAGCGAAATTGGAACGTTCCTCATCAGCGAATTCCAAAACTTTTTTCGCGTGTGCCGTTTGCGGCAACCGGCCCATCGTGATCATTTCTGGTCCGGACTGCACCAACTCCTCAACACTTAGACGCACCTTTCTTAGATCAACGTCCATGTTTCTTAGAACGCTATAAGCCACCCCCGCACCTACTTTGACAAGTCCCAGCAAAATGTGCTCAGTGCCGATGTATTCGTGATTGAAGCGTTGTGCTTCCTGATTGGCCAATTGCATCACGCGTTTGGCACGCTCCGTAAATTTCTCATACATAATGAGTCATCTCCATTATTAGATTGGAAAGTCACCGAAGATGGCGACTTCGTAGAATTGGACGTAACAACAACGTCCACAATTAAATTGCTTTTCTGGCTACTCACCCAAACGTACCCAAACGGCGGGCACGCCACAGTTGGCGTGTTAAAACTGCTCGCGGCGCTAGTGCGCCGTCAGCTTTTAATTCTAGGGTAGCTGGATTCGCCAGAATTCAGGACAGTTGCAAAACCGAAGTCTGGCGACTCCAGCCACTGCCGTTGAACCCAATTTCAAATCTTGGCAATGCACTAGTGGGTCGGTAACCCGAGCACCAGTTGCAACATGGTCAATCTTTAGAGACGCCGCCGCAAAGGGAACCAATGTGAATTTGAAAACATCAGACGTGCGGTAAAACGCGACAATTCGTAAGCAAATTTACCAAATACGGAAAACTAGACACTTGCAAAGCAAACGGCAACGAGTTCGCTATGCCGCGTTCTTCGATTTGTTTGTGGCGTTAGAATTTGACTCGTCTGAGTCTGCCGCTTTGTTGCTTTTTGGTTTTGCGCGACGACGCCGTTGCGGCTTCTCTTTCCACCGACGATGCATCCACCAATACTGTTGCGGATCCAATCGCACAAGTTCTTCCAGCCGTTGATTGTACCATTGCGTTAACGACTTTACGTCGTTTAGTTCGCTCGGCAAATTTTCTGGGTCGGCGATTTGGTTGCAGCCGATTTCTAGCTGTAGCGGCCCACCTCGCCGCACCGCATAGGTCACGATCATGGGTGCTTTTTGGATCAAAGTAAACAAAGCAACCGCCTTGTGGCAGGAAGCAGGTCGGCCCATAAAGTCGACCCAACATCCTTTATTGCCAGCATGTTGGTCACCCAGCATCGACAGCAAAGCTCCCGCCTCAAGAACGCGTTGAATCTCTTGGGCACTTCCTTCGGTCGGTAGAATGAACTGTCCGCCTCGCTCGCGAAACTGTTGCAGCCAACGATTCAACAATGGGTTGTCTAGCGGCCGAGCCACCGCGTAGGTTGGAATCCCCAAAATACCAGTGATATAAAGGGCCTGCTCAAAATTCCCCAGATGGCCCGTCATTAAAACGACCGGACGCCAATCCAGAAAGTACTCGGTCATCACTTTTTTGTCACGGATGTAAACGTAGTCGCGCCAATTGGTGTCGTGAATCTTGCGAGGGGCATGAGCGATTTCGCAAATCATCAGGAACAAATGGTGCCACATCTCGCGAGTCAATTGGTCTCGCTGTTGTTCGGTTTGCTGGGGGAAGACGTGGCCGAGATTCTCGCGGATCGTTTTTTCGCGAAATTTGAAGACATCGGCGATCAACCACGAGACGCCGTGGGCCAGCCGGTCACACCACTGCAACGGCATCATTTGGATCACTGCCACGATACATCGCAACGCAAAGTATTCGACGTAGTGACGCTTTTTAATCGGTTTTTCAGGTTGGGAAGTTTGCTTTGCCACCAATCGTCATCCTTGACTGGCCGAGTGGATTTCCAACGAGTTTGGCATTTTTGCCGAAAATCTAAAAGAGTGATTTCAGGTACTCATCGCGTGACCCGCGCATCCAGCGTTTTAACGGCCAGAACCTGCAACACGCGATAGTTCAAATCCTTGCAAGTCGCTATCATTAGGGTTCCTGTGCCAACATCGAATCCTGAAGAGCTTCCCGCCAGCGTGCTGACCTATCGTACTTTCTTAAATACCGACCTGCCTGGCATTGTCAGCGTTTGGAAACAGCAACGCCCGCAACGCGCGATTGCTCAAACGATGTTCATGAGTCAGCTTGAACGCAGCGTGCTGTCCAAACCCTTCTTTGATCCAGAAGGGCTGATTGTGGCAGTCCGAGGTGACACGGTCGAAGGCTTTGTGCATTGCGGGTTTTCGCCAAATCAAGATCGGTCCGACCTAAATTACGAACGAGGCATCATCTGCCTGCTGCTGACAACCAATGGGGATCAACAATTAGAAATTTGTAACCAGTTGATTGAACGCGCCGAACAGTATCTAGTGAGTCGTGGATCCAAGATCGTTTTGACGGGCACCGACTTTCCCTACAGCCCGTTTTACTTGGGCCTTTATGGCGGCAGCAACGTTCCCGGCATCTTGACTGAGAACCAAGCCATCATCGAAGTCTTTGAATCGCGAGGCTACACTCACCAGTCGCGAATATTAGTAATGCAACGTTCGCTTCATGATTTCAAAGCGGTTCTGGATCGAAAACAAACCGTCGTTCGACGCAGCTATCGGATTGAGCAGGATCAGGACCCTTTGTGTCAGAATTGGTGGGAGGCTTGTACACTGGGTAACACCAATCGTTGTGTCTTTCATTTGATTGACCGAAAGTCGAATCGGTCATTGGGCAACATTTCCTATTGGGACGTCGAACCGTTGGCTCGTAATTGGGGGGTCCGAGCGATGGGGTTGTTCAATCTGACGATCGCCACGCAGGCTCGCCAAGCAGGTTTGGGAACCTTTTTGGTGGGCGAATCTTTACGTCACATGCAACAACTTTCCATTAATCTGGTCGAAGCCCAGGTGGCCGACGACAACTTGGCGGCCCTGAACCTATTCGAAAAAATGGGATTTGAAGCCAACGATACAGGGTCCGTTCTATTTCGCAGCTTCGAATAGCAAACATCAGCTTCGAATAGAGACCATCGTTTGCGACCGCAGATCGTGACCAAATTGAATTTTTTTGGAAAAATCTAACAATCAGTCACCCGAATAAGACTCCTCCGCAGCGACGACATTACAGGCCGGCAACAGGGGCGGTTTACGGCACTTGAGCAACCAAGCCGACAAGAATAAATTAGAGGCAGCTTTAGGATTTAATCATCAGGTGATAGAAGATGGCACAGGAACAGAACTCGCCCGCCGACGATCGCACCATGATCCGGGCCGAGGGCCTTAGTAAATACTACGGTGCGTTTGCGGCGATCAACGATGTCAATTTTAGCGTTCCCATTCGACAGGTTTGCGCCTTGCTGGGGCCCAACGGCGCCGGAAAATCGACGACGATGAAAATGTTGACCGGCTTGCTGGCTCCCACATTGGGTTCCGTCAGCATCGGCGGCTTCGCCATGGAAACGCACCGGCTACAGGCCAGCGAACGAATCGGATACTTGCCAGAAAACGGGCCTCTGTACGAAGAGATGACGCCCAGCAGTGCACTCAAGTACCTGGGAAAGACTCGCGGTTTAAGAATGCGTCGTCTACGCGAGCGTCGCGACTTTGTTGCTGAACGGTGCGGCTTAAAAGAAGTTTGGCACAAACCGATCAGCAAGCTTTCCCGCGGTTTTCGACAACGTGTCGGCATGGCTCAAGCGATCTTGCACGACCCCGATGTCCTGATTTTGGACGAGCCCACAAGTGGCTTGGACCCCAATCAATTGGTAGGTATCAGACAATTGGTACACGAATTGGGCGAATCCAAAACGGTTCTGCTGTCGACTCATGTTTTACAAGAAGTCGAGGAGCTGTGCAGTCGAGTCGTCTTGATCAACCAGGGTCGGATCGTTTTCGATGGCCCGGTTGACGAAATGGGTCAACGCGACCAAATGGAAAACAAGTTCCACGAGTTAACAGGCTTTTCGCCTTAATCAATCGTTCTTTCATTTTCAGTTAGTTGTTTGTTTCCGTTCGAAACGCAGGGTCTAGGAGCCCAATTCATGTATCGCTTTCACGTCGTCCATGCAATTTTCTGGCGAAACTTCAAACAGTACTTCACTAATGAACTTGGCTACCTGTTCATCTTTGTGTTTGTCACCTGTTCCGCTCTGCTAACATTTAGTCAGCAGTTTTTCGCGGACAATTTGGCAACTCTGGATCAACTTAGCAAGTTCTTTCCATTCCTTCTGCTGTTCTTCATACCGGCCATCACGATGACCGTGTGGGCGGATGAGAAGAAGCAAGGGACGGACGCCATCTTGTTTACATTGCCTGCGTCAGACTTTGAAATACTGATGGGCAAGTTTAAGGCGGTCGTCGGCGTCTACACCGTTGCATTGCTGTTTTCGGGAACGACACTGCTGGCGTTGTGGCGGCTGGGGTCGCCCGACTGGGGCGTCGTCGGTGCTACCTACCTGGGCTATTGGTTTGCCGGCGTGGCACTCTGTTCGATCGGCATGTTCGCCTCGTCGCTTACAGGAAACACAACGGTCGCTTTTGTAATTGGGACCGTCCTTTGTGCCATCCCGGTATTGCTCAGCAGCATCGTGGAAGGTAACCCACGCCTGGAGTTCTACGGAGTCGCCGGTCAACTTCGCGATTTCACCCTCGGATTGATCTCGCTGCCGGGCGTCGTTTACTTCTTAACGATCACCGGCTTTATGTTGTATTTGAACTATGTCGTGATCACTCGCCGACACTGGAGCCGAGGCCGACAGGTTACTTTGGCTGGTCACTTTATCGCTCGCGTTTTGGCCTTGGGCGTCGTTTTGTTCTCGTTGAATGTACTGGCTGAAAAATCGTCGGCTGCCTTTAACAACCGCTTGGACTTAACCAGTGAGTCGCTTTTTACATTAGATACGACGACAAAGGACGCGCTGGCTAAAGCGGCTGAAAAGGAACGCCCGATAACGATCCAAGCCTTCCTGAGCCCCAACATGCCAAGGAACTACGTTAACACTCGCAAAAATTTGGTTGGGCTGCTGCGACAGTACGACCGACTGGGAGGCTCGAACGTCGACGTGCGATTTGTTGACGTGCAACCGAACAGCAAACAAGTCGAGGAGGCCCTGTCGCTGCAACTTGAGAAACGTCCGTCGCGCGATACCGTTGGTGGACGAGTCGTCGAGCAGGATGTGTTCATGGGCGTCGTCGTAACGAGCACTTATGACGAGGTCGTATTGCCGTTCATCGAGTCGGACACTTCGATCGAGTACCAACTTACTCGCTCGATCGCGACTGCCACCAGCGAACAACAACGACTGAAACTGGGCATTCTGAAAACCGACGCACACTTCGACAACGTTCAATTCGAAGGTCGTGAATTCGACTGGATCGCACCCTTAACTTTGAAGGAACTCAAAAAACAATACGAGTTGATCTCTGTTACCGCTGACGAACTAGCTGGCTTTCTCAAATCGGGCGAAGACGAAACTGACGACGCAGTTGCCACGGACGAAACAGATGCCACAGAAGAAGATTCCGATTCAAAACTGGATGTCTTATTGGTGGCTGATCCATCCAGTTTGACAATGGTTGGCCTATTCAACCTGACGCAATATATTCAAGAAGGGAATCCTACGCTGATTCTGGCCGATCCACTCCCGTTTTATAGGGCGACTTATGAAGCACCCTTGGTACTGGGTGTTATCAATGCTCCGTCGCAGGCAAGGATCATGGCACAGTCCGGCTGGAGCCCTTTAGCCACCTCGGCCGAGCCCAAAGCATTCGGCGGTTCCGCACTGTCATTGATGGAATCGTTGGGCATCCGCTGGAATCACCAGAACACGGTGTGGACGGCTTTCGATCCACACGTTGGATTCAAACCGAATCTGCCTGAAAGGTTCGGCGATCGCTGGCCCGATGAATACGGCCCTAAACAGAACCTGTTTGTATTCGCCAAATCGTATGGCGATCACCAAGCGTTTAGTGCTGCCAGTCCAATCTCGAGTGGTTTACACGAACTACTGTTCTTCTACCCTGGTTCGTTGGGTCCCAAAAAAGTTAAAGAGGGTGCCCCGCCACCGACTACAAAATTTGAGCCGTTAGTCACACTGAAACCTGGCTCAGCCGGCCACTTGGGGTGGGACGAACTGACGGAAGATCTCGTTTCGGTTCGTTTGGAAATGAATCCATACACTGGCGAAACCAAAAAGGTCAGTGGTCCCGAAACGTCTCGATACACTGGTCACAACATCCGCACGATACGCAAACGACCAGTTCTCAATCGACCCAACCTATTGTCCGGTTCCACTCAAGACGACTCGACAAACAGCGACGCAAAGGATGAAAACGAGGAAGAAACGGAAAATCGATCCGCATTGGACAAAGAAGCTCACGTGTTGGCAGCTCACATCACTGGCATCGCAGATAACAAAACCAATGTTGTCTTCATTGCAGATGTCGATTTTGTGTCGGATCTCTTCTATCTACAAAAGGAGGCCATCGAAACGCCTCTGGATAATTACTCGTTCCTGGCAAACGCTATCGAAACGTTGGCTGGTGACGAATCGTTGGTCAGACTTCGTAATCGTCGTCCCACGCCACGGACGTTGCAGACGATCGAACAAATGAAGGAACCATTCAAGCTGAAATCCGTCGAGGAACGCGATAAAGCGGAAGCCGAGGTTGCTTTGAAACTGGCCACCGCTCAAGAACGAGCGGAAGAGAAAGCGAAAAAACTAAACGAGGACACTGAAATGTCCGCCTTGGAACGTCAAAGCCAGTTGATGTTTAGTAACGTTAACGAAGGCATCCGTTTGGGAAGACAAGAAGAAAAAATCCAACAAGAATTAGAAGACCGTTTGACGTCCATCAAAGGGGAAGAGGAACGCGAGTCCAAAAAAGTGGAGTGGTGGGTTCGCCGCCTTGCCGTCTTTGGTGCTGGATTGCCCGCGTTATTCATCGGCAGTCTGGTTTTTCTATACCGCACTATTCGCGAACAGAGCCAGATCGATCCGCGACGCCGCGTGAACGGCTCGTCGGAATAGCTTCACATCGTTTTTGACTTCAACAAACAATCATCAAGAATCTCAACAGCTCAATAACAATGAATGAAACCAGCAAAACGGTTGCTTTCGTGATCACTGCCGTCATTATCGGTGCCTCAGCCGGCGCGACGCATTTGATGACCCAACCGAAACCGGTTACCGGATTCGAAAAAGTGGGACAGGAATTCTTCCCCGAATTCGATGATGCATCCAAGGCTCAGTCGTTAGAGGTCACGGTCTACGATGACGATTCGGATCGAACCAAATCTTTCGAAGTGGCCTTCAAAGATGGCCGCTGGCGAATCCCGACTCACCACGACTATCCGGCCGAGGCAGCTGAACGATTGGCTCGTACCGCAACATCGGTGATAGGACTGAATCGGGAAAGCTGTGTGGCGCGGCGAGCCCGCAAGCACGAAGAATTTGGCGTCTTGGATCCTTCGGATGAGGAAGCCAATGTCGATTCGGCCGGGCAACGCATCACGCTAAAAGACGAAGAAGGAAACATTCTGGCCGATTACCTAATCGGTAAACCAGCTGGAAGTGTTGCCGACGATTCCAATTCCATGGTCCGCGAAATCATTCAACAGAACGATTTCTTTTACGTGCGAGTCCCCGGCGAGAAGGAAACCTATCGAGCTCGAGTGGAAATTGATTTGTCAACTAAGTTCGCAGATTGGATTGAACCCGATCTTTTGAAACTGGAAGCTTCGGAACTCACCCGAATCGAAATCGACAACTACGAATTGGCCGAGCAACAAGTTCCAGTCGGCAACGGACAAGTTCAAGTACAAGTTGCCAAGAATGTAATTGATCGACAACGGCTGACTCGAGAAGGTGTCGAACCCTGGGAATTGGACGGATTGAATTCCGTCACTGAAGAAGTGAACACGGTACAGGTAAACGAAATTGTCAACCTGCTGGACTCAATGACCATCGCCGGCGTGCGTCCCAAAGTAAAACTGAACGGACAATTACTCGTAACCTCTGACCTAACAGTCAATGAAGAACTTGCAAAACAAGACCCTCAATTATTCCAACGACGATTACTGGAACTGCAACGCGATTTGGAAGTAAAAGGATTCACGATTGGTGCTCAGGAAGAGGACCGTACGAAGATCACTTTGCTGGGATCGCGTGGCGAATTAAGAGCGTCGACCAATTTGGGTGTTAGTTATTCGCTGTACTTTGGGCGCACCGTGTCGGGCGATCAATCCGAAATCGAAATCGGGGCGGCGAAAAGTTCTACAGACTCAGACAACGATACCAAAGAAGACGAAACACCGGAAAACGAAGCTGAGGCCGAATCGGCTGAATCGGAAGAAGCGGAATCGGAATCAGAATCGGAAGAAGCGACCGGCAATAATCGCAGTCGCTATGTTGCCATTCGGATCGACTTCGACGAGTCCGCATTGGGTGAGAAACCAGTTAAGCCCGTCGAGCCTTCTGCACCCGAGAAACCGGAAGGCTACGACGAATGGAAAGCCAAGAAACAAAAAATGTTGGAAGAGCGTGCGGCGGCGGCCGAAGCCGAAGGACTCGATCCACCCGTTAGCCCAGAGAATGCCAATGAGGATAATCCAGCACCGGAAGCGCCCCAGGATATCTCGGTCGCTAATGAAAAGGAGTTTGAAGAGTACGAAGCGGCCGAATCTGCATACCAAACCGCTCAAGTCCAGTTTCAAACGGACACCGAGATGTTTGAAGCCAACGAGATCGCTTTCAATAATCGCATGGAACAAGGCAAAAAGATTGTTACCGAGCTAAACGAACGGTTCGCGGAATGGTACTACGTTGTTCCAGCCGAAAGTTTGGCCATTCTGAAGCTGACTCGTGCTGACCTAGTCAAAATCAAACAAACCGAACCACCTGCCTTAGAACCACCAGCAGGATTTGGCGGCAGCGGCGACGGTCTTGGAATCAACACGCTACCACAAAGCCCAAATATCTCGTTCTCATCTGATGACGAAGATGATTCGCCCAACGAAGATGAACCTTTGGAAGAAACGCAGCCAGACGGGAATGAAGAGGGCGAAGAAGACGACGCCGAAGAAGAAGAAGAAGAAGAAGAAGCGGGCAACAAGAACGACACAGGCGACGGCAAGAAAAAAGAAGACGGTTAGTCGCCTGGTTCGTCAAACAACCTTATCGATTAGACGCCGCTCAGGGATGGCGTGTTGGACTTAAAAATTCCAACGCGTCCCACTTGAATCGTTGCACAGTCGTCATGACCCGTTCAGCACCACCTACCTGGCAGTTTCTAGGGGAAATTGTCGACCCTTTTGCATGTTTCAAAATCGCAACAATGTTGCAACCAAGTGCCAAAACCGCTTGGCTTAGCATCTAGCCGCACTACCAAACTTTTGTTGTAGGGTTTTCTGGGAAGTCGATGAGTGGCTTTCGTGCCGGAACGTTTCCTGATGTCACCGTTATGGCAAATCGTCACCTAATTAAACAACCTGCAACCACTCTTAAAAATAATCGCTTTTTTGTTTGGTGTTTCGTTAAGCAGACCTACGGTTGGTTGTCGGATGTGGTCACGAGATCACACAAATTAGTCCATCGTTGTTTTGATTTCGACCGAGCCTAGACCTCTCGCAAACAACGGCAAAAGAACATATTAGGAGCCAATTGTGATTTGCTCTGAACTTGCCGCCAAGCTTCAGGCCGAGCATCCACATGCTTCGCCAACTCATATCGCTCGTCATTGCCTGATGTTACTAAATTCAGTAGATGACCCCAGCGAGTTACAAAACGAAAACACTTTTCAGTCTGCCCTTGCCGACACCAGTTTGCAATTTCAGGCAGCCACTGATCAACACGCCGCTATGACTCAAGAACTTGAGGAACTAGCCAGTAGCGATCCCCGTGAATTCTCTCCAGACCAAATCTGGATCTTGGTTCGCGCCATTAAAGTGCAGAGTCAAGTTTTGAAGCTATACGCCGGTAGCGCATCGCCTACCATCTCGTAAGGTCACACTTACGGACCCACAGCCAGCTTCAACCAATTTTTGCATTCTCACCTCAAATCCATTTTCTGTTAATCGCCGCTAGGCAAGTGAAAGCCAATGCGGAGGAAAATGGAATTGAGGTGTCTGCTGCGCTGGATGTTAACCTCGTTTGCACCGAATTGTTGACTACCAGTGTGAACACCATCTTTCAATCGGTGCGCCAGAATCTTCCGATAGGTGCGCCAGAAGTCACCCTCCCTTGGGAGGGTCGGAGCTCCGCTCCGGGGAGGGGATATTCAAGTTTGATGTCGTTTGTAAATTCAACAATCACATGGCCCTCCCCGCTCGTGCCTCGCGACCCTCCCCCGGGAGGGTATCTGTATCAGAAGCTACTCCCGGATAGTGGGTGTCTGTATCGGAAGCTACCCGAAGACTGGTTTGCACCAAATGGTTGGTCACCCATCGGCGGATGTCTGCGCCAGAAGTCACCCTCCCTTGGGAGGGTCGGA
>CAZJBW010000031.1:0-52087 GCA_964543985.1 uncultured Pirellulaceae bacterium | reverse complement strand
CGACCCTCCCAAGGGAGGGTGACAGTGGGCAGAATCAAACTCGCCTTTGAAAGCAGGGTAACTTCTGGCACAAAAGAACAGCCTCCGGAAGGAAGCGGAAAACACTCGCCAAACATACTGGCTCTAGAAGCGGAAAACACTCGCCAAACACACTCCGTTTGTCCCGGCACAGACACCCTCCGTTTGTCCCGGCACAGGCCCTCCCAAGGGAGGGTGACAGCGGATAGAAACAACTTGTGTTAGCTGATGTATTCTGGACGAATGTCTTCGTCGGAAAGGTAAGTCAACTGTTCGCAACTGCGGTTGGAACATCGCAACAGTCGCTCGCTAATGAGTTGATTGCGACCAATTTCAGTTCCGCAATACTGGCATGGACGCGACTTGATATCAACGGCGATTGACTCGTCATCCAAATCGATATTTAAATCCGCTTCCGGATCACCAGTCGCAGGGGCCGCAGCTTGCAGCTGCGATCGCTTTCCAAAGTAACGTCTTTTGCCATCGGACAACACTACTTGATCTGTCTGACTGCGGAAGATCCAAATCGTTGCCGAACCGATCAAGAAACCGCCCACGTGAGCCATCCAGGCGACGCCAGACAAAGAACCATCGATATCAATCGAGGCGTTATACATCTGTTGCATGATCCAAAAGAATCCAAACACGCCAGCCGGCATTGCGAATCTTATTGGGAAGAAACCCAATAGAAACAGCATCTTAATTTGGGCAAACATACCGAATAGGACCATGTAGCCACCCATGACTCCGGCAATCGCGCCACTGGCACCTATCAAAAAGACTTCGCTTGAAAAGTCCATAGCGCAATGTGCCACACAGGCCACCGCACCCCAAAACAGATACAGCACAAAGAACGTCAGTCCTCCTAAAGCCGTTTCCAGGGATTGACCGAAGACCCACAAGATCAACATGTTACCGATCAAGTGAAAAATACCTGCATGCAGGAACATATGTGTCAGAACGCCAATCACTTGGCCCTCTTGCAATTTGCTAGGCACGCATCCCCAAACGGAATAAAACTCTTTAGCCTCGGCCACTTTAGCGGCCTGGTTCTTATCACCAGTTTCGATCAAATGATCGCCGGTAAGTTCCATCTTAGAAGTAAAGATGAACACGCTGATGTTAATCAAGATCAACAGCACCGTGACCACGGGCAGATTGGGGCGTTCCAAATTGTCACCGAGTGGCAACAACATAGGTAGGTTCCTGAACGTAAATGCGATTTTGGGAGATTAAAGGTGTGACGAAGACTCTGTTACAAGAACTGTCGTCGGGTAAACGTAGCTTAGGATTGTGAAACATAGTGGACGTTCTTTTAGTTTTTTTGAGGGTAATCAAGATCCGATTGTCCGGGCTGTGACAAATGGTCACTTGATTAGGAATGTGTTGCAGCCGTGCAACAGATATGAGGTCGAAACTGGGGAATAAACAGCGGCTAACAGTAAGACTGTTCCACATTTTAATAGTCGATCGCTGAGAGACGTTCGACGTGCAGAACCCACAACTGTGCCTGAGCAACTACTGGACGTGGTCAGGCCGTTTCTGGGTTGAAACGAGAGTTAAGCACTTGTTGTCAGGCGACCTAAATGTCAACCGAACTATCAACCTCGAAATACTTGGAAGAGGCGAGGCTACAAAACCCCGAGCCAACGGCACAGCGAGGTGCCCAGCAAAAATGGCCCACGGGACTGACGATCGTTTGTGTCCTGTTTGCTATTGCAAGTTTGTTTGGTTCATTGAGTGCCGCTCACGGCTTCTACAAACTGAACCAGCAGCCGCCGCAAATGGAACGTCCTAAAACGGCAGCCGAAAAACAGTTGAAAAAGGTACTGGATGCTCAAGTCAGTGCCACGCAAAAGTACTTTCCAATGCTGGTCTACAACGAGATCATGAAACTGATCGTCGCTGGTGGCTTGATGTTTAGTGCTGCCTACCTGTTCTCGAAAAACCCACAAGCTAGAAAATTTGCTGTGGGGATCTGTTGCCTAGCCCTGTTCTATCATGTCTGTTCGCTGGTCATCTCGATTCTGATGATCTCAGAAACGGGTGGCGTGGTTAGTTCCATGATTAGTGAAGGTCTTACTGAAGTGGATTTCGAATCTGCTGAACATCGTGGAAAGACCGAAGAAGTTATCCAAAACCAATTGTTGTCTTGGGTAACCATGGGTGTCGCCATTGCGTTCTTGGTTAAATTGATGTTCTACGGCGGAATCCTGGCATATCTGTGGACCGACGAGATCAAGGACATTTTCGGTGAAGATTCTCTAGCTTACTTGGAAAAAGAAAACGCTGAAGCTGCTGCCAAAACCGGCATCCCCGATCCAAACGCCACCTAAGACAACGGCCGTGGTTTTTACGGCAAAAAACGACTTGTTGAAGTGTGTTAACAATCACCATAA
The DNA here is from genome assembly GCA_964543985.1 of uncultured Pirellulaceae bacterium. Taxonomy (GTDB): domain Bacteria; phylum Planctomycetota; class Planctomycetia; order Pirellulales; family Pirellulaceae; genus CAJQPP01. The sequence goes on along the minus strand of CAZJBW010000031.1, from coordinate 49,670 downwards.
AAGACGCACCAAAATAACTTGGCAGAATTCAAGATCTAGTTACCGGCCAAATCAACTGAAACAAGATTGAAACCATTTCGTTGCCCAGTGGTACTAATTATGTTGTGCTTGTCGCTCGGCTTTGCGGCGGTCGCTCGTTCGGTGCCGATTTTGGACAATCATCCGCAATGGCAAATCGTCGACACCATTGAACCGCAAGAAGCCTCGGCTAATGGCAACCCTGCAATGACGGTCCGCTGTCGGTAGCAAATCACTGAACCGGCATCGACGAACGTCTGATACGAAATGAACAACCCAGTTACATCCTCGCGAGTCCAACGACTTGCCGTTTGACCCAAACTTCTTTTGAGGACTCTATGTTTGCAAACACGTTTTCACAACTCCGATCGCTACGCATCGCCTCTAATACGCAAGTATTCAACTGCCTGCCCGTCGGCATCATTGCCGTCGCCCTATCGATCGCTCCTATGACTCAGGCCGCATCCTGGCCGAACGAAGAAACAACAGAAGGCCAAACGACGCCAGCGGCCGGAATGATGCGTTACCCGGACGTAAGCAAGGACCAAATTGTCTTTTCTTATGCTGGCGATCTTTGGATCGTGCAACGTGACGGTGGACAGGCTCGTCCATTGGCCAGCCCACCTGGTGGTGAACAGTTTCCTCGCTTTAATCAAGCGGGTGACCAAATCGCCTTCGTCGGCAACTACGAAGGTGATCGTGACATCTACACGATCAGCGTCGCCGGTGGAAACGCACAACGCATGACATACCACCCAGCCAACGAGATCCTGTGCGACTGGACGAGTGACGGTGCTCTGATTTTCTCGAGCAACGGACTCGCCGGGCTTGGTAGACAGCAACAACTATTCACGATTTCTGAATCCGAACCCGCCGCTCAAGCATTGCCAGTTCCCTACGGGACCAATGGCGCGATCAGCGACGACGGCAAGTGGCTTGCCTACACGCCGCACAGTCGCGACACCCGAACCTGGAAACGATACCGCGGCGGAATGGCCTCAGACGTTTGGCTGTTCAACCTGGAAGACAAACGATCGGTTCGCGTCACCGATTGGCAAGGAACCGATACCCTGCCAATGTGGTTCGGCAACAAGCTTTACTACCTGTCGGACAACGGCACTCAAGAGCGATTGAACATTTGGGAATACGATATCTCAAGCGAAAATCATCGCCAGGTTACTGAGTTTGACGAGTTCGATTGCAAGTGGCCATCGATCGGACCTGGTACGGACGGCAAGGGCGAGATCATTTTACAGAATGGCGCAGACCTTTATTTGGTAAACCTGGAAACTGGTGCCAAGACAATTGTCGAGATTACCATTCCCGGCGATCGGCCGGCGATTCGTAAACGCTCAGTCGATGTATCTGAGTTCATCCAAGCTGGTGACATTTCTCCAAACGGGAAACGCGCGGTCGTGGAGGCTCGTGGAGACATTTGGACGTTGCCTGCCAAAAACGGCTCGCCCCGCAACTTGACTCGCACGGCAGGTGTCGCCGAACGGATGCCATCCTGGAGCCCCGATGGTCGTTGGTTGGCCTACTTTTCCGACGCCACCGGCGAATACGAACTGTATGTCACTCAATCCGATGGACGAGGTGAAACGAAACAGCTAACCGACGACGGCAAGGCCTGGCGATACAACCCCGTTTGGTCGCCCAATTCCAAACACATCGTGTTCACGGACAAAGCGGGCAACATTTTCTTGCACTCGCTTGAAACGAAAGCCACCAAATTAGTAGATACCGATCCGTTCGCAGAGAACCTGGCCGTCAGTTGGTCGCATGACAATCGATGGTTGACCTATGCACGTCGAACAGACGCTCACGGAGCCACCAGTGCCGTATTCATCTACAACATCGAATCGGCCCAGGCGACTCAGGTCACCAACTACTTCAACTGCTCGAACCCCGTTTTCGATCGCAAAGGCGACTACATTTATTGCTCGAGCAACCGAGCGTTCAATCGACCGTCGTACGAGGACGTTGGAACGACATTTATCTACAGCAGCACCGAAGTCATGTTGGCGATCCCGTTGCGAACCGACGTGAAACAACCGTTGTTGCCCGAAAGCGATGAAGTGGAATGGGATGACGAAAAGGACGACGAAGGTAAGGACGATGAAGAGTCCGACGACAGCGACGATTCTGATTCGGACGAAGAAGAATCAAACGATGACGACTCTGACGACCCAGTCAGTGGCGAATGGGCTGGCGTTGTAACGAGTGGCGATATCGATGACGAAATGAAAAACTTCACTTTCGTTTTAACTCTAGCGGACGATGGCACTGTCACCGGACAGGTTGAAGTCGCAGTTGGCTTAATCGAAATCGATTCAGGTAGCTTCGACAAAGAGACCGGCAAACTGGAACTAACCGGATCCAGTGGAGACCTAAGCGTTACGATTTCAGCCACGATCAAAGATGGCAAGTTGACCGGGAAAGCCATCGCCGACGGTGGCGCGTTGACATTGGATATCGAAGCCACTCGCAAGTCATCCTCTGGCGACAGCGCTGACGAGGGCGACGAAAAAGATGGAGACAAAAAGAAGGATGCTGACAAACCGGTCGAAATCGAATTCGACGGCATTGAGAAACGCATCTTCCAATTGCCCATCAGCCAAGGAAACTTCCGAGGCCTAGCCGTTAACCACAAGAACCAGTTGATTTACGCTCGCACTGCGTCGCGTGGCGGAAGCGGTGGACCCTCGATCAATCTGTTTGATATTACGGACGATAAAAAGTCAGAAAAGAAAGTCGTTGATGGCGCCGCCAATTTCGGAATCTCGTCCAACGGCAAAAAATTGGTTGTCTTCCGTGGCGACGATTTCTTCCTGATAGACGCCGCCGCAGGACAAAGCCTTAGCGACAGTTATGTCACCAACGGCATGAAAACCTCGATCGATCCCAAGCAAGAATGGAAGCAAGTCTTTATGGACGCTTGGCGTATCGAACGTGACTTCTTCTACGACCCCAACATGCACGGAGTCGATTGGGAAGCGGTCCGCGATCACTACGCCGAAATGATTGACGATTGCACCTCGCGATCCGATCTAGGTTTCGTGATCGGTGAAATGATTTCGGAAATCAATGTCGGGCACGCCTACTATCGGCCAGGGCCAAGCGACGAATCCACACCCAGCGAAAACGTTGGCTTGCTAGGCTGCCGTTTCGAAATGCAGGATAATCGCTACAAGATCGCCGAGATCTTCGAAGGAGCGGACTGGGACACTGATGCTCGCAACCCTTTGCGAGCGGTTGGCATCACAGAGGAAGACTTTGTCTTGGAAGTGAATGGTTTGGACTTCTCCACAAACCAAAATCCGTACTCGATGTTTGTCGGGTTAGGTGGCATGACCGTCACGCTGACCATCAGTAAGGATGCCACCTTGGACGATGACGATCAACGGATCGCCGTGCAGCTTTTGCAAGCCGACACGAATTTGCGTTTTCGTGCCTGGATCGAAAACAACCGACGCTACATTGACGAAAAATCAGGTGGCAAAGTTGGCTACATCTACGTTGTCAGCACGGGCGTTCCAGGACAAAACGATTTGTTCCGTCAGTTCTACGGACAGGCATCCAAGGAAGCTTTGATTGTCGACGATCGTTGGAATGGAGGCGGTCAAATCCCAACTCGTTTTATCGAACTACTGAATCGTCCGGTTACCAACTACTGGGCGAAACGCGATGGACGCGATTGGACTTGGCCACCAGATTCGCACCAAGGTCCTAAGTGCATGTTGATCAACGGACTGGCCGGTTCAGGTGGTGACATGTTCCCCGCTCTGTTTAGGCAAAACGAGTTAGGCAAGTTGATCGGCACCAGAACCTGGGGCGGACTAGTCGGCATCTCGGGCAACCCTCAAATGATTGATGGGTCCAGCGTTACCGCTCCGACATTCGCCTACTACGAAACGGACGGGACTTGGGGAATCGAAGGACACGGCGTCGATCCCGATGTCGAAGTGATCGATGATCCCGCCAAAATGGTCGACGGTGGAGACCCGCAGTTGGATGCCGCAATCGAATTGATGCTCTCGGAAATCGAAAGCAATGGCTACAAGGCACCCAAGCGACCCGCCTACCCCGATCGCCAAAAAATCGGAATTGCCGAAGACGACAAGTAAAACCTGCTCGTTGAAAGCAAACACCGACCGAACTTAAAGATCGAAAATCTAAAGAACCCTCGCCCGACCACTCTGGCGAGGGTTTTCTTTTTGGAATCGTCCGTTTGGTTCACGCATGGCTCGGTGACTTTTCGGGTTTTTTGTGAGCGACTTGAGGATAGATAATCCGCACATTCAGATCGACCGCTGCACAGCGACCTCGTCGGTTGCAAAATCGCCAGGGACGGTCTCAACCACAAAACGATTCATGACCTAGACTTAGGAGTCATCTGCGTGGCAAAAGAACCGCCCAACCGTCCAAAAAAGCCGTAGCAAACTATGCCAAAACGACTTTCCAATCGCCGTCAAGGCAATGCCATCGTCGAACTTGCCCTCGGTTTGCCATTGCTGGTATTGCTAACGTTTGGAGCTATTGAGGTCGCAAATCTCAACTATCTACAACAATGTGCCGCGGATGTTTCTTATCAAGGCGCATTGATGGGCATGCGTACTGGCCTTCAAACGACACGAGTGGAATCCAAAATGAACGAGCTTTTAGACACGCTTGGGATTGAGGGTGGCACTGTTTCCATTCAAGCAATTGATGGTACTTCTTTCGACAGTCTTGCTACTGGTGACCACTTCGAAGTACGAACGATCATTCCCGTTTCCAATCTTCCGTTTTTCGGTGGGTTTTCTACTTTCGACACGATCGAATCGGCCAGGTTTGCCGTGAAACCATAGCGGCACGGCGTGCTGCGTTAATTACGGATCAACTAATCAGGAACAGTCCATGAAACATTCTCGACCGAAACGAACGATGCAATCGCGTAATGGTGCCATTGCGATCTTGATGTTGTTGCTGTTGCCGATTCTGATTTTGTTTGTCGGTTTTGCGATCGACATGTCATACGTTCAGCGAGTTCGATCCGAGTTGCGTTCGGCCACAGATTTAGCCGCCAAATCCGCTGCCATTACTTTGTCCGAGACCCAAGACATTAACGCCGCAAAAAACAAAGCTCAGCTTGTGGCTCATGCAAATCTGGTGGCTGGCAAAGGTTTAACCTTAACCGACGATCAAATTGTTTTTGGGCGGGCCAACAAGCAAGCGTCTGGTGAATTCACATTCGATGCTTCCAGCAGCACTCCCAACGCAATTAAAATCATAGGTTCACGAGCCGTTGGATCTCACGACGGTGGTGTCAAACCAATATTTGGCAGCTTCTACGGCAAACCTGAATTTGAGCCCTATGTGGAATCAATCGCTTCCTTTATTGATGTCGATATCTGTTTGGTCCTTGACCGCAGCGGCAGTATGAAACGTGCGGTCAATTCCTCGGACACAACTCATCCCGATTATCAAACACTCATCCCTCAATCGAATTCCCGTTGGATTGCCTTGGACAGTTCGGTGAACTTGTTTTTGGACGTTATGGATGCGTCGTTCGCCAAAGAGAAGATCGGCCTAGTGACATTTGCCTCGGATTTCAACGGCTGGCTAAAGTCCACGATCGATCAAGAACTTACGTTTAACGGGAACGAAATTCGGAACAAGTTGGACTTCTACAACAACGAGCTTTGGAGCGGAAAAACCAATATCACAGCTGGGATTCAGTCGGGAAGTTCGGTGTTACATTCTACCTTGGCAAGACCGTTCGCAATCAAGGTCATGGTGTTGTTCACTGACGGCGTTAACACGGACGGTCCTGATCCAATTGCGGCGGCGCAACTAGCGGCTGATTCGGGAATCATCATCTACACCATCACGTTCAGTGACAGCGCCGATCAAGTAAAAATGGCCGAAGCGGCCGCGATTAGTGGCGGAGCGCATTTCCATGCCGACAACGCCAACGACTTAGACGATATTTTCCGCAAGATTGCGGCTTCCCTGGCCGTGCTAATTAAATAACAAGAGCTCTCTCATGATGTCGAAACATCCAAAAAGATCACGCACAGCCGCGGCAGCAGTCGAGTTCGCAATTGTTGCGCCACTGGTCCTAACGCTGTTCTTTGCCTCGATCGAATTTTCTCGAGCCAACATGATCCGCAACTTTTCGCAAAACGCGGCCATGGAAGGAGCACGAGCGGCCATTCTTCCAGGTTCCGACAGCCAGGACGCAATCAACGAAGCCACGGAACTGATCTCGATCGTAGGAATCCAAAACGCGACGGTCACCATCGACCCACCCGTTCTGACCACCACAACGCCACAGGTGACGGTCACTGTCACCGTACCGCTTCTTGAAAACTCACTGCCAATGTCGAAGTTTGTTTTGGGCGAAACCATTCGACAAACGGTCACGTTGACTCGCGAATTGAGCCAATAAGAAACTCGGTCAACCTTCACTCGAATATTCGGCTGTAAGTTTTTCGCGAAAGATCTTCGAGTTGTGACGGATATCGACTGGCAATTTACGTTTTAGAAAAACCTTCTGGATGAGCTCGGTCGTCGGAAACTTGCAAAGCAACCCGAGCAGTTCTTTGATCAACCGCTGTTGACGCTCTTCGGTTTCCGGCCAGTGTTCCGGCCAAGGCTCGGCGACGATCGCCGGTACCTGTTGACCACGTGGCCCCAACCCAATCAAAGCACTACGATAAATTGCCGGGTGAGTGTTCGTAATCGATTCGCAAGGTACCGTGAACAGCGTTTCTTGCGTCCCAATCACTCGCTGGCTCTTCCGTCCGCAAAACCAGAAACGGTCCTCGGCATCCAGGTAACCCAAATCTCCCATCCGGTGCCATACCTGTTGACCATCACGAATTTTCGCCAAGGCATTAGCATCTTTTCTGGTCAAATAAGCATCCGTGACGACAGGCCCTGTTACGATCAACTCACCAATTTGATTTCTTTCCAGTGGCTTGGCTTGATCCAGTTGTTCAATGGGCTCGTCCGTAATTTCGATGACCTTCCAATCAATTCTTGCGAAACGAGAGCCCACACAAACTCCTTTGCCCAAATCCGTTTGCTTCCCAGTTTCGGATAGGACCACGGTGGCCGAGTTACAAGCAACCGGCAACGCTTCCGTCGCCCCATATGGCGTGTACATTTCACCGTCTTTGGCGATAACTTTGCGAACTCGATTCAAAACGTGAAACGGAACCGGGGCGCCGGCCGATAAAGCTCGCTTAATTGTCGGCAATGTCTTGCGATTCTTTTCGCACCATCGACTGACGGTATTCCAAAGTGCCGGAGAACCGAACGCCTGATCCGCCTGCCAGTCCGTGGTCGCTTTCAAAAACTGTTCTGGTTGAATCTCGGCCGGTTTCGTGAAATCCATTTTTGGAAAGACCGTCGTTTTGCCCATCGCCGAATTAAAGAGAGCGAACAACGGGAAACCCGAGACGTCCGCACCCAACGGTTGAATATCGAAGAAGTCGCGAATCTCGATGGCTTGATTGACAAAGTTTCCGTGACGATAGGCAACTCCCTTGGGCGGCCCGGTACTACCCGAGGTAAAAATGATCGCCGCCGCCGCGTTTCGGTCTGCAACTCGGTACTCGAAAGTCGCCGCCTGTTGCTGTTCAAATTTGCGAGTGCTGTGACAACCGGGCCAAAACCGACCGACCACAAAATTATTTTTGGCTAACGGAAATTCCTTGCGAAAAACAAAGCGGGCAACTTGAGCTTTGGGAATGCCAACGATACTGACCGGTTCCGAATCCGCCAGGCAGCGGACCAAGTTGTCGCGTCCAATGCCCGGATCGATCAAGATGACCACCGCGCCACACTTCAGCAACGCGAATACAATCGCCACGAACTCGATCCCTGGTGGCACCAACATCGCCACTCGTTGCCCCGGTTCGATTCCTTTGCTCAAAAAACCATTGGCCAAGCGGTTGGTTTTTTGTTCCAACTGTTGGTACGAGATTTGATCCCAACCACGGCCAGAAGGTTCAGCGATAGCCGGATGATTGGGCCACAGTGCAGCAGCTCGGGTCAATAACTGACCAACATTCAAGATTTCGTCATCGGTAAATTCGGACACGGCCACGATCACGCTCTACCCGGGTTGAGTCAGCTTGTCGTTGGGACCAACGCACAGTGTCATGTTTTGGTGCAGAGGGTATTGCTCGGCCACTTTACGGACCTGTTCAAGAGTCACTGTTTCATAAGTCGCGGCGATTTCGGCTGGCGTTTTGAATTCGTGTTGTTTCAGCCACTGCGACCCGACGGAGAACATGCGACTTTCCGTACGTTCACTGGAAAGAATAATGTGAGCAGCAATTTTTCGTTTGGCTTGCTCCAGTTCCTTTTCGGTGATCGGTTTCGATTGAGCGGCAAGCTGCAGATTTCGCAGGCGTTCCAAATTGTCCTGTGCTTGATCGGGCGCACAACAAACGAATGTCATCACCAAGCCGGCACCATCGTATTCGTAGTTGCCCATGCCGGCTGCTTCGGCCAGTCCCGAATCCAAAAAATCCCAGTACATTCGACTACCGCTATCGTCACCCAAAATCGTCGTTAAGACTCGCGCGGCAAATCGGTCCTGGTCATGCGAATTCGGTCCTTGGCAAAGTTGAATCAGATACTGCTGAGTCGATTCAGGTTTCAGCATCGTCACGAACCCGTGTTGAGGCGTGACTTCCGGTGCTTGCCGTTCGGCATCAAAACGTTGCCAGTGCCCACACAGTTTTTCGCAATCTTCAATCAGCTTGTCAAAATCCACATTGCCACTGGCGGCCAACGCAATGTTGCTGGGCGAATAACGTTTTTCAAAGTACTGACGCATGCCCTGTGGCGTCAAATCGCCGACCGTTTGCACCGTCCCCAAAACGCTTTGCCCCAACGGGTGACTGCCAAAGTACTCGGACATGATCCGTTCGTGACCGCCGTAGGGAGGCTGGTCATCGTACATCTTGATCTCTTCGATGATGACTTTCTTTTCGGTTTCAAAATCATCATCGCGAAGTGACGGTCGCATGATGTCGGCCAGCACCTCAATCACTCGGCTTTGAAAATCTGGCAACACCGCGGCATGATAAATCGTGCTTTCTTCACCGGTCCGCGCATTCGAATGCGAACCCATTTCGTCTAGTTCACGATTGACTTGTTCGGCCGATCGATTGGGCGTGCCCTTAAAGACCATGTGCTCAAGAAAGTGACTGACGCCGCCGATCTCAGGTGACTCGTCCCGCGCCCCGGTGCGAACAAAGAAGCCACAAGCCAACGCGTGAGCACCCGGATTGCACTCGGCAACGATCTCAAGTCCGTTAGCCAATTGATGCTGACGGTACTGCATGATTCAACTCCAGAGGTTCCGGGCCCAATGTGACCAGATTGAAATTAGTGAAAGGGTGCTGGCGAACAAATTTATTCAATCGTTCGACTGTCAGTGAATTAATTTTTTCTGTGATCTCGGTCAACGTCCGGGCGCGTCCCAAATGGAACCAATCACCGGCAATCGAACCAGCTCGCGACCGACTGGATTCTTGCTGCATGACTAGCCCGCTTCGTATTTGAACTTTCAAGCGATCCAATTCCTCGTTGCCAATTCCATTTTGCAGATGGGAAAACTGTTCCAACAAAGCGTCCAATGATTCTTGAGCTCGATCAGCACTGGTGCCGACGTAGCCAACGACACAAGCTTGATTCAGGACGGAATGCAAGGACGCAAATACGGTGTAACACAGCCCGCGTTTTTCACGCAGTTCATGAAACAATCGTGAACTCATCCCGTCACTCAACACGCCCACGGCACCGCGAGCCAAAAAGTAGTTCTCGTGGCTGTACGGGAAGGTGGGGCAGGCGACCGCGATATGTGTCTGCTGGCTTTCGAACGGGATGTGCAAGGCCCCGACCACACTTCCCTGATCTTCGATTGCCTGAGGCGGATTGGGTTGCCAGTCACCGAACAATGATTCGATCTGTTCGATCAATGGGTCCCATTCGATCTTGCCAGCGACACTTAAAATCAAACCGTCAGGTTGATAGTAACGTTGAAAGAAATTGCGGATGTCTTCAATCGTGATGTCAGCGACTGTCTCCATCGATCCTTGGCTCCACCGCCCACGCGGGTCGCCGTATTGACGCTTGCGAAGCTGCAACATGACTCGTTGCGCCAGATCATCTTCAATGGAACGGATCTCTTGGAAGCAAACCATACGGCCCTCCTCCAATTGATCTTCGGGAATTACGGGAGCCCGCAGCACGTCGTGATAAACCTGAAAGGCCTCAGACAACTGTTTGGCCGGCATCGCTCCGCTGAAATGAGTGTGATACACCGAGGCGCTACTGCTGTAATCGATGCCCAACCATTCCAGCCGCTCGATGTACTGGCGACTGTTCAATTCCCCGCAACCACGTTGCACCATCTCGCAAACGAAATTGGCTAGACCAGCCTTTCCGGGTGGATCGTATTGACAACCTGCGGGCACTGAAAAAGAAAACGCGGCCGATTCCAACCATGGCATGATCTCTCCGACGATCGTCATGCCGTTGCTCAACTGGTGATGTTTGATCTGCTGAGTGGTTGCCATAAAATTATTTTTGATAATGTTGATTCGCACAGAATCCAACATTCTACGAACTTATTTTGGCCTGCGTAGGGCTAATCGTTCCAGTTACCAGATTCAAAACAACGACCGGTTTTGACGTTGTTTTAGTGGGGTTTATACTGAAGTTTCGCTGCCGACTGGTCGGTCAACCAATTTGCTGAGCCACACAATGCCACGAACCATTGCCTCTTTGATATTTGCTGTTTGCGCGACCGGTGCCTTGTCGTTGCTTTCGCTCAGCCACATTCAGCAGCAACAGGAAGAACAACAGGCGACAACCAGGCAACAAGATTCCACTGCGGAAGTTGAAGAAGAGTTCACCACCGCGCAATTGGAATTTTTCGAGAACAAAGTGCGGCCAATATTGGTCGAACATTGTTACGACTGCCATGGACCGGATTCCGACCCAGTCGAGGGTGGCTTGAGTCTGGTTTCGCGCAAATCCATCCTAACCGGTGGCGACAGTGGACCGGCCATCGACTTGGCAAACTTGTCGGACAGTTACCTCCTGTCGGCCGTGCAGCATGGCGACCTGTTCCAAATGCCACCCGATTCTAAATTGACCGACCAACAGATCGAGACCATTCGCACATGGGTAATGGACCGAGCCCCGTGGCCCAAACAATCGGATGTCGACGTCGCTCGCCAATCGGAATTCGATTTGGCTACACGCAAAGCAGAACACTGGTGCTGGCAACCCATCCAAAGCCCAACACCGCCGACGGTAAATGACGAAGAGTGGCCCATCGACGATTTGGACAATTTCATTCTGGCCAAGTTGGAACAGGCGTCCTTGAAACCCGCCGCTGCCGCTGACCGTCGCACTTGGTTAAGACGAGTCACGTTTGACCTAACGGGTCTGCCACCCACTCGTCAACATATCCAAGACTTCTTGAACGACGAATCCGACGAAGCTTATCCACGAGTCGTCGATCGGCTACTTGGTTCTGCCCACTACGGCGAACGATGGTCCCGACACTGGATGGACTTGGTGCGGTACGCAGAAACATGCGGCCACGAATTCGACTACCCCATCCCTTACGCTCACGAGTACCGCGACTACTTAATCCGCGCCTTCAATCGCGACGTCCCCTACAACGACTTACTTGTCGAGCACGTTGCGGGCGACCTGTTAGACCGACCGCGGCGCCACCCGGAACTGCAATTCAACGAATCCGTGCTGGGGACCGGCTACTGGTTTTTAGGCGAGGCGACGCATGGCCCCGTTGATGTCAAAGGTGACGAAGCAGGTCGCATCGACAACCAGATAGACGTCTTCGGCAAAACGTTCCTGGGACTAACGATCGCCTGTGCGCGTTGTCACGATCACAAGTTCGACGCCATCTCAGCCGCCGACTACTACGGCATCTCTGGGTTCCTACAAAGTTCCCGTCGGCAGAACGTGATGCTGGATCCCGGTCGCAAAATCGAAGCCCAGTTCGCTCGTGCCAACGAAATCCTGGATCAGGCCTCACAAAACACTCACCAGTTCTTACGCAGCCTTAGCACCGACGAACCGTCGGATGAAATGGCGAAACACATGCAGGCTGCCGTTCTGTTCCTGCAACAAGACCCAGCGTGGCAGGTCGCCGATCGAGTGGTTTTAGAAGGCGAGAAACTTAAACAGAAAAACAAAACGGCCGGTAACGCTCGGCGGCAGAACCTGCGTGGCTGGAGCAAAGGAGCGCACCTGTGGTGGACCGATGCCAAACCTGACGACCAACTAACGCTAGAGTTCTCGGTGCCAATCGCCGGCCAATACGAATTGCTCGCTCGCCTAACAAAAGCGCCCGACTACGGCATCGTACAGTTAAACGTCAATGATGAAGTCGTCGGTGACCCCGTCGATCTGTATAGCAAAGAAGTTGAAAAGGCAGACGAGATCTCGTTGGGCACGTTCGACTTCACAGAACAGACTCAAACGTTGACGATCACGATTACTGGCAAGAACGACGAGGCCGCTGCTGGGTACATGGCCGGCTTGGATTATTTGGCGCTTCGCTACCAACACGAATCCACCGCTACCGAGACCGCTGAACGCATCGAAGCTTTGGCCACAGAATTTTCAGCAGAACCTGGCTTGATCAAGGCATGGGTTACTGCGATTCAAGACCCAGACACAACGTCGCCTCAACACGCTTTGTACTTACTGCGTCGGTCTGCCGAGTCCACCGTCGATTTAAGGTCCGACGCTGGCGATGACTTTTTCCATCAACTGCACGGCCAACTATCAGCACAAACCGTCGCCCACAATCGCTGGCTGGACACTCAGTCGGAACCGTTTTCCATTTCTCCTAGCCAATGGCGGACGACCGGCTTTGCCTTCGAACGAGACTATCGCCAAGGCCAAGTCAATTTCGTTGACCCTGACACCGTTTGGTCCAACGAAGACCCGCGGCCGCACAGTGGCCTGATGGGAACCCGCTACCAAGGCGTCATCCGCACTCCGACTTTCCAGATAACCAAGCCGCATGTTTATTATCGCCTGGCAGCCAAGAATGCCAAAATTCGATTGATCGTTGACGGTTTTCGGATGGACGTAAACAACGCACTGCTGTTTAACGGGCTCAGTTTTGATGTCGATACGGGCGGCAAGTGGCAATGGGTTCACCAAAGTGGTGACCTTAAGAATCACATTGGTCACCGGGCATTCATCGAGATCATTGATCTGGGCGACGGGTTCGCAGCCATCGACCAAATTCGTTTCGCCGACCAACCGATGTCGGACCAGCCAGCCAACAAGGTTTCGGCTGAGGGATCCATTCTTAGCGAGCCGGGTGCCTGGCATGACGGCAGATTCAACAAGGGACATAGCCCGCTAGATTTGGTCACTCGTGACTTGGCCCAGCAATTCCAGCTTTCAAAATTGATTTCGCCAGCAACCGGCACCGTCCAAAATATTCCGCTGTTCAATTTCTTGTTGCGTCACAAATTGATTTCCAAAAATCGAGACTCGCAAAAGAAATACGTCCGCCAATTGAATCGGCTGCGTGAACGTTGGCAAGAACTGGACAAAAAGACGCCTCGGCCCCGCATGGCGATCGGAATGGTTGATGGGTCACCAGAGAACGAATTCCTTTTCATACGTGGCAATCACAAAAACCTAAGCCAGCCAGTATCCCGAGGCCCCATCACGGCGTTGCGAGACTCTTGGTCCTTGGAACAGATCGATGAACTTGGAACCAGTGGTCGCCGTCAATTGGCGGACCACATGATCTCCCCGACTCATCCGCTGACTCGCCGAGTAATCGTCAACCGAATTTGGCACCATCTAACGGGCCAAGGAATTGTCCCTTCGGTCGACAACTTCGGTGTGCTTGGCAACCAACCAACTCATCCACTGTTTTTGGATTATTTGGCCAGCCAATTTTCCGAACAGGACTGGTCCATCAAAAAGATGATCCGCAGGATTGTGTTGTCGCAGACGTATCGCATGAGCAGCGTCTCGTCCAACAGCGACCAAGATACGGCCCGCGATCCCAACAATGATTTACTTTACAAGTTCCGAATCCGACGTTTGCCTGGCGAGGCGATTCGCGACAGCCTTTTAGCGATCTCGGGTGAACTGGATCCAAAAATGTTCGGGCCGGGCGTGCCAATTTATCTGACGAAATTCATGCAAGGCCGTGGGCGTCCTGGCAAAAGTGGCCCACTGGACGGAGCGGGTCGACGCAGTATTTACATTCAGGTGCGACGTAATTTTCTGTCGCCGATGATGCTGGCTTTCGATACGCCCAACCCATTTAATTCGATCGGCCGCCGCACGACTTCCAACGTGCCCGCCCAAGCGTTGATCATGCTGAACGATCCACTGATCACCGACCAAGCCGGTAAATGGGCTAAAAGATTGATCGAGACGCTTCCCAACGACACTGACAAACGCATCCAACACGCTTTCGAATCAGCGATCGGTCGTCTGCCATCAGAAACCGAGTTGGCCAATTTGAACTCGTTCATTGCGACTCAACAAAAAACTTATGGCGACGATCTTTCACAGCAACAGCTTTGGACGGATATCTGCCATGTCCTGTTTAATCTCAAAGAATTTATTTACGTGAAGTAACTGGGGTCCGCTGAGATGACACAATCCAAAAACACAACGCGGTCCGCTCACTGCCAACGTTTTCGTCCAGCTGCGATGACACGTCGGCAAGTGCTTCGTGACGCCGCCTGTGGATTCGGCTCGATCGCTTTGGCGGCGATGCTTCCGCCAGCAAACCTGGTAGGCTTGGCCAAACCTTATGCTTTGGCAAAGCAGCAAGAACAAGACAATCCGTTGTCACCCAAGGAAACTCATTACGAAGCCAAAGTAAAACGCATTGTCTACTTGTATATGGATGGCGGTCCGTCTCAAGTCGATACGTTCGATCCCAAGCCACGGCTGGCGAAAGAGAACGGCCAACCTTTCAAGATGAAGATCGAGCCAACGCAATTCAACAACATCGGAAAGACACTTCAGAGTCCATGGAAGTTCCAACAACACGGAGAATCCGGCACACCGGTCAGCGAGTTGTTCCCGCACGTCGCGGAACACGTCGATGATCTGGCAGTTGTCCGATCGATGGTCAGCAACTTTAGCGAACACACCAACGCCAACTACTTTTTGCACACTGGCAATGGCTTCCAAGGCCGACCCAGCATGGGCGCCTGGGTTGGTTACGGTTTGGGTAGCGAGTGCCAAGACTTGCCCGGCTTTGTCGTACTAAATGGCGGCCTGATTCCGCCCGGCGGACTGGACTGTTTCAACAGCGGTTTTCTTCCAGCAACCTACCAGGGCTCAGTTTTCAAACCTGGCCGACAACCACTATCCAATATTGTGCCGCAAGAAGCGAATACCAAGCTGCAACGAAACAAACTGGATTTATTGAAGCAACTGGATCAACAAAACCTGTCCTCGCTTGGGGCCAACGATCAAATTGAATCGGCCATTGCGAATTATGAACTCGCATTCCGTATGCAAACGGTGGTACCGGAAATGACCAGCTTGCAAGGCGAAACGCAAGCCACCAAACAAATGTACGGCATGGAATCCAAAGACAAAGGGACCGCTGTCTTCGGGCGGCAATGCTTACTGGCCCGACGGCTGCTGGAAAAAGGAGTTCGCTTTATTGAGCTGACCTGCCCGGGCGTGGGCCATGACCGCTGGGACCAACACCGGAACCTGCAACAAGGACACTCCGACAACGCACGGGCTGTCGACCAGGGAATCGGTGCCTTGCTAACCGACTTGAAACAACGAGGCCTGTTCGAAGACACGTTGGTGGTCTGGTCTGGGGAATTCGGTCGCACTCCATTTGCTCAGGGAGACAACGGTCGCGATCACAACCCTTTCGGATTTAGTCTGTGGATGGCGGGAGGTGGTATAAAGGGTGGCACTGTGTTCGGCGCTACTGACGAATATGGTTACAAGGTGGTAGAAAACAGAGTTGAGATTCATGACCTGCACGCCACGATGTTGCATTTGCTGGGAATGAATCACAAACAGCTTAGCTACTTATGGGGCGGGCGCGAGATGCGGCTGACGGATGTCCACGGCCATATCATCCATGACATTTTGGCTTAGTGGACTTTGGCCTCACACCGTTTCGTTGGGCAAATTCAGGAAAGCAAAATTCACAGCGACGATATCACAGCGACGATATCACAGCGACGATACATAGCGACGAAGTCTCGCTTTTCAGGAGCCAGCATTGGCGCAATCACTCGACCAAATCGAAAAAAAGTTTCGCCCACAACTGCACTGGTTTCTAGTCGCCTTGACCTGGCTGTCGTTTTTGGGAGCGGCGTTGCTTTATTACAGCTTCACGTTTAGTGAAAATTGGCGACCGTCATTGGCCTGGTGGATCCTGACAACTGCCATCATCTCACTAATGTTGATCGTCAATGGTTGGCTGGTGATCAAGCGACTTTGGTACGGTTCGCGAGGCACTTGGTCCCTGGTCCTGCTGATGGTAGCCGCTACCCCCATCGTCGGTTTTGCCTGCTACACCTGGCAACTGGCCCAAACAGTCCAGCAAAGGAGCGACTTAAAGTTCGACGATCCTACGCGTACCACCATGATGTGGGTGAGCAACTATTTCGAGTTGGAATCGCGGATCCGCGCACCCTACCGCACATCAGGAAATCACGTTGAATTGTTCGAGACCAAACCCAATGGAACCTCCGAAAAATTGGTCGCGCAGATGGACCGCCATATTCAAGCGATGGCGCAGCAATTAAATAGCGACTTACCAAACACGAAAATGGCTTGGGTGCGAGGTTCTATTGGCGGACAAACGGCCCGAGCGATTGGAGCCTGGGCGATTTGCGATGACCGTGAACAATCCGACTCGTTAAGTTACCTGGACAAACACGAGAACGCTCACACACTGATCACCCTGTTGAGTACGCCTCGCCAGAATCCACCCATGCTGTTGGCCGAAGGCTGGGCAACCTCGCAAAGCGAAGACCGAGAGACGCTGATCAAGCGTTTACAGACGATGGTCAGAATGGGATCCGCTCGACAGCTGACCGACCTGGTTAGCGACTCCAGCTACGGCAGCTCAACCGCACCTGCCTACAATCACGGCGGCCCGTTCGTGATCTACTTGCTTGAGCGGTTTGGTGGTTCAAAATTCCTTCAGCTTTATCTTGGTGTCGCTCGCGAAACCTTCGCCGACGATGTCAATCGAATTTTGGGAACGCCCTTGGAATCACTCGAGACCGGTTTCTGGGATTGGCTGGATGATCAAGAATTTACCTCTGACGATTCCGTCCTGACTTTCGAAACGACGGACGTGCAACGGAAGTGGCAACAAATTATTCAGAGCCAAGTTGAATTTCGCAACAAGTTTCCACCGGAACAATTTGCGGTACAGGTCCACATCTTGAACTCGCAAGAATCCTACCGAGCAAACATCGTGCGTGAACAAGAAAGCTGGTGGATTTATGCCATAGTGGACGATCCGTCTGCGCCTTACCTGGAAGCCGTATTAAGAGATCGCAGCAAACCCCACAGCAGCGGTTACCTTAACGACATTTCCCAACTACCGCTGGAAACCGCTAACAATGTTCCCTATGACCATCCGGTGATTTCAGAATCGATTGATCGAAACAGAAACTTGCTACTCCTGAACGACCTAGCCAGTGAATTCCAGTTTGATATTTTCGATCCACCCGCTGCCGGTAGCACTGATTTTAGTGCCCACATCAATTCCATCGACGATTCGGACCAAAGTACATGTCAGGTTCAATACACAGAACGAATTGGCGATTTGCACATCGATTTCGAATTGAAATTGGATCCACAACTTGGGTACTCGTTGATTCGATCGAACGTTGTAGCCTCGCAGGATCTAACGCCTGAATTGAAGGAATTGATATCCAATTTTGGGCTAGGCACAAATGAATTTCAATTCAAGGATTGGTGGCCGTCCGCAACCAAACGCTCGTCCAGTATTTTCAATGCCACGAATCAAGCAGATTCTCAGGACTCGAAAAACGAAATCACGATCCGACAATTGACTGAGCAAGAGCGTCAGCAGGTCAAGCAAAACGTCTCCGAAGCATTGTCAAGTTTTCGGTCCTTCGATCTTAAAGAAAGGTTTCTTCGCCCATCTGCCGCATTTTTTGCTTGGTTGGCCTTGATAGGATTACTTTTCGCCGTCGATTACCTGGGCGAACGTGTTAAAATCCGAGTGCCCGCTAATACCACTCATTAATTTCCAAGAACCCTTTGCAACATCTCATTGTGTGTAAGAAAGCAAAAGCATGTCTGAAGAACTCGACCTAAAACAATATGTTGATGGAGGCGACGGAATTTCGACCGTACGGACTGCCAAGGTCCACGATGGCGAAAATTTTCGAGGTTGGAATGGCATTCGCTATAAGGCAGGACTGAGTGCGAAAAACACTTCGGCCGAGAAGCTTTCGATGAACGTCGCCACCGTCGCTCCGGGAGCAATCGCCTACGCCCACATACATGACGGATTCGAGCTTATGCTTTTTATCATGCAGGGTAAGGTGCGTCACATTTACGGCGAAAAACTGGAACACCAAATTGATAACGAGGCCGGAGATTTCATTTTCATTGAACCCGGCGTGGCACATGAAGTTTACAATTTAAGTGACTCAGAACCGGTCGTCGCCGTGGTGGCGCGAAGTGATGCCAGCGAGTGGCAGAACATTATCCCGCACCCCAGTGCCGCTCGCGACCGTGATGGAATCCATAAGTAGTAGCCACAACACCCTTCTCATAAGATTGCCGCTGCCATGACTAAAACCGAATGCAACTTTGAAACAAGATTCGGCCCAAACATTTTCGTTTGCTGGCTTCTGTTGATTGCTGCCTTGTCATTGCCCAACGCATTGTCAAACGGTTTGCTGGCTCAAGATGCACAGGACGAAGACTGGTCCGACGCCGTCGTTTTATTGAACGCACGGATCTACGATGTCGATTCTGCCACCGTTAGCAGCCCGCAATCAATCTTGATTCAAGGTGAACGGATCCAAGCCATTGAAGCTCTACCTGCGCAGCAAGGTGACGTTTCACAGGTCGACGGCGTCTACGATTTGCAAGGCCGCATCGTTATGCCCGGCCTGATCGATTTGCATTCGCACCTACTGTTGCACCCTTATAATGAAGCGTCGTGGAATGAACAGGTGCTTAATGAGTCGTTGGAACTGCGTACCATTCGCGGCACGGTGGCTGCCAAGCAAACGGTCCAGGCAGGCTTCACAAGCATTCGCGACCTGGGCACAGAAGGTGCCGGATTCGCCGATGTCGCTTTGCGAGATGCGATCAATCAAGGAATCATTCAAGGCCCTCGCGTCTTCACGGCAACCAAAGCGATGGTGACCACTGGCGGCTACGGCCCGTCCGGATTCGACCCTCGCTGGAAGATGCCCGTCGGAGCTCAAGTGGCCGATGGCGTGGCGGAATGCCGCCGAGTTGCTCGACAACAAATCGCTGCCGGTGCCGATTGGATCAAAATCTATGCCGACTACCGCAGACGACCTGGTGACCCCTCGACACCTACGTTCTCGCAAGAGGAACTGAATGCGATTGTCGACGAGGCCAAATCGGCTGGCGTCCCCGTGGCTGCTCATGCATCGACCGACGTCGGTATCCTGCGTTGCATAACCGCTGGAGTGCAAACCATTGAACACGGCTACGACGCTTCGCCCGAAACATTAGCCAAAATGGGAAGCGCCGGCGTGGTGCTGTGCCCTACCCTAATGGCCTCGGAATCCATCGCTCGCTACCAAGGCTGGAATCCTGCCACTGACCCCGAACACCCTCGCGTCACAACCGCCAAACGACTTATGAAAAGCGCCCTGGAAAACGGAGTCACCATTGGCTGCGGTAGCGACGTTGGCGTGTTCGCACACGGCGATAATGCTCGAGAATTAGAATTGATGTACGCCTACGGAATGCCGATCGATCGAGTCATTCGCAGTGCCACGTCTGTGGCCGCCAAAGTACTGGGCAAGGCCGATTCCTTGGGTCGCGTGGAAGCCGGTTTCCTGGCCGACCTGATCGTGGTTGACCAAAACCCAACAGAAGAACTGAGTACGCTAAGAAGCCCTCGCCTTGTAATCAAAAATGGCCAGGTTGTCTTTCAAGATATCAGAAGTGATCGTACAGACTTCACCTTGAACACACCAATCGCACCCACCAACCCTTCGAATACTGCTGGACAACCAAAAGGACGAACCCGAGTCCTAGCGCCGCCACCCCGCCGCCGCATTAGAAACAACGAATCCACCAAACGTACTCCACAGATCCAACGTGAAACCAAAGGCTCGACTTCCAGACAAACTGGAACGACCAACAACAATTCAAATACTAATTCTGAATTGTTAATTGTCCGTGTTCAGCAAAATGGTTCGTTTGAATCGGATGGACAAACATTATCACCAGGCCAACTAGCACGGCAGCTAAATCAGGCGACCGAGGATGGCAAAACCGTCCGCTTCGTCACCTCGCGAAGCACGCCCTCCGAGGTTGTCGAGCGAGTTCGCCAATGGCTAGTC
Organism: uncultured Pirellulaceae bacterium; assembly: GCA_964543985.1. Lineage (GTDB taxonomy): Bacteria > Planctomycetota > Planctomycetia > Pirellulales > Pirellulaceae > CAJQPP01. The sequence goes on along the minus strand of CAZJBW010000031.1, from coordinate 29,037 downwards.
AACCGAGGCGTAACCGACCCCACGATCGAAATTGTGGATTAATCGCAACGCCCAAGGAAAGGCTCGTTTTGTGACGCGGCATCATTCCGTAAACTAACCAGCATGATTCGCAATTTCATACTTTGGCTGGCCCTTACATTCTCCTTCGGTGGGTTCACATTCTACGCTGCAGTGGTCGTTCCGGTCGGTACCGAAGTGCTGGATTCGACATCACAAGGTTTTGTCACTCGGCAAGTAACAAAGGTCTTAAACATCGCCAGCGCGATCACCTTGGGCTTCCTAATATGGGAAATACTGGCGACATACCGAACCGTCAAACGAAAATGGCTTTGGTCATATCTGGGTCTACTGTTGGTCTATAGTGGATGTTTACTAGGCCTGTTCTTGCTGCACCCCAGATTGGACGAGCTGCTAGATGCCGAAACTTTTTCCGTCTTGCAGTCCGAAGAATTCTATCGACGACACCGACTGTACCTTTGGCTTAGCACGCTGCAGTGGTTGACGACGATTGGCATCATGTGGCAAATCACATCGCGATCAGCAAAATCAATTCACCAAAATGTTCAGCCCACATGAATTGAACACGAACCTAGCCATGGCCAAGCGAATCGTTAAATAAAGAACGATCTACACCTAAACACCAGGAGGCACGCCTATGGGCTGGGCCACACAATACATCGCTAAATTGAAGGACGGTGAAACCGTCAAATTTCGTCCTCGTGGAAATTCCATGTCTGGGAAAATCGAATCCGGACAACTCTGCACCGTCACACCGGTCCAGGACCCCAGCGAACTATCCGTTGGCGACATCGTTTTGTGCAAAGTCAACGGCTCGCAATACATCCACCTCATCAAAGCCATTCAAGGCAAACGTTTTCAAATCGGCAATAACCGAGGCCGCATCAACGGTTGGATCACCGCCAGTTCGATCTACGGCAAATGCATCCGTGTCGAACCTTAATCACAACTCTTCAGTTAATGATTACCAGGAACAAATCGCCAAATGAACTCGTGTCCGGACCCGGACGGTTAGCGGCGGCGAAAAAAATCGTCCCAGGCAATGAATGAATCCTGCTTGCAACAAGGACAACAAAAGCAACCCGCCAATTGTTTTAGCCAATCAAGAATTTCTGTTCGACCGCCATTCAGCATCATTCTGTAATATGGATGCAGCGGTTCATGATAGAGGTCATTGTCGAAGATCTCTGACAACAATTCTACTCGAGAGACTTCAACGGTTTTTGAATCGTCTTCGTTCCAATGAACGTGATAACTTGATTTGCCTCGCTTGGCCACCAAATCTTCATCGCATTTTGGACACATAAATTGATATTCGTATTCATCGCGAAGCAGATAGAACGTTGAGTTATCGCCCATCAGGTTTGCGATCGATCCAAACAACCGGAAATCCGAACCTGAAATCTTCTTGCCTGATTCTGCAAGATCGATTGCAAACTGTTTTGCTCGAGGAATTGATTCTTCGTACCATTCCGCCAAGTCTTTAAAATTGGTTTCCTTTTGCGGAGACCTAGCTGCGGGGTGGGTAAGCCGGAACCCTGCCCCATCGTAGTGCAATGTCGCAATCATCCAAATCAAATTGATCTGGCTGGCAATATCCAATCGAGGCAAAAGATGGACGTAATGAGGAATGGCGGCGCCGGCCGCCGTGTACGTCGTTTGCTGGTGATCAAGATCCTCGAATCGATCCAGCATAATTTCGACCGCCGCGTTCAATCGTTCTTGATCGCGAGGTTCAGCGTCCAGCGCGTCATACACCTCCTTGATTTCACTGGCAATCTCTTCCGCGTTTCCGATGCAAATCTTCAAATTTGCCCAGCGTGGTGAATCCAAAGGCAGCATTTTTTCTTCCAGCCAGACATCTATTTGAGCACGAACCAATTTATCACAGAAGAATTCCTCGACAATCATATCCATCAACGATGAATGCGTGACAATTAAATTTCCTGTAAAACCTTCCGTATTTGTGTCAGCAATTGCTCAGCGTCTTTTTTGTTGAAACACATGGGCGGCCTGATTTTTAGGACGTTGTTGTGGGGGCCGTCGGTGCCTAACAGGATCCCTAACTGGCGCATTCGGTTGGCGATGAACGAGGCCAGTTCTGTGGCTGGCACTTTGCTGGATGGATCTTGCACTAACTCAACGCCCAAAAAGAAACCACGTCCTCGCACATCACCGATTAGATCGAATTCATCTTTTAGTTGGTGCAATCCTTGCAGTAATACCTCGCCTACCTGCAGAGCGTTCGGTTGTAACGATTCGGATTCCAGAACATCCAATACTGCCAAACCGGCGGCACAGGAAACGGGGTTACCGCCAAAGGTGCTGAAGAATTCCATGCCGTTGTCGAAAGCTTCGGCAATTTCCCGAGTGGTAATGACAGCGGCCAACGGCTGACCATTTCCCATCGGCTTGCCCAGGATCAAAATATCGGGCTCGATTTCATTCAACTGGAACCCGTACATGTGGCTGCCCAGGCGACCATATCCCGTTTGCACGTCGTCGGCCAGGCACAGTCCGCCTGCCTGTCGAACGTATTGGCAAGCCAATTTCAAATAGTCCTTTGGAAAAATGATTTGTCCACCGACACTGGGACAGCACTCGAAAAGGAAGCCACAGAGTTTTCGATCGATCGACTGGATGGTTTGTTTAACACGCTCGGCATACAGGGCTCCCGCCGTGGAAGAGTCATTAAATGTGCCGCGGTAAACATCGGCCAGTTCGACCGAGTGCACCCAATCGCCAGCGCCCTGTCCGCCGGGGCCATCGTGTTTGTACGGACTAGCTTCGATCAATGTTGTGGAGTGCCCGTGGTAGGCCGCTTCGGTTACCAACATATCTTTGGCGTTGGTAAAAGTGCGAGCCATCCGGATCGCCAACTCATTGGCCTCGGAGGCCGAATTGACGAAGTAGCAAACCTGTAGTGAATCCGGCAAGGTCGCGATCAAGCGTTCGGACAGCTGGTGAATCGTGTCGTGCAAGTAGCGAGTATTGGTGTTTAGCAGTCTGGCTTGACGAACAATCGCCTGAACAATCTGCGGGTGACAGTGCCCAACGTGCGGCACATTGTTGTAGGCATCCAAAAACCGTCGCCCCGCATCGTTAAACAAAAACTGTTTCCACCCGCGCACGATTTTCAGTGGTTGTCGATACGAGAGCGACAGACTTGGCCCGAGTAATCGCTGGCGATGCTGCCAGGTTCGCTCGAAGTCCGGCGTCGGTTTCGGAAAGCAGTCTGCTGGGATACCTAGTAACAAATTTGGATCGGGACTCAGTTGCGACCACACGTTTTGCTGGCTGGAAAAGGCCACACCTGGAAAAAACTGCTGCAAGTCCAAAAGGTCCAGCATCAATTGCAAGTGCACATGCGGAGTCCACCCAACGTTCACGGCGGGCGTGCCAAGTTCAGCGAACTTCTGACCAACAGAAATCGATTCACCTGGTTTCAATGACGCCAACGAAGCAGGATCCAAATGCCCGTATAGACTAAAAAAGGAATCGCCGTCATCCGTTTGATGAGCCAAAATGACAAGCCCGCCGTAGTCCAAAGGTCGATCAATGCTGCCGGCAAAATGAACCGTGCCATCCAAAACCGCAACAACATCCGTTCCAGCCTCGGCGAATATGTCGATTCCCAAATGGATGGTTCGATTTTCTTCGGACAGGTCGTTGCCTACAAAGTGCTCGGACGAGTACAAAACTCGAGGTTCCAGGTAACGACCAATCACCACGTCAGCATTTGCTTTGTCTCGCGCGTCAAAAACGAGCTCGCTGATTTCTGGTTCCGTGATGGCGTCTACATTGACGGGCAGATCGGGACTAGCCACGCTCAAGTCCATTACCAAAATCCGTTCTGCTGGTGGCCGTTGACCGGGCAGTACTGGATTGACCGGGAACGCGAAGGATGACTGATTGTTACGCAACCAATCTTGCACTCGCGCGGCATGCTCACACACGGGCAAACCCGCAACGTTTCGAAAATTTCGCTCAGCAAACGGAAACGAAATCGCCAGCAACTTTGGCAACGTTCGCCGAATTGGCTGCTGGCTAACCCATAAATATTGATTGTCCGGTTGAGCCAAAATCTGCTCGGCAGCAATCGCGGCGCTGACGCAAAGCCGCATGCAAATCAACCCAAACAGGCAAGTCAATTCAGCTTCGTTCAACGGCCGCACTCGCTGGTAGCCACGCAAAACGCAATTAGCCGTGTGAAGCGGGTCCTGACATTTCAAAACCGTATAGGCAATCGCAATGGCCAATCCGTTAACGGTCCACGAGTGTACGGCGTCGCCGAAATCTATAATCCCAGTCACCTGATTTGCGAACGGCCCCATTTGCGATGGACTGACAATGACATTCGCATCATTGGCGTCATTATGAATTACACTGGTTGGCAATTGGTCTGTGTGCGGTTTCGTGTGTAACTGGTAGCTGGACAACAAAGCGGCGATGCCCGATGCCGAATCGTCCTTAATTAAATGCAACCGTTTTTGAACTTCACTGTCCCCCAATGCCAAGTCCCAGTGAAATTCTCGGTGGAAAGCCGGGTGGTCGAAGTCTATTAAGGTTGCATCTAGCTGAGCGACCCGATAACCCAAATCGACTAACAAATCGTCCGACAGGTACGCTTGGTCAGCCAATACCTTTCCCGGCACAAAATCCAACAGACGTACGAAATGGTCACGCTGTTTTCCGGGTGCGGTTACGATTTGTTCACCCAAGTTGGATGAGTGCACCGTCGGAGTCCATGCCAGCGATTGCTCAACGTGTTTCAACAGTGCATTTTGGCCCTCTAAAAAATACCGATCTTCCAGAGCGTTGGCAATTTTCAGGACAAAGCTTCGTTCGCCTGCGGAATCGATTCGAAAGTTCTGATCTCGTTCGCTTTCTAACGGCACGCAACCCGAAACTTCGATACCAAATTCACGTTTTACGATCTCCGCAGCCTGCTCAACGGTAAACTTTGGCGAGTGTTCGAGTAAACTCATGGTGTCAACTTATTATTTCGGGTCGAGCTACTTTTCACAGCGACGAGAAGTAGAGTGTCGCTTCCTCGAGCCTCGATCCCGGGCCATCGAGAACTTAGAATAGTCAGAGCCTACAATTTAAAAGCTTCAGGTAGAAGCCTGTGCCATGAAAGACAATCGAATCCTACGATGACATTAAAAGAAATGGAATTTGAAGCAACCATGCTTTGGTTGCGTCAAGGATTTCAAGGCGACATCCTGGATAGCGAAGTTGACGCATTGGCCTATTCCACGGACGCCTCGGTTTATCAACAACGGCCGACATTGGTTTTGTGTCCGGCCAACCAACAAGATGTCGAAATGGCAATCAGTTTGGCCGGCAGATTGGAATGTGGATTAATTCCAAGGGCGGGTGGCACATCACTGGCCGGGCAAGTCGTCGGCGACGGAATTGTGGTCGACGTGTCGCGGAACATGAACAAGATCCTGGAGATCAACACGGCGGAACAGTGGGTTCGCGTTCAACCAGGAATCATCCGCGACGAACTGAATCGTCAGCTCGCCGAAGATGGACTGTTCTTCGGACCCGAAACATCGACCTCCAACCGAGCGACCGTTGGCGGGATGCTGGGCAACAATTCCTGCGGTTCTAACTCGATCGTTTACGGAACAACTCGCGACAATACTCTGGTGGTCGCAGGCCTATTGAGTGACGGTTGCTATGTCGAATTTGGGCCGTTGGATGCAGAGCAATTGAAACAAATTCGCGCTCAACAGAAACCCGACCGACGGCAACAAATCATTGCCGACACGATCAATTTACTGGACGACCGAGAAGTCCAAGAACGGATCCGCAACGAGTTCCCACACCCTGATACGAGTCGCCGTAACACTGGCTACGCCATCGACCTGCTGGCTAACAGCCAACCGTTTGGTGGTCGTCGGCCGCTAAATTTCGTTGACCTTGTCGCTGGCTCCGAAGGCACGCTGTTCTTTGCGACCGACATTCGATTAAAGTGCCATCCCTTGCCGCCCGACGTTTCAGGTTTACTGTGCTTGCAATTTGCAACCGTCGCCGACGCACTCAAAGCCACTCAAACGGTAATGGAACACTGCCACCAGGACCTCTCTGGAACTTCGGCCAACGTTTTCGCCTGCGAACTTATCGATCACTTGGTTATTGAAGGAGCCAGACGCAACTTGTCTCAAAGTGCCAATTTGGATTTTGTCGTTGGGCAGCCAGCGGCCGTCTTGATCGTGGACATCCGCGCCAATCATCGGGCGGATGTCGACGAGCATGCCAAGGCAATCGACCGAGACCTACAATCGACCGCTCTGGAATATCACAGCTCGGTTCTGTTTGGCGATTCAGTGAACAAAGTATGGCAAGTACGCAAAGCCGGTTTGGGTGTTGTGGCGAATGTGGTCGGAGACGATAAACCAATCACCGTGATCGAGGATGCAGCGGTACCCGTTGAAGCCCTACCCGACTACATCACGGAGGTCGACCAGCTACTAAGCCAGCGGTTCAATGTTTCCTGCGTTCACTATGGGCATGCCGGTGCCGGCGAGTTGCATTTGCGACCTATCTTGAACCTTAAAACAGAACAAGGGGTCCAACAGTTCGCGCAAATCGCCGAAAGCGTCGCGGCAATTGCCAAAAAGCACGGTGGCTCTTTGAGCGGTGAACATGGCGACGGACGACTACGTGCTCCGTTGATTCCGAACATGATTGGGCCGGCCAATTACGAATTGCTGAGGCAGGTTAAACGGATCTGGGATCCGCGAAACGTTTTCAATCCTGGCAAGATCGTTGACGCAATGAAGATGACGGACGACTTGCGTTATCAAACGCAACACCAGCCACCCGACATTGAAACAGCTTTCGATTTTTCAGACACCGGTGGTATTCAACGCGCCGCCGAAATGTGTAGCGGGTCGGGCGACTGCCGCAAAACCGAACTGGCCAATGGTACTATGTGCCCCAGCTTTATGGCGACCCGGCAAGAAAGAGACTCAACCCGAGCTCGGGCGAATGTGCTGCGACAAGTCATTGCCGATCCGACGATTGACAATCCATTGGCCGACCAACGAGTCCACGATGTGATGCAGTTGTGTCTCGGTTGCAAAGCATGCAAGTCCGAATGCCCATCGAATGTGGATGTTGCTCGGATGAAATCCGAAGCACTGCACCAACGGTATAAACAATTTGGTGTTCCGAAGCATGCGAGACGAATTGCCAATTTCGCCAATATGGCCCGACGGGTTTCTTGGGCAGCAGGCCTTGCTAACTGGCTGGCAGCCTTCGGCCCGTCCGCTGGATTGTTGAAACGCGGCTTGGGCGTACACAAAAATCGATCGTTGCCCAAGATACAACGTCGCAGTCTGCGGCAGTGGTTTCAAAATCATTCGCCTGCCGCCAATGCGGGAAGCAAAGGCCGAGTCCTGTTTTTTGGTGACGAGTTCACGAACCATATCGATGTGCAAGTCGGTATCGCAACGATCGAGTTGCTGGAGCACATCGGTTTCCAAGTCGATTGGCCGCAGCATGACGAGAGTGGTCGAGCGGCCATCGCGCAAGGCTTGTTGGACCAAGCAAAAATCAACGCTCAAGAAAACGTGCGAGTGTTTTCCAAGTTGCTCAAGTCAGACAACGAAACCTATGTGGTTGGCGTCGAACCTTCTGCTTTATTGAGTTTCCGGGACGAGTACCCCGACCTGGTCGCCGCCAATTTACGCGACCAGGCAAAACAAGTCGCCGCTCGCACAAAACTGATCGACGAGTTCATCTCCGATTTAATCGCGACAAGAAGAATCGACGCGAACCTATTCAACAACCAAGCCCGCGAAATCTGGCTGCATGGTCATTGTCACCAACGAGCACTCAGTTCAATGCGTGACACCGTTCGCATACTGCAACTTCCCAAAAACCACTCGGTAAAAATGATCCCGTCCGGTTGTTGTGGGATGGCGGGTGCTTTTGGATACCAGCAACAGAATTTCGATTTGTCGATTCAAATTGGAGAGCTGGTTTTGTTCCCAACGATTCGCGGGTTACCCAAGAAAGACGGGGTTTGCGTTGCTGCCAACGGCACCAGTTGCCGGCACCAGATTTTAGACGGCACAGGGGTTAAGGCTTGGCACCCGGTGCAAATTTTGCATAGCAGTCTTGCAACCAATAACTGAAACTCGTTTGCTGTAACCTGCCTGGCCCAATATTATTCCAACAGCCCATGTAGTTCGCGGCGCAGGCGATCCATCAACCGTGACTTTGCTGAGTAGACAGTCCAGACGCTCAGTCCATGTTTCTTGGCGACTTGCCCGGCGGGACAACCGGTACTCACGTACTCTTGCAATGCAGCCCAAGTTGCGGGCTCAAAACTGGCTTGAGCCAAATCCATGGCACGGGCAAACAACTGCTGACGATACTCTTTCTCCCAAAACTCGATCGACGCGGTGGGTTCCTTGACGTTTTGAAGTTCCACGGTTCCTGCATTAACAACAGGGATCGACTTTCTGCGTTGTTGTTCTCGCCATCTGTTCAACGTCACCGTACGCAACCAACCGCGAAAGCTTTGCGTCGAATCGTATTGCAATAAAGGCAACTTCTTCACCAGAAGCAGCAGCACGTCCTGCACCAGATCGGACGCGTCCGAGTTATTCAATCCGATTTTACGAGCCCAAAAGAAGATCAGCGGCGTGTACAGTTCAACAAACTGATTCCAAGCCGTGGAATCGTTTTGATTTTGTACTCGGATAAGTAGGCTTGCCGACGTGCTATTCATGAGTGGCCAATGAAGAAACTTGAGTCCCAGACATTGTAGCCGGTCGCAACGAACATCGCGAAAACGAGTGCTGAATTCAAACTTCCACTGGATCGATTTGGAATTGGCCACCCAGTCTGTTTGCGATCATCTCGGCGAACTCGCGAACCTGTGACAATTCCCCGCTAACCACGATCGCTGCCGGGCTTTCAGTCCATTGAAACGCTCCGACTCTTTCGTCACGGCGTATCAGAAAGGCATGTAGTATTTCGGGCGCATCGGGCTCGTTCGTCGGTCGTTCCAACTGTGGCAACTCGTCGATCAACGAACACCACGACTGGGCCGTCAAGTCATGGTTCTTTTGAACCACACATCCAATTTTCTTCATCAGATACCTGCCTGATCTTGCTTTTGCCTAGGGTCGCTTTTTGGGCAGCCTTCAGCTTTCAGAAAGTAAAATCCATTTCAGAAGCAAAGCTCAAAACGGCTCTGCTTTACGCTTGCAAATCCGTTTTGATTTGATGAAGAATTTTTGTATCACAAAGTGGGGAAAGAAAAAAGCCCGGCTGAACGAACAACCGGGCTTTTTGAATTCTGTTGATTGAGGGACGTCTAGTCCAGGAACCCGACCAGTTCCTGACTGCGGCTAGGCTGTTGCAATTTGCGAACTGCCTTGGCTTCGATTTGTCGAATACGCTCCCGGGTCACTTTGAAGATGTGTCCGACTTCTTCCAAGGTGTAGCTGTACCCATCGCCCAACCCGTATCGCAACTTGATGATTTCGCGTTCACGATAACTGAGCGTTTTCAGGACCTTGTCGATGCGGCCTCGCAGCATTTCTTGAGCAGCACCGATGGCTGGACTTTCAGCTTCGCCGTCCGGCAGCAAGTCGCCAAAGTGGCTGTCTTCGCTGTTGCCCACCGGTCGATCCAGGCTAATCGGATAGCGGCTCATGGCCAGCACCCGTCGTGCCTCGTCGATCGTCGTTTCACTGCGTTTGGCCACCTCTTCCAAGGTCGGTTCTCGTCCCAGCTCCTGCAATAGTTGTCGAGAAACGGTCCGTACGCGAGACATGGTCTCGACCATATGGACTGGGATCCGGATGGTACGGCTTTGGTCAGCAACCGCGCGAGTGATCGCTTGGCGAATCCACCAAGTGGCGTAGGTGCAGAACTTGAAACCACGTCGATATTCGAATTTGTCCACGGCCCGCATCAGGCCAGCGTTACCTTCTTGGATCAAGTCCAGGAAACTGAGTCCACGGTTGCGGTACTTCTTGGCGATAGAAACGACCAATCGCAAGTTACCTTCCGATAGTTCTCGTTTGGCTTGCTGGTATTCCGAGAATACAAGTTGCAAGTCTTCCACCCGATTTCTCAAGCTGGAAGGCGATTCCTGGCAAGTGATCAGGATGCCACGCAGTTCGTCCAGCAATGGCTTGCGTTCGGCAACCGACTTACGAGCTTTCCGCATCGCACCGATCTTTTCGTCCAGTTGCAACACTCGGTCATTGAATTTTTCGATCGTACAAATCAACGATTCGATACGTTGCGTTCTAAGACCTAATTCTTCGATCAAGCGGACACAGCGTCGGCGACGGCGAGCCAAATTTTGCCAGGCCAGTCGTCGTTCGGCTTTCGGAGTCGATTTACTAAGAGCCGTCAGGTAGTCGTGACGGTTCATCGTCAACAGCTTGTCGATGGTTTCCAGATTGTGTCGGATACGGCCAAGGATTTGTTCCTTTTCCAAACGGTCCGTTACCGAAACCTGCACGGTACGATCGAAAGGTAGCTCGCCGTCACGCACACGCTTCAACACTTTGAACGCCGATTGAATAACGTAGTCGCATTCCAATAGTCGAGTACGGAATTTTCGTCGTGTATCTTCAATCCGTTTAGCCAGAGTGATCTCTTCTTGACGAGTCAACAGAGGAATCTCGCCCATCTGGGTCAAGTACATTCTGACGGGGTCATCGGACCATGACTCGTTGTCATCGATGCCCGGCATCATTTCGTCGTCTGTCGCCGCGCCACTCTTTTTCGTCGCGACGGTGGGATCGTCGGACTCTTCGTTATTGGCGGTATGCTCGTCGGTCGAAACTACTGACTCGTCAAACGGACTGGTTGAGACACGTGTTCTAGTTGCGTCATCTTCGAAATCATCCAAAATCGCGTTAAACAAATTTGAGCTCCTGCACGGTATTTTTTTGGGGGGTAGTGGACTGGTGGTCAGTCAATTTTGAATGCCCGATGCCCGGTTCGGGCAAGATCGCTTTTATCGCTTCCTGATTCGATAAATTGGCGACTGTTTAATTGGACAGACAAACGAACTTTACCACCTGCTTTCTCTCACAACGTTTCGTTTTTCCATTTGGAAAAAGATGCCGATTGGCGAATCAATTCCGATTGAGCTCCGAAAAAAATAAGGAAGCATATAAGTACCAAGCATTGAAACAAAAGTTCCAACAAACGGAATACTCGATCAGAATTTAACCGAGTTCCATCACGTATTGGAATACTTCCAATTGGAACTCAGTATTTACAGCCCTGTAGCACCATCCGTTGTGCAAACTATTCGAACGGACAAATGCCCTTTCGAATGATCCTAAATTTTTGCGCCCTGTTGCGGACGAGTGACTTCGATGGGAAGTCTGCTTTGTGGACATGAGAACTCAGAGTTTCCGGATCCTAAAAAAGGTTCCGGGTGGGCTGATCGTTAGCAGCTTGATGGGGAGCCATGTCGCACGCCATAATTGTACCCACGGGCTTTCAGTGGTCTAGTTAAATTCACGATCATTCCAACAATTTGATTCTGGAAACTTGAGTGCCAACCCACAGCCATAAACTTTGTCGTTCAAAGCAGTCTGCACGATTTCGAAAAACTTTCGGCGTAGGTAAAAATTGAACCACGATGAATCCCTCGGTTTATCAATTTCGACACGACCATTTAATGTCGAAAACCGACCATTGTTGCCTTTTCAGTGCCGTAATTCCCCCTTCCCCTGAAGATCCTGGCGCACAACTTGCCGTAACCGTTTGCCTAGACACAGATTGGCAAACCTTGCCCAGTTAAACCAAGTAGACAAGCGACTTTCATGGACAGTGTCTTGACCCCACTGGCACCTTAACGCAACCTATTGGCAGGGAATTTGTTGTTGCCAACAAGACATCTTCCCCAGGCCACAATGCATTATGCTGGCACTGGACAACTTGGTTCAGTCCCAACGCCCTGCCCATACTGATCCGGACGGCGACACGGTCAAGACTTAATACCACGGTAACACGAGATCCTCGATGGCTCAGAAGTACTTTTTACCCTGCATTGGCTGCGAGCAAAAAATTCTGGTCGAAACCACTCAGGCTGGCCAAGATGTTCGTTGCAATAGCTGCAAGACCAAACAACCCGTCGGAACACTTAGAGAAATCAAAGCTCTGGATTCGGCCGATGTTCGAAACGAAAGCTCGAATTACTCCCGAACATCTACCAACAAGATGAGCGCCGCCAACCGTGCCATCTTCGTCATCGCCACACTCTGCCTAGCCATCGGAGGTATCTTCGGGGCCATGCAGACCATCAAATCCAACGCGCTATTGGCTGATAAACCCGAGGTCAAAATGCCGGAAGATGTTCGCAAACAGTACCAAGCATTGGACGCGCGACGCCTACGGGTATTCTGGGAACGAGACACTCACGATAACCTGCTGGCGACTTGGAAAGAGCACCCATTTCTGCTGACACAAAAAGTCGCCAAACGAGCCAGATCTTACTCATACGTTGGATTTGGAATAGCGGCCTTAGGCATTCTAGGCATCATCGCTGCCTTCGTGCTGCCCAATGGACGCCCCCGCCAAGCCTTACGATAAAGAGACAAACAAAGACGGCGGACAAATAGATACGATCACAGATTTGGCCACTGTGCCGAATCGACCGGTTTGAATGAACGCAGCCAGCCCTTGGATGCCGATACGCTGGAAATTTCGTTGTCGCTTAAGTTAAAAGCGATTCGCCAAGTCTGTTGGTCCAGTTGAAATTGCAACAAGCGAGTCTTAGGTCCGGACCAAATTTTGACTTTCTGCGCCTGCTTGATGTTTGGGTACCGCTGCAACAGCTCGTCCAAATCCGCTTCTTCCCAAAAGTCTTGCGAGCGAATTTTTCGCAACCCTCGACAGCCCAAACAAATGCTCTTCTGCAAAACGGCTGGCGAAACTATTTGAAAACACCCGCCACAGGACTGTTGCAACCGAGCAATGAACGGTTCATCCGAAATTGGGCATGTCATCAATGCCGACGCGTGAACCAGTTCGTTCGAGGCCTGACACGTTTGCAGATTCGCGTGCACCACTCGCCGATCCGTTTCGGGGCAAGTGACGATGGCTTGGGCATCGGTGATCACTCCGTCGTCGTCCACACCCAATTGATACGAACTAGTTTCGGTTAGCGGACATTCGTAGGCCGGGCAACTGTCCTGACCGTTGACCAACCGCGCCCCCCACAACGAGAACGGAATATGCACTGGCGTCGCGTTTTCTGCAGAAACACGCATGGTCCCGTGCACATGATTGCACCAAACGATCCACTGCAATCCGTCAGCCGCTTTGGCTAATGGCTGACGGTGCGACAGATCATCCAGCTGCACCAACAGCTCTTCGCGGCGAACCGTCGAATGCCAACACTCTGGCGACGCCTGACACTCTTCCAAACTGTCTAGCCCTAGCGATTCCGCGTGAATTTCGGAAACGGCTTGCCCATTCAATAAGAAGTACCGCCCATCGGCAGCTTGCACAAACGGCACTGCATCGATCGTGCAACCGGAAACACGAAACGTCAAATCATCGCCCTGGAACGAACGATAAAGCGCTTCACTAATTTCGTGCAGGCTGTGCGGCTGACTAACCGGTTCAAGGTGTCTGAAGCCGGAAGTGGACCGGGTATCGACTTTTGTTCGATTCGGGTTGGCTGACATATAAATCGTATCGAGAAGAGATTTCTGTCGACTTCAGTAAACCAATCACCAATTTGGCGAAGGCTTGTCCTCTGGGCTGAAGCGATTGATTCTGACGAAAATCAGAGTTCAGGGACTGCTTAAAAAGACTGGGGAAGTCGCAAACAAGTCAATTTCAATTATATCATCTAAAGCCATATATTTGACAAAAAACCTACGAACGCTCGTGGAAAGCTGCCGCACGATAACCCTCGACACTTAACATTTTTCCAACACAAACACAGCATCTTGCGTCGAACCGTTGGGAAGAATTGGGTAGTCGTAAGCAAAATCAAATACTTCCACAACCTGAAACGCTGGCACTTTGTCCAACAGAGCCTGGAACTGGAGATAGGTGTATGTGCGAAATTGAAACTGGTCCTGGATTCGAAACTGTTTGCTGGGCGTGTACACGTCGAATGACAGCGCGTAAGTTTCCAACCGCTTCCGCGGATGACGTTCCACCAAGTACATGTCGGCATTGACCTGCAAACTACCTCGTCGATGCGACCACGACTCGTTATCCTCGGGTTCTTGATCCACGGGCGTCAGGTGCAAACCCAAGACATAGATGCCTCCCTTGCGAACAGCTGCGGCCATCGAACGCAAATGCTCAACCGCCGCCTGATCGTCAGTCAGATGCCGGAAGCTGTTAATCGTATTGAAAGCCGCATCGCATGGCGTCTTCAATGTGAAGTCACACATGTCGCCTACCCAGGACGTCCCCTGAATATCGTGCTTGGTCAGCCGCTTGTTACAGTACTCAACGGCGTGCGGATTCAAATCCAGTCCGCTGACCTGATAACCTTGCTTGCCCAATCGATAAATCAATCGCCCTGTCCCACAAGCCGGCTCAAACAGTCGCTGGACCTTTCCGTCCACGAACGTGTCGAAACAGTCCACCAGAAAGCGGCACTCGGCCTGCCAGTCGGATCCATAAATAAACTCGTAGTATTTTGGCCAATCGTAGATCGAGCCCTCGATGGTTTCCAACTCTACATCACCTGTACTCATATTTGATTTGTCCCTTTCCGGCACCCAACCGCGACCGGCCTACAGGGGCTTGTTGTTGGATTCAGTGGCAGATCCAGCCGCCGACGCTCGCCGGCCCTGTTTTTGGCGTACTTCCCACCAATGCATTCAATACGGCCGAGGGAACGGATCGGCCAATCGATATGGCCTTGGAAACGTCGAACTGGTATAGCTTTAAGTCCAATTGTACCGCGACGCTCGTTTGAGAGAATCTACCGGTACAAATCAACCTATTCAACCGTTTTTAGAAGTGGCTGCCCTACCCCTAGCCTGATCCACGACGGACAGGCCCTTACCTTTGGGCAACCCGCGTCCTCATAACACGAGCACAAAAATGAATTGTTCCGATCTCTCCGCGGATATTTTTACGACCGGCGTCGCAATCATTGGTCAGACCACCAACAGTAATTTTGAACTGTGCGACACCGAAGATCAGTCTTTCGATACAGACTGGCACCGCGTCAACTTGACTTACGGTACCACGTATCGCTTTGAATTGGACTTCGATGGATCGTCGTCGCCCACAATCCCAGCAACGTTGTCGCTACACGACCGCCTGGGCAACGAGATCGGCAGTCTACAACGCAACGACGATCTGACTTTCGACTACACGGCACAGACCAGTGGCCAGTTTTTCGTCTCGGCGTTTCAAGGCAGCGTGTTGTCAGGTACCGAGTACGATTTGAACATCGATCGCTTGTTCGCAGACGATATCTCTGAAGGACAAAACATCCAACTGTTTGACGGCTTTTCAACGCTCGACCAAATCGAGTCCATTGGCGACACGGACACATTTGATTTCGACGTCTCCGGTGGTCGCGACTATCTCTTTTTAGCCGGTGGCACCTCGCTCGGCGGCACACTCCCTTCGCCAACTTTGGAATTGTTTCGCGACGGGACTTTAATTGGTTCTGGCGCTGGCTTCATCGAATACAGTTCCAGCGCCTTCGAAGAATTGCAAGTGGTTGTTGGTGGTTCCGGCGACACAGGTTCGTATGCCGTATTGGGATTGGTCGTCGACGAAGCAGCGGGCAACACAACCACGACCAGCAACCTGACTTTCGACGAGAACGAACTAGCCTCTACGCGAGGCTACATCAGCGAATTCAGTGATTTCGATTGGCACCGCGTCTCGCTGAATGCCGGTGACATTGTGCGAGTGACCTTGCGAAGTTTCGGCACCGAAGCGTTGCTGACTCCGCAATTGGTTTTCCGTGACCCCAGTTTGAATGTCATTCATGGCGAGGGCGTCAACACGGTAAGCCGTGACGGCGGCCGCATCGATTACTTCTACGAAGTGGAACAGTCCGGCGATCACTACGTGGTGGCTCGCACACGACTGGCAGACCAAAATGGCGAGTACCTGTTCGAGGTCGAGAACATTCGCACGCCAGCCGTGCCCAACAATTTGTTCGGCCGTGGTGCGACCTCGCGATTGATTGTCGACGACGGCGCAGCCGTTCCACTGGCTGACCTACTAGATCTTCAGGGCCTAGAACCCGATGCCTTCGAGGTGTTTGCTCCGTTCCCGCTATTGCGAGACGGCAATTGGTTCGCTCCTAACCGTTCGTACGTCATCCCTGCCGCCGATATCGGTTTGTGGACATTGGACGATGAATGGATCGATCAATCTTCGGACTTTTTGTTCCGAGCCCTGGTCTCGAATCGTTGGAGCGAATGGCGAAAGTTCGATGTGGCCGACGCCAACATTCCAGAAGGCCTGGTTTCCAACAACCAATGGGACGTCAACGAAACCATCACTTACCAGTTTGTTACTGGCTTGCCCAGCGACTACACCGAAGGCGAATTCGGAACACTGAGTGCGATTCCACTGAATTCAAATCTGGCACGATCTATTGCCGGCACTTTCTCCGACGTCTCGCAGGTCACCGGACTGAACTTAGCATTACAGTCGCCGGCTCAGTTCGCCGACATCAACATCTTCCTGGCCGATGATACGCCCGGCGCCTACTTGGCATTCGCTCCCGGTGCCCAAAGAGGTGGCGACATCATTTTGAACTCGAACTTTTTTGATACTGGCGGAGACTTAAACGCGGTCACTCAATTTTTTGCTCAACAAGCCGTCGCCAGTTCGCTGGGGCTGAACTTTGTCTCCAACGTTGATCGAATCGATTCCATTCTGGGCGATGGCCAACAACCTAGTGGCAACCTACCCGCCAATCTGTCGGCTGGCGACTGGTTAGCTCTTCAAGAGATCTACGGAAGCCGCTTGCGAGACCCATCGGACGAGATCGCAACGTTAGTCAATATTGAGTTGTCCGCTGATCCAGTCATCTCAACGATCGCTCACGAGGCACGCGGCATCGTGGTCGCCAACGAATTACAACAACACGATTTCACAATCGATTTGCGAGACCAAGGTCGGTCGCTGGTCCGTGACCCGGAAGTAACCGCCAGCGAGATCGTGGTTGGCGTCGGGGCAACCGTCCTGAACGCAACCGGTGGAAACGGAAACGACTTCCTGTTCGGCAACGGAGCAATCAACACATTAACCGGCAACGCCGGTGATGACTTCTTAACGGGTGGCGTCAATGACGACCGCTTGAATGGTGGTGCCGGCGACGATTTCTACGCCTACAACATCGGCGACGGAAACGACTTTGTTGCGGACATTTCCGGCATCGACACGATCGCCTTCTTCGGTCAGCCGCAGTTCGAAATCGACAACCTGGCGGAAGATTTCTTGTTCAGTCGCACAGGCCAGTTTCTGGAAATTAACCTGACGTTGGACGGTGGTGAATCAGAAGGTTCGATCCGTATCGATACCGGGTTCAGCGAAACCCAAGTGGTTGAAACTTTGCAACTTTGGCAACAGGGGGAATCAAGCCCACGTCAAACCATCAGTCTGTTCAACCTTTTTAGCTCGCTGGACGACGGACAAACCTCCAGTTTCAGCATTATTCCCAACCGGTCGGACAACTTCGGGTCTCTAGTGCAGGCCGTATAAACCTTGCCAGGTATCGCACCGGATAGCTGACTCGCAGGAATACTTGCTAAATTGATCGCTGCCATTTAAAACTTGACGGCTTAACCTTTGTGTTTTGTCGGCTAAAAAGTTTTATGAGTGATAAAAATGTCGTGTCAGCGGACAATGTGGCCGCTGTTTTAAATTCCGCGTTGGACGCCGGGCAGGGCGTCCTTCGTCTGACACCCACCTGGGTACCTCGCAGTTTTCTACATCCTGGTAAACGGCTGAAACTGCACCCCAACGACTACTACGCTTTGGGAGCAGAACGAGGCGGGATCGACGAGCGTTGGTTTTCCAGTACCACCGAGGCGGCTAATGAAAACCGCCAATGGCACGAAGGCTTGAGCTTCTGCAGTTTCGAATCGCAACAGTTTTTATTGCGAGACGCTGTGGCCGAAATGGGAAAAGACCTGGTCGGCCCGGCCATGTTCGAAAAGTACGGCAAGTGGCCGGTGTACTCGAAATTCTTCGACAACATGGGCCCCATTCCGCATCACATGCACCAAGGCATGGACGACGCGGCATTGGTCGGGCAAGAAGGTAAGCCCGAAAGCTACTACTTCCCGCCTCAGTACAACAATTGCGACAACAACTTCCCGCACACCTTCATGGGTCTGGAACCAGGGACCACCAAAACGGACGTGCGCCGCTGTTTGGAGAATTGGAACAAAGGCGAAAACGGAATCCTGGATCTGTCCAAGGCCTACCGGCTGAAAAAAGGGACGGGTTGGCTGATTCCACCCGGCGTCCTGCATGCTCCCGGATCGCTATGCACTTACGAACCACAATGGGGCAGCGACGTCTTTGGGATGTTTCAAAACATCGTCGAGGGTCGCTACGTGCCGTGGTCTCTGCTGGTCAAAGACGTTCCCGAAGACAAGCACCAAGACCTGGACTTCATCATCAGCCAATTGGACTGGGACAAAAACGTCGACCCCAACTTCAAACACAACAATTACCTGGAACCGATGATCGCCAACCAAGGTGACGGTTGGGTCGACCGCTGGATCGTTTACGGCCTGGTCGATGGAAAACAATTATTCACGGCCAAGGAATTGACGGTTGAACCGGGCGCCAAGTGCACTTTAAAAGACCCCGGCGCCAGTGGCTGGATCACCGTGCAAGGCAAAGGCAGGATCGGAACGCTGGCCTTGCAAACGCCCGCCATGATCCACTTTGGACAACACACCGAAGACGAAGTCTTCATCTCGTGGAAAGCCGCAACCAACGGCGTCGAAATCGAAAACACCGGTAGCGAACCGTTGGTTGGCTTGCGATATTTCGGCCCCGATGTTTTTGACAGCGTGCCAAACGTCGGCGACCACGTTTCCCAATAGTCCACATTCATATTTTTATTGAGAGTTCAATCACGGTTACAACATGACCAAACTAAAACTACATAATGCCATGTGGCCGGGCCTGGTCGGTAAAGGGACTGACGAAGGACAAGAACCACCCATTAGCTTGGAACGCATGTTGGACTTGACGGTTGCTGCGGAAGTAGACGGGCAGAAGTTCGATGGCATCGATTACTTTCTGTTCCTACCACACACCGATCCAGATGCGTCGGAAGACGAACTGAAAGCGATTGCCGATTCAATCGCAGAAAGAAACCTGGATGTCGGATCACTGGTCGCCCCCGTGTGGCCGGGTACAGTCGGAGATTCAGCGATGGGCAACGAAGCGCAGCAAGCCAGCTTCCTGGAAGCGGTCAAGAAAGCTTGCCAGATTGCCAAAGTCTTTAATGATCACGGAGTTCGCAAGCGAGGCGTGATCCGTATCGATTCCGCCGAACACGGTGTTGAAAAATGGCGTGACGATCCCGCCGCCAACACCAAACGAATCGCAGCCACGTTCCGCGAGGCTGCCAAGATCGCGGCCGATCACGGCGAACGACTCGCGGCCGAAGGCGAAATTTGCTGGGCAGGCATGCACTCGTGGAAAGACATGTTGGACCTGCTGGAAGAGGTCGGGCAACCGGAAACGCTGGGCTTCCAAGCCGACTTGGCTCACACTTATTTATTCTTGATGGGCTACAACGCACCGGAACACGCCATGTTGAAAGACGGGTATGGCGAAGAGGAATTCTATGCCGCGTATGAACAAATGACCGACAAGTTGCGACCGTGGACAATCGATTTCCACGTCGCTCAAAATGACGGCGAAGTTGCCGGAGCAGGCTCGCACGACAAAACGGGCAAACACTGCCCGGCCGACGACCCCAATGGCAAGCTGGACATCGTCCGCTGCTCGCAATACTGGTTGAAGGACGCGGCAGACCGAGGCATCACTCACATTTGTTGGGACGGTTGCATGTTCCCCAACGCCCTTTTGGAAACTCCAGAAACCTGGAACACGATCCTTAAATCGATGATCGAAGTTCGCGACTCGCTGGCCTAAAACTAAAACCAGTTGCAAGCAGATTTCAAACCACAAACACAAACCCGCACCCGTCTCTGGTTAAACAGGTGCAGTACAGCCAACGATCGGAAACCACTGACCAATGAGCAAAGAACTGAACATCGGAATGATCGGCTATGGATTCATGGGCCGCGCCCACTCGAACGCCTACGCCACCGTCTCAAACTTTTTCGAGACCGAACACAAGCCTGTCCTGAAAGCCGTTTGTGCCAGAGACCAGGAAAAGGTGAATGCGTTCGCCAAGACTTGGGGCTACCAATCGACCGAAACCGATTGGCGGAAACTGATCGCCCGCGATGACATCCACGCCGTCGACATTTGCGTGCCCAACAACCTACACAAAGAAATCGCCATTGCGGCGGCAGAGGCAGGAAAAATGATCCTCTGCGAAAAACCGCTGGCCATGAATGTGGCCGAAGGCGAAGAGATGTGCCAAGCCGTAGAAAAGGCCGGCGTCGCCAATATGGTTTGGTACAACTACCGCCGAGTTCCTGCGGTTACCTTGGCCAAGAACCTAATTGACGAGGGGCGACTGGGACGCATCTTTCACTACCGCGCCAACTTCCTGCAAGACTGGACCATTGCCGACGATGTGCCGCAAGGTGGTGCTGCTTTGTGGCGTCTGGATGCGGCGGCCGCTGGCTCGGGAGTTACCGGTGACCTGTTGGCGCACTGCATCGATACTGCGTTGTGGTTGAATGGTTCCATCAATACCGTCTCGGCGATGACCGAAACATTTGTGAAGGAGCGGATGCACAACTTGACTGGCAAAGTCGAACCCGTAAACATCGACGACGCCTGTGCCTTCTTGTGCCGATTCGAAAACGGTTCACTGGGCCTCTTCGAATCGACTCGATATGCTCGCGGGCACAAGGCGTTGTACACGCTTGAAATCAATGGCGAAAAAGCCTCGATCCGCTGGGACCTGCACGACCTACATCGCCTGGAATATTTTGATCACGCCGATGACGGGATCGTCCGCGGTTGGCGTAGCGTTCATGTTACCGATCACGGTGGTGACCATCCTTATATGGATCATTGGTGGGTGCCCGGTTTGCAGATCGGCTACGAACACAGTTTCGTCCATCAAGTGGCTGACTTCCTGGCGGGACTGGATTCCGGAAAGCCAGCTGGCCCGACTTTCCGTGACGCTCTGGAGACCCAAAAAGTGTGCGACGCCGTTTTGCAGAGCGCCAGCAATCGCAACTGGCAAGACATTTAACCTACGCTTCGTTATTTAAGCCGCCAACACAGTATGAATTGCTTCTCGCACGCGATCCGATTTTTGGATCGCGATGCCTATTTCGTGGTCGGAACGTGCGTACCCGATTGGCTATCGATGGTCGCTCGGAAAACCCGAGTTCGCGAGAAGCTTGCCAACGCCTTTGTCGCAGATCCGCGTCCAGAGATGGCTCAGTTGTCACAAGGGATCGTGCAACACCATCAAGACGATCACTGGTTTCATAGCCTGCCAACTTTTGTACAGTTGAATTTGCAGTTATCCATTGAGTTGCGTGACCTGCTGGGTAGCGACGCCGGATTTCGACCCCACCTGGTCGGCCACGTCCTGATCGAAGTGCTCATGGATGGATACTTGCACTCGAATAATCCTGGCCAGCTGGATCGCTACTACGAACTGGTAAAGTCGGTCGACGCCGAAATGCTGCAAAACATGATCAACCAGATCGCCAAGACTCCAACCGACAATGTCGTGCCGTTTTTGCCAAAGTTTATTACAGAAGCCTACCTCTACGATTACATCGACGACCAGCGAGTCCACTATCGATTAAACCGAGTACTCAATCGTGTTAAACTGTCGTCCCTACCGGACTCATTTTTGGATTGGCTGCCGTCGGCTCGTCAACGAGTTTACGATTTGGCGCCGGTCTTGTTGACACCACCGAAGGTCGCTGCCGACAATAGCGACTAAAAATGCGACTAAGAATCATTTACGTGAAACAGGAATCAATATGAAATTTGGAATGAACCTTTTGCTGTGGTCCGGCGAGTTGACCGACCAGCTGATGCCCGTTTGCGAGTCGTTGAAGAAGATGGGGTTCGATGGTGTCGAGGTCCCTCTTTTTAACTACGATCTGGATTACGCCGCGCTGGGCAAGCAATTGAATTCCTTGGGACTGGAATGCACGGCCGTTACCGTTCGAACCGCCCAGGACAACCCCATCAGCCCCGACGCACAAGTTCGCCAAGCAGGCATCGATAACAACAAGCGAGCCGTCGATTGTTGCCAGGCACTGGGGGCCACTCATTTGGTCGGTCCGTTCCATTCCGCCTTGGGCGAATTTTCAGGATCCGGTCCCAGCCAGGACGAATGGAAATGGGGTGTCGAGAGTATGAAAGCCGTGGCCGAACACGCCGGACAAGCCAATGTCATGCTGGCCATCGAGAGTCTCAATCGTTTCGAAATCTATCTACTGAACACGATCGAGGACGCGACTAAATTCGCCCGCGATGTCGCTCACCCCAATTGCAAAATCATGTACGACACGTTTCACGCCAACATCGAAGAAAAGAGCATCGCTAACGCGATTCACTGTGGCGACGATGCGATCTGTCACGTGCATATCTCAGAAAATGACCGCAGCACCCCAGGCCTGGGCAACGTTGACTGGAAAACCAACTTCGACGCCCTGAAAGAAATCGGCTACGACGGTTGGATGGTGGTCGAGGCCTTTGGGCTCGCCCTACCCGAACTGGCCGCCGCCACCAAAATCTGGCGACGCATGTACGAGACCGAAGAAAAACTAGCGTGGGACTCGCTGGAATTCATGAAAGAAAACGTCACGGCCCGCGCCTAGCTTTTGACAACGTCTTAGTACGCACACGCTAACCAGCGAGTTCACTAACCAGCGAGTTCACTAAGCGACTTAAACGCAAATGCACAGTGCATGGCGGTGCCTAGTGGAAAGGCATCTTCGTCCGCTTTGAATTTTGGGTGGTGTACGGAATAGACGGAACCCAATTCTTCGTTCCGAATACCCAGACCGACGAACACACCAGGCACCTGCTCGGCATAGAACGAGAAGTCCTCGCCACCCATCATTGGCGGCGATTCCAATACCGTTTCGTTACCGAAATGCTCCGACCAAATATCAGTCGCTACGTCCCACAACTCGGCATTGTTGACGGTGGCCGGATAGTCGATACCGTGAAACTCGACCTTCGCAACACAGTCGTTTGCGGCCGCAATTTGAGTAGCGACTTGTTCCAACCGGATCTTGGCCTGCTTAATTTGTTCGGTGGACAGAGCTCGCATGGTGCCACGCGTTTTCACTTCGGCAGGAATCACATTAAACGCCTCGCCGCCGTGGATAGCTGTAAAACTGACGACCAGTGGAGTCAGCGGGTCGGTTTCTCGCGAGACCATCGTCTGTGCCTCGCTAATAATTTTCGAAGCTGTGACGACTGGATCCTTGGCCAAGTGAGGCATCGCGGCGTGACCTCCCTTACCTTCGATCGTGATCTCGAAACAGGTTGTGGCAGCAAGGAAGGTACCCGCACGACCGGTGATCGTTCCCGTGTCGACCAAGTGCCAAACATGCAATCCGAACACACGTTCAACTTGCGGGTTCGCCAGGATGCCAGCTTCACGCATCCGTTTACCACCCGCCCCGCCCTCTTCGGCCGGTTGAAAAATCAGTTTGACCGTACCATTGATTGAGGACTCGTGCTGTTTTAGCAGGCGAGCAGCCCCTAGCAGCATCGCCGTGTGACAGTCGTGACCACACGCGTGCATCTTGCCATCAATCTTGCTTCGAAAATCGACATCCGCTTGTTCGTGAATGGGCAGTGCGTCCATGTCGGCTCGCAGACCAACGCAAGGCCCTTTGCCGTTACCGATCGTCGCCAGAACACCGGTCTCGGCAATCCCCGCTTTGTACGGAACGTCCAACGACTGCAATGTTTCTTGGACCAACCGACTGGTTTCCACTTCCTCGTACATCAACTCGGGGTGTTGGTGAATCGTGCGTCGCAAGTCGACGATCCAGTCCTTGATGCCTTCTGCTTCCGAGATAAATTGTTGCAGTTTCATTTGAGATTTAAGATCAAAAAAAAGAATGACTAGTTGTGAAAAAAGCCGCTGACCGTTACTGACCAGCGACTTGCAAAATTTGTTTGAGTGTTTTTTTCGACGAGCGGGTTAACTCATTTCCGGCGACGACTCAGACGCGCCCACATCCCCATCATACCCTTCGCCACCACCAGCAACTTGCTCTTCCGCGCCAGCCACATCATCGTGTGCCTCGCTCGTTGCGTCAGCCATCTCAGCCGCGTCCAAGGCATCCTGCTTGTCAACGGAAACCACTTTCCCTTGATAGCTGAGGATCTCTTCAATGCGAGCCAACTTGCCTCGGAAGAATGGGAACAGCGGAGTTCGATAGAGTCCCACGACCCGCTTCATTTCAAAAATTGGTTTGTTCATTCGCGTCTTAAGCGACAGAGAACCCACGCCAGCGATAAACAATTCTAAATAGTCTAGAGGTTCATTTTCGGTTTTCAAACCGATCAATTCGAATCGCTCGCCCTTACCGCCCAGACGATTGATCGTCAGACCCGATTCGTCAATACGCACCCGCATGTGAGTTCGGCTCCACACGAAATTGCCCGCCCAGATGACGAAAAAGACAAGCGCCAACGCAAAGAATGCACCAGCGTTAACTTCTGGTGCCAACAGCCCTAAAAAGCCAGCCGCCCAAGAAAAAGGCTTGATGAATCCCGTTACTTCCAAAACCACGGGAATTCCCACAAAGGTACCCATCAATCCAAACATCAACCAAAATTTACTCTTTGGCATATTGAATCGGAAAGCAATGTACCAAACGATCATGATTGACAAGCCGACCCAAAACAGCATGTGACTGCTAGGGGCCCAACTCATTTCAAATTGCTTGGGCAAAGACAATAACCCCAATATCGAAAACAGCACCGCTGGATAGCCTGCCAAAATTCCTGGCAGGTGGTCGTATAGCATGATCGGCTTAACGCCGGAGGTCGGTTTTCCCGTAGACATCAATTCTCCCGAATTTGATCATCAAATCTTGATTGGCAAAGGTTGCCGTGAATGCACATCTATTATTCGCCCCAAGGGGCAAAATATTGGCAGTATGACGAAACGGCTACGACAACAAAATATTAACGAATTTTTCGACACCGTAAACCTGTCCCGCCTCATTCTTAATTTAACGTAATCACCCACAAGCTCGTTAGAACCCGCCTTTTCAACGAGCAATCTGTGGTCACAGGTCCAAATTTTGGCTACGGATCGTCCTGCAATTCAATCACGTCGCCATTGGCGTCACGTTCCTTCACAGGATAACTACACATTTTCATGACTCCCGCCGACAGGATCAGCACCAGCATTAGCAGCGAGGTGATCTTCAACCAATGCTGTTCTCGTTCGCGAAACTTCTCGGCCTTTTCGCTACGTCCCGCCAAGCGGCTTAGCAAGTAGACAACGACCAGCCCCAATACGATCTTCACAAACACCAGTCCCAGATACAGACCGTCAATGTGAAACGTCAGCACTTTAACGTACGCGTTATAGAATCCGCTAAGCAACAAAAACAAAATGGCTGGCCCCATCAGCCGCGCCCAACGTCGCCGCATCGCCGCTCGCAACTCGCTGCTGGCCGAATTCTCTTGAGCCGCTGGCACGAACACAAAAAACGAAAAGAAGGTGCCGCCAACGAGAGTGATCACGCTTAGCACGTGAGCCCAACGCGAAATCAACCCAATGATTACTGAAAGATCCATGAAAAAATCTCTGACTGGTCTTTTGATAAGTGGCTAGTGTTTCATCAACGGTAACGAACGGACCATCTGCTGGCCCCTCCCTGCCCCAACACCCAACCTCCTATACACGGAAAGTTGCTGTTGCCTGACAGTGTGTCGTTTTTAGTGTGATGTTTGAACGCTCAACCGTCTAGTCACGACCTGGTTAGCAATGGCTGGGAAATTTTCTTGACGCTGCACGTTTTGGCGATTCAAATAGGCACCGCGGCGTTGATCAAATTTCGAACTTTTGATCTCGATTCTACTTTTCACCAAAACAACAGACAGAAAAAGGTGTGCTTATGACGAGTCCCATCCCTGAAGGTTACCATTCTTTAACCGCGTACATCGTCGTACCGGACGCCAAGCAGGCCATCGCATTCTACGAGAAAGCATTCGGAGCCGTCGCCGTGATGCACATGCCTGGCCTCGGAGGCCAAGGGACGATGCACGCCGAAATCAAAATTGGCGATTCGCACTTGATGCTCACCGACGAGAATCCAAACTGGGAATTGAAATCGTCGCAGACCTTGGGCGGATCACCTGTTAGCTTCATGGTCTACTTGGAAGATTGTGACGCCGCGTTCGCGCAAGCAATTGAAGCGGGCTGCACCGAGAAGTTGCCCTTAGCCAACATGTTTTGGGGTGACCGCATGGGCAAAGTCGTTGATCCGTTTGGAATCGAGTGGTCCTTGACAACCCACAAGGAAGACGTGCCTCCGGAAGAAATGCCCGCTCGCCAACAAAAATGGCTCGAGGAGATGCAACAGCAAAACGCCGCGAACTAACACCATGCTGCGGTTGACAGGAATAGCTACGTAGCGGCGACAACTTGTAGCTCGAAAGCCACGGAGATGGCGACAGCATGTAGCCATGGGCGTCAGCTCCAAAGCCCCGAAGGCGGCGACAGCACATAGCCATGGGCGTCAGCCCATGGACCCGCGCGCACCCAAAAAACGTGCCACGCTTCAATCGCGCGAACAAAAAAGTCAATAATTGGCCAATTCCGACGAACCACTTTCTCAAACTACACGATCCCGCGTAAGCGATTATGAACTCGATTAAAAAACACGTCACCCGAACCGCGATTGCTGGGATCGTGGCGTTACTGCCGATAGCCAGCATGGTTCTGACCGTCGTCTATCTGGAGAACCAACTTGCCGTTTGGTTAAAGGGAGGCGGCTTCTACTTTTTCGGCATGGGCTTAATCCTGGCCGCCGTGATCGTCTACGTCGTCGGCTTGGTCGCCGCTAACTTTATTGGGCGATGGTTGTGGAACGGCGTTGACCGTTTGGTCGACAGCGTGCCAATCTTGGGCAGTGTGTACCAAACGATCAAACAGATTTTGGGGTACGGAGAAGGTCCAGACGCATTTTTTCAACGCGTCGTATTCGTACCTGCTCAAGAATCGATCGGCGAGACCTTAGGGTTAGTCACCAACGAGAACCCGTTCCCCGAAGACCCAACTCAACAATCATCGATCGCCGTATTCCTGCCGACATCGCCATCCCTGGCCAGCGGCAAACTGATTTTTGTTGAGCGTAGTCAAGTTCGCGACGCCAACTTATCGGTCAACCAGGCCATGAAGTCTCTGGTGTCTGTGGGGGCATCACTGGGCACGGAATCGACCGCATGATCAACCGTTTAGAATGCGATGGACGGCAACTCGACGTTTCACCACAATAGGTATATGGACCGTAAAACTCAGCAACCCGACCAACCTGCCAGCCACGCGCGATTTCGCACGACTTGCTGGACCATGGTACTGGCCGCGCGTGACGGAAAAACCAACGCCGACAGCTGGCGACAATCACTGGAAATGTTATGCCAGAGTTACTGGTATCCACTGTACGCCTACCTCAGAAGAAAAGGCTACTCGCCCAACGACTGCCAGGACCTGGTTCAGGATTTCTTTGCCAAGCTGATCGAGAAAGACTTTTTGAAAGTCGTGGACCAAGGGCGAGGTCGATTTCGGTGGTTCCTGATGGACGCCATTAAAAAGTTTGCCGCTAAATGGAACGCGGCCCAGTCCGCCAAGAAACGAGGCGGCGATCGCAGCATCTTTTCCTTGGAATTCGACGACGGCGAACAACGCTACCAACGAGAGCCCGTCGACGGCATGACGCCCGAAAAACTTTTCGAGCGACGGTGGGCTCTTGAACTCCTAAATAACGCGATGAGCAACCTTAGCGCACACTATAAATCCAACGGCAAACTACGGCACTTTCAAGAACTGAAAGTCTTTCTAACCGCCGACAGCTCGCCACCCAGCTACCAAGAGGTCGCCAACCGACTGGGTCTAAGCTTGACCGCCGTCAAAGTCGCCATCCACCGTCTGCGCGACAAGTATCGCGACACCGTTCACCGCCTAGTCGCTGACACTCTCAATGAAGACGAATCACTGGAAGACGAAATCAGCCGCCTGTTGGACGCCGTTTGAACCAAAATTTCGCGCCTGCTTTATTCCAGTTGCCGAATTCACTCGCTCTTGCCTGGGCGCGACTCGGTCTCGAAGCGGCCGCCCCCTTGTCTAGTTCATTGGCTAATTTTTCAGGCTTCGACAATTCGACGGTGCGCAAGAAACGTTTAACCCATTTTACACAAGCTTTTTCCGTGTTCCATTTCCGCCCCATCAATCGCAACTTGCGCCGCAATTCCTGAATCACCACCGGTTCTCGTGAATCAATACGCCCAACCACATCGATAGCGGCCAAGTTATCACTAGACCCAGACGCTGCGTCCGACACCTGCTTGACTTGTCGCTCGCGCGTCACCCTCTCGCGCAACCCTATGCGTATGAATTCAAGGTCAGCAGGACCCTGAACCGGATGAAGCCTGCGAAACAAAATCAACGCCTCCACAACCTTGAGGTCGTTTCCAGGCCGGGTCTCCCCGCTTAATTCGATCCTGCAGAAAGGCAATCACCTGCTCGGCGGAATAATTCCAATCAGTGTTTTTGCCAAGGCGATGAAAGTAACAGAGTTTGGCAAACCAGATATCGGCCCACTTCTTCCTCAAATCGGCCTTGTTTCCTAACTCCACACAGATAACGGCATTCCGAGGATGACAAACATG
>CAZJBW010000030.1:0-52274 GCA_964543985.1 uncultured Pirellulaceae bacterium | reverse complement strand
TCGGATATCCACGGCATTCTGTGTCCATCCGTGGCTTAGTTGCCGATCAATCCGACATCACTTGGATTCGATCGCCGACGGCCACTTGCCCTAACGATTCGTGAAGCAAGTTTTGTCCGAACATGACGCCTCCATCTATTGATCGGTAGCTTGCCAAAGTCCGTAAAGGCTCTTTGCCTTTCTCGCCGGTTTCCGGGTCTGCTGTTGTCAGAGTACAACGCGCACAAGGTTTAACAACACGCATCACGGTTTCGCCAATTCTGATTTTTCGCCAACCGTCTTCGGCATACGCGTCGCCACCGGTGAACACAAAATTGGTCCGAAAACGGTCCATAGAAACGGGCTGCGGTAGTCGCTGATTTAGATCCTGCAGCGACGATTCACCAATAATCAAGTGCGGGAATCCGTCGGCAAAACTGACCAAATCATCGCCGACACTGAAATTGGGATCAACGAGTCGTTGATGTTTGGCGCCCATGTAAACCAGTCGACAATTCAATGATAGTTGCTCGCTAAACCAATCGTTGACATCGTCGTCCGCTAGGAACCCAGCACATTGATCGCTCCAAATCGAGACCTCAATTTGCTGACCGGAATCTAATTGAGCGGGCAATTGGATTCGATCGGATCGGTGTTGCACGTCGATCGTGTCGTCGCCCAACGACACCTTGAATTGAGACAACTGCGAACATTCGCGTTGGCTGATAAATCGTCCTTGTTGGTCGACTAGCATCCATCGCCGGTCGTTGGCCAATCCCTGAGGCGTGATCTGTGCCTGCGACAAACGGACCACGCCCAACGACTTGATCGGAAACACATTGATTTGGCTCAATCGAAACACACGACCATCCATTATCGGGTGAAAAATTTGTGTCAGCTAGTTTTCGCTGCCGGCGGTATTACTGGAGCGACGCAGTCTTCGATGAATTCTAGCCCACGTCAATTGCGGTGCACTGAAAGCTGCAAAACCTAGCCTCGCGTAACCACGTAAACGATGCTTGCCTAAAATATCGGCGACTGCTGCATGATAGCTGGCACGAGAAAAATCCTCGATGCCGCGACAGGTCCGTCGCAAGATGCTGCCCTCGTTTTCTGACTTAACATAGTCCTCGTACAGGATCGGGCTTTCACCATTATTGCGTCGCCGAGCACATTCGCATTGAAACCGAATTCGACGTCGCAATTCGCCCATCCGTGACCCGTTGATGCTGGTCGAGTGGTAACGATAGCCAAACAAACATTCGGGTAGATTCGCCAGCTGCCATTGCTCACCAATTCGCAGGAACATATCCCACTCTTCGCCCAACCCCTCTTTATAGCCGCCAACCAGATCAAAGACCTCACGACGACAAACAATCGTGGGGTGACAAATGGCGTGTTGACCAGCCATCAATGCATCCCAAATTGCCTGGTGAGTTACTGGTAGATCGGAACCGGAATCCGAGCGTACCGAACCGACTCGTTGAATCTGAGTTCCCAGCAAGCCAACATCTGGGTTTTGCTGTAGGTAGCTTACCTGCTTTTCCAACCGAGTCGAATACGAGATATCATCGCCATCCATTCGCCCAATCAACGGCGTATCGCATTCAGCCAGTCCACGGTTCAAGGCAGGTGACAAGCCTTGGTTTTCTTGATGAATAACGACCACTCGCGGGTCTTTAATCGAATCCAGATAGTCTTTCGACTCATCCGTTGACCCATCGTTAACAACGATTAGCTTCCAACGCTTTTCGGTTTGTCCAACGATTGATTCGACTGCTTTGGACAGGTACGGAAACCCGTTGTACACGGGCAAGACAATCGAAACTAGGCAGTTAGAATCAGCCATGGAGGGTGAGCTGTGAGTTACAGGGAATCGTCATCGAAGGAAGGCCAATATAATGCGGCAAGCCACAACACAGTTGTCGTGCCGGGAACGTAATCAAATATGATGGTTTCTGTTAGCGAGTTGAGAACGATGAAAAACGTTATCAGGGCGGCCATGCGATATTTGGTACGAATGGCAACCCAAATTTGTTGTAGGAACATCATAATTGTGAAGGCACCGCAAATCACGCCCGCCGTCACCGTTGTACAAAGCACCACATTGTGTGGGTGCAATAACATATCCTTCTCATCTAATAGGATTTTTGCAGTGCCGGGTCCGTACCCGATCAATGGCGATTCACCTATTTTCTCGACGATGTAGGCCCAAATGTCACTTCGCCCTGTCAACGAGGTGATCTCTGCCGTGTCGCCCGAGCGGGTAAGAGATTCACCCTCGATACCAATTCCGGTGGCCGCCATCAGCAAGATACCTGCGACACCTGCAGCAATTAACAGCATGGTCAATGGAAAGACACGAGTCTTAAACCAGTAACCTCGATAGACAAAAATGATCGACACCAGGGCAGCGACTGGCGACACTCGTGATTGAGTCGCGACGACAGTCATGCCACACAAAACCAAGAATGGCAAGACGTATGCAAGACGTAGCTTCTTTTCAAAATACAAGAAGGCCAAAATCACCAGGAAGAGCGCGTTGATTCCCGCCAGAACATTGGGGTGAGACGTTCCACCCATTCTGTCGACACTTGTACCACTATCGTCGGTAATTTCAGTAACTACGCCGTAAACCGGCACAAACAGATATAAAAACCAACTGGCAAGTAATGTAAACACGATCGAACAAAAAACGATCTGCACGAATCGACGAGTGCCCAAAACCGCGAAGGCCGTCGGTGTGAACAGGATGATGCAGAGGAAGGTGACAAAGTGTGGGGCTGCCGTTCCTTTGTAGGGGGAACAAATCGTAGCGACCAAGTAGAAAAACGAGATCCCCACGATCCAAGCGCCTGGAAAACGCAAAACGCCATCTTGCACACGTTTTACGAACAACAATCCATAAGCACCAATCAACCCGGCCAGTCCAGTGAACCCTAACCGAATCGCTAACTCGGGCATGGCTGCCAACTTCACCTGATCGTTGGTTTCGATGTGAGTTTGATTGGCTACCAACACACCAAACAGCACCAACGCCGTGGTCCAAAATAGAGCTTGCGCTTCTACTCCGGAAACGCCGAGTCGATCGCGAGTCTCAGAAATTGGATCGAATACGAGTTCAGACATCTAGCGAGATCAGTGGTGAGTCATAGTTGAAAAGCAGGGCCAGAGGGACCATTAGACGATGCCTGTTCCGGATTTTCAATAAGCAAAAGCGAACTGTTAAATACGACAGTCCGGAAAGTTCCCTCATTTACATCAGAGGTTACGACAGTAACAGTTATTTCGCTTATATCGGCGACTTGAGCACCTGGTTTCAGCTGTCGCTTTTCGACCCGCGGCAGCCGAAATTAAGCCCGAACAAGCAAATCGAGCAGCTTTGATTTCACCTCGTGCATCGACAAAGCATCGTCCTGGATGCCATCGATGGCGGTATCCGACAGCAATATGGGCCCATCTTGCGATCCTTCCGCTAAGCGGCCATGCGACCCTCTGATCTTTGTGGCGTCCGTGCTAATCACATCAAATGGGACTCGCATCCGCATCTTGTTTTGCAACACTCGCTTGGCAACACGAGCTTTTCCGCCCGGCCCTAAGAACATTTCTGCCGGGTCGTGGCCAGGTTTGTCATGAATGGCAACGCAATGAGCGAAATCGGGAGCGCGCGACTCATCCAACCAATAGGGATACGCAAACCAACAACCGGGTTGTGCCACCACTACTAACTCGCCAGATCGAGGATGATCGAGTCCCTGTTGCTTGATCCCATCTGCATCCAACACTTCGGCAACTCCGTCCACACTAGAAATCAATTTCTTGACCGCTGAAATATCTTGAGGATGATGCACATAGACGTGAGCGACTTGATGGCTACACGCGGCAAACGCTCGTGACTGTCCACATTCCAGTAGCTCGCCATTCTGCGCGTTTTGAACTTCCAAAAAACCATTTTCACGCAATATGCGATTCAAATAAACTGGTTTGTCAACGTCGGCCATTCCATATTCCGACAACAGAACAACTCGCAGTCCAGCTTCTTTGGCTCGCGAAACCAAGTGCGTAACGACTCGATCTAGTTCTTCGATTGCCTGCGTCGCTTGGGACGAACTTGGCCCATACTTTTGCAAGTCGTAATCTAAATGCGGCAAGTAAGTTAACGTTAAATCGGTTTGCTGTTCTTCGATTACTTTTTCCGTCGCATCGGCAATCCACTGGGTCGATTCGATATTGGTCGCCGGTCCCCAAAACCGAAACAGCGGAAAAGGACCAAACTGCTCCACCAATCGTTCGCGAAGATTGCCAGGCCAACAGAACACGTCGGGCGACTTCTTCCCGTTGGCCCAGTAGGTGGGACGTTCCGTAACGACGATATCGCAACTTGAATGAGTACAAAATCTCCAAAATAGATTTGCGGTTTTCATACCGTTGGATTTAGCGACATCCCAAATCTTTTCGCCCTGAACGAGTCGATCCGACCTCAGCCAAAACCGAGTCTCAGCCGAGTCTCGAAAATACCAA
This sequence comes from uncultured Pirellulaceae bacterium, assembly GCA_964543985.1. Taxonomy (GTDB): domain Bacteria; phylum Planctomycetota; class Planctomycetia; order Pirellulales; family Pirellulaceae; genus CAJQPP01. The sequence continues at coordinate 47,774 of CAZJBW010000030.1, read as the reverse complement.
CCGTTGGAAACAATGCCGTGTTGACGGGGCAACGTGCCCGTCGTGATAGTCGCCTGGGAAGTGCAAGTAACCGCTGGCAAAGCAGGCTTCAAGTGCAGCAATTGCCAACTGTTCGTCAACTTGGAAAGCGTTGGCATGGAACTCAAAACGCCAGGCGTCAATCCGACGACGTTGACGACCAGCAGTTTTTGGCATCCCATGTGGTTGGCTCTTTGGATGGTTGTCGTAGGTCGGCGAACCGTTAATTAATCCGCGTTCATCACTTTGGAAACGATTTCGTCGTCGAAGTAGTTGATGGCCATGCCGGCATCGATCACGATCGACTGAGCGTTGATTCCAGACGAACGAGGACTCAACAAAAAACAAGCAGCCGCAGCGGCCTCTTCCGTCTCAACGGCGCGCCCACGCGGAATCACCTGCTCGGCAAACAAGTAGGCGTCCACGTATCCCGGGATACCTGCCGACGACGATGTTTTCAAAAGGCCCGGAGCCACGGCGTTGAACCGCACATTTGAAAAACGACTAAAACTTTTCGCTAGGAAGACGACCGAAGATTCTAACGCCGCTTTTACGGGTGCCATAAAACCATATTTCTCACTGGCCATCTTCGTTGTGGAAATCGAGATCGTTACAACCGAGGCATCGTCTTCGAACAGATCTTTGAAGGCGTTAGCTACATTCATCAACGAGTAGCAGGAGATATCAACTGTTCGCAAGAACGACTTCTTAGGGGTCTCGTGAAATGGCTTAAAACCACCTTCGTAATCGGCGAAGGCAATGGAGTGAACCAATCCCGCAACTTTCAAATTTTCAGCCTTCAATTGGTCAACCACCGCTTGAATTTGATCTTCGAATTCGACATCACACACCATGACTTGGCGATCTTTTAGTAGCTTGGCAGTCGATTCTTTACGCGCCTGACTACGGACGATGTAGACTACCCGAGCACCATTGTCTTCCAAGTTTTTGGCGATATGCCACGCCACACTCTTTTTGTTTGCGACTCCGAAAACCACGAAGACCTTATCTTTAACTCTCAAAAAATCCATCGCAGACGATTCCTATTCCACCGAAAACTAATTGGCGTTTACCGCACTCTTGGGAGCTAACGTGCAAGCCAACTCAAGCGATACCGCCAGTTTTCCTTGCTTGCGAACTTTTGCCGAAAGAAAGAAGGCTCCAGAAACGGCCTCATCTAGTTTCACTTCAACTTCAATACGATCGCCTGGGTGCACTGTGTTCTTGAAACGAACTTTGTTCATACGAGTCAAAACGGGAACGTGTTCGCCAACCGTTTCTGAACTCACGTGATGTTTGGCCAGCAGCAGGGCAGCCGTTTGAGCCGCGCATTCACAAAGGATCACACCTGGAACCAATGGGTTGTCTGGGTAATGCCCTTGAAAAAAGAACTCGTCCGCTTGAAAGGTTTTGTGGCTAGTCAATGACTCGGCAGAATCTGTTTCGATTCCATCAACCAACAACATTGGTCCGCGGTGTGGTATCAAGTCTTCGATCGTGCACATTTTGAAACTCGATTTTTGTAGATCGGAAGAATGGTGTTAAGCGGAAACGGTTTGGCCAGATTCTGACTTCATCAAGAAGCTGTCGACGTCATTTGCCACGATCACACCATAGTTGATCGTTCCCAACCAACCCGACATGATGATTCCCACACTGCCCGCATGATACATTCCTTGGACTTGATCGGGCAACGATCGACTGACCGGCAGGCCTTCGAATTTCGTTCCAAAACTGGAACCCAAATTGTGCTTTGTGTAATGTTCGAAAGTCAGTGGAGTCGCCGCTTCCACGTGATCAATCTTCTGGCGACAGTTGGGCAAATATTTTTCCAAGTGATCCAGCGTATCTTCGATCAAGTGCTGCTTATCGGCTTCGTACTGTTCTTTGTCTTGGCCGGCCCAATCTTGGTAATTGGCGTTCGTGCTTGAGACAATCAGGTAACGGTTCTTTCCCTGTGGCCGAATGTCGGGATAGTAAAACGAGAACGTGCGGCTAGTGACGTCTTTGCTAAGCAACAAATTCGTGCGGAACAGATCAGCCGTACTGCAGAACAACAGGTCACCCGTGTCGCGATCAACGGTCTCGCCCTCTTTCAGTGCCATGTACACTTGAGTACTAGAATTGTTGAGTCGCACTTCGCGAGCCTGATCGACAAACTGCTTGTCCAGTTTGTCTTCACCCAACAAATTGAAGATCGTTGAACGCAAATTGGCATTCGACACAATCGCCTTGGTACGGATCTCGCGTCCATTAACGACGACGCTATGCACGGCTCCGTTCTTCAAATTAATCTTCTGGGCGTCGCAGCGGATTCGCACATCGACACCATTCTTTTTCATTTCACGTTCCATCGATTTAACCAAGCGATCCGTGCCACCTTGGAACGTGAACACTCCCTTGGACATAAAGTTCGAAAACACGATGCCGTAGGTAATGGCAGGGTCTTCAAGAGTTGACCCGTTAGCGTAGGTGATAGGTTCCATTAATAAACGGATCACATCTTCGCGACCGGGGAAGAACTTATTGAACAGTTCGCCGGTGGTCATCGACTGGTCATCATAAAAGTTCATACTCCGCGCGGTGTCGAAGAACTGTTTGACCGCCGATTCTTCTAAGCCAAAATCTTTCGTCAGTAAACGAGTGAAGTCCTCACGATTGAACGTCGTGGTCAAGCTGAACATTGGGTTGTCGAAGCGAACGCCCTCCAACTGGACGATCGAATCTGCGATCTCCTGAGTCCAGTAGCGTCGGCAACTTTTGACCATCCCATAGGGGAATCCGTGAAGCGAGATATCGAAAATGTGTCCGCCGGGACGTTTGAACCAAGTGGCCAACCCACCCAGTTTGTAATGCTGTTCCAACAACAGCACGCTGCGTCCTTCGCGAGCCAAAATATTGGCGGCGGTCAGACCACCCAGCCCACTACCGATGACCACGACATCGTATTGGTCGGCTGCGCCTTTTAAAAAGTCTTTAGGCATTGATATCTACCCAATAAAAAAAGCCCACCACAGGTAGATCCGCGAGACAGATTCGCGAGGTCCCGATTGTGTGACTGGGCCACTGAATACTCAACAATTTTGCGTAGCTAATGTTGTATCAACACCGCAATTGAATCGCCAGTGCTGGTCGATTTGGTTTGCAAGTAATTTCGCGATAACCGTCGCTGCCTTAACGACAGCTTCTTTCGTATTTGCCCGCCGTAAATCCAGCGAATCAATCCCGCAAGCAATGTTGGTTGGCAATCGAAATACCGCTCATGATGGAGCCGATGATACCCACAAATCCTTGGTCCGTACCGCACAAGAAAAGGTTGTTCAGGTGAGTCGTCCCGTCCAGCTTTTTGTCGGGGGCACCATAAACGGCTCCGTTGTCGTGCCATGTGAAGCGACGAATCGTGGTGGGCGTAAACATATCTGTGGCGATCACTCGATGTCGAAAGTCCGGCACAAATCTGACAGCCGAGGCCACCGCGTGATCGTACCATTTTGCTTTGGCAGTTTGGTATTGCGATTCGTCCAAATCGTTCCACTGATCAAATTCGGCAATCGACGTGATTCGCACGACGCCCTCGTCAAGCTGCTGACCATCGGAGTACTCGTAGTTATTTGGCGAGCAGATTACGCCAGTCCGCACGTCACAAAAATCATTTTCCGGTCGCTGCCAGTGGAACTTGTCCGAGTCGTTATAGAACACGATCGTTTCGGGCAGACCAATCGATTTCGGTTGGCAATCCAGGATCGAAATTGATTCAATAAACGTCAGTTGCCCAACCTGTCTTGGATCGATCTCGCTGACATCTTCGCACATTCGCAACGTTTCGATTCGGCCAGCCGACGACAACACGCGTTTACCGACCAGAACTTCGCCATCGTCCAGTTCAACCGCTTGCGCACGTCCATCTTGCACATGAATTTTTTTGACGCCCTTTCGCAATTTCAGCTCGCCACCTAAACCTCGGTACCGTTTCACCAGATTCTTCAGGATCAAGCGGACGCCTTTATACGGTCTGGCAAAACCTTCGCGATAGATGCTCTCGAACATAATACTGAATTGGCCCCAATCCATGTCGTGTTCTCGAGCGTTCCCGTACCACATCAGCGGGCACAAGATCATGTCGGTTAACAGAGGGTCAGTAATACACGTCGCCATCATTTCGCGAGTCGACCTTTCGAAGGACTCTTGATCCAACTGATCGTAACCCGAGATCATTTGTTCCAATTTTCGAAAGCCATCGATCTGACCAGGAAAACTGCTTTCGATTTCCGAGTGCAATAGTTCGATGTTGTTATCGAATCGTAAATCGACATCTGGAAAGCTGACTCGCGAACCGACTTGCGGTGCCAACGCGAATTCTTCCCATTTGAATCGCAACTGTCTGAGTATTTTGGCGAGCGGCCCTTTGCGAGCACCTTTTTCGGTGAAATTGGTGACGGCATGCAGACCGACATCGTAATCGCGGCCGCCCAACCGATAGAAAGAATTGAGCCCACCAATGGTGTTGTGCCGTTCCAGGATGCACACTTTTTGATCGTAGTGAGCCAGCCGTATCCCGGCCGCCAACCCAGACATTCCGGCGCCGATGATGATCGTGTCGTACATGGGTGGCTTTTCAAAAAACGATGGCCAACGTCACATGACGCTGGCCGATGTCCATTTAGATATTAAACGGGTTGTCGATTATACCGCGATATCGACCATTTTCGGCGTCAAGTATTCAACGGTCGAAGCCATTGAATTCAAATGGTTGTAGTCCTCTTCGGGCACTTGCACTCGGTAGCGTTTACGCAACTCCATGACGATGTCCAGAAAGTCCATGCTGTCCAATTCCAGTTGATCGCGGAACGCGGTTGCGTCTTCCAAGCTGGTCAAATCTTCATCGGGAGCAATATCTTCCAGGATTTCAATAATTGCAGCTCGAATATCTTGAGGGGCCATTAGCCAAACTCCATTAGCTGTTCTTGGTTGGTCCTCAAGAAAAGGGCTTGAGGACTGTTGGTTGATTATTTTGAATTCAATTCAGTCGCCGTCTTCCATCGAAGGCACGAACCTACGTTTTCCGAGCACCGATTTTATATTTTCTTTGTTCGCCTCGCTGGCAATCTAGTCCGTAAACCGCTTGATTACGACCACGGAATTGATACCCAACATGCCGAACGAATTGTTAAGAATATACTCCGCACGGCGACCAATTTCACGGGGTTGATTTTGGACTAATCCGTCCAAAGCACAATCGGGATCCAGGTCATCGACGTTAATGGTGGCATGACAAACCCCATCATCAAACGCGGGCAGATTCCCTGCCAATTCAAGCGATCCGGCCGCACCCATACAGTGGCCGATAAAGCTTTTAGCATTGTTCACAAAAGTGGTTGGACTGTCGCCGAACACACTGCGAATGGCCTCGCATTCCAAGGAATCGCCCATAGCCGTGCCGGTCGCATGAGTACTAACAATGTCAATCTGTTCCGCTTCCAATCCGGCTCGCTTCAGGGCCCGCCGAATACACTGAGTCTGGCGTTCTGGATTGGGCAACACAAAGTCCGTCGCATCCGTGTTCATCGCATAACCGACCAATTCACCAATGATGTTGGCATTTCGGGCCTTGGCGTCCGACAAACGCTCTAAGACGTACAAGCAGCCACCTTCGGCAACCACGATTCCATTGCGGTTGACGTCAAACGGTCGCGAAGCCTTACCGGGATCTTCGTGAGTTGCCAACGCACCTTGGCTGGCAAAGCCAGCGAAAATGCCAAATGTATGTATGGATTCTGAAACGCCGCCAGCAATGGCCACGTCGCATTCGTCCAGAATCAACTGCTGAGCGCCCTGAATCAGCCCGGCGTTCCCAGCAGCACAGGCGGCACCGATCGTATAATGAGGCCCAGTGATGCCCATGTTGATGGCAATTTCACCGGCTGGGTTATTGGCGACGGTCCGTGGATTATGGTGATGCGACCAGAATTTAGTGTCGTACTCGAAATTACTGATCTCGTAGATTTCATTCTCGGTTTCGACGTTTCCGTGTTCGGTGACGCCCACATAAACGCCGACTCGATCCTTATCAACGTTCTGCCAATCCAAACCGGAATTCTGAATGGTCTCGTTGGCGCAGTAGGCACCGATACTGCCGGCCCGTGTGCCACGCCGAGCGTCTTTTCGGGTCTGATGACGACGCACATCAAAGTCGCAAATCCCGGCGAACGTTTTACCGAAGTAACGAATCTCGTACTCGCTAACACCGCTGACTCCATTCAACAGCGACTCGCGAAATTCATTCAGCGAGTTGCCGTTGGGGGCGGTCAGGCCAATACCGGTCATCACGATGCGTAGATGGTCAGGCTTATCTTCAAGTTTGCCGGCCGAAATCATAGGCGCAGAAATTGACGCAAAATGGGGTTTCTGGAAGCCCTGAAAATACCCGTTTTATAGCGTTTTCGCAACCGTTGAGCTTGAATTCTGGCCGCCTTTAAGACGGATTTTCTGGCACGTGATCGACGTAGCACAAACTACACCGATTGTTGAAACATTGTGGCCAAAAGCCCATTAAGCCAGCAGGTCAGGGAATAAGGACGGGATGATGACTTCATGAGATTCCGACTTGCTGTCAAAACGGGCGAGCGGGTGGTAAAAAATCTTCCGCCAAGGAACTCCAAACGAAGCCACCTTAGTGCCATGCGCCAGAAATCCTGCACTTGGCATGCAGACCTTCGCGGAAGAATTTTTTGATTCGACAACTAACGAACGTTAGCTGGGTTTTACGATTACCTGGAACAGCAATTTCGGAGTCTTCTTTCGGTTGATGGCAGAAGCGACAGCGGTTCGCAATACACCTTCAATTTCTTGCAAACGATTTCGAATCACTAATGGCGTGGCGTCTGGTGAATCCGATTGCACGACAACCAGCATCTGGCTGGCGTTAGGAGCGGGCTCGACACCAATCACCAGCAAGCTTTGCAAAACCTCGTCGTCAAATTCGCCGAGCGCTAAGGCCAGAGTGCGATTGACCTGTTTGCAAAGTTGCAGAGTCTTCCGTTGTTTCTTCGAAATTCGTTCTTTGAAATATTCGCGAGGATCGACTTGATCGTCCTCGTTAAGCTGGCCGCAGTAACGCAGCAATATGGACTCGGGCGTGTTCTGCCGAGACCGTTTTCGTTTTTGAGACATGGTCCAATTTCATATTGAATTCTTTGGTTTGAAAAGGAGCGAACAAGAATGTGACACGCATAAGAAGCTCCTTGGCAAAAAGGACCATGGCGGTAGGAATGGGACGTACTGTGTGAGACAAACCGGATGAATAAAGGTTCGCGATATTCTGCAAGTAGCCGTTAAGCAGCCGTCGATTCCCCGACTAGCGAGGCTTGCAAACGTTTCATGCCTTCTTCGTGCGAAACGATCGGTTGGTAACCAAAGTCCTGGCGGGCTCGCGAGATATCAAAGTAATGACTCTTGGCCAATTGAGCGGCTAGAAAGCGAGTCATCCTGGGTTCCTTGTCGTTGCTGGTCATCTCGTGCCACGTTTCCATCATGGCACCCAGCCGATAGGCCCAGTAGTACGAAATCTTGGCTTTGACTTTGGGAATTCCGGCAATCGACAAAACTTCGTTGATGAAGCCCCAACAGTTAACCGGTTCGCCCTGGCTTATAAAGTACGCGCTACCGCAAACCGGTGAATCACGATGCATGGCCTCGGCAGCCAAAATATGAGCGTGAGCCGCGTTCTCGACATACGTCGTATCGATTTGGTTTGTTCCGTCACCCACACGACGCAATTGCTTTAACCGCGCTTTCTGAATGATGCGAGGAATCAAATGACGATCGCCGGGTCCCCAAATCAAATGAGGCCGCAAGGCACACGTCATTAACTCGGCAGGATCGTTGGAATCCAAAACATGTTGCTCAGCCAAGGCTTTGGATTTTGGATAATTGCACAACCACTGGCGAGCATAAGGTGCGGTCTCGTCCTGATTGATTTGATGGTCGCCGGTAAAGGTGACGCTTGGACTGCTGGTATACACCAACCGCGACACGCCATGACGAAGACAACACTCGACAACGTTCCGAGTGCCAACGGTGTTGTTTGCGTGAAATTTTTTCCAGTCGCCCCAAATCCCTGAGATCGCTGCCGTGTGAAAAACAACATCGACATCGTCAAATGCTCTTTCGATCAAGTCGATATCACGAATATCGCCATGAAAAGATTCCAGATTCATAGCACTCATTACATCGTGACGCCGTCTGGTTAGCGTCCGAACATTGTATTTACGATCCAACAGTTGCTTGACGATGTAGGATCCCAAGAATCCATTAGCACCAGTGACAAGAGCTTTCACAGACGAAATTTTCCAATGAGTATTTGTATGTGCGAAAGTCGAATTATAGCTAAACCCACTGGTTTTTCCGAGACGGGCAAGCCTGGGCTTCAAGGGGTTGAAACGGGTCTCGAATCTCCAAATCATGTGGAAGTCGACGATTTTTGACGCAAAAATTCTGACACGAAAATTCTCACTGCAGCCAGTCCTTTGTTTTTGCCTGCAAGACACGGCCTCCTTCTACCCGCGTAAACATGGACTACACACCGCGTGAAAAAAAAACAACTTTGGCATACGTACTGAAACAAGAATGACAATGCCAGTAGGTGCCGAAAATTTGAAAGTGTCTTTTTCAAACAACATCGACACACGTTCTGCAAAACGTGGTTTGACGCACTTTACTCTTGCTAATCCCAAACGAACTGAAAACGATTTGGCAAGCAATTGATAGGTTAGGTCAATTGCAACGGCGACTAGCTCCCCCAACCTTGGTTGAGTTTTTGCCCGACACCACCACTTTCGATCCGTTTCCGTCCACCATCCAAAGGGGCTCGCGATGAACGATCGGACATCCAAAAATCCACTCACGTTTCTCTACAACCACAATCCTTTTTATCTACTCAGCACTCTAGCAATTCTTTATTCGTTGCATCTTTGGCAGTCAGCATCAGGGCTATCCGGCAACACACCATTGACGTTAGGCATAATCTTGGTGGGATACATTATCCTGCTGGCTGCTACTGGAATTGCAGTCGTCAAGATCGGGAAAGTTTGGGAAGACGCTCGCTCAATCTTCCTATCGATTTTGCTGATTGGATTTGCCATTGCCGTTAGCCTTGATCACCTATGGCTACAGAACACAACACTAGCACTGGCAGGTTGCACTGCAGCATTTCTAACCATTGCCATCATTACCGAGTTGTCCTTACTGGTTTTGAAAATTCGATTCCCGAGCGTCTACCGCGGACCCTACTACCTGATTCTGGCAATCTTGTTTTTGTATCCCATCGTTTTTTCGCCCGACCTGTTCCAACGCCAGGGTATGCAGAATTCCTGGTCTATTCTGGGCTTTTCCATCTTAGGAGCGCTAGGCTTTTTGACATTGCTTCCGGCGATTCGGGCAGGCCGTTCTAGCGTCCAGAACAATGGAACTGCTTGGACATGGCCCGCCTATCCATGGTCCATTTTTGTAGTGCTATTTATCGCAGTCGCGTTACGCTGCTACACACTTTGCATGTCCTTCCTTCCTCAATACGGCACTCAATCCGGATTCAGTTTTCTGTATTTGGCGCCGTTGGTCTACGCATCATTTATCTTGATGTTGCAAGCCTCACTGGTTAGCAAGGCGTCGCAGTGGCAGCGGCTTGTGTTGTTCCTAGCGATCCCAGCGACCTGCCTTCTAACGTTCCCGCTGGACACTGGGCATTATGGCTTAGAGTTTTCCAGGCTATTTACAAAATCGATTTGTGGACCATGGTTTGCCGGTTTGGTCGCATTGAACTTGTTCTACCTGCATGCTTGGAGTCACGGCGCTTCGGGTGGGCGAGGATTTCTACAGGTAGGCCTGGCTGCACTAGCCTTCGCACCTTTGGAGTCTCAAACAGTCTTCAATTTTGGTCTGACGCACTTTTGGCCTGTTTTAGGAATCACGGCCATTCAAGCAGCAATCGCCATGCAAAACAAAAGCACGGCCCGACTAACAACCGCCTGCACGGCGTTTTCAGTTGCTGCGGCGATGGTTGCTGATCGATCGTTTAGCAGTTACGAATTTACAGTCGCCTGCGCCGTTGGCACTTTCCTGTTTGGCACATTGATCGCCAGCATCGTGTTTCAAGATCGCATGGCACTTGTGCTGCGTTTAGGCTTTGCCATCGGTAGCCCGTTGATACTGTGCGGCGTTTTGATTGCCTGCTTGGTTGGAAGCGTATCACTAGACCATTCGCTGATAGGAAGTGGTGCGCTGACATTGTTGTGCTTGATCGTTTACGAATTAACCAAGACTCGCGTTTATCTTCCCGCAGCCTTGGCTTGTTTAACGATGACTTCGATCTTGAGCCTGCATGGATACGTTGACCAGATAACGGAGATTCCACCGGCCACACGTGCCGGCTTTTTACTGGCAGCATTTTGCCTGGCCACCGGTTTCCTGATCAGCCTTAGCAAAGCAGGCTGGTTAACGCCCATGTTCCGGTCAGTTAAAGATTGCTGGGACGAATCGATACGCGCGATCCATCAAGCGGGCAGTGGAACGTTTGAAACAGTTGATTCCGAAACGACTTAGCCCAGCACAATGAGCATACGCCCATACGCCTTACCTTAAGGTGTGATTCGATCGAATCGTTTCCAAACACCGCCAACCAATCGCTCGTGAGGCAAAAAATTGCCTTTGTAGGACATGTGCGAACAGGCAGCGATGTAGAAGCCAAGATACAGATACTTTCGCTTGGTTTGCCGGCAGTATTCGATTTGCTTCAAAATGGAATAGGTTCCAAGGCTAAGTTGTTGTTGAGACGTATCGTAAAACGTATAAACCGCCGACAGACTCTGTTCGCCTTGGTCACAGATGGCGACACATGCCAGCTGATCATTTAACGCGTATGAAATTTCGAATGTATCGAAACAACTACGTTGAAACGCCCAAGCGTATTCCTCGGTATCGATATTAGATTCGCCCCGCCCCAGACCTCGGCCATTGCGATGCTGGTTGAACATTTGAATTCGCACAGGATCAACTAGCACGGGGCCAATATAGGGGGTCAGGCTACGGTTATTACGTTTCAAAGTTCGCTTGTGAGTAGTCGAAAATTCGAACTCATCAACCAACAACCGAATGGGCTCGCAAGCAGTACACTGAGGGCAATGAGTCGAATAGACGAATTCGCCGGTGCGACGTTGTCCTGCGTCCAATCGCAGATCGGTTTCCTTTTGCGACACGCGTCGGCTGGGAACTTGCAAAGGCAGTCGGGCCGTACACTTTTCCAGGTACGGACAAGGTTCCAACTCGTCGTACACCGTAACGTCTTGAAAGAATGGCAGCGTGTTCATCTGCAATCCACGAGATTAAAAGCATCGTTGGCAGCAACTTTCTAAGCCACCAAAACCACCGCCTATTATTCGCAGCCAAACGAGATTCGTAAAGCGAATCGAAATTTTGGTCAAAATGTGGGGCAAGTGGGTGATCCAGGCGGCCGGGTGCCTTGGACACCTACGCGACCAATACCCTAATTTCATCAAGTACCAGGGAATTCGTATTCGCCGCCGATCGCTCCATCGAATTCGTCGTGACGATCGGGCGCACGATCCTGGAAGCGAGTAAACTCTTTGATCCAAGTTAATTCAATGTCACCCGTCGGACCACTACGCTGTTTTTCGATGATGATTTGTGCTTGGCCAGCGACCTCGTCACGAGCCTCGCCTCGCAAATAATATTCTTCACGGTGCACAAACATCACCACGTCCGCATCCTGCTCGATCGCTCCCGATTCCCGCAAATGACTCATGCGAGGGCGGTGGTCACGGCTGTCCTCTGCTTGTCGATTCAATTGAGAAAGACACAAGATGGGAACTTCCAATTCACGCGCTAACCCTTTCAATCGACGAGCAATCTTGGCAACCTGTTCTTGCCTTGGATCGCTGGCACGTTCTGGTTCCAGCAACTGCAAATAATCGATCACGATCATGCCCAACCTACCTTGTCGTCTTTTGATCCTTCTGGCGGTCGAGGCAATTTCGGCCACGCTGCGGCTGGGCGAATCATCAATGAACAATGGAATTGTGCTTAGATCGGACGCCTTTTGACGTAGCCGAGTTCGTTCGTCTTTGGAAACACTTCCATTCTTCAAGCGCCGGCTGTCGACCCTTGCAACCGAACACAACAAACGTTCGATCAATTCGATGGCTGCCATTTCCAAACTGACAAATAAGACTGGCACATCGTTAAAGCGTACAACGTTTTCAGCGATGTTCATGGCGAATGCCGTTTTACCCATAGCTGGCCGAGCAGCCAGAATGACGAGCTCAGACGCGTGCAACCCACCGGTCAGATTGTCCAAATCGACGAAGCCAGTATCGACTGCGCCTTCCGGATTTTCGCCTCGCATCCGTGCGTCCAAACGATCCAAAGCCATCAGGAAGATTTCCTTCACATCGTCTTTAGATGTGGTCACATTTCGTTTTTCGCCGATTGCAAAGATCTTCTCTTCGGCCTCGGACAACAACTTGACCGCGCCTTCTTGTTCCACCTCGTAAGCTTCACGCAAAATCTCGGTGGTGGCTTCAATCACATTTCGGACCAAAGACTTTTCGCGAACGATGTTGGCGTAAAAGTGTACGTGAGCTGCATTGGGGACTCGCGTAAACACCTCTGCAATATAAGCCGCACCGCCAACCCGCTCGTAGTCATCCTTATCCTTAAGACGCTCGACCAACAGCGTGATGTCGATGCTTTTGCCAGAATTTCGCATATCCTGTAGATGCGAATACAGCAGTTGATTGGCTTCGAAATAGAAGTCACCGGCACGCAATGTTGTTGCGACATCGTCGATGTTGGAAGGCTGCAGCATCATACTGCCAAGCACCCCAATTTCAGCGTCTTGGCTGTAGGGTGGTTGCCGGTCCAGCAGATCTGCGACTCCCGGCTTTTGGTCCTTGCGACGAAACTTGCGGTTTCCTTTCCCTTTTTCCGACGAGTAACGCTTTTCGTTTTCCATTCCATTTCCCCTCGGGAACATCCGTTGTATTTTCGCTGGTCGTGGCAAACATTATTTCCGGTTTGCCATAAATTCAAACCATAGATGGCATAAAAAAACGGTTGCACGATGTACAACCGTTTTCGTTCGTTTCATCTGTTGGGATTCGAATCGTTTCCAGCAGTTTTGGACAGCGGGAAAACTTGTTGGCAATTTGCCAACTGCCGAATCATCCGTTTAGCTGGCCGACCCAGTTTCCGTTTTCGAGGTGTCATCGGTTTCCACAGATGGAACCACCCACACTTTCAAATCGGCGTCAACATTTGAATGCAACCGCACTTTGACGGTATACAAACCCAGTTCTTTCAGAACACCTTCCATGCGAATTTGCTCTTGGCTGGCAACGATGTTGGACTGCTTCAGTGCCTTGACGATTTCGGCGGCACCAACACTTCCGTATAGGTGTCCATCTTCGTTGGCGTTGGCTTCGATAGTCAGGCTGAGCTTTTCGATTTCGCGTGCTTGATCTTCGTACTGCTTCAGTTTCAAGCGAGCGATATCTTCTAGTTTCTCTTTATGCTTTTCGACCATCCGCTTGTGGTGATCGGTGGCGATGGTCGCCAAGCCTTGTGGGATCAAGTAGTTGTTAGCAAAACCAGGTTTCACTTCCACCACATCACCATGCGTTCCCAAGTGTTCAACGGACTGGATCAACAGCAGCTGGACGCCACCATTTGGTCCAGTGGGCAGTCGCTTAAATCCTTTCGGCGAGCGCCGTTGCTTTTTCATTTTCTTCGTTTTGGTCATGATTTCCTCGTCAACGGTCACCTACCGCGACCTTGTTTTTATTCTTGAAAATGTTTTAGAAGGGAATGTCATCGCGGGGCGGGGCAGGGGCGCTGGGTGCTGGCGAGCCACCGGAATCACCTGATGCCGTCGATTGACCCACGGGTTGGCTGTACGCGTCGTTGGAAGAAGACGTTTTACGTCCTCCCAACATCTGCATTTTCTCGCCAACCACTCGTAACTTGTAACGTTTTTTTCCGTCGTTCTTGTCTTCCCAGGAATCCAACTTCAATCGACCTTCGATTAAAACCGGTGCACCTTTGGAAAGATATTCACCTGCAACTTCTGCGGTTCGACCCCACAGAGTAATGTCAACGAAGGTGGTTTCATCGACCCACTCGTCGTTTCGTTTTACTCGGTCGTTCACGGCCAGCCCCAATTCTGTTACCGCTGTACCCGATTGAGTCCAACGCAACTCGACATCGCGGGTCAGATTACCAACCAAGATTACTCGATTAAAACTTGCCATGAATTCTTACCTTTGGAAAAGAGTTTTCCGTCGGGATTGGGCCAACTTTAGTTGCCAGCCGCTTCCTCTGCAGGCTCTTCCTTGGCGTCGCCCTTTGACGGTTCGGATGCTTCTGCCGAAGCTTGCGGAGGTGTTTCACCTCGAGCTGCAGCAACCAATGTGTCGACCAGTCGTGGTTCAACTTTCACGACCAAGTGACGCAACACAATATCATTCAATTGACAGGCCCGATTGAAATCGGTCAATTTCGTTGCATCGCAACGCATGTAGGTCAGCCAATAGGCCCCTTTGTATCGACCCTTAATCGGGTAAGCCAGTTTTTGTTCATTCCAGAGACGGCTGGCCAACAATTCGCCGCCAACCGCGTCTGCCATCTTCTGAATTCCTTCAGCCGCGCCCGCAGGATTCCTTGCGTAGGCATTTGCATCCAACAAGTACATGCATTCGTAAACTTTTAAGTTCGCCAAAATTATCTCCAAGTGGTGACCTCAAAAAAAGTCACCGTCAGCCACCGGGAACAAGGTGGTCAAAGGGAAAATCACAATGCGGGGGTACCGCGACAAAACACCAAGCGCAAAGCTCGACCCCCGACAAAGGTCGCTTCGTGGTTGAATGCTAAAATTACAAGCCTTAACAGTGTACACAATTACGCTTCGAATGCAGGGCCTATCTATACCTTATTGCTGGATTTTCCATGCCCTTGTGACAAGTCTGGTCAAGGCTGACGATTCGCAAAAAGATTGCCATTTCAGGCCGACCTTGCTGCGCGGTCGTTTTCACTAGAGTCCGCCCAGATTGCCTTTCAAATTTCGGTAATCCTGCCGACTTAAACGTTGTCGATGGGCGGATTATCTGCCAAACCGCCATTCGATTTTTCAGGCTGCTTGGCCCGCTTGTCTGCGGAAGAGGGGTCGGCCGGCTGCTCTGTATTTGATGCCTTGGGTGAATTTTGCTTAGGTGATTTTGCCTTGGGTGATTTTGGCTTGGGTGGTTTTGGTTTCTGGTTCGGATCGGCATTGAATCGATTCATGGCCTTCTGAGTACCTTCGTCCAGCCAAACCACCACACTATCGGCTGCTCGCTTGATCATTTTCCCCAAATCTGCTTGCTCGTCATCGCGAAACTTGCTGAGCACATAATTGGCTACGTCCCAATTTTCGGGCGGTTTGCCGACCCCCAGACGCAATCGAGCAAATTCCTGAGTTCCCAACCTTTGGATAATGTCTTTCAATCCGTTCTGTCCACCGGCCGAGCCCTTTGGACGGAAACGCAACCGGCCCAAATCCAAGTTAAAG
Source organism: uncultured Pirellulaceae bacterium (assembly GCA_964543985.1). Classification (GTDB taxonomy): domain Bacteria; phylum Planctomycetota; class Planctomycetia; order Pirellulales; family Pirellulaceae; genus CAJQPP01. The sequence goes on along the minus strand of CAZJBW010000030.1, from coordinate 32,143 downwards.
TCGTCACATATGACCAATATTTGGTCTACGGGAATTTTGTAAAAGTCGCTGGCTCCGCGGACCGATTTGCCACTGAGATTCATAAACGTCAGGGGACTCTGCAAAATCACTTTATGATTGGCCGTAGAGACCTGGACCAGTTCGCTCTCGAATTTTGAGCTGGGACGCGGTTTACCAAACCGCTCGTGCAATTCAGCAATCACCTGAAACCCGACATTGTGTCGCGTCCCATCGTATTTGCGGCCGGGATTACCCAAACCGACAATCAGTTTCAAATCAGACATGAAACTCACCAAAAAAATATGCCGCGCAGAGATTGCGCGGCAATCGATTTATTCTAGCCACTTGTCAAAGTAATTTCAGCCAGCCAGTAGGCTAAGCAGCGTTTCGTCCAAGCGGCGTTTAATTGCTGGCGACGTGATTCCTAAGAATCGCCATCCCCTTCTTCATCGTCCGCCTTGCGACCGATGACTTCCGGTTCTGCAGGAGCGTCCGAATCAGCGCCTTCGTCTTCATCCACCTCGACCTGTGCAACACAAGTCACCACGACCCCATCGGCCTCGGAAATCAACTCGGCAACTGACGGCAACTCAATTTGGCTCACCAAAATTGACTGGTCCAGTCCCAGTTCATTAATGTTGACTTCGAAATTCTCAGGCAACTTGTCGGCCGGGCAGCGAATAGCAAGTTCATGCATAAGCTGTTTCACGACACCACCTTGTTTGGTACCAGGTGCAACACCTCGCAACTCGATCGTCAATTCGACCTCGACAGCCTCCGATGCATCGACGACAGCAAAATCGACGTGCAATACTTGGGAACCAAAGGCATCCCACTGAACGTCTTTAATAAGTGCGCTTTTTGCAAAGTCACCAGACAATGTCACAAACTGGCGACCAGCGCGAATCATCCGATCGACTTCGCGAACGTCCAACGAAACATTGGATACGCCATCTTCTTCACCATAAATGACACCGGGAATTCTTCCGGATTTTCGAAGACGACGCATACGGAGTGTTCCGGTCTCCTCACGCTTCTTTACTTCATATACACCGTCACTCACGGGAACTCTCCAAATGCAATTTGGTAACTGAATGATTCAAAACAAACACGACCCGTTTGAAACCGACTAGTCGGTGGGTCGCTGCTGCGTTCAACGAACTGTCCGGCACGTTGACTATTGATTTAAGGGCGTTATTCTGGCAAATTGCCAAGGATTTTCAAGACCAAGCATCAAAATGATGCGAATAATTCCAACGTTAAACTCGCCCATCAAAACCGACAGGATCCATGAGTCCCTCTCGAAAAGTCAAACGTGAAGTCGTCGAGTTCGTTGAACCCATCGGTTTGCGAGTGCTAGTTCGCAAAGATGACCCCAAACGGGAAACCCGAGGTGGCATCGCGCTGCCCGACTCGGCTGAGATTCCCACCATCACCGGACGTATTGTCACAATTTCTGCCGCTATCGAACACGACGACGATCTACCGCTTCGTCAGTACGATAAGGTTTTGTTCCATCCCAAACATGCGATCCCCGTCGACTTCGAATCTGACAACCAACTATTTGTCGTACCGGCCGAAGACATCGTGGCAGTATTCCGACGCGAAGTGCATAAATCTACCGAATCGGATATTAACGATTCGGAAGTCGAGGACGCGAATGACGAATCGGAATCGGACGAATCACCCGACGAAGAGTGAATTAATATTCAGCCGAATGGCTTGGTTTGAGATCACTTTCCCAACTGGCCCAACGGCCTAACTGCCTAACTGCCTGCCGCTGTATCTTCATTGAAGATCGCGCTAATCGATTGGTGATGGTGGATCCGCTTAATCGCCTCGCCCAACAATTGAGCGACGGACAGAATCTTAAATTTGTCCAGCATCTTTTCTTCAGGGATCGGAATACTGTCCGTGATAACCACGGAATCGATCGGTGCATCACGCAAGCGATTAATGGCTTCTCCCGCGAAAATCCCGTGCGTTGCCGCCACATGAATCTCGCGGACCCCCGCCTTTCGAACCAATTCGGAGGCACCACAAATCGAGCCCGCTGTGCTGATCATATCGTCGAACATTAGCGCAATTTTGCCTTCGATGGGTCCACCAATCAGGTGTGCCTGTTCCACCGCCGTAGCGCTTTTGCGTCGCTTGTCGACAATGGCGATCGAGCCGCCCAGGCGTTTGGCGTGCCCGACTGCTCTTTTAATGCTTCCTTCGTCCGGGCTAACGATCACCAAATCGTCCAGCGGTATACCAAGGTTGGAAAAATGCTGGTTCAAAACTGGGCCAGCGTACAAGTGATCGACGGGAACGTCAAAAAAGCCCTGAATCTGTGCGGCATGCAAGTCCATCGTTAGCACTCGGTCAGCCCCGGCCCGTGTGATCAGGTTGGCGACCAGCTTGGCCGTAATGGGAACTCGGCCTTCGTCTTTACGGTCTTGGCGAGCGTAACCGTAATATGGAATGACGGCTGTGATTCGTTCGGCACTTGCTCGCTTGCAAGTGTCGATCATGATCAGCAACTCCATCAAATGGTCGTTGGCTGGCGGGCAGGTCGGTTGCACCAAGTAGACGTCGCGACCGCGGACATCGCCAATCTTGCAGTGAAATTCACCGTCGGGGAAAGTCTCTAGGTTACATTCGCCCAAATCCAGGTTAAGGAAAGTACAGATATCCTCGGCCAGCTTTTGATTGGCCCGACCGCTGAATATTTTCAACTCGTTCATCGAGTTTGTTCCGTCTCTGTTTGACTAATTGAAATTAGTTGGCTAGTCGTTTCATTTCTGACTCAACGATCGCCAATTGGTCGACCGTGTTAACCGACAAGGCCTCGCAAGGTTGCAAGAAAGGTTCGGCTCGCACATCTTCGCCGCGTCCAATCAAGATGCCGGGCACGTCGGTGATATAGAACTCGCCCTGACTGTTGTTTTGATTGACATCCTGCAGAGCCGAAAACATTTTTTGGCAATCGATCAGGTAGGTACTCATATTGACCTCATTGATCTTCAATTGCTCGTCCGTACAGTCCTTGTGTTCCACAATGCCTTCGAATTTCCCTGAGGGGTCTCGCACGATACGGCCCAGCCCCGTTGGGTCCTCGTGAATCAAAGTCCCCAACAGGCAACACGTCTCAGTCTCTTGATAGTGGTCTACCAGCTTCTTCAGAGTGGCCGCTTGCAGCATGGGAGAATCGCCAGCCACTACAAATGCAGGTCCTTGGAAATCGCCGACCGCGTCTTTGCAAACCATCACAGCATGCCCAGTGCCCAGTTGTTCAGTCTGTTCGACGAACTCCAAATCGGGGTAGTCGGACAGTTCTTGGCGTACCAAATCCGCTTTGTATCCAACGACGACTACGATTCGACCGACGCCTGCGTTTCTTAAAGCGTCCAACACGTAGCTTACCAATGGGCGATCACATGCCCGGCACAGCACTTTCGGCAAATCCGATTTCATGCGAGTGCCTTTACCGGCGGCCAACACGATGGCCATCGGTTTGTTTTCAAGACTCATTTCAATTCCAGCAAAGCAGTTGATGAATGCGGGTATTCTACATGCCGATTCCATGATGCCCAGTGCCGATCCAGATTTGTCATTGCCCGAAACTGGCCTGAAAAATAACACTACAAACGCAAAAAAACCCGCAATCATCGATTGCGGGTTCTCGATTCAGTAAGTTTTTAGTGGGACGTTATCGTCGCCAGTCGATGCCAAAGTTGAATCCGGCCGCGATAAAGTCTTGATCTTCGATTGACGTTGGGAAGCCTGCCAGGCCGGCGAACACTGGGTTAGCCAAGGCAGTTCGAGTATCAGCTCGGGTTACACCTTGCCAAATGTAAGTCAACTGAGCTCCACCTCGTAGAGAGATGTCACGTGTCAGATTAATTCTGATCGTGCCGCCCAGATCAAGTAGCGGAGCAAAATCGTTGTCTCTGTTCGTCAATGTTAGACCCGGTGCCGTCGTGCCAACCGGACCGAGAACGGTGGATGAAAAATTCTGCTGGTTGTAATAGGCACCTGCAGCCAGGTTTGCTCCCAGCGAGTAGCGACCATAATTCCGAGTGTACGAAGTACCCAGTCGACCACCGATGGCCGAGTTGGTCGCCTTTTGGCTGAAACGGGCAGCCGGAATAAGGACTGGAGGCAATATGTCTTGGTTTGCGAAGTCGCGAAGACTGATGTACTCGATTCCGATGAACGGCTCGACGTATCCACCGTTGGATAACGTTTGGCGAAATTCCCGGTTGATCGACAAGCGGTCATAAGCGGTGCGTAAAACGGCTGGGTTCGACAATCCACCGAATGCTTCGCTGAACACGAACTCGGAATCGAACAGGAAGGTACTGCCTTCCAAATCCTGCCATTGAAAGCTCCAGCCTGTATCGCGATTTTGGCGATATCCGACTTCCAAGTTTCGGCCCCAAGTCCACTGATCCGCATTCTCGAACAATCGAGGGTCGGCACCAGCAACGGCTTCGGGCCCAGAAATGGATAGGTACGTGAAACCTAGTTCGGCATAAAAGCCAGACTGCGGTTCAACGGCACCATCCAAAGAGGTGATGTCATAGGGTGTCCAAAGTCTGGCGTCATATTCGAAGAACTCATCATCAATGATAGTATCATCGGACGTACCAAACGGTCTTGCCGACGGCCCCCCTGATAGACCTTCTTGCAAGGTTTGTGCCGAGACTGCTGATGCAAACAGCAAACTCAGAGCGGCGAATGTGACTAAAAACTTACATTTCAACATAGGGCTGTTCCCGAATGTTTGATTCCCAGTGCGGGCTGAATCCATACACGCCACACCCATTTTGCTTGTGGCGTCACGTGTTGTATCGGGAATCCCTGTCGTGCCGGTTGAATAAGAAAGTGAAAATTTAACGAATATGCCAAAACTACTACGCGAATTGAGGCGTTTTCGCCTGTATTTTGAGGTTTGATAGCAAAACGGGGCGATTTGCGGGGATCTACCCAACCCCTAATTCCAATTCTCGCAACTCCATGGACTCAGTCGACGTCAGGTCGCAAACCTGCTCAAAAATTTGGAAGCACACCTTTCTGAGTTCGGAACTTTCCAAACCGTTGTATTTGCAAGGCGAAACGATACTCGTGCTCAATCAATACAACAAATGGCGGCTGGATCCCTTGACTGAACAGGTGGCCTGTTCGCTTGATTTTGGTTTTTCGTGAGATATTCTGATAGCAATCGCGTAAATACGAAATTCTTGTTTGGCAACTAAAAGGGGGAGCGCCAAATGAACCACATCAACCAGCTGTGCTGCGCCGTCATATTATTGGCTTGCAGCATACCTATACCGTCACCGCTCAACCACCTGATATCGCCAGATGGACTGGGCTGACCGCACAATCGCAAGCCCAAGGATTCAGTCAAGGCGATCCATTGCGATTGACCTGGGGTTTTGTCAATGACGGTTTGAACATCCCGAATTTTGGGGCCGGTTTAGGTCCCGCCGCACCCAGCGACGTTCAAGCTTGGTTAACCAATACCTACGGTTCGTTTGATGCGGGAGTTGCCGTCTTTGAATCCACATTCGATCGCTGGTCTTCCATTAGCGGATTGGAATACACTTTTCAAACCACCGACGACAACGCTGCTTTTGCAACCTCAGCGGGTAACGCCAACCGCGCGGACATCCGCATTGGCGGACGACCGATCGATGGAAATAACGGAGTTTTGGCGTTTAACTTCTTTCCGAATTCAGGCGACATGGTTATCGATACCAGTGATTCGTTCTTTAATAACGCCGCCAACGACAATCTAGCCTCTAGAAACGTAATCGCCCACGAACATGGACACGGCGTGGGGATGGCACATGTGGAACCTGTCAGTTTTCAATTCTTGATGGAACCAGTCACTTTGGCAAACCCAACGTTTGATGGCCCACAGCATCACGACATCCTGATTGCACAACGCGGCTACGGAGATGCATTTGAACGATCCAACGGTCAACTGGGAAATGACACCGCCGCGTTGGCAACGTCACTAGGAGTAGTTGCCGACGGAGCAACAGTTGCCATCGGTCAAGATGCTGCCACATTCGCGGTAGCAATCACTGCCAACGATTTCGTCAGTATCGACGACCAGACGGATACTGACTTCTATAGCTTCGATATCGATCAATCTGCAGAAGTCTCACTCGGTTTGCAGGCATTAGGATTCGAATACGACATTGGCCCTGAAGACAACATACCGAACAACGAAATACCATTCGATACGCAAAGCCGTAGTGATTTAGTGCTTTCGTTATTCGACCAAGATGGTTCCACATTATTGGCTCAATCCGATATCACGGGTTTGGGCGGTGCGGAATCAATCGACGACTTTTTGTTGAGTGCCCCAGGCACCTATTTCGTCCAAATCACTGGGACCGACAATGCCGACGCGTTGGCCGTCGATACTCAGTTCTACGGTTTGACTATTTCTGCCGCGTTTACGGCCATCCCTGAACCTGGTTCCTTCGCCCTTCTGGCGTTGATCGGTTCAGCCGCCTGCTTGCGACGACGTTCAAATCGTTAGATTTTAAGATCGAAACTAAATTCAAACGATACAATGTGCGGAGTTTTTCACTCCGCACATTTTTTTGCGCTCAACCATGTCAGAATCAAGAAACCCAAAACAGATTGCCGCCTCGCTAACCGAGCTTTGGTCTCCCAAGGTCATTGGCCAGGTAGATGACTCATTTGTAAAAGTCGCCAAAGTCAAAGGGCAACTGACATGGCACTCGCACGAAAACGAAGATGAACTGTTCATGATCTTGGCAGGTCAATTAAAAATAGAAATGCGAGACCAAACCGTTGTGTTGAACGAAGGTGACGTGTACGTGGTGCCGCGTGGCGTCGAACACAACCCGATCGCCGAAGACGAGTGCTTGTTAATGTTGTTTGAAAAGAAGAGCACACAGCATACTGGCGATGTTGTCACTGATAAGACACGCTCTATTGACGAACAACTTGTTCAAGAGTGACCCTGGCTAACTCGTTCCGTTGGTTGGCAGAGCAATCTGTTTTTGCCGAACAGCGTTTAACAACAGCGGAACGTCCAACCGCTCAACACAAAAATCTACATGAGAAAAGTCTTGTTCGGCCGAATGGTGACCAGGCACGGCGATGGCAACTGCCCCGGAAGCTGCGGCGGCCCGCGACCCGATCAAACTGTCTTCCAAGACTAGCAAGTTTTCGACTGCTACCCCGTGTCTCGCCGCCGACTCGATGTAGATATCCGGGAACGGTTTGCCCCGCTGAACGTTTTCCGTTGTCAGCACAAAACGAAAACGCGGCGACAAATCACAAATTCTCAAAGCCGTGGCTGCGAATTCCGGACTACTACTGGTAGCGATCGATTTGGGAAGCTGCGCACTTTCAATCTCGTCCAGCAAAGTTAGCAAACCGGGCATCGGCTGGATTCGGTCAGGCATCGTTTGCTGCATTCGCTGATGAATCTCGTGCAATAACTGAACGGGTTGTTCCGACAAGGAAAGATCGTCAATCATGATCTGCACAGCCTCGACACCCGGCAAACCCATCATTTTCATTTTTAATTCGTTGGAAAACTTGTGCCCTCGTTCTCTCAACATGCCATCAATCACCTCGTCATACAAATCCTCAGTGTTGAACATTAAACCGTCCAAATCGAAGGCAACAGCCTCGATTTTACGTACGCCAGAAGAATCGTCTGGACTTGCAGGGTTGTTCACTTAGTCCCTTCCAGTATCGGTGAGAGAATCCATAATGGTTGATGGGTGGCCAAGAACGGGCGGCCCACTTTTTTCGTCAGCCGCAGGGCACAACCTGTTTTTGATTTCAGAACTCTTGTATGTCGACTGATCACACCGAACATCAATCCCAAGACCAAATCAAATCAGCACGCACGTTAAGCTTGAAGCCGAAGACGCCTCCGGCCGAAGTTGCAGGCTACAAGATCGAGTCCCTATTGGGTAGCGGGGCCTACGGTGAAGTTTGGTTGGCGCTGGATGAAAAGACGGGTCGTCGCGTGGCCATCAAGTTTTACTCGCGGCAAACTTCGCTAGACCTCTCATTGCTTTCTCGGGAAGTAGAAAAGCTGGTCTTCCTGTCGGCCGATCGATACGTCGTTCAATTACTGGACGTCGGTTGGGACGCCAAGCCTCCGTACTACGTTATGGATTACATCGAGAACGGGTCGTTGGAGGACGAACTGAATCGCCGAGAATCGCTGCCGGCCGACGAGGCAGTGGACCTGACCGAAGAAATCTGCATCGGGCTGATGCACCTGCACGGCAAAGGGATTTTGCATTGTGATTTGAAGCCCGGTAACGTGCTGTTGGACCAGGACAAAAAACCTCGGCTGGCGGATTTCGGGCAAGCGAGACTCAGTCACGAACAAGCAGCCGCCTTGGGCACTCTGTTCTTTATGGCTCCTGAACAAGCCGATCTAAGGGCGGCGCCGGACGCTCGCTGGGACGTCTATGCGTTGGGTGCTTTGCTGTATTGCATGCTGACCGGCCAACCACCGTTCCGTGGTGAAGTGCGTCTGGAAAAAATCGAGTCGTCCGAAGCTATGGAAGATCGTTTGGCCAGGTATCGCCAGGTCATTGAGAAGGCACCGGTGCCCACCGCGCATCGCAAAGTCCCCGGCGTCGACAGAGACTTGGCCGAAATCATTGATCGATGCATCGAACGCAATCCTAAAAAACGATTCGGTAGTGTGCAGAGTGTCTTTCAAGCGCTGCGAGATCGCGAACATGCCCAAGCCAGACGCCCCTTGATCATCCTGGGTTTGTTGGGGCCTCTGTTGTTACTGGCCGTGATGTCGTTGTTTGGCTGGAACGCATACCGAGGTGCCATTACGCAAACCGACAACTCGATCACCAACCAAACCTTGGACAGCAGTCAATGGATCGCTCAACTTGCCGCTCGCTCGGCCGCCGAACAAATCGACAACTACTTTCGAGTCTTAAATGAATTGACCAACGACCCGCGTATCCAAGAACAGATGGCTTTGCTGGTTAACGACCCTACCGCTCGCCAGCTTCTGGACCAACTGGAAGACCCTCATCAAAACAACAACGAGTTGCTAAGCGAGGTGCGCAACCGGTTTATCGATAACCAGCTACGAGAACGTTTGCAAACTCCACTGCAAAAGAACTTGGACGACCCAACCTATCCCAAAGCGGCCAGTTGGTTTCTGTGTGACTACACGGGCACTCAAATCGCGTCGGTGTTCAATACGTCGGAACGCGATGTTAAGGTTACGATTGGACAAAACTTCTCTTGGCGTACCTACTTTACTGGCGATGCGCGCGAGGCCATCAATCGAGGCGGCGGACAGAATACCTATCTGGTTGAAAAGAACGCCAGTCTTAGACCGCACATCGAAGGGCCCACAATGTCCGCGATCTTTATTAGTCAAGCAACCAAAAATTTCAAGATCGCATTTTCAGAACCGATCTATTACGAAGGGCAATTTCTGGGAATCGCCTCAGTGACCGCCGACATGGGATCGTTTATCGAATTTGATAACGCTCAAGAACAATACGTTATGCTGGTCGATGGTCGTCAGGGTGATTACCACGGAACAGTAATAGAACATCCGCTACTGGCAAAGATTTTTAGCGAGCGAGGTGAGATTCCTGATTCGTTGAACGCTAAGCGTATCGGCAATGATGTATTGCGGAAACTAAATTCTGCAGACGAAAACGATACCGATCAAATCCATCACTTGGGTCGCTTCCAAGACCCGTTGGCGTCCGACCTGGAAGGCGTCGAATTCGACAAAGAATGGTTGGCCGCTTGGGCTAGAGTAAAAAGTCGAGTCGGTACAGAAAAAGATTCCGACGATCGCGTCGATACTGGCTTTCGAGTCATCGCGGTGGCCGATCACGGCAGGGCATTGCAACCGTCCCGACAACTGGGCCAACAAATGGCTAGAATCGGTTCGCTGGCCGTTCTGTTTTTCTTGCTGGTTAGCGCCGGACTACTTTATATCGTCTTCCGGTCGCTGAAGAAGAGTCGCGATAAGGTGGCTCGAATGCTGGGGATGACTGCCGATGGCACCCTGACCGGTGCCGTCGATATCCAAGACAAGGAAACGTTGATCAGCTCAAAACAAGATTAATGAATTGAAAAGTGCGATCCGATTCAATTAACCGATTAGCTTTTTCATTTGTGCCCAGGTTCTGGTATTGGCGACATCGCTTTTCGTCAAACCAGCACGTCGCGCTTGCTTGATCCCAAAGCGCATCATCTCAAGCCCTGGGATACTGTGAGCATCCGTATTGATAACGATTTTCACGCCAATTTCTTTGGCGATTGCACAATGAACGTCGTTCAAATCCAACCGTATGGGATGAGCGTTCAATTCCATAAGCTTCCGATGTTTCTTGGCGGCTTCCATAATTGCCCGCACGTCCACATCGTACGCTTCACGTTGATTGATCAACCGTCCGGTTGGATGAGAGATCGCTGATACCGACGGATGCTCGATCGATTCCACAATCCGTTTTGTGATTTGATCGCGAGGTTGATTGCCGCCGTAATGCAAGCTGGCAGTCACCCAGTCAGCCTGCTCCAGCACATGGTCACTGATATCCAGGCCTCCCTTTTCCAGGATATCGACCTCGATTCCTTTCAGCACCGTAATGCCTTTCAGCTTTTCATTGACCTCGTCAACCTCTTCCCATTGTTCCAACAACCGATCATCGTCCAATCCATTGGCCATTGCCACTCGTTTCGAATGATCAGTAATGGCGATGTATTTCAAACCAAGTTTCTTAGCGGCCGTGGCCATCTCTTCGATCGAATTCTGACCATCCGTGGCAGTGGTGTGCATGTGCAGATCGCCACGAATATCCTCCACGGTAATCAGCTCGGGCAAATCACCAGCCTCGGACCATTCGAATTCACGCCGAGCCTCTCGCAATTCCGGTGGAAAGACGGGAAGGTTTAACGCATCGTAAATTTCTTGCTCGCTACGACCAGCGATCCACTTCTCTTTGTCACCTTTGACTTCGTACAGCCCCCACTCGTTGATCTTCAAACCACGCTCTTTGGCCATCCCGCGTAAGATCACGTTATGTTCTTTCGAGCCCGTAAAGTATTGCAGCGCTGCACCAAACGATTCCTCATTGACCACTCGCAGATCAACCTGAAACGAGCTGCCGATCCGCACCGACATTTTAGTGCCACCGCGAATAATCTCCGATTCGATCTCGGGAAACGAAGCCAACTGATCCATCACCGCATTCCAGTCGTCCGACGTCACCAGGATGTCGATATCACCAATCGTCTCTTTGCCACGTCGATAGCTGCCAGCAAATTCAATTTGCTTGATCGCCTTGCAAGGCTTCAAGTGCTTGCGCAGACGTTGCACGATCTCGTCTGCCTGCGACCAATAGATTCGATCAGCGGCCGCAGCAGCAATCTCGATCCCATCTAAAATCGTCTGTTCTGTCTTCGCCCCGAATCCATCCAGCTCGCGAATCTTTCCTTCCTGACAAGCTTTCTTCAGTTGCTCCAGCGTTTTGATATCCAGCTGATTGAAAATGATGGCCGCTCGCTTGGGTCCCAAACCTGGGATCTTCAACAAATCCAAAACAGATTTTGGAACCTCTTTTAGAAGGTCATCCAGCTGCTTCAACTTTCCATCGTTGACCAACGCCTTACATTTCTCTGCAACTGATTTCCCGATCCCTTCAATCTTTGTCAGATCGTCACCATTTTTGACCATCGTAGCGATGGATTCTGTCATCCCAGAAATCTTTCGCGAGGCGTTTCGGTAGGCCCGCAAACGGAACGGGTTGGTTCCGGTAAATTCCAGTAGATCAGCCAACTGCTCAAGAGTGTCTGCAATTTTCTGGTTCGTCATCGTTGGTCTACTCTCACTTGTACGTATCGAAAACTCGTTGCACCAAAGTCGTTACCATCGGTGGTAGGCAGGGTGTCCGGGTTTGACAGCCACAAAGATTCCGCGACATTCGGCCGTCACATTGCCGTTGGTCAACAATTCGCCCAACACCACGGCACTGCGTTGCTTTACCTTTTCGATTCGAGCTTGCAGTTTCACTGGCTCGTCCATCGGCGTCGGAGCATTCAATTTGATGGTGTATTCTGCCGTCACGCAACAGGGTGGCGTTGTTAACTGATTGAATTGCATCAACTGCCAAGCGGCCATCCAGTTGCAATGACAGTCTAGCAATGCGCCCACGATCCCGCCATTTAACACCCCATCGAAGGCCTGATGATGAATTTCTGGCTGGAAGCTGGCCACCAACAAATCGCCATCGACGAAACTTTTTAGCTGCAACCCATTTTCGTTTTTTGGGCCACACCCAAAACACATCAAGTTGGGCGCAAAGGTGTCTTGCAGACTTTGGTTACGATCCATAGCTATCCTTGAGAATCAGCAAATTCAGATAGAGTTTCTGACTTAAGTGAATATCAACAGGAAACTGAACAGAGAAATCCCCACCACGATCAACATCACCCACCAAGGAATCGTACGTTTCGAGTACGTATCCAGGTTAGTGAATTTTCCTCGATCGTCAGTATGCTTTTTTCTACCAAACGACCTCTGGCAACCGGGACATTCGGTAGCACCTGGCTTGATTTGAGTACCGCAATATGGACAGTTTTTCATTGGGAAACTGGATCTATAATTGTCATTTCAAAATGGAAGTTTCTGCAAATCGACGTTACCACCCGTCAACACAACGCCCACCCGTCTTCCTGCAAACAAATCACTTTGCTTCAGTATTGCAGCCAACGGTACGGCACAGGACGGTTCACAAACGATCTTCATCCGCTCCCAGACTAATTTCATGGCGGCAATGATCTCATCATCGGTTACGCGAACAATTTCTTCAACGCACTGCTGAATGATTGGAAAATTGTTGTCGCCTAAATTCGTCCGCAGACCGTCTGCAATCGTATCGGCGGTTTCATTGAGTTCAATTTTTCCGCTTTGCAATGAACGCCACGCATCATCGGCCGCTAACGGTTCGCCCGCGTAAACTTTGCAGGACTCGCAAAAATATCTTGCAGCCAAGCTACAACCGGCCAACAAACCACCTCCGCCAACCGGAGTTATCAGCGCGTCCAATTGAGGTTCATCTTCGAACAACTCCATGGCCGCAGTTCCTTGCCCAACAATGACATCAATATCGTTGGAGGGGTGCAAGAAAGTGGCCTGATATTGCTTGGCAATTTCACCAGCTGTCCGCTCCCGAGCTTCTATCGTCGACTCGCAAAACACGACCTCAGCGCCGTAACCTTTGACCGCTTCGACCTTAACGCGAGGTGCATTTTCGGGCATGACGATCCAAGCGTTCGAGTCAGCCGATCGCGCCGCCATGGCCACCGCTTGCGCAAAGTTGCCAGACGAGTGAGCGACCACACCCACCTGTCGTTGCTGGTCCGACAAACGGAACACTGCATTGGACGCGCCTCGCATTTTGAACGAGCCGGTGCGTTGAAAGTTCTCACACTTAAAAAACAGTTCAGCGCCGACCAATCGGTTCAGTTGACTGGACGTCAAAACCGGCGTGCGGTGAATGTAAGGCTTAATTCTGGCCTGACATTCAATCAAATCTGCTTTAGTCGGGAACGTAGAAGTCTTCATTTTCTTTAGCTGTACAGCGCCACTAAATCTTCTTTGCGGCTACCCTCTTTATCCGTGATAGCAAATTTGCCACCGCCACGCATGGTGACGCCCGCGTGTTTGCCGTCTTTTCGAATCAGGTAGAACTGCAATCCGAAATTAGGTTGCCCCTCGTCGTTTAATAGGCGGGGGTGCGAGTGCTTGGCCACACGACGCAACACTTCCAGACCAGCTTCTTCGGGCTCCATTCCACTACGCATCAACTCGACCGCAGCAAAACTACACAGGTTGTGCAAGTTCGCTTCGCCACGACCTGTGCTACCGCATGAACCGATTTCGTTGTCGCAGTACAGACCGGCACCAATGATTGGTGAATCGCCGACACGTCCTGGAATCTTGAATGCCAGTCCGCTAGTCGTTGTCGTACAGGATATGTTTCCAGAAGCGTCCATCCCTGAACAGTGAATCGTGCCGGTCGGGCGATGCTGTTTAATCCGCTGAACCAACACATCGATAGGCTCGCCATTATCGTAGATCCCGTGATCGTAACGACCTTCGTAGTCCAAACTACTTTGCTCATTACCAACACCGGAACCTTGCAGGCGTTTGCTATCCGGTTGAGGTGCCAACCAGTCGTCTTTTTCCGAGAGCGTCTCTTTCCATCGCAGCCAAATCCTACGAGCGCGGTCGGTCAACAATTCCTCTTCCCGAAAACCATGAGCCTTAGCAAAATCCAAGGCCCCCGAACCCACCAACAAAACGTGGTCGGTACGACGGAGGACTAACTTGGCGACTGCCGCAGGATGTTTGATGTTTTGCAAACTGGCGACGGCGCCCGCTTGGTGACTGGGACCGTGCATGCAAGCTGCATCCAATTGCACGACACCTCGTTCATCTGGCAATCCACCGTACCCGACCGAGGTATCCCTTGGATCCGCTTCGACGATCCCGACACCTTCCACCACGCCATCCAAAACATCCTGACCATCAACGATCATTTCGTAAGCCTTTTTGGTGGCTTCCACGCCATTGCCTGACGCAATCACCTTGACCGGAAAGTCATCTTTTCGTGGGATCGGAAAACTTGAAGGCTTCGCATTCGCCTTAGCAGCGGAAGCCGAGATCGTTGGCAAGGCAACAGCACCTGCCGCCGACGCCGCCAAAAATTTTCGCCGAGATGTTTTCGTTTTATTGGTAGTCATGTTCGCGTTCCGCAAGGTTAAGTCCAAAAAGCGCAGTCGATCTTCCGACAACGCATTTTGACTGATTGCGATGCCAACGCAAGCAAGCTACCGATGTTTGTGCAGTCGAGAACCATTCAAAGGCGCTATCGACTGCACAAAACATTGGCAAGTTAGCGAAGTTTAAGGAATGATTTCGCGGTTCAACTGACGGTATTTGCGTTGATACTTCTCGAACAGACGAGTGTGCTTGTTCGAAAGATCCACACTACGGCCCTGAACCCACGCATGAGTCACCTGAGTCGCGATCTCCATCGGATCACCATCTGAAACGAACAGTGTCGCGTGCTTTCCGACTTCCAAAGAACCAACTTGTTCATCAACGCCCATGATTTGGGCTGGATACAAAGTGATGGACTTTAGCGCTTCACTACGATCCAAACCGTAGCCAGCTGCGACGCCCGCTTGAAATGGTAAGATCCGAGTGTTCCAAGTACTACTGCGATCGCTGGACGAGATACAGAATTTTACTCCCGCATCGGCCAAACGTTTTGGCAACGTGTAAGGTGCATCGAAAGCATCACTTCGTCGCAGAGGTCGACGTTGCACGGCCGACACAATCACAGGGACATCGTGCTTCTTCAACAATTCTGCACACAAGGGTGCATCGTAACCGCCAATGATGATCAGCTTGGCTTGATGTTCGGCCGCGAAAGCAACCGCCGACTGAATTTGGTTCAGCGTATCGGCCCGAACCATCATCGGCAGCTTGCCTTCCACGACTGGAATCATTGCCTCAAGTCGAAGATCGAGTGGTTGGTTTAACGCGTCGGCCTGTTTACCAGCTGCGTATGCCTTGGCCTGCTTAAACAGATCTCGCAATTGATTGACTTGTTCTTCATATCGCCGTAGCAAATCAGCCTCGCCACCACCTCGCCGACCAAACCGACGACTGCGAAGCGAGGGCCATTGAACTTGCATGGCGGCATGCGGTTTCAATGCCAAGTCTTCGTAAGTCCAGCCGTCCATTTGCAGTACGGCTGCGACGCCCGAAACGAATCCGCCACTGGGTGCCGACACACAAACTAACACACCATTGCTACGTGTCACAGGAATCAGTTCAGAATCCGGATTAACGGCCACCAACGCAGAAACATTTGGATTGACCGCGCCTGTTTCCGATGTATCGATCGTTGCTGGAACGGCACCGATTTCGGTTAGCCCCATTTGCGAATACGTTTCAAACAATGACGGGTACACATGCTTTCCGGTAACATCAATCTGCTCAGCGTCTTTGGGAATTACGACATCCGCACCGATCGCGGTAATCTTGCCATCCACAAAGACGATCGTGGCATCTTCAATGGGTTCCGATGAAACCGGATGGATCGTCGCGCCAACCAATGCGATTGGTTTCTTTTGTTTTCCACCTGGTACTTCATCGGTGGCAAACGATACCGACGCCAAAATAGCGACAGCGGCTATCAGCAATAAGCTGGAAGTTAGTTTCGAGTTCTTAAATTTAGCAATCATTGAATTTCGATTTGGCAAATGTTGGATGGTTTGAGTCGAGCAACTGGCATGATCTTTTAAGGTCATTCTTGTTCCTCCTCTAATTCTTCCATCCATGCCTGGTTCAACTGTTGCAGCATGTCTGAATCGTCGTTCTTGTTAATGTGCGAACCACAATACTCGTCGTAGCGAGGCCACAGGTTTTGCGAGTCATCGTTTCGACTATCGTCCGAACGCATCTTTTCGCCCGAATTCAAAATCTTCTGGATCAACGTCTGTCGCATCTCAGCAACTTGCTGTTGCATTTCCATGTCCTGCTGAACGTCGAAGAACTTGCGACCGTCAATCCAAGTTTGCTCGCAACGAGCAAATGAACTTAAAGGTGACGCGTTCCAAATTGCGATGTCCGCGTGTTTGCCTTTTTCGATCGAGCCCACGTATTGATCGATACGCAATTGCTTGGCGGGGTTCAGTGTTACGAACTTCAAGGCTTCGGCCTCGGGCACACCACCGTACTTTACAGCCTTCGCTGCTTCCTGGTTCAAGTGAGTCGCCAGTTCGCCGTCGTCTGAGTTAAACGAAACGACGACACCAGCGTCATGCATCAATTTACCTGCGTAAGGAATCGCATCGTAAACCTCGAACTTGTACGCCCACCAATCCGAGAAAGCACTGGCCATGGCTCCGTGCTCGGCCATCTTTTCGGCCACTTTGTACCCTTCCAAAATGTGCTGGAAAGTTCCTATCGTGATGTCGTACTCGTCCAAGACTCGGATCAATGCCAAAATTTCGTCCTGTCGATAACTGTGACAGTGAATCCAGCGACTACCTTCCAGGATCTCGACGATCGCATCCAGTTCCAGATCACGGCGAGGCGGCAGGCCCTTACGATCCGAATTCCAAGCTTCGCGTTTCGCTTTGTATTGCAGCGCTGAACGGAAAGTGTTGTGCATTAACTGCTCGACACCCATGCGAGTCGTTGGGTAACGCGGGGGCGGATCATCCGGTCGGCGATTACCCGCATTGCGACTGCGTTTTACGTTTTCACCCAGAGCAAACTTAATGCCTTGCGGCGCCTCGATCATTTTCAATTGCTGATCGTTCATCCCCCACCGCAGTTTCACGACTTGGTTCTGTCCACCGATTGGGTTGGCCGAACCATGGAGAATATTTGAGGCCGTCACACCACCAGCTAACTGGCGGTAGATCGTGATGTCATCACAGTCAATAAAGTCACCAATCCGTACTTCCGACGTAATGGCTTGCGAGCCCTCGTTGATACCGCTGTCAGAGGCAAAGTGGGAATGGCAATCAATAATACCGGGCGTCAAGTGTTTGCCCTCGCCGTCTACCACTCGATCGGCCGAAGGTCGCTCTGTTTCCGAATCGTAAACGCCAGCGATTTTGCCGTCTTTGATCAAGACCGCAGCGTTTTCCAGAATGCCTTGCTCGCCACAAGTCCAAACCGTCATATTGTCAAACAAGACGGTTTCAACTTCTGAAACTTCATCGACACCAAAAGCCCCTAACGGGTAATTGGTCGCGAAGGTCGCAGGTTCTTTCGAGTAGTTGGCTGCGTTGGATCCTGATGCACCACCACCGCCACCGCCGCCACCTCGTCGTCGGCCACCGGCAGCTCCGCCTGGGGCGCCACCTCCGCCACCACCACGACGTCCGGCGCCTCGACCACCACGTCGTCGACGCGGTTGTTGGTTACCGGCACCTTCGTCCGCTGCGTCTTTCGTTTCCGAAGCTCGCTCGGTCAACTCGGCAGTCATCGGCTGGCGACTTCCATCTGGCCAGATAATGTAACCTTCAGCGGCTTCCGAATCGGCCGAAATGATCAGTGAAAACTGAGCCGTTCCTTTTTGGTCGAATTCTTTCGCATTGAAAGATCCGCTAAGGCGAGCACCGACCAGAACCATCGACTTCATTTTCTCAGTCTTGGTCGCAGCATCATTCTCGTCGTCCTCTTCATCGTCGCTTGGTTCGTCGCCATCGGCCGGCAAATGGAATTCGCCGCTGATGCTGGAACCGCCCTGGGTCACCTTCATATCCAATTCCTGACCATCGACGGTCACTTTCCAAGTGCCACCTACCTGACGGGAAGGATCAGTTTGGTGTTGGTATCGTCGCCCGGCCACCCAAGTTTCGACGATCTTGGTTTTCTCTTCGAAAAGGTCGCCATCGACGATCACTAGGTTTGCAAGCTTGCCGGTTTCAACCGTACCGACTTGTTTCTCGGCGCCAAACATTTTTGCAGGAACGGTCGTCATCGCAGCTAAAGCGTCTTCAGCGTCCAGACCACGTTGAACCGCTTGGCGAATTCGTTTTAAGTAGTCTCCGGTGCTTTCAAGACCTTTTGTTGTGAATGCAAAAGACACACCAGCCTCGGCCAACTTGGCAGGATTTTCGGGTGCCAAGTCCCAATGCATTAACGATTCCAGTGTGACGTTCAAAGCGTCTTCTGGCGTGGCAACGGCCGGTGGAGCAGGGAATGAGACCGGCAGAATCATGGGGCGGTCCAATTGCTTGATCTCATCCAACCGTCGATACTCGTTCCCACTTCCAACGATAATTAAATCCAAGTCAAACTCTTCGGCAAATCGATGGGCTCGCAAAGACATCAACTCGTTGGAAGAATCAACCATCAGCGGTTGTTCTTTTGCAAGTACTTTGCCCAATGCCGCCAGTGACGCGTTGATCTCGGGCCGTTCAACATCCGCTTGTTCGTTGGCGATCTGCCAAGCCTGTTCGTACCACTGAGCGTCCAACAATGCTTGGCGGGCCAGTGCCACCGCGCCCATCGGCGAGGAGGGATAAATGCGAGGCCCACCGAATCGACGCTGTACCGTCAACTCGGCCGACTGAGCGAACTGAGGCACCAACACACTGGATTCAAGGTTGACTTCGTCAGTCAATATCAGAGCCGACTGACCTTTGAAGATCCCGGCTCCCGGTGAAACAAGCGCGGCGGTGATGCCGTTCTCTTTCATCGAGTCCGTCGCCGACGCTTCCCACTCAAACGAGCGAGTCACATCGCGAGACGGGCGAATGTTCGCGTTCCAGTAAACGGCATGCTCGGGAGTCTCCGATATCACGATCGTTTGCTCGTTGTAGGCGTCGATAAATCCGGCGTAGATCATCTTGCCCTTCATATCGATGACTTGATGATCGGCCGGCCAATCATTGGACCCTCGCACACTTACGATGCGACCGTCCCGGATAACAAGCGACGCGTCCTTAACAACCGTGCCTGGCTTAACGACGACGTCAGCACCTTTCAACACATAAGAGGAGGGCGTGTTTTCCGCCAAGCCCTCCTGGTGTCGAGTGCTATTTTGTTGAGCAACAATGGTTGCTGGCAACAATACAAAACAAAGTAACACGACATAAAAAACGCGTGACATTCGTAGATCCCTTGCTCACGGAAGTATTGACTGGCGTTGATTCAGCCCAAAAGGCTGCTTATGAATCATAGACTAAAATTTGCCAATTTCACCCTATGCCAATCTCAACCCACAAATACGGAGAACATCGCTGAGGAAAATCCGGAACGCACGGTTTTCACGCCCTTCTGTTGGCAAATCTACTAAGGATGGGCGCTCACTTCGACGCGCTGATCGTTACTTATTCAAGCTGTCCAGATAGTCGTTCGTTGCTTCATCGCCTGTGTAATGGATCCACCGACCCCACCACCAACCATTGGCGTCTAGCATTAACAACGATTCCATCGCCCGGTTTCGGATGTTTCCATTGCCATTCATTAACAGCGGCTGTAGCTGCTTAATCACCATGCTGGAATGGTTGCTGGCCTGACCTAGATCGATGATTGCCTGCTCCTGAACTTTGACATCCGACGATTCCATCTGCTTCAACAACGCGTGAATCTGTGGCAACGTCAGGCTAGATCTGGAACTTTGCATGGATTCTCGAACGCGTTTGGCATCGAATTCCAGGTGAAAACTTTTTTCCGCCAGAGCGTCTATTGTTGAATTTCCGAGTTCACCGCAATAAAGAATCAAATCCATGCGATCACGATTTCGACTTGATTCGGGATTGTCACCGCAACGCACGTTCAATGCATTCACGATCGCAGGCCAACGTTGCTGGTTCACCAAACCTTTGCCCCACAGTATTTTCAAAGCTGAAATTTCAGCAAGGCTCAATTCCTGGCTTACGATTTTTGTTGCCAATGTGTTAGCCAGCGGATTTAAATCAATGTCGCATTCTGGGTCGCCATAAAACTGCAATAGTCGCAAGCCAGTATCACCAACTTGCGAGCGTCGATCAGCCAATAATCGCGGAAGGAACGGTAGACCTGCAGGCGTTGGACCAAGTCGTTCCAACAAATCCAAGGAAGCAAACTCAAATGAACTTTCTTCAGCAATAATTTTCTGGCACAACAATTCGCTTACAGAATTCAGGTCCACCCCTAAGTGATTGATCGGGACCCAATTAGGAGGTGTTAAGAGATAGTCGTCTGTACCGTCGATGACTGCCAGTAGAAGCTGTCGTGATCTTTGAAGATCTTCTGAGTAGATGTTGCTACATTCAATTTGATGCCAATAACGATTGGACTGCACAAGCTGCGGCATCACAAAATGCGCGTTTTCAGGGCGGATTGACATCAACAATGGCATCGTTGCGTCTTTTCCAAAACTAAGCAAGCTGCGCTGTCCTGCTTTGCTTACTCGCGGAGATTCTGACTGCACGCTCATCGATAGCGATGCGGAAGCGGCTGGTCCGATCCTATTTAAAGCACGGATCGCGGCCAACGACTTCACTTCGTTTGCATCCAAAACAAATTTGTCCAACTCATCAATCGCCTGCGGCCCAAGACTGCCCAAACAATCGATCATATACAGCTGGCGTTCATTTGATACGCGACCCATGGAATCTGCAAGAATCGGAATAGCCGCCTCTGCCGAAGGTCCCATTCTCGCAAGCCTACCAAGCGCACCTATTGTACTTGAATCGTTTTCAGCGACGGCTAATTCTGCAAGAACCTCAGCTCGCCTATGCGAAGCATCTATCGACGGAAAAGAAAAATACGAAACGGCACCAACCAAGATAACAAGCGCAAAACATTTGACGCCATTACTTAAGGTCATTGTGGAAGATCGTTGGTTTTTGGCAATCGTCGAGACAAGCTGTGTTGCGGGACGACTGATCGACGGGTCTGGATCAGCACTCAACTTTTCCAGAGTAGGCAATGCCAGAAAAATCCCGTCGAAATGACGAATACTGATTGACGTTGCCCAAACTGCAAACATCCGGCCAATGATCAACGACAGGCCAATTCGAATCAACAAAGTCAAAGTCGACCATCCCGCCGTTCTTGGAACCGAATGGATTTGGATTCGAGTCAACTCAATGAAGTCTGGAATGTCTGCGACACGAATCAAACTGTCAAAGAACCACAAAGCACCTTCCCGCACATTCAACGTCAGTATGCAGCCGATCAATGAAATCAGCCCGATCACGATCCCAAACGTGGAAGAGAAACAGCCTTTGTTTTCCGGATCTTTCATCGCGCCTCGGAATCCGAATGCCAAGCCGCCAATCAGCAAACCGACGAGAATGACTGGAGTACCAAGGAACGCAAATATGAAAATGTCGAAGAACGTTATCTTCTTCAAGACTAGCAGTACGGCGAGAGACGTTACCCCAATCGCAATAAGCCCAATCAAAATTCTAATCCAGGCGGTTTTGGATACCGACTGAATCATACGAACGGTCATACTCAATAGACGTGCCAATCCCGTCACAACAAACACGCACACGCAAGTGTGGAACCACAGTAGAATCGCTGTTGTAAGCGAACTGTTGTGCTGAATTCGTTGGATGTTCCAGCCATAAGCCTCAAGCGTGTCGACCGGATCCCCTGCGCGAATCCCGTGCACACCCACGAAAACCAACCAGTCTTGCCAAGTTGGAATAGATTCCCAGCGATAATGATGGGCACCAAAATGGTGAGCGATTTGAATGAACAGCACAAAATACAGCGTGATTTGAACGACCGCCAAAGGAAGCGTGTCCAGGAATCGATGAGTCTCACGATGCAGACGGATAATAGCAACGGTTGTCCATGCGATGAAGCAAACCGTGATCAATGGAAGCAGGAACTCAAGGGACTGTATCAACGGATGAATCGATACGCGCTGGACCAAGCCAACAAAAAACAGGCTGACCAAACACCAGATTGCTGAGAATACGTACGGCGTTTTGTCTAGTTTTGCAGTTAGCTCGTTAGGCATTTATCTTTTCAAGTGAGCGTCAGAGTTGTGCCTGTTTCGGCGATTCGTACCATTCAATGATCGATGGAAGACATTGAAATGCAACAAGTCCATTCGTCCGTTTGCCCCAAATATTGCCGATCTATCGGATCGAGACTCTAATTTTGGAACACCTGGATGAGCAGCCATTGTGCGCATGAGGCGATGGGAAACAAGATGACCAGTCGCTTGCCCTATTCGCCGCAAAAACCAAATCCAAACGACCTGAACCCAGTCTCAAGTTTCCGTCGAACGTGACGATTCGAAACAATGCTTGGCAGCTGTTGTCAAACCAGACTGTTCATGTCACCTAGTCCGATCGGTTCGCGACTATGGAAGGGTTCGCCGTATCGCACGCCGATCGTCTTGCCCCAAAAGGCCGCTTCGATTTCCAGCTGGTCAACGAAACTCGGTTGCAAATGCTCGCGCCCTTTAATGAACTGACTATGAAAGCACTCGATTGCCGCTCGCTTTTTTGGCCATTCGTCGGAGATATCCAAAACAAAGGCTGGATTGGCTGTCATCTTTAAGTGCACGCAGTAGTAATTGTAAATGCGTGACGGATGATGAGGTTCGCCACTCATATCACTCTTGGTCAACTTAGACCAAAACCGCGCCGCATCCACCAATTGAGTCGCGGCGACATGATCCGGGTGAGCGTCCGTCCAGAAAGGCGCGAACAAATGATCGGGTCTGGTTTCCCGAAACACCTCGGCCAACTTCTTGCGATTTTCCAGAGTGGCTTCCAAACTTCGATTCGGCAGTCCCAAATTCTTTCGCCATGGTATTCCCAGCACTCCAGTAGCCGCTTCCGTTTCCGAGGCACGAATCTGCAGACTGCCATGAGGTGTTGGTTCACCGCTGGTCAAGTCCAATACGCCAACTCGTTTTCCAGCCGCCAACATTTTTAGAATGGCACCACCCATCCCCAATTCTGCATCGTCTGGATGAGGGGCGATTACCAGCGCATCTAATTTTTCCGACATCGACTACTTTCCTAATTTGCCAGCAACGGCCCGCCATCACACTCGCAAGAATTACGGCAACTTGACTTAACGAACACAGTTGGGGATGACTTCCAGTTCAGCCGCAATCTACCAAATCAATGGCTCTGTTTGAAAGCATGAATTATTTACAACCATTTTGAAAGGTTCTGCATAGACGCCATTCGATTCCGAAATTATTAATGAGCATCGTTAAGGGGGAACTTGAACTCGGAGAGAAGGCCCTATGCGTTTCTTTGTCATCGCTTGTCTGTTCAGCATCCTAGTTGCCGGCCTTAGCGTCTACACTTGCAATTGGTCGGAGCCTCTTTTCCGAAACGAACCCGAATCGACATCCAACGCCACCAGCTCGGCTTACCGTTCTCCCGTCTCTGTCGATTTCAACCGAACAAACGAGTTCTTGGTTGATGACAAGTCCTCTATTGAACTACTAAGCGACACCGAAGTTGCAAACGCTCTAAACCAGTCAACCAGCAAACCAATCTCCGCATCGACAGAACTGGCCAGCTTCCAGAACATGCCGGGCACGTCGCTTAAATGAACTCCGGCGAACGGTTGATTTGACAGGAAAGCCCGGGTCTTTACTAACATCTCAAATCTTTCTTTGCACCAAGATGGCAATCGGCTGTTACCATGATTGAAGGAATCGCAAGATTGTGGGTTGCCCAAACCTGTCGCAACAGGGCGAACTACCAAGTCGGTTTCTGTCACCCTCACACCACCATTTCGTAATCGCACATCTGCACTAAACGAATGGGTCTTTAGAAAATCATGAACAAGACAGCAACCACCATCGTCAGCTTTTGTGCAGCTATCTGCGCTATTCTATTTACGATCCTGCTTGGCTTCTACACAGTCCAAGTGGTCTCGAGTTCTTTTGGTTCGCAATCAAATCCAAAGGGCAACGACCGAGCCGAGCTTAATGATCCTACCGTTGACGGAGCGGATCCAAATCGAGCAGTCGACAACAACAACAACAATCAGCGGCGACCTGCGAATCCCGCTATTCCACTGAACAACTTGGCCGTGTTTGTAGCTGACGACGATATGGAACAAGCGGCAATGTTGGCCGCGATTGAAGAGGCTCAGTTGTCGGATCGCGTTGAGGAGTTACTTGGCAACCGCAGCCCAAGCGATACTAAAACGAACCCACGTGATTTATTAAATGGCGAAAACAAAGCTCATCCACTACGCAGCATGTCGGATGAAGAGAAGAACCGAGTCTGGTGGGAAATCGCCGAAATCGCTCAACTACATCAAGGCGACGAAGTTAAATACACACTGACGATCGTCAGGGCTCGATCAATTGCCAGGAAGTACCAAGTTTCCGTGCTGGATGTCTTCAATCATTTTCGCGAAGGCGCCGCCGCACCGTGGCGCACGATCACCTCGCCTTTATCAGATGATGCAGAAGATGACGGACGATAAGCCCTCAAACCAAGATGGCAGCTAAACTGCATCCGCTACTCAAAGATCAAGTTTGTCGAATTAGCTTTCGCCGCTTCGTAGTCATCGTCTTGGACACGCTCTTCGATACCACTCAATTTGCCGTAAATCTGATAGAACACGGGAACCAAAATCAGAATCAGCAATGTGCCAGCCAGCAGACCAAACACCAAACTGGCGGCCATCGGGATCAAAACCTGAGCCTGTAACGAAGTTTCCAGCAACATTGGGAACAAACCCGCGACGGTCGTAATCGACGTCAGCATAATTGGGCGGAAGCGACGTTTACCGGCCTCCACCAACGCATCGTCCAACCGCATTCCATCTCGAATGCGATGGTTAATAAAGTCCACCAGCACGATCGAGTCATTGATAACCACACCGGTCAATGCAATCAGACCGAACATGCTAAACATGGTCAATTCCAACCCCATAATGACGTGCCCAATCACCGCCCCAATAAACCCGAAGGGGATAATAAACAGGATGATGATGGGTTGCATGTATGATTGGAATTCCAGAGTTAGCAACACAAAAATACACATCAGGGCGATCACAAAACCGACCCCCATACTGGAAAACGACTCCATCGTTTGTTGTTGCTCGCCTTCCCAGTTCACATAAAGAGTCGCACCGTGTTCCTCTTTGTAGCGTTCCAACAACTCGGGGATAAACTTGGTCCGCATTTCTTGAACGATGTTAAAAGCATTGGCGCCTTCTGACTTGTCAACATCCGCAGTCACCGTAATCGAACGCTTGCCATTCAGACGGTTGATTTCAGAACTGGCCCGTCGAAACTCGACATCGGCAACTGCCGTTAGCGGGCGCTCGATCATATTTTCGTCGCGAATACGAATCTCTTCGAAGCTTTCCATTGACTTGCGTTCGTTTTCGGGAAAACGCACCATCAACTTCACTTCGTGCCGCCCACGCTGCAGCCGCATCACCTCTTCGCCAAAGTAGGCTGCACGGACCGTTCGCGTCAGCCGCGACTCGTCCAGGTTCAGCGAGCGACCTTTCTCGTTCAGGCTGATAATCATTTCGTACTTGCCCAGCCGCGAATCGTCTTCGATGTCCGTCGGACCGTTCAAATTGTCCAACCACAGCTTTGCCTCTTCGGCAGCCGGCTCAAGCCATTCAACACTATCGGACGTCGCCAACAACTTGAATTCAATTTTGTTACCGCCAGGCCCCATGCTGTCCGAGCCAAATTTGACGACATCAATCCCTGGCAACGATGGCAGTTTCTTACGCCATCGTTCAATAATTTCTTGACTGGTAATCGAGCGACGATCGGGCGCAACCAATTCGGCCTCGACCGTGCCAACATGGCTGCCATTGGTCACACCGGTCGGTCCACCTAGCGAATTCCCAACCTCTCCAACACGTTGATAACAGACACGCATTACCTGTTCGCCCGTCTCAGCTTCAATCTCGTCACAAACTTCGTAAAGGGCATTCTGCAAAGTCAACGTAGCCTCTTTGGCTTCAAACGAAGCCGTGCCATCAGGGTAGACGACGGTTCCCGAAATATTTCGAGCATCAAGTTTTGGGAACGCCTCAAAGGGCACCCAACCAGCCGCCAAAACGCCTCCGGAAAGCACGATCATCGACACGCAACTACTGATCACTAACGACTTGTTTCGCAAAGACCACCTAAGAAGCGGAACATAAAAATGCTGAATCATTCGCTCCATACCCGCCGAAGCGATTTTGTTCAGCCACTGAAACGGCAACAACAATGGCTTGAACACGTAGAAAATGGATGACAACATTCGCAAGAACAAGTTGTTCTCGTGAGCCAAGTGACAGGGCAGAACCAACATGCTTTCAACCAGCGAAATCACCAACATGGCGATCACGGCCACAGGCATCACTGCCAGGAACTTGCCCATCACACCGGTGATAAACATCAATGGTGCGAAGGCGATGATCGTCGTCGTGACTGACGCACAGACGCTGGGCAAGACCTCAAAAGTCCCTTCCACGGCGGCGGCGACAGGTTTCAGCCCAGCCTGTCGTTTGTGATAAATGTTTTCACCGATCACGATCGCATCGTCGACCACAATCCCCAACGCCATCAAGAAGGCGAACATACTTAACATGTTCAATGTTTGGCCGGTCATCAGCAGGATAAAGCCTGCCGCCAAAACACAAATCGGGATACCCATCGCCACCCAGAACGCCAATCGCAATTCCAGGAAGATGGCCAAAACGATAAAGACTAGCAACAAACCCTGCAGACCATTTCGGGTCAACAGGTCAATACGGTCGCGGACGTCAATCGAAACGTCGCTCCAAACTTTCAGCCGGTAACCAGGTGGCATCTTTTTCCCAGCAACGTAGCTCTGCACAGAATCGACAACGGTAAATAGATCTTCGTCGGCCGTACGAGCCACATTCACAACCATGGCCGGCTGTCCATCGACGCGGTGAATGGACGTCGAGTCAGCAAAGCCGTCAACGACACTGCCCAAATCACCGACGCGAACGATATCACCATTGGGTAACGAGCGAACGGGTATTTGTGCAATTTGCACACCGACCTCTTCACGCGATTTGCCTCGAAGCAGCATCTCCTGACTGGCCGTCTCCATTTTTCCGCCAGGCAATTCCATGTTCTGTAACCGAATGATCTGAGCTACCTGTTCAAGACTAAGTTCAAAGTCTCTCATACGATCTTCGTTAACTTCCACGTCCACCTGGTAATCGCGAGCAGCGATAATGTCGGCGGTACTGATCGCTGGTCGCCCCGGCGGAGAAATCAACGGATGAAATGCCTTCCGCAACAAATTGTCCGGTTTGGTTGGTTCCAACTGCAACAGATCTTCGCGTACCGATTCCGCCAATTCGCGTAACTGTGTTTCTGTTTCCAGTGAGTTCAATTCGTCCGTACTAGGTCCAATGACACCCACGCTGATTGCCGGGATCTTGAATACGATTTGACGAACCTCGGGGTCTTCCACCGAATCAGGAAACGATTGAATCTGGTCAATTTGTGACCGTATTTCATTGAGCACTTTCTGAACGTCTTTAACATCAGCGTTCAGTTCGCAAACCAGGAAGCCAAACCCTTCGCGAGCCACCGACGTGTACTTCTTGACCCCGTCGACACCGGAAACAGCCGCTTCCACTTTTTCGCAAATCGCATCTTCCACCTCTTCCGGCGTCGCACCAGGATAGGGGACGGAAACGAGCAGAATCTCTAGCGCAAATTCAGGAAAGATTTCGCGCCGCATCACGACTAAGCTGACCGCGCCGACTAACAGCGAGGCGATCAAAATCGTGTTCATCGCGGGCGAATTCCTAATCGCCCAATGAATGACCGACCTCATGATTTGTTAACGCCTTCCTGTTCGCTGACGCTGCCGGATTGATTGCTGTCAGTTGTTGCTTCAATATTATTCGGATCGCTGGCAGCCGAAGTCATTGTTTTATTCGTGGCAGATAGCGATACGGTTTCAACTTCCGAACCTGGAATAGGTTGAGCTAAAGGCGACGTCACAACCTGATCGTCTTTGGAAATCTCATTTCTGGGCACTTTGATGATGACGCTGCGGTTTCGAGGGTTCGGATCGTCGTTATTTTTTCGATCCAAAACGGTCACTCGGTGCCGCCGCAACTTGTTGTCGCGGACCGTCCAAACAAACATGCCCGATTCCGCGGCACGGTTTTGGCCCTTCAATTCAGCCACCGATTCGCGACCCGGTCGCACTGAGATCGCTGGAACCTGCAGCAATGTTTCGTTTTCCGATTCGAAGGTATTCAAAGGAATTTGAACTCTGACGAACATACCGCGGACCAGTGCCTGCGGTGTTCCAGCGTCCAGAGACACAGGCTTATCGACCACAATCCGACACGGGATCATTTTGGTTTGGGAATCAACGCCCATCCCGTCGAACCGGTCCAGAGTGCCAGGCCATTTCGTCTGCTGGCCATTGACTTCGCGAACCACGTCCACGGCCGTGGGAGGAATTTGATAGGCCATCGTCGGATCAGTGGTGAATCGCGAATCGGGAACCTGGTATTTGACGATCTGTTGCAACTGTTCGAAACGCAAATTGCAACTTACATCGACCTTTTCGGTATCTTCAAAAACGACCACCTGCGTGCCGGCGGCAACATAGTCGCCGTTTTCCACGGGATCAGAAACGATCACACCGGCAAACTTAGTAACTATTTGACACCGTTCGATATTCAGTTGAGCTTCCTTGAGACGGACACTGGAAAGCTGCACACTGGAATCCAGTCGCAAACGGCGTTTTTCAGCCAACAACATATTGTTTCGTAGATCTGTCAGTTGACGGTCGGCGGTATTCACGGACCGTTCCGATTGATCGCGTTCACTTTCGGAAAGTGCCGAACCGGCTCGCAGCTTGCGATCGTATTCGCTCTTGGCCATCTTGAATTCGTTTTCGGCCAACCGCATCGAGGCCTTTATGCCTTCGATTTCCAGCTTCAATTCCTCGATACTGGCTTCGGCTTGTTGCTTTTCAGCTTGAGCTCTGGCCAGGGCGAGGTCGTAATTCGTGGAATCTATTTTTAGCAGAACCGTGTCGGCCGGAACGTAGTTTCCAGCGCGACAACGCTCGTCCTTGAAAGTAATCTCGCCAGAAACTTGAGCTGCAATTTCGATCTCTCGGTGCGCCTCAACAATTCCTGAAACGTTTAATTCCAATTGGCCATCGAACGGCTGGACCGCCGCTACAGAAACTTTTTGAATTGCGTCATCCAAGCCGGCTTCTTCGGGATCTGACTTGGAAACGTACATCCAAGCTGCCAAGCCGATGGCCAGTGCCAGAATTAATGCTGAGAGCAGGTATCGCCCAAAATCGATCAACGGAAGTTTTCTTTTCGTCTTTGTTTCGGCCATACTCAGTCAAATTCGTCAGGAAGTGGAATCGGTTGGCTGTGAAACCGTCGAAAACGTCTCAGGCATATTTATGTTGGAGTTGCAATAACCGCTTAGGCCACCCAAGCAAAACCGAGTGATATGATCGGCAACTTGCTCGACAGCGAATTGCGGACGTTGGTCCGGTGGAACAATCAAGTCCACAACCTCTTTACCAAACCGATAGTGTAAACACTGACCGATAATGCTGAAGCCGATTTTCATTCGTTCGGTTTCGGACAAAGGTCGTTTGACAAGTTGGTCCACAATCCTGAGCATCCCCTCGAACATCGGCTGGAAATACTCTTTCACAACAATTCGGCAGGCGTCATCTGGCTTAATCAACTCTCGCATCAGCAAATTCACCTGCCAAGGTGCATTTTGCATCGAAGTGAGCCTGCGCAGCAATGCCGATACGAAATCATACAACTTTTCCTCTGGCGAGGTTTCATCACTCCAGTCAGGAAACGGATAACGCTCGGCACGCATTAGCCGGGCTAACTTGATCGTCTCGATATAAAGAGATTTCTTGTCGCCAAAATAGTACTTAATACTGGCAACATTAACGTCAGCTGCTTTGCAGATCTGACGTACGGTGGCACCGTCGTACCCCAATTCGGCGAAAATTGGCCCCGCTGCTTGAATAATCCGGTCCCTGGTCGTGTCGTGACTCATAGCTGTCCTCACCGCTATGCTTACATAGCTTACAAAACAGTTGTTTAATTTGGGCAGGCCAATTCCCGATATTTCGCGTTTTTTGTCAAATCCCAAACTCAAAACGCTTTACGGTGATTCGAACTAACCAACCTGTTAGCAGAGGACATGCTGAGCATATTCGTCCCCAACAGTTAGTCGATCGATTTCCGTTTGACTTACCGGTTTTCAGTCGATTGGGTGATAAATCACAGCGCCAGTTTATAAATTGGGCAAAATTTCGCTCAGCGAACCTACTCACTGTTAGGCTTGTCTCACTGGAAGCCGCCATCTACCTTGAAGGGCGACTACTTTTGTCTTCACCCCCGGCCGATCAACGGCCTTCTGATGAATCGCTCAAAAATTAGACGGCAAATCGCTTGGGAAGCTGCCAGGTTGATGTTTGACCGCCGAGAGTCCGAATACTATCGGGCAAAAATGAAGGCGGCACGCTTTGTTTGCCGCGGTTGGGTAAAACCAGCCGACCTTCCAAGCAATGCCGAGATCCGCGACGAAGTCCAAAACATGGCTCGGCTATTCGAGGGCGATCTGCAGGTCACTCAGAAACTTCGCAAAATGCGAATCGCCGCTCTGGCCATGATGGACTTGCTGAAAGAGTACCGACCTCGATTGATCGGCAGTGTTCTGACCGGGCATATTCGACGTGGATCAGATATCGACCTGCACGTTTTCTGCGACAACCTGGATGCCGTGACTGGCATCCTTGAATATCACGGCTACCAATGCGAAGTTCAACGAAAAGAGATCTCGAAGAACGGCGAGACCAACATCTATCGACACGTGTACGTGCAAGATGTGCACCCGTTCGAATTGACGGTTTACCCAGCCAACAAAGCTCACTTCGTTTTCAAAAGCTCGATCACTGGAAAGGCGATTGAACGAGCCAGCATGGCCGAACTGAAACAGTTTCTGGAAACCGAGTACAACGGAATCGATGTCGAGCAAGAAATGGAAGACTTCCATTCTCAAGCGGATCCCTATCAACTTTTCTACTCGCTGTTACTGCCTTTGGAAAACGTCAAGCAGAATCCCAAGTACCACCCGGAAGGGGACGCACTGTATCACAGTCTGCAGGTATTTGACTTAGCTTGTGATGCTTTGCCCTATGACGAGGAGTTCTTAACAGCAGCTTTACTGCACGACGTTGGAAAAGGGATCGATCCTTACGATCATGTGATAGCCGGGCTAGAGGCCGTGGAGGGTTTCGTGACCGAGCGGACGTCCTGGCTGATCGAACATCACATGGAGGCTCACAAACTGAACGACCATTCCATTGGTGCGCGAGCCAGAAAACGTCTGCAAGCCAACGAAAGTTATCAAGAACTAGTACTGCTGGGCGAGTGCGATCGGGCCGGTCGCAAACAGGGTGTGGAAACGACCGAGCTAGAAGAGGCACTGGACTACCTACGTGAATTAGCTGCTGAGAACTTTTGACCGCCAGCCGCGAAACGGGCCAAAAACCAACCGCGAAACGGCCAAAATGGCCAAACCACGCCGACCGAAAGCGCCAACCCGGCCTA
>CAZJBW010000029.1:45011-52276 GCA_964543985.1 uncultured Pirellulaceae bacterium | reverse complement strand
CCTGTTTGACTTGTGGGTGAGTTCCCAGGCAGGCGGAGATTTCACTCGGCTCAATTCGATATCCACGCAGTTTGATCTGGTCATCAATCCTGCCGATAAATTCGTAATTCCCGTCCTCGTTCAACCGGACAAGATCTCCCGTCCGATAGTGCGGTTGGCCGTCCTTGAGCGGGCTGTCGACAAATTTTTCAGCCGACAATTCTTTTCGATTCCAATACCCGGTCGCGACGCCAACACCGCCGATGTACAACTCGCCCGGTTGGCCCGGTTTCACCGGCTGGCCGTCATCGTCACAGACGCAAAAGCTGACTCCATGGATCGGTTTTCCAATGGAGGGTCGAACACCGGGCTGCAGAATTGCGTAACTTGCAGCAACAGCTGTTTCGGTTGGCCCATACGCGTTGATCAATCGGACTTGCGTGCCGACGTTCGCAAACCAGGACTCGACCTGAGTCGGATCGGCTTTCTCACCACCAAGCACGACCGTTCGGACTGAAGCGGGCAGTTTCAGTGACTCGTGCAGTGCGAAACTGGCGGCCAACGTATGCAAGAACGCGGCTGGTACGTGCATGTTTTGAATTTGTTGTAGCTGAATGAACTCCAGGAATTCCTGCATGGAGTCCAAAGCTTCTGGCTGAATTGGCACCAAAGTTCCTCCGGTGACCAACGTCGGCAAGATCTCCTCCAATGAAGCATCAAACCCCAGCGATATCATTTGCAGCGTGCGCTGGCCCGCAGCAAGCTGGAATTCTTCTGACCACCAGCGACACAGATTGAAGATCGACCGATGAGAAATCGGAACGCCTTTTGGCTGGCCCTTCGAACCCGAGGTGTAGATCATGTAAGCAAAGTCGTTTTCATCGACTTCGCCGCAGCTGTTCGTTGCAGCCGTTGATGCCTGGTCTTCGCGGGCATGATGTTCTTTCGCCCAACGTTCAACGTTAATCGAAAACGGAACGATCGCCGATTCATTCACAGCAAAAGAATCTGCTTCGCGTACCAGTAGCAGCGAGGACGATGAGTCTGAAAGCAGGAACTCAATTCGCTCGGCAGGTTGCAACGGGTCAAGCGGCAGGAGGAAACCACCGGCTCGCAATATGGCAACTTGAGCGACGTAGAATTCGACTGATCGCGACATCAAAATCGCAATGGGTGCAGATTTCAGTTGTTGATCGGTGCACCGCGTGCGAATTTCGGATGCCACATGACGACTTACCTGGTCGAGCTGCCGGTAGGTTAGTTTGAAACCCGGCGCATCAATCGCAACGCTGTCTCCGAATCTCCCAAAGCAATGTTCAAGAGCGCCGGTCAGCGTCTTCAATTCCGAAAATTTTGGTTCGCGAGGTGAAACCATAAGCAGTTTCGTAGTGGAGGTTCCAACGCCGCGCTAAAAATGACTGCCAACGACGGTGGAGAGCGGAGGGAGGGTTTGGGCTGGGTGGCTGTGCGTGGGCGGCTGACGAACGAATCGACGTGTGCCCCTACCACAGTTCCAGTATAGATCGCGGGCGCAGAAAAGCGATGTTCTCTTTCTCAAGCTGTTGTAACCGACGAACCTCGGCAACGTTCATTTCCGGGAAATTCTTCTTCCGACGGTAACGATCTTAGCGGTTGGTGTGCCAGACTCCTTGCCGCAGGGCAATCTGTTTTCGGTCGTCGTTCAAATTCTGATTAGAAGGTTCGGTCAGGACGTGGGCCGAGTAGCATTGATGGCGGCGATCTCTTGTTCCAGCTCTTCTCGTTCGGCATCTAGTTTGGCGCGAAAGTCAGCAGTTTCGGCGTGATTAGTCAACTCGATACGTTTCGCCACCTCCGTCAGTCGCTCAGTAAGTTCATTGAGTCTGGGGTTGTTTGCAATATTCCACTTGATCGATTCAATGTTCATGTTGGTTCTCAGGGTGCGCTGATCAAAAAGGTGCTTAACAAATGAAACCAGGTTCGCTAATCATAAATGTTTCCAGCGTCAGGCGTCATCGGAATCGTGGTTGTGACAGGAAGTAGTTCCCAATGCAAGGTCGTCTGCCGTACCACTCAGAATTTGAACGCCTTCAGCACGGTATGTAACAGGAACGTCAAGTCTACGTTTAAAGTAATGTGCGGCAGTGTCTTCCCTGATATACTTGCTAGGTTGTCACCGCTGGTACAGGCAAAAATGATACTCAGTTGACCATCGAAAGGTTGGAAATGCGAATTGGAATCAAGACGACGAGCAGCTGGCGTTCGACCCTTTTGTTGGGCTTGCCACTCTTGTTTATGGGTTGTGGTTCTTCAGCTGAAGATTTTAGTTACCAGTCCGACAAGAATGATGACTGGGAAATTGCAAACGAATCCAGTCAACCACCAATCATGCCTTCATATTCCAATTCTTACGATGGACCATCAGACGCGGATGGCGGCAACTCGGAGCCGCCGATCGCTGAGGCACAGGTGAATAACAGTCGATCAACCACCAGTCCGCGACCAACGGAAACAAATACTACCAGTCCAAAAAGGACCAGGCAGATAATTTACGACGTCTGGCTGCAATTGGCGGTCGAGTCCTTGGATGGCGTGGAGCAGCGAATTCAAACTGCGGTAAACCAGCATAACGGATTCATATCCAGTGCCTTGCTAGATACCAACCAAGGAAGACGTCGAACTGCTTCATGGACGGTACGAGTACCCGTGGATCAGTACGAGCAGTTCATTACTTTGGTTTCTGAATTGGGTGTGCCCAAATCAAAACGAGTGAATGCTGAGGATGTGACCGAACAGTTTGTCGATCTAGAGGCTCGATTGGTCAACAAAAAGAAATTGGAAAAAAGGATTTTGGATTTACTTGATCAAACTGAAGACGAGATCAAGAACGTTATCGAAGTGGAGCGAGAATTGTCCCGAGTTCGTGAAGAGGTTGAACGTATCGAAGGTCGGTTACGTTACCTGTCAGATAAAAGCGCGTTAACCACGGTTGAGATTTCCGTCCGCGAAGAAGTCAATTTTGTGGTGCCTCAAGCGATAGGTTTTGGTCAACGAATAGGAAATGCATGGCGTAGCTCTTGGGCAAATTTTCGAACAGGTTTCGAGAACTTTTCGGTTCGTCTAGTCGAAAATATTTTCGGATTTGTTTTTAGTGTTTTGGCACTGATCGTTTTCTGGTTCTTTTTGCGGAAACGAATTTATAAGGCGTTCAAAGGCGTTTTTCGGCCATCAGAGTAGTTGTCGTCGTCGTGCTTGTGGCATGCAGACGGTCGTAGTCTATCTGACCGATCGTCTGGCGGCCGATCATCTGAGGGCCAGGTTCGACCATTCGCCCGAGTCAAATGATTCCACCAACCAAGGCCGGTAAACGGCGTCAAATCGCGCCCTTGCCCAGCGGGGCTTGATCGAGAAAAATACCCGTTTCCCGATTCCCTTTGCTCGAAGATCGCTGTGCCCGAGATCGTAAATATTGCTGGATACAAGTTTGTTCAATTGGACCAATTGGCCTCGTTGAAACAAAACTTGTTGGACACCTGTCAGACGCTCGGCATCAAGGGAACCGTGCTGCTTAGTCACGAAGGGATCAATCTGTTCTTGGCTGCCGAACGCGCCAAGATCGACGACTTCTTGAATGGGTTGCGATCCGATCAACGCTTTGCCGACTTCTATGTCAAAGAGAGCATTTCAGACTATCAACCCTTCAATCGATTGTTGGTGCGGTTGAAGAAGGAGATCATCGCGTTTGGCATGCAGGGTATCGAGCCGGAACAGCGGACTTCTCCGAAGTTGAAACCTAGCGAACTTAAGCAGTGGTTGGACGAAGGACGACCGGTCACTTTGTTGGACGTTCGCAACGACTACGAGGTGGAGTTAGGTACTTTCAAGAATGCCGTCGTTCCACACATCGATCATTTCAAACAGTTTCCAGATGCTATCGAACAACTGGAAGCATTGAAAGTCGACCAGCCCATTGTCATGTTTTGCACCGGTGGAATCCGCTGTGAAAAGGCTGGACCTTTCATGGAACAGGCTGGCTTTCAATCGATCTATCAATTGGACGGCGGCATCCTGCAATACTTCGAAGATGTCGGTGGTGACCACTACGATGGAGACTGTTTCGTTTTTGATCAGCGTGTCGCATTGGATCCGCAGCTGAACGAAACGGACGCTGAGGTTTGTTTTGCTTGCCAGGCCGTGCTTACACCGGAACACACTGCGTCCGATCAGTACGTGCGCGGAGAACATTGTCCTTATTGCTTCAATACCGAATCCGAATGGCAGCAGAAGTTAGCGGATCAGTTCAAGCAAAGAATCAAAGTTGCGACCACTCCCCTGCCCGGCTCAATACCGTACAACAATTTTCGGCCGTTGAACGTGCCTCGCCGGTTTCATGACCAAACGGTGTTGGAATTTCTAAGCTCGTTCCATCAACACGTGCCTCGCGAAACCTGGTTGCAAAAAATTGAAGCGGATCAAATTCTATACAACGGTTCCTGCTTAAAAGCGGACGATCGAGTTCGCGAGGGGCAGCGTTTGGAGCACTTGATTCCGGCCACGACGGAACCTGACGTGAACCCAGATGTTCAATTGATCTACGAAGATGATTTTTTGGTCGTCGTCAACAAGCCGGCCCCTTTGCCAATGCATCCCAGTGGACGTTTTAATCGAAATTCTTTGATTTGGATGTTGGATCAGATCTACGATCACCAGCTTCGCGTCGCTCACCGTCTGGACGCCAACACGACTGGTCTGGTCGTGTTTAGCAGAACCAGAAAAGTGGCCGCCTTAGTGCAACCTCAATTTGAACAGCGGACCGTCAAGAAAAGTTATCTCGTCTTGGTCGACGGGTTGGTTGAGTGTGCCAGCTTTCAGGTCGATCGACCCATCGCCGATATGCCGACCTTGGCAGGTGGACGTCGAATCGATCCAGCGGGAAAACAAAGTTTGACTCAGTTTAATAAATTGGTCGAGCTGCCAGAACGAACTCTGCTAGAAGCGATACCGTTGACCGGTCGTACCAATCAAATTCGAATTCACTTATGGGAGCAGGGACTGCCAATCGTGGGTGATCCAACTTATTTGCCCGATCATGAAATGTCTGAGACTCAAACTTTGTCGATCAACGATCCTGCCATGTGTTTACACGCTTGGCGTTTGACTTTGAACCATCCTGAAACTGGTCAGCCGATCACGTTTGAGGCACCAGTCCCCGGTTGGCTGCAACAGTACGAGGTGACAAAGGAGATGTTGACCGGCCAAGTGACCAACTAGCGAATCAATCTCATCCGGCCAAAGTTTGGCCAGAATGGCAGTGGTGACGTCTTGGCGTGTGGCCAGTGGATGAAGAACGCTTGGCCCAATAAAAACGAGCGATCAATATATCTTGGTCCATCCCAGGTGCGGGCATCGTTACTGGAGGGGCTGTTGTCGCCCATCGGCAGCAAGTGCGTGTCTTCCAGGTGAAAAACGAACGACTCGTCGCGGTTACGCGTTTTGAACAGTCGATCTGCTGCCTCCGAATCCCATGTCTTCGGCTGACTAAGGATTGCGCGAATGACACGCGGGCTAGGGCCACCAAGGTACTCCATTTTGCCGTCTGGCATTTCGGCGGTTCGCGGGTTGCTGGAGTTTTTCGATACATAGTAGATGTCTCGTAGTACTCGCAAGCGATCCACTTTCATGGCGACTTGTTTGCCAGCGATTCCAATGGGTTCGGCATCGCCTGGATCTTCGATTGACCAGAAAGGCACGACGTCACCCGTTCGTTGGAAATGGCAGCTGGCCACAAATCGATCGTCAATCCACAAGAATAATTTATCGTCCGCATTGGCGAACAGGACTTTGTGTTCACCTGTTAAAGAGGCATCGAATTGTGTCTCATCAGTCAGAGTGAGCGTCGTGGTGTCGTCGGATGTCGCCGTTTCGAACGAACCTTTGCCAGCAGCAACATCGATGATGCAGCGAAATTTAGCTTTCCCTTCAACTAACTCGAAAGCCACCGTGCCGGCGCTGGATGTCACATTGATGTTGGCTTCTACCGCCAGGTCTCCGACCCAATGGGTTCCCACCGTGTTCAGTTCCCATTGAGTGGCCAAAAATTCATCGTTGTACGCATAGTGATCGGTGATCAGTTGGCCGGGCGGGGTTGCCTGCTTGTATCGAACTGGCAACTGAGGTTCCTGCAGGCTTAAGTCGCGCTGCCAGTCTCCGCTGGTTGGTTGTAGGTGACGATAACGTAACCAATCGTATTGGTCGGAATCGTTTTCCAAAGTGAAGTTTGCTTGATCGTCGCCGACCTGCCAACCTTCATGACCATCGGCCTTTCGCCATTGTTGCCAACGACTGGGCCAGCCCACAGCAAGTAGTGTTTTTGAAATGTGATTGGTGTCGTTAACCAGTTGCAGCATCGCCTTCAGTTTCGCCGGATCCTTACGACAGATCTCTCGCTCGGCAAACGTTTCGTTTTCACGATCAAAGGCGTAGATATCGCCTCTTTCGATTAAAATCCCTTCGTTGGGAAGTCCGATCAATCGTTTGATAAAGTTCTGCTTACCATTGTTAGGATATTTGAAAACAATGACGTCCCAGCGTTTCGGTTCCTTAAATCCGTAAGCCATGCGATTGACCATAATTCGATCACCAGCAAAAGATCGATGGTCACGACGTTCTGATTTTTTCAAAATTTGATCGTGTTGACAAATGGGACAGATGGCACGATTGCCTCTGGTATCAGGCGTAACTCCCGACCGGTAGTTATGCTCGCATTCTGGGCAAACCACGTCCAAGTGTTGCCCCTGTAGGCCCGGAGCCATCGATCCGGTGGGGATGTGATACAGCTCAACCTGCAGGAAGCGAAACAGTAAAACAAACAGCAAGGTCAGCAACAAAGAATCAACGTTTTCCCGGACGCCTTGTGTGCGTAACCAGTTGCCAAAGCGAGTCGGTTCCACGTAGTGGTCGCTGGTCGGTAGTTGTTTTCTCATACAGATTAATTGGGCATTCGAGTTATTTGCAAATCATCGCCGTATTACCGGCCGTCTTCTTCTGGACAGATTATAGCGTGACGATCAATGATCTGGCAGCCGTGTGCAGCAGCTAGTATCGATCAGTGCGAGCGACAGAAAGGGCTGGAAAGTACCGGCCTTAACATGCCGACATGATCACTCGATGTTTTTCGAACTGAAGGGTGCTTTGACGCTATCGAAAGTGTCAATCTTTGTGATTCTTGGACGCCGTATGGTGCGTCGCGGTGTAGCATCTTCGATGGTTTCCTCGGATTCCACGTACTCAATCGCTGCGTTTGCTTC
>CAZJBW010000029.1:29025-44911 GCA_964543985.1 uncultured Pirellulaceae bacterium | reverse complement strand
TTGCTTCAACAGGGTTTCGTTGGATTGTTTGTTCCACCTTGGTGGCGATTTGGTTCACGTCTTCGATTACTTTGTCGACTGGATCGGTTAACGTGTTTGGGATTTGATACGCAGCAATTTTTGGCGTGTCGTCCGTCGTGGGCAGATCGATTTCTGTAGTGGTTTCCAGCTTAGGTGTTTCCGGTTCGACAGTATCCGCGACGACTGGTTTGCGGCGACCGAACAGACGCGGTCGTGCGGTTTTTGTTTTCGATTTTTTCCGTGTGTTTGTTTTGGTCTCTGTTGTAGAGTCTGTTTCGTCTTGAGATTCTTGGGTGGTGTCCAGGTCAGTTTCTGGTTCCATCGATTCACGTTCAGTCTCTTGAATCGTTGTGACCGGATCGTTTTGAGGGCGAGTTTGTTCTTTTTTGGTAAACGAGATTTCGCCAAGGTATTTGCGTTTGACTTCCTCGTGCTGCACGATCTCTTCAGCCGACCCGCTACACAGAATTTGTCCTTCGCTGACGACATACGTACGATCGGTAATCTGCAGAATCTCGCGAGCCGCATGGTCAGTGATCAAGATCGAGATGCCTGAGTCGCGTAGGTTCTTGATGACCTCTTGGATATTTTGAACAGTCACCGGATCGATGCCAGCGAAGGGTTCGTCCAGCATAATGATTTCAGGGTCCGAGACCAGACAGCGGGCGATTTCTAATCGTCGTTTTTCGCCGCCGGACAATTTGCCTGCTTTCGATTTGCGAAGTCGTCCAATTTGAAATTGTTCCAGCAATTCGTCGCAACGTTTCTTTTGCGTTTTGCGATCCATCTTCAGCAATTCCATCATGCATAAAAGGTTTTGCTGAACGGTTAGTTTGGCGAAGAAGCTGAACTGTTGAGGCAGATAGCCCATGCCACCATGACGGGCACGTTGAAACATCGGCCAGTCGGTAACGTCTTTGCCGGCTAATGTGACGGTGCCGCTATCTGGTTGCAGCAAACCACAAATCATGCGAAACGTTGTGGTCTTACCTGCCCCGTTTGGTCCCAGCAATCCAACGATTTCACCTCGCCGAACTTGCAATGAGACTCCGTCCACGACACGACGACGGCCAAACGATTTGACCAGCTGATTAGCTTGTAGAATGGACACCGATTCCCTCCGTGAAATCTGAAGACCTACCTGATGAACCTCATTCGCTCAAAATTTGGCCAAATTGGCAAGGGCGATGTTTTGGGATGAGGCCAATAAACGAACATGGCCTTGCCCAAAAGGTACGATCGATCGATATATCGAGCCCCTTCCCAGGTCCGAGCATCGTCGCTGATGGGGCTGTTGTCGCCCATCGGAAAGTACTGGTTTTCGCCCAAATGAAAGGCCCAAGCTTGATTGCGGTCCTGCGACTGAAAAAGGCTTTGACCGTACTGAGAGGCCCACAGGCGGGGGTCTCGCAGGACGGCACGGACCTTCCTAAGTGAACCGTACTGGATGTATTCGATGGCTCCGTTGCTGTTGGTGTTTTGCTCGACCGTTTGATTTTTCGACGTGTAGTAGACGTCGCGCAAGACTTGCAAGCGGTTGACAGTCATCGAGATATTTTTGCCAGCAATTCCAACCGGTTCAGCGTCTCCAGGAAATTCGGAAGATTCCCAAAATGGTAGCACTTTGCTGGTTCGCTGATACGGGCATTTGGCGATGAACTGATCGTCGATCCAAAAATACAACTGATCATCGGCATTGGCAAATTTAAGTTTGTATTTTCCTGGGGACATAGTGGGAGCCTGAAACTTGCTTTCACCAAGTTGGATTCCGGCTTCTTCCAATCGAGAAAACGATGTGAAGTACCCCTCGCCTGTGGCGACATCGATCGAGCACCGAAAACGAACTCCGCCCTCAACAACTTCCAAGGCCAACATACCTTGATCGGATTTCGTTTCGATCTCGGCCGACACAGCCAAGTCACCCACCCAGTGAACACCCGTGCTTTCTTGAAAGACTTCGACCTCCAAGGCGTCAGGGGCCGATGAATTGCGAACCAACATTGGTGTGTCGTTGTAAGTTAAGTAATCGGTGATCAATTGACCTTCGATTCTCTGTGACAAATGCGGCGGTAGGCGTCCGTCTGGATTGATGAATGTTTCCCAGTCGTTTTTTTGAGGTTGCAAGTGGCGGTAGCGTAGCCAGCTCGTTTCGTCTGAGGCTGTTAGCTCGAATTGACTTAAGAAGTCGCCGACTTGCCATTTACTGTCCGTTTGATTCCATGCTTGCCAGCGGCTGGGCCACTCCAAGTCAACCAGTACATCTGGTATGTGGTTTGTATCGTCAACGACGTGCAACATGGCGGCCAGTTTATCTGGCGGCTTGCGAGCGATCTTTCGGTTGGCAAAATCTTCCTGAGCAGGCGCGTATGTATAGATGTCTCCGCGTTCGACCAGGATTGCTTCATTGGGTAGACCAATTAGCCGTTTGATAAAATTCTGTTTGCCATTGTTTGGGTACTTAAAGACGATCACGTCCCATCGTTGCGGCTCGGCAAAGTCGTAGGCGTATTTGTTTACGAGAATTCGATCGCCAGCAAACGTTTGATGTTTCGACTGGCTGCGATTCAGTGGTTGCACAAATTGGCAAATCGGGCAGACGCATTTTGTGATTGGGCTGGGGCGGCTCGCATTGTCCCCAGCTCGATAGGAGAAGTCACACATGGGGCACACAACATCGACGTGTCGACCTTGCAGATCGGGTGCCATCGACCCGGTTGGAATGATGTAGGCCTCGGTTTCGAAAAAACGAAACATCATCGAGACCATGACGGCTAAAATAATCGACTCAAACACTTCGCGGATCCCTGGTCGTCGCATCCACATGCCAAATGCGTTTGGCTCGTAATAATAATCGTCTTCCGGGTACGGCTCGTTCATAAAGTGATTTATGCGGTTGTGGTGGTCGAAGGCGTTAACGGATTTGGTTGTTTAAGCCTGAATCTTTGGCAATGTGACCAATCGTGCAATGGCTGGCCAGTATTCCAGAATTATAAACGGGTCGCCGCCAGCGCAACATGCCAGTTGGTCATCGCGGACCAGAATGACGGACGCCCAAGTGGTGTACAGGCTTGATTGGGTAAACCAAGGCAGCATGTTACGATGTTCTGTACTTTGATTCTCACACTACCAAGCAACGAAAGAACGAAAATGTCCGGAGCTCATGTTGTTGACCACGCCTTAGCCCACCATCATTTAAGCGTGGTGCGTAGTCAGGCGACGACTCCGTGGGAATTTCGACACTCGCTGACTCAGCTTTCCACGTTGGTGGCCATTCAGGCGACCCAGTCACTGCCGCTACAGGATTGCGAGATCACGACACCCATCACCACGACCAACTGTCAGCGGTTGGCGAATAGGATTGGCTTGGTCCCGATACTTCGAGCCGGCGTGATTATGGTCGATCCAATGTTGCAGTTGATTCCGCAAGCCGAGGTTTGGCACTTGGGGCTGTACCGCGACGAAGAGACGGCTCAACCAGTCCCGTACTACAACAAGTTGCCAGAAGGGAAGCCAGTCGACATCGCCTTGATACTCGACCCAATGTTGGCCACGGGTGGATCAGCCTGTCTGGCTTGCGAATCGATGCAACAGTGGGGTGCTAAAAAGACGGTGCTGGTTTCAGTGTTGGCAGCACCAGAGGGAGTGGCGAAAGTGAACGAGGAATTTCCCGATACGGATGTCTATGCATGTGCAGTCGACGAGCAATTAAACGCTCAAAAGTTTATTGTGCCGGGGCTAGGTGATGCTGGCGATCGCGTGTTTAACACTCAGTAACCGAAAGTCGGACCCTATTCTGTGACTACCTGGGTAAAATGGCAATTGCGATGTTGCCGGTTACACAGTTGGCAATTTAATATGGTGATGCTCAGCTGGTTCCAGCTACCACCGCTACTTTTCCGTTGGCATTTTTTTCCATGACAAACGTTCGAATCGAATGCCCTCATTGTTCTCACGCACTGCAGATTGAGCAACAGAACCTGGGAGATGAGGTTGAGTGTCAGGCCTGCCAAAAAAGGTTCCTTAGCAAGGTAATGAAATCGGACGACGATATTCCAGTCACGGTGGTCCAGACCTCTAAAAGCAAAAAGGTCGTGGGGGTTACGTGTGTCGCTTGCCAGTCACGCTTCGGAATCAAACAAAAAATGGCCGGGCGAGTCTTAGCGTGTCCCAAGTGCCGTGCACGACAACGTGTTGAACTGGAATTTACCGATTCCTCGACCAGTGATCCTGGCAAAAGTGATCACGATCAAGCCAGTGAACATTCTAGTTCCACCGCGAAAGTCGTTAAGCAAAAGGGATCGCAAAAAGGGACGCAAAAGGCCACCGTCGTGCACTCGGCTGATAACATTCAGTTGCCGGGCGTAGACGCCCAGGATCGTGAAAAGGCTTTGGCGTTATTACCGCCCAAGTACGTTGTGCCTGAACAGGATCAGCAGGTCGCTTCACAGGAACCTCGCACGGCGCAGGCACCCAGCTTTTCACTAGGCATTGATACCGAAAAAACTCGGATTCAACATGGCGCCGAGACCCACGAGGTCGAAACGTTTAGTCTGGATCAAAAACGGCGCCGACGGCTTATTCGAACGGTGATTGTTTTTGTGGTTTGTGTCGTGTTATTGGTCGCAGTAGTTTTATTTTTACTGCAATCACTGGATGTGGAAAGCGACAGCGCCTTCCGGTTATTGAGACCTGCAAACAGCTAAGAATTCTTAAGTTGCCTGCCAATCTCGAAAATTTCATTCAAGTCTAAAACCAAGTCGTTTTGTTCAAACAAGGCCTGCAAGCTCTTCTTGTGAATCTTCATTTTAAGATTGCCAACGCCGATCGCTCCGTAAACATGAGTGCCATTTACTTGTTGACCTTTGGCTGTCACCTCGATTCCCTCGATTCCGGCCGGTGGAATGGCATTCAAATCGATCGCAACTTGCAGATGATCTAAGTCTCGCCATTGTTCTTGGCGTAACAAGCGAACGCTGGCGGCACCAGCCGAAACGATGGCATCACAGCCGTTCAGTAGCGATTCGAAATCTTTGGGACCACCTGTTTCTATCGGTGTCAGTTTCAGCTGTTCATTTTTCGTTGTTATTTTTTCGCACATCGATTGAGCTCGCTCCAAACTGCGCGAGGCCACTCGAACTTGCGCGCCTTGTGCCGCGACAATTTCTGCAACCCGTCGTCCGACGGAACCGGTTGCGGCTAGAACCGCGACAGTTTTCCCTTCCAGCTGAAGGTGATTTTGCAGGCAGATGGCCGCCGCCACAGCGGTCGTGTTGGCGCCGTTGGCGTCCAGCATGACCGATACTCGAACTGGCCCGAAAAAGGTATCGACGACCGATCGCAAAACTTGTTCGGCAGATCTGACTTTCGAGCCACCGATGAAGATCGCCGTTCGCTGCAACGAATCGACACCTCGCGTAAACATGGCGCCATGCACTAGTTCGCGAACGTCAATAGGTTCCACTGACCCGAACGGCAGCAATTGGTCGACTCCGGAATCGATGGCCACTATGGAATCGAAAACGCTGGGATGTTGGTCGCAGTCGAAT
Source organism: uncultured Pirellulaceae bacterium (assembly GCA_964543985.1). Lineage (GTDB taxonomy): Bacteria > Planctomycetota > Planctomycetia > Pirellulales > Pirellulaceae > CAJQPP01. Next base: position 39,344 of record CAZJBW010000029.1, on the reverse strand, counting down.
TGCAACAAGACTTTGGGTTTTTCGCTCATCACTGGTTAAGCCTTAAAAAGGAAATGCCCGCATCAAACGAAACGGGCATCTTTTGAATATTAAATTCTGGACTGATTGTTGGTCGAGTCGCAGTAATGATTCTAGAACCCTCGGAACGGGTGAGCGGCTTCGGCTTTGCCGGCCAGCATTTCGTCAGCCGAAGGCTTGTTGCCCATGGCGTTGACGATAGCCATCTTTGTTGCTTCGTAGTTGTAGTCGTGGATTTTCTTGTCGTCTTCCGCTTGCGGGTGAATGAAGACGCCACAAACGATGACTAAATCTTCCGCTTGATCTTTAGGGATAACGCCAGCTTCCACGCTGTCAGCAACTGCGTTGGCGACAGCCGCTTGGGCCGGGCCAAACATTTGAACCGCTTGGGTCATGCCTTTGATGGTTACTTTGGTCACCATAACTGTGGCTGGTTTAACGGCCAGGTTTGGTGTCAGTACCGCCAACAAGTTTGTGTGACCTTCACTTTGTCGAGCAAGTGCATTGGCGAAAGCGACGCCAACGGGGCCATCTTTGCTGCCGATCAACAAGTCGATATGAGCGATTTCGTTTCCGTCGCCAGCCAGTGCTTCACCGATATACATAGACATAAAGTTTCTCCACGGGTTGTTCGCATGGCCAGCGACTGACACCGACCGGTATATGACGAGAAAGTTATCAAACCGGGCCTGTTTTGCAACCCGCCAACCCTTAAACTACTAGTGATGAGTCAACCCAGTCCAACAGCGCCCAGTCCAACAGCGGACTTCTTAGTCCTAGGCGTATCGTGTCGAGCCGAAGCGGCCTCGATAATTCAAGCAGGCCACCAGTGTGCCGTCATCGATTTGTTTGCTGATTGGGATACCAAGGCGATTTGCGACGCTTATCGAGTTGCCTCGATCGATTCCATCTTCAGCGCAGCAAGCAAAATGCCAAATACCGCTCGGGTTGTTTTGGCGGCAGGCATCGAAAATCGATTGGCCGAGATCGAGCACTTGGAAGATCGATTTCAAATCTGTGGTAGCGACAGCCGGGCGATCCGAGCAAGTCGAAACCCCTACATGCTGCATGATCTGTTGTCCAATGCAGGGATTCCCGTTTTGGACGTTTGCCATGAAATCCCTAAGCATGGACATTGGATGGCAAAATCAAAAACATCGGGCGGTGGGCAACAAACCTTGGCTTGGCATCCAGACGATTCTGATGATGACCAGTGGGTTGAGATAAAATCGAAAGTGCAGGAACGCGATCGTTACTTTCAACAGCATGCCACGGGGCGCAACCTGAGTGCCAGCTTTGTCGCTTTTCAGGACAGATGCTTGTTGTTGGGGCTGGCTGAACAGTTTGTAAAACCTTTGGGCGACGCAGAGTACACGTTTTGGGGCGTCGTGGGTCCAATTGAGTTGCCAGAACAATGCATCGATAAGTTGTCAGTGATTGCCGAGCTGGTTGCCAGTGCGTGTCAGCTTCGCGGCTGGTTCGGAATCGATTTTATCCTGCAGGACGGATTTCCAATGTTGTTGGAGATCAATCCACGGATGACGGCTTCGATGCCACTGTTCAGTGATTCGCTAGAGAGGTCTGTGTTTCAGTTGCACTTAGATGCGACTAGGAAACTGAGCTGTCCAAAGCTAACCAGGGTTTCCAATTTGGAACTTAAAGGAATCGCCTACGTCTACAATCGAACTGGTCGCGCCTTCAAAGTTTCACAGGCTTTGTTTGAAACGTTTAAGTCGTTTGCTCGGGTGGTCGAGGACGGATTTTTGACTGACATTCCTCAGGCTGGTGCGGTCATTCCGCGACTAAGTCCGATCTGCACAGTGCACGCTGCTGGTACGACGATCGACGACGTTGAAGCCGAGCTGAAGCGTTTAGAGTCTGTTGTTATCGATTTTTTGAAGCCAGTTTTTTGAGCATTCGACAGGCGAAAAATAAAAACCGCAAACGGTTGATCCGTTTACGGCTTTGTGTTTTTTCTGTTTTCGAGATGTGAAGCTATGCTTAGCTTAGCCAGCAAGTCTGGCGATCCGATTGACCGGACTCGATTCTTCGTTGGCGACTTGCAATCGATAATGCATGACATAGGCGTCTTCGACGGTGTCGTCGTAGTAGTCACGCAGCACCGACATGGCGCGGAAGCCAAGGTTTTTGAAGAAAATTTGTGCTGCCAAATTGGTTTCGCGAACTTCCAGTACGATTCGGTTGCGTCGTTGCGACGACAGTTTACCGACCAATTTGTCAGCCATTTGTTTGCCGATATTTCGACGTCGACAATCCGGGCGGACTGCGAAGTTTAGAATATGCAGCTGATTCTTATGTAGCTCGTAAATCATGAAGCCGACGATGCGGTTTTCATGCTCGGCAACCATGCCAATGCAATTTCTTTGCCGTAGACATTTAATGAAGTCTTCTTCCGACCAAGGGAATTCAAAACTACCCTGCTCGATGTTCAGCACTTCTGGCATATCACGCCTAATCATCCAGCGAATGTGGATGTCAATTCCGAATTCGGTTGAATCCATTGTGGACTCCTTTCCCGCCACAAAACGACGAGAGCCATTTTGGTTTCCTTACCCTAAACCTCCAATCATTGGAGGCAGTTAAACTTCTGCAATTTCGATTTTGTAGAAGTGTCCTAACCGGCAAGATGAATGTGAATATCATCCCGCCGGAAGACACAAATTAACAGAACCTTTCAGGCGTGCCAATACTGAGTTTGGCACAGATTCATTGCGATTGGATTGTAAAACGGATTTTTGTGTTCGCTAGCGATGGCAAGTTTGATTGGCGGCATCCCTGGTTGAAAATTTTTCAAAAGCTGCATGGAATCAAACGTCAATTCCGTGTATGAACCTCGCATCAATACAACAAAGTTTAACGAGCTATTGCCTCAAACCCATTGATGTTTGCTCTCATTTCCAACATCTCAATTGCATTATTTTGTGCCCTACTGGGTGCATGTGCCATCTGGACTTTGCTGTCCATGCTGTTGAGTTGGGAGAATCGACGCTTTGCGAAAGGACGTTTTAAGAAATCAATCAAAGTTCGGGCTCGCGAGCATCGCGTGGCATTGTTCGTCCCATGCAAGGGTGACGACGGCGACTTGGAACAGAATCTGGCTTGCTTCTTTAAACAGACACACCCAAATTTCGAATTAGTTTTGATCGTTGAATCTTGCGAAGATTCGGCCGTCCCGATTATTCAAAAGCTACAGCGTCAGTTTCCACAGCAGGATTGTCGTTTGGTATTGGCTGGAATCGCTGGACACTCGGGGCAAAAAGTTCACAACTTGATACAAGCCACTGCACAGATCGATTCCGATGTGCGAATTATGGCTTTCGCTGATGCCGATATTCGACCGACTACCCAGTGGTTGCAGTTGATTTGTTGGGGCGTCTGCAAAATGAAAAACGCCACGGCCAATACCGGGTATCGCTGGATGTTGCCCGAACGCAATACGCTACCGAATTTGTTTCTCAGTTCAATCAATTCGGCGGTGGCAGGTTCCATGGGTTCGGGCGGTCACTTTTTAGTGTGGGGCGGGTCTTGGGCCATGCGACGATCGTATTTCGATCGTCTAGAAATGCGAGAACGTTGGGCTGGAACTTTGAGTGACGACTTGGTTGCATCCCAGGTGATTTTCGATGCCGGCGAACGAGTCGTCTATGAACCCCGCTGCCTGTGCAGCACTCCATTCGACATGACATGGTCCCAAGCTATTGAGTTCTCTCGACGTCAGTATGTCATTGGTCGAATTTACGCCAAGCGAATGTTTTGGTCAGCGTTTGCGGTAACGACTTTGAGTGTGTTGACCTGGTGGACCAGTTTGATTTTCGCCGTGCTGTGGGCGGGAACCTTTTGGGGCACACTAGCAGTCGCCACGCTTGGTGTGACCTTTGTATGTTCTGTCGCCAAAGGTTGGCTTAGACAGGATACGTTTCGTCGTAGTAATCCTGAAGTCTACGCTGCGAATCGAGTGGCCGCATGGTTTGACATTTTTGCAACGCCACTTGTCGCCTCCTTCAATTGGATGGTGATGGTATCGGCATTGAACAAAGATGACATCGTTTGGCGAGAAAATCACTATCGAATCTATCGGGACGGTCAGATCGAATGGCTAAACCGACCTAGTATCAGCGCCGATGTGGGCTCGACAGGCGAATGTCGTCGCGCCGCCTAACGGCTACTAAAGACTAATTAAACAAATTTCAAAAACAGACGTTCACGTAGTGGAAAATGGAATTGCCATGTTAAAGATTGCCATGTGGGATACTCGTCGCAACGATGCCCAAAAAGATTTCGCAGGCGGGATGGGTGTTGGAATGCATCCTGGGGGCGGAGGCCTAAAAGGCAAGTTGGTTCGGCACATGTACTTACGAGACAATCGACCGGTGGCGATGAACTTCGCCTATTTGGGCGCCGTCTGCAACAAGTTGGGCCACCGAGTCGTCTATCTTGAAGACCGTTTGGTACGAGCCGACGTGTACTTGTTCAACCCTTCATTGGTAACGCTGGAGATTGAGCGTCGGGCGATCAGTCAGGTGCTGCGAAAGTACCCAGAAACGAAAGTTTATGTTTGTGGTTCAGTTGCTTATGCGCTACCTGAGTTGTTTACTGAGCTGGGGGCTAAGGTCATAAAGGGCGAGCCCGAACAGTTGCTGTACCGTTGGGACGAAGTCGCTGATTCGCCAGACCAGATTGTTGACGTTGGATCGGTGCAGGACTTGGACGATTTGCCTTTCCCCGATTGGTCTTTGTTTCAGTGGAAGAATTTCAAAATCAAATACGATTTTTGGCGTTTTCCAACGGCATTGATTCAGCAAAGTCGTGGCTGCACATTCAAGTGCAACTATTGCCCGTACATCATGATCGAGAGTAAGACTCGTTTTCGCTCGCCTGAATCCGTTCTGGAAGAGATCCGTTGGGGTCAGAAGCGTTACGGCTTCGAGTCTTTCAAGTTCCGTGATCCATTGTTTGGATTGAACCGCAAAAAGGCACTCGAACTGGCCGAAGGAATCGGGAAGCTTGATAAACCGATTCAGTTTTCGATCGAAACACGGATCGACCTGATGAAGATTGAAACGCTTCAAGCCTTGCGAGATGTTGGATTGACGGCCATTACCGTTGGTATCGAAACGCCCAGCGAAGAGACGTTACGCAAATACAGTCGGCAACCGATTAGCGACGACAAGCAACGTGAATTCGTTAGCCGATGCCGCGAAATGGGTATTCGCACCGTGGCTGGCTTTATGGTCGGTTTCCCAGAAGACACCGAAGAATCCATCATGGGCGTCATGGATTACGCTCGTCGAGTCAATCCGACGTATGCCAATTTCAACATTGTAACCCCCTACCCTGGGACTCAGTTCTACGACTTGGTGGAAGACCAGGTCGCTGATTTCGACTACTCAAAATACAGTGTTTACCAACCAGTGATGAAGTACAAAAATTTAACTTCCGAGCAGGTTGCTGACTTGCATGCTAAATGCTTCAACAAATTTTACTTCCGCAGTCGTTACTTCGCAGACAACGCGAAACTGCTGTGGCCTCAGCTGAACCGCTTCAGTAGCGATCGCAAGAAAGCCGCATAAAGAATTGGTAACTAGATATGTCTAGTGATTTTTGGACTCTGCTGGACCGGTGCCGCAAAGCATTTGTCCGCCAGCTGATTGTGTTGACAGTCGCGGCGTTCGGCGGTTTGGTGGACTGGGATGGCGAGTGCAAGCAAGTTGAACAGTACAACGTCACTGCAATCCTACTGCCCGGGTCTTTCTTAGATACGATTGGTGTCGAGCAAAATTCGATAATCTTGACTGATATCGAGTCCTTTTTCTTGATCGATTTCAGCAAAGCGGATCGTAAGCGTATGGAAACAATCCGTATGCAGTCCGGCGTGGATATGGCTTTGGCTAGAGATACTGCGTTGTTTAGTGATCGCTTTGGCATTGCTCTGCCTGATGTCTTAGCAAAGATTAGGTTGCAGTCACAACAACATGGTGTAGCGATCGCACTGAAAACCGTGCCGGACGGTGTTGATTTTGAGTACGGCTTGCCTCAATTGATTCCAACCAATGGTTCAATTCTCGTACCCATCAAATTGGACGACGACGCTTGGCAAGGCGTCTTGTGGTTGTCGATCTACAAGGCTTCTTGAACGAGCGATCATTGCAGTTTGGACAATGGATATTCACGCGTCTCGCCTTGTTGGTTCGCTTGCACGACTTGATCCGTTGCCACGTCCAGGCAAGTTAGCCACTGGCCACCGTGAGGGTAGGTAGCGATGCAAACCCAACCGTCAAACACGAGTGGGTAACCATCGTCCTGAGCCGTGTGTCCGCAAATCACTCGCTTTCCAGAAACGTGAGGGAGTTCGCTGCCGCCGATATGTTTCCAACGCAAGTAGTCGCTCGTTTGGTTGTGCATCGAAACATCGGATTCCAAGGAAGCGTGCGTAAAAATTTCGGTGTCCGTTTCCCAATACGGAACTGAGGTGACTAAATGGCGGATGTGTTCGCTGGTAACGTTCTCCAGAGAATTGTCGAATGAAGCCAGGGTGGAGTCTCCGCCTGCTTGCTTCCACAGATCCATCGGTCCTCGGCCCGCTAACACGCACTGCATCATCTCGTCGTGGTTGCCCAAAATGGAAACGACTTTGTGATGTTTTTTCAGTTCGATCACGCAATCCAACACTTGCCGCGACGCTGGGCCACGGTCTACCAAGTCGCCGAGGAAAACGAGCGTGTCAGAAGAGGCCAGGTCGACGGAATTCAGTAGAGTCGTAAGGGCTGTGTGACAACCGTGAACGTCTCCGATGGCCAAGATTCGGTTGGGCATTGCTCGCTATTCGCTAGTTCGAAAAACATATTGTAGTACACACAACGTTTGAACAAGAAGATGGTTGCAAAAAAAGAATCAGTTTCTGAACTATCCAGAGTTGATTCCGGGCGACTTCACGCCATCTTCTAACAACTTTCAGTCTACATCTGTTCATCAGGGAAATCCTGTCAGATACTTGCACCACTGGCCCACTTTTTTCATTCGAGCATTAGATGCCTCCCTCCGCCCCGACTTGGACTGACAACACTTCATTGATTGGCCGATTCTTCGGCGTCTTTCGCTATAGCAAAGAAGCCCTGACCTTGGTTTGGACCACCGACAAGCGTCTGACGATTTTAATTGCAGCTTTGACCATTTTTGCCGGAGTCATGCCAGGAGCCATTGCCTACGTTGGAAAACTGATTGTTGATGCCGTCGTGCTGGCCGTCCAGACAGACGCTGCTGCCGATCGTTGGATCGTTCTTCAATGGATTGGTTTGGAAGCCGCGTTGATCATCTTGATGGCCGCTGCACAGCGAGGCTTGATGATCGCCAACTCATTGTTGCGAGCGTTGTTGGGCCAACGAGTCAACGTGATGATTCTTGAGAAGGCTCAAACTTTGGAGCTATCTCACTTTGAAGATTCCGAATTTTACGACAAGATGACGCGGGCTCGTCGCGAGGCTTCATCGCGACCACTTAGTTTGGTGACACGCACGTTTGGCCTCGTCCAAAACGGCATCACTCTGTTGACCTATGGTTGGTTGTTGGTCCAGTTTTCCTGGTTGGCTGTCGCGGGCTTGGTCGTCGCAGCCTTGCCTGCCTTTTTTGTAGAGACTTATTTCTCGGGCGCCGCTTTTAGGCTCTTCCGTTGGCAAGTGCCCGAGACGCGCAAGCGAAACTACCTGGAGTGGTTGTTGGCGCGCGAGGACTATGTCAAAGAAGTGAAATTGTTTGGTACGGGCGATTTGTTCTTGAGTCGGTATCGTGAGATCTTTGAGAAGCTTTATGCAGAAGACAAGGCGCTAACCTTAAAACGCGGCTTGTGGGGATTCCTGTTGGGCGTGCTCAGTAGTGTTGCCTTCTACGCGGCTTACGGTTGGATCGGTTGGTCGGCCGCGATGGGGTGGATTACCTTGGGCGGAATGACAATGTATTTGTTGATCTTCAAGCAAGGCCAGTCCTCGATTGCGGCCAGCCTGACTGCCATTGGCAAGATGTATGAAGACAATCTTTACCTTTCCAACTTGTATGAGTTTCTGGAAGAGCGGATCGAAACGGAAGACGGCAGCGCGGTCTCGGGTCCGAATCCGGGTGATGGAGTCCGATTTGAAAATGTGTCGTTTTCATACCCCGACCCTGCTCAGAAAACGAACCCTCAGAAACCGAAAATCCCTGCCTTAGATCAGATCAATCTGCACCTTAGGCCCGGGCAAAAACTGGCTCTGGTCGGAGAAAACGGCTCGGGAAAGACAACGTTGATCAAATTGTTGACTCGCTTGTACCGCCCCACATCTGGTCGAATTCTGCTGGATGGCAGAGACCTGAACGAATGGCAACTGGACGCCTTACGCGAGCGGATCGGAGTGATTTTTCAGGACTTTGTGCGGTACCAACTGCAAGTCGGCGAGAACATCGGCGTCGGCGACGTGGCTAATTTCGATGCCCGAGATCAACAACAAGCGGCCGCCGAAAAAGGGATGGCGCATCCATTTATCAATGAGATGGACAAGTCTTACGACACGCAGCTGGGCCGTTGGTTCAAAGATGGTCGCGAGCTGTCAGGTGGTCAGTGGCAAAAGATTGCTTTGTCTCGGGCGTTTATGCGAAAGCAGGCCGATATCCTGGTGCTTGACGAACCAACCTCGGCCATGGATGCCGAGGCCGAAGCGCATATCTTTGACCACTTTCGACAGGTGACTCAGAAGCAAATGGCGATTTTGATTTCCCATCGATTCTCGACCGTCCGCATGGCCGACCAAATCGTTGTCCTAGCCAAAGGTCGAGTGATCGAACGAGGGTCTCACGAGGAGCTGATGAATCAAAATGGTCAATATGCCCATCTGTTTACGATTCAGGCAAAAGGTTATCAGTGATACCAATACCGTCACGCATATCTAACGGATAACGCTGGTGTAAAAACTGAATGTTTGAGTTTCATCCGTGTCGGCTTGTTCGACTGGAAACGCGAAGTCGAATGCCAATGGAGCTCCACCGGAACCGCCGAAGGGCATGTGAACTCGGAATCCAAACCCAGGTGCGACGCGAAAATTATCGCTGTTGAATTCGATGTTTTCTTCCACCGTACCGAAGTCACAGAACACGACACCTTTGAACATGTCGTCGGCCGTGATTGGGAAGGTGTACTCGACCGTGTTTAGCCATTGAAAGCGACCGCCGACTCGTACATCACCTTCCACTGGTGAAGCGTTGCGGAATTCGAATCCACGCAATGTCGCAAAGCCACCGACGAAAAAGTTTTCATAGATTGGTGTAGAGGTGCCTGACACGCCTAGTTTGGTACCAACGACAAGCGTATGACGGCCGGACTGGTCGGGTCGTTCTCGCAACAGGAAGTAGCGACGGTAATCCAATTCGCCGCGAGGATAGTCGAAGTCTCCGAAGCCTTGAAAGTAGGAAAGCTCCAAGTAGGATCCTTGGGTCGCCAGGAACGGATGGTCGCGAGTGTCATTGATCAGACTGAATTGAGCCAGGAACAACGAACTGTCGCCTAGAACCGCGTTCAAACTAGGCGAGGTTGCGACACGTGGATCGCGAATGTTGACGTTCTCTAAACGCAAACCAGCACTAATCGACAGGTCCGGTGTCAAACGATAACCAAAGTTGAATCGTCCGCCCAGTCTTTGTTCGTCCCAGTCAAAAAACTGGCGATCAAAAAAGTAACCGCTCGCGGAAAAACTAATTTGAGAATTGAATAAGTAGGGTTCGGTAAAGTTGACTAGGTAACGTTGGACTTCGTTGCCTGGCACCAGTTCCAATCGAAAGCCCTGCCCTCGTCCACGGAACGCTGTGCCATCCTGGATCTCACTAAAGCTTCTTGGAAAACCCAAAATGTCAAAGTTTCTTTCGTCGATAATGATCTGCCCGACGACACCACTGTTTGAGTTAACAGCGGCACCGAACGTCACGCGGCCTGTTTGAGTTTCGCTAACCTGGACATCCAGATTCGCGAAGTTTGGCGGCACGTTGTTGTTGCCCACTGGGGCAACAGGATCAAAAAATGATTGGAATTCGTTCGGATCGCCAACCTGTTCGCGTGGCAACGGGGCTGGACTCGGCAGAATGATCTGTTGTGGTGGGTTGGCCTGCAGCGTTCCTTGATTGAACGCATTCGGATTGTAAACCTGCCCTGGAGCTTGCTGAGCGATAGGTGGTGAAAGGACTTGTTGCTGGCCTTGTAGCCTGGTCCCCGATCCTTGTTGTGGCGCGTATGAAACGGCACCTTGTTGAGGAGCAAACCCACC
>CAZJBW010000029.1:0-28925 GCA_964543985.1 uncultured Pirellulaceae bacterium | reverse complement strand
CCGATCCTTGTTGTGGCGCGTATGAAACGGCACCTTGTTGAGGAGCAAACCCACCTTGTGGGGGAACCCAACTACCTGACTGGTAACCGGCGTCTTGTGTACGTACGACTAATTGTTCGTGATTTGACAGTTGGAACTGCTGGTCTGGTTTTTGAGTGAACGACGACGCCAACAACCCGCGAGGCACATCTTTGTTGTCCGCTGGCTCATTCCGTACTTGCTGTTCCTGCTTGTCGGAAACTGCTACAGCATTTGCATCAGGTGCTTTTTCGGTAATGGGAACCGTTGGTGCACTTTGGGCCTTGAATGATCCAGATCCTTCCGGAGCTTCTTCTTGCGTCGAATGGATGGGCGTCCAAGGTTGCTCGATCCACTTTGGCGTCGTGCTGGAGCAGCCTAAGCTGGCGACCACCAACAAAATCGTCAAGGGCATGAGTTGTGAGATGTAGTTTTGCAAACCGTTCGAATCCATGATGGTTTGTTTTTCGTTGCGTAGTTCTTTTGAGGATGTTCGTCTGTTGAATCTTAGCGGCGTTGTGACGAGCCTTCAGATTGGCGTTGGGAGGAGCCTCTAGCTTGGCGTCGGGACGAGCCTTCGGATTGTTGGCCATCCGGTATTCTCACCGCCACTCTAGGCGGTGCACCTGGTGAATCGGGTGAGCCTGTGGCAAACAGTTGCGAAGCGCCTATGCGACGTTCGGCCTCTTCAATTTTGCGGGTATCCATCAAGTCACCTGGCCGCAAACCCAAACGGTTAAGGATGACCTGTCGTTGTGTTACTCCGTATTCACCATCAATGATAATGTTGATTTCTCCAACCCGATATTGTTCGCCCTCGGAGATGTTGTAGACCAAGTCGATTAAACCGGGAGTCTCCAGGAATCTTGGTTCGGCCTGTACTCGTGAATTTACGTATCCGCGGCTGCCGTATAGATCTTCCAGTCTTCCAACGTCATCGTTCATTTTCACAACGTTGAATTCAGGGCTAACTTCGTTGGTTGGTTTCAGCTTGATGATTGAATCCAGTTCCGATGTCTTGAATTTTTCGTTGCCGATGAAAGACACCGTTCGCACTTTGTAACGCGGCCCTTCATTAATGATGTAGCGAATGTCCAACCACTTGCCCGAGGCACTTTCTGTCAGTTCCCGACCGATCCGGGCGTTAAAATAACCCAGCCGACGATAGTAAGACTCAAGGCGTAATTTGTCCTGTTCCAATTCGCGTCGATTGACGTTGCCGCCAATGTAGTACAGGATGCCGGGCTTCATTTCGATAAAACTCTTAAGCCGTCCGTCGCTGGCGACCAAATTGCCCTCGAACGACACTCGGCGAACTCGCTGCAACACATCTTCGTGGATCACGAAAACCACGTTACGGTCGTTCGGGTCGGTACCTTCGGCGATGGTAACCTGCGTCCTGGGGTAACCCTTCTCGACATACAGGTCTTCAATTCGGTTTTTAGCTAGTTTGACTTCGTGCAAATCTAAAGGTTGACCGTTGGCCAATCCTGATTCGGTAGCAATTTCTCGATCCGTTATCCCTCGATTGCCAACGTACCGCACTTCGTTAATGTAAGGACGTTCCGAGACATCGATGGTGATCAGAATGCCGTCTGGTTGTTGGTCTAAGTAGGGCCCGTTAACTCGCCGAATGTGCTTGTCTTTCCACAGATCATTGACGTCTTGTTGCAACAAGTCGGGGTCAAAATAACGACCAGGCCGAGTTCGAATGCGTTTTAGAATTTCATGAGTAGAGATGGTTTGATTGCCGGTGATCAACACATTTTTGACGACCTGTGCTTGATTGACCACCGCTTCAGCGTTTCCGGCGTTACCGACGATTGGCGATTGTACCTGCGGCACACTGGGACGCGTTCTAATACCGGGGTAAGAATTTCTTGAATCGCTACCAGCATTCCGATTGCCACTGCCGCTTAACGCCGCAGGATCTTGATATCCAGGGTCCTGGTATCGGACTTGATGGAACAAATTTCCAGCTCCGGCTGAATTTGTCGGATCGACCGAACAGCCGAGACTCAAAATCAGTAATCCGCTGACTAAGAGCGTCGAAACAACGTGAATGCGATAGTTCATGAAGTAAATTCCATTTCGATCATTGGCCACTAATCCCTGTGTATTCCAGAGGTCGTGGTACGGAGCCCGCGATGACACGGTTCACAAAAAAGTTCGTGTGCCGATCATGCGGTTGCTAAGTTGATGGCGAGGATTAGTCAAATCGCCAAAATATCACAAGAGAAATACATGCAACGTTAAAGAAACCACTGCTTGCGGTGTGTTGATAGCGTCCTGGCTATTCCTGCGATCGACCAACGATCGAAAAGAGATCTTGGCGGTTGTGCCTGCTGGACTGTGTGGGTCAGCAAAGGTCCTCTTTTGGCGAAGGGGGCCAGGCGACGAGTTCCTTTTGCTACAGAAAGATTGATCGATCAATAGATAAGAAACAGAAACTCCTGGCCATTTGACGGCTTACGACCTCCTCAGGCAAGCGAGAGGGGCATCTAAACCATGTTTTGGTCGCGGACGCAACTCTCTGGCGCGCATCCGCGAATCTTCAGCTGAGCCGAGGCCTAAGATAGCCACTCGGGCAGTTGCCCTGCCTTGGGCAACTCGATCATTTTCACAGAATCAATGCCTTCGAACTCGACAACCTTACCTAAAGCTTCCTCGGAAGCCGGGCTATCCAGATTAAGGACTCCGATCGCGTGCCCGCCATTTGTGTCGACCCGACCAACGGCCAGTTGCGTGATGTTCACAGCTTCTTTGCCCAAAATTTCGCCAACGTAACCGATCACGCCGGGGACATCTCGAGTTTCCATCAGCAGGACGATTCCGTCGATGTAGGCGTCCGTTCGGTAGTCGCCGACGCCGATCAAGCGCGGCATGTCTTTGCCAAGCACGGTTACCGAGGCCGTGTGAGTGTGTCCGTCGCCGCTGACACTGGCCCGAATTAAACCGTTCAAGGACTCGTGTTTTTCGTATGTTTGTGTTGTGATCGTAATTCCGCGTTCGTTGGCAACGGCTTGAGCGTTGATGAAGTTGACGTTGGGCAGCGCCTGCCCCAACAAGCCAGCACAGAATGCTGATGTCAGAATGCGGTGGTCTTGATTTGAAAGTTCGCCAAAGTATTCCAGTTCGATGGCATCAACACCTCCGTCGTGCCAGCCTGACAGCAGGATGCCCAGACGGTTAGCGGCGTCCAAGTATCCACGCAGGTCGGCCAGAGTCTTCGGGTCAACGGCCGCCGTATTCACGGCACTTTTGATTTCGCCTTTTTTCAAGTAGCCGATTAGCAAGTCGACCGCTTCGGTGGCGACTTGAATCTGAGCTTCAACCGTGCTGGCCCCCAAGTGAGGGGTACACAGGACGTTTTCCATCTGGAACAACGGGCTGTCGGTGCATGGTTCATTGGCGTAAACATCCAAGGCGACGCCGCCGAGTTGGCCGGATTTCAAACCTTCAACCAAAGCCAGCTCGTCGTAAATTCCACCTCGGGCACAGTTAACCAAGCGAGCTCCCTTTTTCATGGCGGCGATCTGCTGGGTGCTGATCAGGCCTTTGGTTTCGGGCGTCAATGGAGTGTGTACGGTCAAGTAATCGATTTCTGGGATCAGGTCGGCGACCGTCGCCGAAGGCTTGATGCCCAGGGATTCGATTTGTGCTGCTGACAAAAACGGGTCGTAGCCAACGACCTTCATTCCAAAGACGGCCGCTCGCTTAGCGACCTCTTGGCCGATGCGTCCCAGACCAATGACGCCTAAAACTTTTCCCTGAAGCTGACGACCCTTGAAAAGTTTGCGATCCCAGCGACCGTCGACAAGCGAGGCGTGCGCGGGCGCTACATTTCGCGACAAACCCAGTATCAATGCCATCGTGTGCTCGGCCGTACTGATCGTATTGCCAGCCGGCGTATTCATCACGACGATACCCAAGCGTGTCGCAGCGACCTTATCAATGTTATCCGTTCCCACGCCTGCCCGAGCGATCCCGCGTAACGAGGTGTTGCCTTCCAATGCTTCGGCGGTGATCGTTACGCCACTGCGACAAACCGCTCCGTGAAATCCTTGCAACGCCTGTCGCAATTCTTCGCCGGCCAAACCTGTTTGTACTTCGAATTCCACATTTTCGGCCGATTTCAACATCTCCAAACCTTCATCAGCGATGTTGTCTAGCACAATGATGCGAATGGTTTGCGATTGATTTTCAGGAGCGGCTGCGACGGTGCTTGAGATAGACATGATCGATTTAATAACAGTTCGTTTGTTGTTCGTTAAAGGATGAATAGCGAGGAATTCTGTAGTGTGGTTTCGTCTGGCTTAGCCGTTGGCTGCTGCGAAGTCTTTCATGAATTGAGCCAAGCACTGAACACCTTCCACGGGCATGGCGTTGTAGATGGAGGCGCGGATACCGCCCAGACTGCGATGCCCTTTTAAGGTTGTCATATTGTTGTCAGCTGCTTGAGCAATGAACTTTTGGTCGAGTTCCGCAGACGGTGTTGTGAACACTACGTTCATGATCGACCGATCTGCCACTGCGGCGTGACCGGAATAGAATTCACCGTCATCCACGATGTCGTAAAGTAAGTTTGATTTTTGCTCGTTCAAAGCTTTCATTTTTTCCAAGCCGCCAATTTCTTCCTGCAACCATTTGCACACTAAGCCCATCACGTAGATTGCAAAAGTAGGCGGTGTGTTTTTCATCGAGTCGGCTGCCGCATGTTCGGCGTAATTCAAGTACAAGGGCAAGCGATCGGAACTACGTTCCAACAGGTCCTTTCGCATGACAATGACGGTGACGCCGGCTACGCCAGAATTCTTTTGGGCACAAGCGTAAATGAGCCCGTACTTCGAGACGTCGATTGGTCGGCACATGATGTCCGACGACATGTCTGCGACCAGTGGTGCTCCATTGGAATCGGGCTCGTTTGGAAACTGCACACCATGAATCGTCTCGTTTGATGTGAAGTGCAGGTAGGCGGCGTTATCAGTTAATTTAATGTCTGTCGAATTGGGGATCTGGTTGTACTTATTTGCCGCTCCGTCCCAGGCGATGTTCAGGTTGCCAAATCGATGAACCTCCGCAGCACTCTTTTTTCCCCAAGCTCCCGTGACCAAATAGTCACCGGTTTGGTTCTTGTCGGTCATCAAGTTGGCTGGAATCATGGCGTTTTGCAGACAAGACCCTCCCTGCAAAAACAGGATGTCATGGGTTTCTGGGACACTGAACACGTTTCGAAAACGATCTTTGGCGTCCTGTAAGATCCGCCCAAAATCGGCACTGCGATGGCTAATCTCCAAAATGCTGCTGCCAACGCCTGGCAAGCACATCATTTCGTCGCGAATGGTCTCCAACACACTGACGGGTAGAACTGCCGGGCCAGCCGAGAAGTTGAAGGCGCGTTGAGTTAATGTATCGGTCGACATCGAAATAGTTATCCTTACTACCAGCGATTTTTTGATCGGACGAGATTTCTTTCCAACGCTTGATTATGGTCGCTTAACGGCAATTCGGTCCAGACGTGCTAACGCTCAATCTGTGGTTTCTGAAGCGATGGTTGGTTTTTGCGGTTTTGGCATGGGTGGCAGCACCACGATGGGCCATTTTGACAACGCAGCGACGATTGGAACGTCACTCTGGTCGCCAACAAACACGACGGCTTCGCTACTTGTTAACTTACAAAGGTCCACATCACCCGGAATTCTCCATTCCTGTTCGCTCCGCCAATCGATCGGACTATCTGGGCGACAAGCGACCTTAAATGGGTCGGCGTCGGCGTTCCCAACCGTATCGTCCACGTATTCGACTTGGCGTCCCCCCAATCGTTCGATGGCCGAACGAGCGATGGCAATCCCATAACGCTCGAAATCCCAACGCGCGAGATGGTGGCGAAATATTTTTCGGTTGGGAAAGTCCGCTAAAGGCACTTCGGTGAAGCAGACCACTCGCTGCTTGCGAGTAATAATGTGACCGCTACTCAAGATTCGTCGTTGCGACAGGATGCGACACAGGGTTGCCAATGGTCCGTTGGCCGCTGAATCTGTCAACAATAATCGATCCCACTGGTTTTGTGGCGACTCGTCAGGCCAAGGTTGGCGAGTCCCACGAGTCCAATGGCTAAGGAATCCTGCGGGGACCTGGTCGATCGTAATCGTACCACCTTGTGCCGAATCCATCGGTTGAATTTTCGTCGTCCCATCACCCGAACAAAGGAACCAATCGCTGACATGAGGATTGTCGATCGAAGGCGGCACTCGATCTTCCGGTTGGACTAGCCGAATGATCGTGGGACCTGATTCGTTGCCGAACCTTTCAACTAGCCGGTCGATTTGCCCACCTTTTCTCTGATGCAAGACGCGAACTTCATTGGCCACGGAAAAACAAATCTCATCCGCATCACTGGTTTCCCCAGAATAATAAATGACCGTCGCAAGATTTTCGTTCGAATCGGTGCCAAGTAGCTCGATACTCGAATGAATCCAATCTCCGTCCAATTTTTTGGGAAGTGGACGGAACTGTAAATTGCCGACCGCAAACAGTTTGCAAGCGCGAGCGACTGGTTTGGCGAGTGTTGTTTTTTGACCAGTGACAAATATGTTGTCCGAATCTGCGCTCAAAATGCTGGTTCGTAATGCCTGACCAAAACACGGTTGATCAAACAGTTTACTGCCCAATCGTGAACTTGCGATGTGTTTGATGCGACCGGTTGGCCATCCGGTGGGAGCCCAAAACAAATATTTCTTGCCGCTATCTTGATGGCCGAAAGATTGTGGGTAGCCAACATGTAGGCTGGCTTGAGAACAGAAATCGTTTCGAATTTCCAAAAGTTGGCCGATGATTTCTTGATTTGAATCGAGTGTTTCTGGAACTTCAGCATCAAGATATTCTGCAAACTTGCGAATGATCTGTTGATGGGTCAACACAATATTCCTAACTCAAAACAGTAAGAGGCTAATCTTCGACCGAAATCATCGTCCGCTTAGTTTAAGATTCTCGGCAACCGAATGGAAGAATCGCCAGGGTTGCCAGTTCTGCCTGGTCATCGAGGTCGGGGTTGATAGCATCGCGAAACCTATGCATATTGCGGATTGCTGCAACCCATCAATCTACCCATCTTTGAGGGCATAAACGAATATGTCAGTGCAGTTTCTGGACGCGGATAAGGTGTCCAAGACAATTACAAAACTGGTGGAGCGAATTGAGGAACGCTTTCCCGATTCAGGCTTGTTGCGAGTTTGTAGACATTTGGATGAGATCTCTGATCACACCAAAGAACGAAGCGCTGCGATTTCACGCCCGATCATTTGGACCAAAATCGTGGTGTGGGGTCTAATCGTGACAACATTCGTGTTGTGCGTGATCTTGCCTTTTGTGTTGGATTCTGGATTTACCGAAGAGGACATGACTTGGAAAAGCCTTTTAGAAATGGGCGACCCCGTCTTTAACGAGGTCGTTGTGATCGGGGCCGGATTCTTCTTTATGTTCACTTTGGAAAATCGAATTAAACGCAACCGAGCGTTAAAAGCGATTCACGAGCTGCGTTCGATCGCACACGTGATTGATATGCATCAATTGACAAAAGATCCAGAACGAGTGTTGATGGATCGAACTTATACAACGACGGAACATTCGCCCAAGGCCGAGATGGATTCGTTTATGTTGCGACGATATTTGGACTACTGTACCGAAATGTTATCGCTGACCGGCAAGTTGGCGGCCGTCTACATTCGAGATTTCGATGACGAGGTCGCTCTGGCTGCCGTTAATGAAGTCGAATCGTTGACCACGGGCTTGTCCAGCAAGATCTGGCAAAAGATCATGATCCTGTACAGTGCTGAAAAAGACCAACCTCAAGTTTCGCTGCCCGAGAATGTTCGCGAATCGACGAAGCCTAGCGAACTAGATAAGTAACCAAGTGCATTGCCAAGATCTTCAGTAGCCGGAGTCGCCAGACTTCGGTTGGCCTCGCGGTACCATTCTCATCGCGACTGACCTAAATTCTGGCGAATCCAGCTACCTTGAAGGCTGGCGTTTGGAAACTACAGGACGTCGTCCCAGCTTTTGCCAGGAACCGGAATGGGATAGCGTCCTTCTTCGTCGGGATTAACCGGTGCGGGATCTTCAAACGAGCTAATGGCGTCGACATCGCATAGGCTTAGTTTCGAATCGATGGCTTGATCCCAGGTCAGTTCCTTACCCGTGTAGGTCGCCATGCGGCCAAGGATGGCGGTCATCGTACTGAAAGCTCCGTAGTCACCTTCATTTGGCGCGCGACCATCGGCTAATTCAGCGAACAGGTCATGATGTTCTTGTTGGTGTCCACCACGACCACCTTTACCGTACTCCCAAATCATATCGCCATCGTTGTTGAAAATCTTGCCAGCACGGATATTGCAAGTCCCTTTGTCGCCATGAGCGAATTCGGAAACTTGGACCCAGGCTTCGCGTGTGTGACGACATTGGCTGAACATCTTTGCGCCGTTTTCGTATGTGAATTCTACGAAATGATGGTCATAGATTTGACCGAAGTTCAAACCCGTTCGAACTTGACGACCGCCCTGCCCTTGCGCTTTCACCGGATAGGCATCCATCAACCAGTTGCAGACATCGATGTTGTGAATGTGTTGTTCGTTAATGTGATCACCACACAGCCAATTGAAGTAGTACCAATTGCGCATTTGGTATTTCAATTCGGTGTCATCTGCTTCGCGAGGAAAGTCCCATACGCCACCACTGTTCCAGTAACATCGCATCAAGTTAATGTTTCCGATGGCGCCGTCTTGTAGACGTTGAATCGTTTCCATGTAGGCACGTTCGTGACGACGTTGCAATCCAACTTGGACGACCAGTCCCTGTTGCTGCGCGCTTTCGTTTGCTTTCAAAACACGTCGTACCCCTGGGGCATCTACAGCGACTGGTTTTTCCATAAAGACGTGTTTGCCGGCTTCGACTGCTTTCTCGAAATGCAGTGGCCGAAATCCAGGCGGTGTTGCCAAAATGACCAAGTCGCAATCGGTTTCCAGTAGTCTCTCAAACGCATCGAAACCCAGAAATTTGTTTTCGCCAATCTGGCACTTATCTTTATGTTGAATTTTTACGGCTTTTTCTACGGCATCCAATTTGCCTTCAAAAACGTCGGCGACCGCCGTCAGCGTTACGTTACCACTGTTGGTGTTCAGGGCCTGAATGGCTGCTTGTCGACCACGACCTCCGCAACCGATTAGCCCAACCTTGACCGAATCCTTACCACCAGCCCAGGCCGAACGGGCCAAAGACAATGAGGGGGTTGCCGCACCGACTCCCGCAGCAGCGACAGCAGCGGTTCCTGCTTTTAAGAAAGTCCGTCGAGGAGTCGTTAATTTGTCTGGATTTTGTTTTGACATGGATCCATCTCGTATAATAAAGCGTATTAATCAACCGAAAACAGAATAGCCAAAATGTTTCCCCAATACAAACCGCCAAGAATGGCAAAACACCCTTCGAAACAAGGTATTTGCAGAGGACTCGCAGCAATCATGTGGGTTGTCATCGCTTGTCCCTTGTTTTTCATTGCCACGTTCAGCTGGATTTCGCAGCCAGCAATGGCTCAAACGACTCTGAAGCGTTTCGTCTTCGAGACGATTGAGATGGGCGTCCAGCTAAAGATTGTCGTTTATTGTGACGACCAGACGGCAGCTCAACAGGCCATCGATTCAGCGGTCGCCAAAGTGCAACAGTGCAATCAAGTATTCAGTGACTACCAAGCCGATAGCGAACTCTCCAAGTTGAGTCAGCTTGGTGGTAATTCCGTAGCGGTTTCCCCAATGTTTATGGATCTGCTAAGTCGTGCAAACCAGATCTCTGAGCAAACGGAGGGTCGCTTTGACGTAACGATGGGTGCGCTGACCAAGCAATGGCGCGAAATCAAAAAGACAAAAACGCTGCCCGATCCGGATGTGTTGAGCGACTTGCGTTTGTCTTGCGGTTTCCAAAGAGTGACTGTAGATCGAATTAAGCAAACCATCGAGTTTCCCAGTGGTCTGTTTTTCGATTTTGGTGGGATCGGAAAAGGGTACGCTGCAGATTTGGCTCTGCAAGCAATTCAAGACGCCGGTTGGCAGTCCGCTCTGGTGGACCTTGGCGGAGACATTGCGATTGGTGCGAAGCCTCCCGAAAAAACTGGCTGGAAGGTTGGAGTCTCGACACCTTCGGGGCAACTGCCAAGGTATATCGAATTGAGCGATTGTGGTGTGGCAACTTCGGGAGACACCGAACAGTTTGTTGAAATCGACGGCGTGCGATACAGCCACGTACTGGATCCGGCCACGGGACTAGGCGTACAGCGACGCGCTCATGTGACCGTCGTATCGCCAAACGCGACACTCGCTGACGCCATGGCTAGTGCCTATTGCGTGATGTCGGTTCAGCAGGCGATCGCAGATGCCAATGAATCAGAAACGGCTGACGTTTTGATTCAGTGGCGCAGAGACCAACAATTGATGACCGATTCATCGACTACTTTTCCAGATTTACAGCAGTTGAAATAATCGAGCGAAGTGTGGTGCAGAGTGTGGATTCGAATTGAAAATCCAGCCGGCCTCGTCACGCCTTTTCGTAGCCATTTTCTACTAACGTCTCGAAGCTTTCCTTCATGGCTCGAATGTCGTAGCCCATCGGTATTAGAATTTCGGCTGCGACCGCAGCACGAAAACCGACCTTTCAGTGGCAATAGATAATTAGGTCTTTGGGCAGTTCAGGCAATTCGGTTGTTCCCGCGGGCAGCTCTTTGATAGTTGTGATCGGGATAAAGACGGAATCTTTGACGTGGCCCGCGTCACGTTCTTTTTGACTGCGGACGTCTAGCAAAATCGCCTTCTTTTCGGCAATGTTTTGACGAATCGTATCGAGTGGTTCTGTTGTGTGTTGAGGGTTTTTGCCGAACGGGTTCGAAGGTAGCGCCATGAGGTTGCTCAAGATGGGTCTAAGTCCAATCCAATATAGAGATTGGATTCTACACAAACATTTGGTCGTTGAAACCATTGTGAGTGCAGCTAGCCTTGGCGTTTTCGATAGGTCAACGGCGGAATATTAAATGCCGTGCGGAATTGCCGAGTAAACGCGCTCTGGTCGCTGAATCCGCACCTAAGTGCAATCTCAGAAAGCGGTACGTCCGCGGAAGACAACAGAGTTGCCGCCTTTTCCAAGCGACACTTCATAATGTATTTCTTGGTCGACAGGCGAAAGACTCGTTTCATCCGTCGATCCAATTGCTCGGTAGAAAGCGAGGCCATGGTCGCCAGTTTGTCGACTCGCAAACTCTGGTCTAAGTGTCCGCGAATGTGTTCAATGACCGTTCGCAAATCGGAAAGAGCCAAGTCGCTATCGCTGGGAGTGTGCAGGTTTTGCGAAATTCCAATCAAACCAACAACGGTTCCATCTGAGTCATGAATGGGAAATTTACTGGCTAAAAACCAGCCCAGACTTCCATCGCGATTGACGATTTGTTCTAGCTGGTCTTGCAGTGGTTGCCCGGATTCAAAAACCATTTCATCCTGGCTTTGAAATACCTGGGCCAATTCTTCAGGGAAAAAATCAGCCGCTGAACGACCGATTAGATCGCCTTTGGATTCCACCTGAACTCGATCAACGAACGCTTGATTTACAGACTGATAACAACCCTTTCGATCCTTGATGCAAAAGACGATGTCGCCCAAAGAATCGAAAACAGATTGCAGCAGCTCGGGCGGTAAGCTACTGACAAAATCTGTTGGTTGATTGTTCGGCAAGTCGTGACTCGTCATTCCCATCTCGGTGGTTTTCAAAACCATTTAACTGCTGGTTTCAGAGTTCATTTGGATCAGAGACCATCTAGTTGATTTACGTCGATTGGAATTGGGCCAGCAACAAATTGAACGTCTCGCTAGGTCGCATGGCCTGGGAAGCCAAGTCGGGTTTCGGTAGGTAGTAACCACCGATGTCCATCGTTTTGCCTTGTGCGGCATTCAATTGTTCGACGATCTTGGTTTCGTTTTCAGCAAGTCCTTTGGCCAGCGGAGCGAAGCGGGCAGCCAAATCGGCGTCTTCTGATTGTTCGGCCAATGCTTGAGCCCAATACAACGATAAGTAGAAGTGACTACCACGGTTGTCCAATTCGTTAACCTTTCGCGACGGAGACTTGCCGTTGGTTAACAGTTTTTCGGTCGCTTCGTCCAACGTTTTTCCCAACACTTTCGCACGTGAGTTGTTCGTGACGTCTCCGAAGTGTTCCAGGGAAACGGCCAACGCCAGAAATTCGCCCAGCGAGTCCCAGCGTAGGTGGTTTTCGGATTCAAATTGTTGGACGTGTTTCGGAGCAGACCCGCCGGCACCAGTTTCGAACAGCCCGCCACCGTTCATCAAGGGAACGATGGATAGCATCTTGGCACTCGTTCCCAACTCTAGAATTGGAAACAGGTCGGTCAAGTAATCACGCAATACGTTTCCGGTTACGGAAATCGTGTTTTGGCCCTCTTTGATCCTTTTCAAAGTAAATTCTGTGGCGTCTGATGCCGACAGGATTTCGATCTGCAAACCGTCCGTGTCGTGGTTTGGTAGATAAGCGTTAACCTTTTGGATTAGCTGGGCGTCGTGAGCTCGCTGTTCGTCCAACCAGAAGACGGCCGGCCAGCCGGTGGCTTTTGCTCTCGTCACCGCCAGCTTGACCCAATCCTGAATTGGCGCGTCTTTCACCTGGCACATTCGCCAAATGTCCCCAGTTTCGACATCGTGTTCCAGAAGTACGGTCCCATCACCGTCGACCACTTGAACCTTGCCGTCATTGGCCATTTCAAAAGTCTTGTCGTGCGAACCGTACTCTTCAGCCTTTTGGGCCATCAAGCCAACGTTTGGAACCGTGCCCATCGTCGTGGGGTCGAAAGCGCCGTGTTGCTTGCAAAATTCGATCGTCTTCAAATACAGACCGGCATAGCTACTGTCCGGGATCACGGCCTTCGTGTCTTGCGTTTCGCCCTGTTTGTTCCACATTTGACCCGAGCTACGAATCATGGCGGGCATCGAAGCGTCGATGATGACGTCGCTGGGTACATGTAGATTTGTGATTCCTTTGTCAGAATTAACCATCGCTATATCGGGTCCAGCATTCAGGACTGCCTGGATATCGGCTTCGACGGCAGTTCGTTGAGCCTCTGGTAATTCTTTCAGATCGTTTAGCAGGTCACCCAGTCCGTTGTTTGGGTTGACGCCAACATCGTCCAAACTTTGTTGGTGCTTCTCAAACACATCACCCAACAACGCTCGAACAGCGTGTCCAAAAATGATGGGGTCGGAAATTTTCATCATCGTTGCTTTCATGTGCAACGAAAACAGCACGCCGTTGGATTTTGCGTCAGCGATTTGTTCCTTCAAGAATGCGACCAATTTGTTTTTGGACATGAAAGTCGCATCAACAATTTCGCCCTCTTGAACGGCCACCGAATCTTTCAAGATGGTTTTGTTACCGTTGGCGTCGACATGCTGGATCGTGACGTTGCCAGCCTTGGCGATCGTGGTTGATTTTTCGTTCGACCGAAAATCACCTTCGCTCATGGTGGCCACGTGAGTCTTGGAATCGCTGTTCCAGGCTCCCATGGAATGCGGGTTTTGTTTGGCGTAGTTCTTGACCGCCGCGGGTGCTCTGCGATCCGAGTTGCCTTCTCGTAGCACCGGATTTACGGCGCTGCCTTTAATCTTGTCATATCTCGCTTTGATATTTTTTTGTTCATCCGTTTCCGGCTCATCAGGATAGTCGGGCAACTTGTAGCCACGTTTTTGTAGCTCGGCAATGGCTGCTTGCAGTTGCGGGATCGAGGCACTGATGTTTGGAAGTTTGATAATGTTGGCTTCTGGCTGTGTTGCCAAGTCACCGAGTTCCGCCAGGTGGTCTCCGATCTTTTGATCGTCGGTCAAGTTTTCAGGAAAGCGAGCAATAATGCGGCTGGCCAGCGAAATGTCACGCGTCTCAATTGGCACGTCGCAGGCGCCCGCAAACGCCTCGACAATTGGTAAAAGAGAATAGGTGGCCAACGCAGGAGCCTCGTCGGTCTTGGTATAGATGATTTTGGAGTCCATCGTTTTGGCTTGCTTTAAATAAGTAAGAGTAGACTTTTGGTGTTTTATTTGGTCACTAATTTACAGAATTCAATGCTTGGGCATAAGGGATTGGTTGTCGCCACCCATGCCGTGGAAAGTAAGCGTCGGAATATCGAGTTCGCCGCAGTTTGAACCATGTTTTTTGTAGAAACGCGGTGTTGATTGAACGAAAAGCATCAAGAAATGGACTCGCAAATCAGGCAAAATGGTCTGGAAGACAAATCGCATTGGGAACCAAAAATGTCAACTGAATCCGTTTCAAAATATACGACCCCCAACACTCCCTCCGACATCACTGATCTGCCAGAAAAGGCAGTGCAAATGGCCGCTGAACTTTTGCGAGCCTCGCGCGAACATGAAACGGCGAAGGAGCGAGCCAACTCGTCAAAAATGGCCAGAATGATGGCCGACGAACCGGGCAAAAAGTTTACGATCGCAATGGCCGACCAAGTGCTAAGGATGCACAAGCCAAAACGCTCGGCAAGCCGACTGGCCAGCCTACTGACCGAATACGGTTTGCCCAAGTACTTCGGGTTTCTGGATCGCACGATGTTGTGGGCGGGGAATATGGTCGCCAAATTGGCACCAGGGTTTGTGATGCCACTAGTCAAAAAGAAAGTGCGTAGCGATTCAGCCCACGTCATTATCTCGGCCGAAGCGGACCAGTTCCCGCATTACGTGGCGCAGCGTCAAAGCGATAAAATTCGTATCAACTTCAACCAGCTGGGAGAAGCTGTACTGGGTGACAAAGAGGCTGATCGTCGTCTCGATATCTACCTGAATCGGCTCGCTGAAAAGGACATCGAGTATGTGTCGGTGAAGCTGTCGTCGGTGGTCAGCCAGATCAGCTTGACCGGATATGAAAAAACTCTGGTCGAAATCAAAGAACGATTGAGACAGATCTATCGTGCAGCCATAAAGGGTGGGCAAGACAAACCGAAATTTGTCAATCTGGACATGGAAGAGTATCGCGATCTGCACATGACGGTCGATGTTTTTCAATCGGTGTTGGACGAGCCCGAATTCGAAAACCTGTGGGCGGGAATTGTACTGCAAGCCTATCTGCCCGATTCGTTTGCCGTGATGAAGTCGCTGACGGAATGGGCCAAACGCCGACACGGTCGTACCGGCGCAGGAATCAAGATTCGGATTGTCAAAGGCGCGAATCTGGCAATGGAGCAAGTCGAGGCGTCGATCGAAGGATGGCAACAGGCACCCTACTACTCGAAAAAAGAAAGCGACGCCAACTACAAGCGAATGTTGGAATTTGGATGTCGTACAGAAAATGCAAGTGCCGTCCGTTTGGGAATCGCTAGTCACAACCTGTTCGATATCGCCTATGCCTTGTTGATTCGCGAACGACGTGGCGTGCAAGCTTCCACGGAATTTGAAATGCTGGAAGGCATGGCCAACGCTCAGGCTTTAGAGATTCGCGAGCGGTCCGGCGACTTGGTGATTTACACACCGGTTTGTTACGACGCCGAGTTTGAATCGGCAGTGGCCTATCTGGTACGTCGTTTCGACGAGAACACTCAGCCGGGCAGTTTTCTAGGTGCCTTGTTTGCACTAAAGGAAGGCTCGCCCGAATGGATTGAACAATCGAAGCGGTTCCTTGAGGCTTGCCAACTGGCCCACGACTCGACACTCTCCAGCAGCCCTAACCGCAAACAGAATCGGTTGACCGAAACCGCACAAGTGGTAGCTGCCAACCAACCATTTGAAAACGTTGCCGACACCGATTTCGCTCTACCAGAAAACCGTGACTGGATCAGCGGAGTAGTAAAACAGTGGCAAGCGAAGGAAGTCGGCAACATTCCTCTGCAAGTTGGTGGCCAGGAAATTCACACCGATGCTTTACGCGACGGTGCGGATCCTTCTGTCCCTGGAAAAATTGCTTACAAGTTTTCGCGTGCCAGTGAAGCGGAACTGGAAACTGCTTTGGAAACCGCTGTGAATGCCCAGTCCGCTTGGCAGAACTTAGGGGTGTCGGGTCGCGGAGACATCCTGCGTAAGGCGGCCGCTATTTTCGCCGAGCAACGTGGCGAGACGATTGGCACGATGTTGATCGACGCCGGCAAGGCGATTTCGGAAGGCGATGTCGAGGTCAGCGAGGCAATCGATTTCGCAAACTATTACGCTCAGATCATGGACGACCCCGCCTGGCTAGAAGGCACGTCGATGCAAGCGGCTGGAGTTGTCGTGGTTACGCCGCCGTGGAATTTCCCTTACGCCATTCCGGCGGGCGGAGTTTTGGCGGCATTGATGGCTGGCAACTCGGTGATCTTAAAACCAGCGTCGGAGACGGTTCTGACCGCGTGGAAACTTGCCAGTCAATTGTGGCAGGCAGGTGTGCCGAAGGAAGTCTTGCAGTTCATCACTCTGAAAGATCATTCGCTTGGCGAGAAAATGATCACTGATCCGCGAGTCGACATTGTGATCTTAACGGGCGGTTACGAAACGGCTCAAATGTTCCAAAACTGGCGACCCGACCTGCGTTTGTACGCCGAGACTAGCGGGAAAAACAGCATGGTCATCACCGCTTCGGCAGACCTGGATTTGGCGGTCGATGATTTGGTGCGAGGGGCCTTTGGGCACGCCGGACAAAAATGTTCGGCCACCAGTTTGGCGTTCGTGCAACGAGAAGTTTACGAGTCTCAGAAGTTTCGTAACCAGTTGATCGACGCTGCCAAAAGTCTGCACGTCGGTGGGGCCTGGGACGCGTCGGCCAAAGTGACGCCGGTCATACGCGAACCAAGTGCTGAACTGCTGCAAGGCCTGACGACTCTAGGTGCAGGTGAAGAATGGTTGCTGAGACCGACCGTCGACGAAAACAATCCTTGCTTGTGGAGCCCCGGAATTAGGATCGGCGTTCAACCGGGTAGCTGGTATCACCGCACGGAATGTTTCGGTCCCGTACTTGGGATTGTGCCCGTCGATAGTTTCGAAGAAGGATTGCGATTGCAAAACGACAGTCAGTTTGGGCTGACCGGCGGCTTGCATTCAATGGACCCCGAAGAGATTGAGACTTGGCGAGACCAGGTGCAGGTCGGCAACGCGTACATCAACCGCACGACGACCGGTGCCATCGTGCAACGGCAACCGTTCGGCGGTTGGAAAAACTCAGTGACCGGCCCGGGCGCTAAAGCAGGTGGACCGAATTACGTGGCCTCGCTTTGCGACTGGCAAAATGACGGACAACTGAATGCCAACCATTCTGTACCAAGCTCGTTGGACTCACTTCTGCAAACGCTGGGAAACGCCGTCACCGATTCGGCCGCTCAGGACCTGTTGAAGACGACGGCCGCAAACTATGCAAAGTGGTGGACAGACTACTTTTCTATCCAACACGATCCTTCTGATTTGCACGGCGAGACCAATCACTTTCGCTATCGAACACGCGACTGGCATTTGGTTCGTATCGAAGATGCAAATGTCGACTTGGTCGAGTTTGCGAAAATTGTCTTGGCTACGCAGTTGTTGTCGGTCGACCTAATGGTCAGCCTGCCTAACGACGCGGCTTGGTCAAATAAATTGCCTAACGATGTCAAAGTGACAATCGAATCGCAACAGGATTTGGCAAAACGTCTGGCCAAAATGAGCAACGGATCCATTCGCTTCATCGGTGACTACGATGTCCAAGCGATGGCTCCGTCTGAAATCGGCAACACTCCCATTGTCCGTAGCCAAGTGCTCAACAACGGACGGCTGGAACTGTTGAACTACTTACGTGAACAATCGATGACTGAAATCGTACACCGCTATGGCAATATCGTTTGATTTGCTGTGCCGTTCAATCAACAGCGTGAACGAGCAGTTCATTCTTTGCCCAGCGCCAACTTGATGTGCCGTACGACTTCTTTTCCCAAAGAGGCCGATCCTTGCGGCTTAAAGTGAACGTCGATCGGTCGTTGGATCTGTTCCAAACGCGGATTAGCGAACTCGAATAAATCGTTAACTTGGATGTCATTCTCGTCCATGATTCGTTTCGCGATCTCGTTGTAAACCGTTGGGGCATTGACGTCGCGGAAGGGACGCACGCCACCTTCGGGAACGGGGGTCGTTGTTGCATAAATGAGTTTTGCACCCGTGGCTTTCAATTTGCCTACGATCTGTCGCAATTGAATCTCGTACTTTTCCGGCGGAGATTGTTCGGGGTGATTCGGATCATTTGAGTTGCGTCGTGTGTCTGGGTCCACGTGCTTCAAATCATGTAGCCCGAAATTGAAATGGATCACGTCCCAGTTTCCGCCGGCGATGGATAGCCAACTATCAATCTTTTGGACTCCGAATTCAGTGCCTTGGCAATTTTGCCCAGCGCGATGGTTATTCATAGGGCGAACAACAAACGCGTCCGGCATCTGTTTTTTGACGATTGGCGTGTACCCCATCGAAATTGAGTCGCCTAGAATCAGAACTCGGGGCGAACGCGGCAGATTGGCTAGTTTGATCCAAGCTTTGGCTAACGAATCACCGACACCCAGATAACTGGCGGCGTTACCAAACCAGTGGTGCAAGTGAGTTTTATTTGGCGAAGATCCAGCGTCCCGGGCATGTTGGACGGTGGTCGCGAACATCACGTTTCCAACGAACGCCGGGTGAGCATCAATGCGTGACTGTTGGCCACGAAAGTGTTTCAGAGACTGATCGACATCTTTCCCGCCATTACCCAATTCTCCAACTACGACCGGTAACTCAGGCGTCGACCATGCTTGTCGAACGTCGTGGATCAAGTCTTTAAGGTTGTCGAAGTATTCATTGCGAGCGTCCTCGTCCACCATATCATTCCAACCTTGTTGCCAAATGAAACCACTGATGACTGGCGTGGCATCTTTCAGCTGCGGGAAGTCGTCACTGATCGCATCCAGTCCTGTTTGTACTTGCTGCATCATCAGCGAATAGTAGGGGCCAACTTCGCCACCTCGTTTGGTAACTGCCGACGGCGGTCGGAAATCCGTTTTTAGACTCTTGCCGCCCCAGGCGGTTTTTATCAACAGAACGGGTTGATCATGGTGATCGCCGATGGCAAAACCAAACTGCAGCTCGGGCCCAAAGTGTTCGTCGTCTTGATAGCCTGAGAATCCGACGGTTAACGGGCCGACCTTGGTTTGGTGCTCGGTTTGGTAACGAATGAAAACATCATCGCGCACGGCCCACTGGTCGCCGTCTTTCAAGTGAGCGTAGGAAGGTTTTTTCGAGTTGGCGAGCACCCAATTCAAATTTCCTTGGCCACCGTTGTAGTGTTCTGGATGGTCCATGCTAACTACTGCGTGTCCTTGCATGTTCGACTGGCCAGCCAGTACGAAAATTCGGACGACCTGGTCCTGATTGCTTTTTTGAGCATCCAAACTTCCGCAACTCAGCAGCAACAATGAAGCGACGAGCAAATTTTTCATGACCATTTCCATAAATCCGTGCAACGGTTGATAGCCTTCAATGATAAACTCACTTGTGATGATTCTGTAGTCCTTGACGAGGTTTGTTTGTGTTTAGCCAGCCTGTAATGTCGCCATCTGTTGGTTGTCGTTTTCTTAGATACGCACCGGTAATCATCGCTCTACTGACCGTTGTGCCATTGCATGGGCAAAATTTTAATCGCGATATTCGACCGATACTCTCGGACCGATGTTTCGTATGCCATGGTCCGGATGCTTCATCCAACGATTCCGGTTTGCGTTTGGATATCGCAGATCAGGCTTATGATAGGTCCGCTTTTTTAGCGGGGAACCTAGACGACAGTGAAGCGATCCAACGCATTTTGTCTAACGACCCAGACCAAAAAATGCCTCCGGTTGGTTCACATTTGGAAGTCTCGGAAGCCGAGATTGAGTTATTGAAGTCGTGGGTCAAGGCGGGTGCCAAGTACGATCAGCATTGGGCATTCAAGCCTTTGCCGCGGTTTATCATGACCCCTCAATTCAGCAGGGTGCGACCGTGGATCTACAATAATATCGACGTTTATGTTTTGCGAGAATTAGAAAGCAGACGTTTGTCGCCCTCGCCACCCGCAGATCGCTGGCGGTGGTTACGGCGAGTCACCTACGACTTAACCGGGCTTCCACCAACAAAAGAACAGATCGATTCGTTTCTAAGTGACGATTCGGACGAGGCGTTTGAGAAAGTGGTTGATCGGCTACTGGCGTCTGAAGAATTTGGCAAGCACATGGCTGTGTCGTGGTTAGATGTGGCTCGCTATGCCGATTCGTATGGTTACCAATCGGATCAGTTGAGTACCAATTGGCCGTATCGAGATTGGGTCGTCAATGCAATAAATGAAAACCTGGGTTACGACGATTTCTTGCGGTGGCAAATTGCCGGTGACCTGTTGGAAAATGCAACGTCGGATCAAGTATTGGCGACGGCATTCAATCGTTTGCACCGCATGACGAACGAAGGTGGCAGCGTCGAGCTTGAATGGCGAACGGAATACGTTGCCGATCGCGTCAACACTTTTGGGACAGCCATGTTGGGTTTGACTTTGGAGTGTGCGCGGTGTCACGACCACAAATTCGATCCAATTTCGCAGCAAGACTACTACAACCTGTCTGCGTTTTTCAACAACATTGACGAATGGGGGATGTACCACGACGCGGGCCGCACGCCAACACCGTCGTTAATGCTGCCGAATGATCAACAGGCCTTGACGATTGAGAAGGCTCGGAAGGATCGCGAGTCTGCTGAACAAGAACTCGAAAAATGGACCAGCGATACTCGGCAAGGGTTCGGTGCTTGGCTCCAGGAAAACCAAACGTTGAATATCGATTTGAGTGTCGTTTCTGTTCACGAGTCAGTTGAGCGTCAGAAACATGGGCGGATCGCTTTGTGGACTTTGGACGAGCGAAACTCAGAAAATCAATTTGCAAACGACGTCGATACAGGTCAGCCCGCCGTCACGTCAAACGCCAATCAGTTGGTTGAAGGTGTGCGAGGCAATGCGTTACAGTTGAGCGGCGATGACGGTTTGCAAATGCCGATTCAGGGAGAATGGCTTGAGCCATGGAAGCCTTTTTCGATTTCGTTGTGGGTCAAAATTCCAGAAGACTTGAACGAGGCTGTCATTTTTCATCGACAAGGTGGTACGGATGTCGGTACCTTTGGAACTAGACTAGCCCTGTTTGATGGACAGCTGCGGTTGGAGATGACTCGATTTTGGCCCGGCAACGCGATCGCCGTACAGTCGACGACAGCACTTCCTAGTGGTGAGTGGATTCATCTGGTGGCTTCCAACCGCGGCGGTGGCCACGCGAAGGATCTGCGAATTCACGTTAATGGGAAATGCGTTTCGCAACCGATTCGCGACGGGCTAGCCAAAGACCCTCAGTTCCGCCCTGGAAACCAGACCGGTTTCGTTATCGGCGAACAATTTCGGCGAGTAGGATTTAAGGGCGGTTTGGTTGACGAGGTCGCTTTCTTCACTTTCGCCCTAACGGATATCGAAGTTGCCGCTCTGTTAAATGACCAAAATGAACTCGCGGCGAACTCGTTTACTGATGAACAGTTGGTAGAACATTTTCTGGAAACCGAAAAGGCAGATAGACGCTCGCAAGTTAACCAGGTGACTCGTCAATCGTTGCTGGCGACCGTTGGGGTGACGGAAATTTCTGTAATGCAAGAAATGGACGAACAACGGAAAACGTATGTCTTGCAACGAGGCGAATACGATGCAGAACGCTCGGATCAAAATATCGCGACGCCATTAACACCGAAAGAACTGCCCAGGCTGGCTAAAAAAGACAACTTGAATCGCCATGATTTGGCGGATTGGTTACTGCAGGATTCTCATCCGCTTACGGCACGCGTGGCGGTTAACCGGTTCTGGCAAGGGTTCTTCGGACAGGGATTGATTGCGACGCCCAACGACTTGGGTTACCAGAGCGAATTGCCATTGTATGCCGAGTTGTTGGACTGGTTGGCTCGCGATTTTGTTAGCCACGACTGGGACGTGAAGAGACTTTGCAAACAGATCGTGTTGTCCAACACCTATCGGCAGGATTCCCGTTGCGACAAAGAATTGAGGAATCGAGATCCCGAAAATCAATGGTTGGCCCGTGGACCCGCGAATCGCCTAACGGCTGAAATGGTTCGTGATTCGGCATTGTTCGTCAGTGGTCTGCTGGATCCAGTTTCAAAAGGCCCGGCGGTTAGCCCCTATCAACCAGAGAATTTGTGGCGTGAAAATAATACGATGACTCCCGCGTACCGTCAAAGTGTGGGCACGGCCTTGTATCGACGTAGTCTGTTTACCGTGTGGAAACGGACGACGCCTATGCCGAACATGATGTCCTTCGACGCTCCGTCTCGCGAAGTCTGCGTCGTTCAACGAGCCAAGACGAACACGCCCCAACAGGCGATGGTGCTGCTTAACGATGTGCAGTTTGTTGAGGCAGCCAGAATGATGGCTCAGAAAGTGCTTGGCGATGCCAGCGTGACATCGGACCAGGAAATCATCGATTGGCTGTTTGTGCGTTTGGCTGGTCGAACAACGACCCAGCCGGAATTTAAAGTGCTAGAAGAACTGTTGAAACAGCAACGAGTTCTGTTTGCCGATGAACCCGATAACGCCAAAAAGTTGACCTCGTTGGGCGAATCGGCGGCACCGGATCCCGAAGACGTTGTTGAAGTCGCTGCGATCACCGTGGTCGCTCAAGCCATCTTTAACATTGATGCTACCATTTGGAAAAGATAATGAGCAATCGACCCGTGAACCCGCTTTCCATCAACCGTCGCCATTTTTTCGGACGCACGGCGACAGGTTTAGGAGGCCTGGCATTGGCAGGCTTGCTACCCAAGTCAGTAGACGCAGAAAATGAAAACCAATTAGCGTCACTGGTTGCGAAAACGAAAGCGAAACGAGTGATCTACTTGTTTCAAAGTGGCGGGCCATCCCATTTGGATTTGTTCGATTACAAGCCTCTGTTAAACGAGAAGAATGGTGAACAACTGCCGGATCATGTTCGAGGCCAACAACGGTTGACTCAAATGTCGTCAAATCAAGCCTCGATTCTGTTGGCTGGATCGGCGTTCAAATTTAAACAGCATGGCGAATCGGGGATGTGGATCAGCGAGTTGATGCCTAAGACGGCCGAGATCGTTGACGATTTGTGTTTCGTACGCAGTATGTATACCGAAGCGATCAACCACGACCCGGCGGTCACTTTCTTTCAAACCGGATCACAAATCGCCGGGCGACCATCGATGGGATCTTGGTTCAGTTATGGAATGGGCACAGAAAATGAAAACCTGCCTGCCTTCATTGTCATGGTCAGCGCGTCACAAGGTGGGCAACCGCTTTATGATCGGCTGTGGGGAAGTGGGTTTCTGAAGTCAAGCCACCAGGCCGTGCGGATGCGTGCAGGAAAAGAGCCAATCCTGTATCTTTCCAATCCAGACGGGGTTTGTCAGTCGGGGCGTCGGGCAATGTTGGACAAGCTGAACGAGTTGAATCGTTTGCAGTTCGAAAAAGAATTAGACCCCGAAATCGAATCTCGGATCACACAATACGAACTGGCCTATCGGATGCAAACCAGTGTCCCAGAAATCACTGACCTTTCTGATGAACCTGACGAGACGTTCGATTTGTATGGCCAACAGGCTCGCAAACCTGGAACGTTTGCTGCCAACTGTTTGTTGGCTAGAAGATTGTCTGAGCAAGGCGTTCGGTTCGTGCAGTTGTACCATCAAGGTTGGGATCAACACGGGAACTTGCCCGCGGAGATCCGCAAACAGGCGACAGAAACTGACCAAGCTTCGGCGGCATTGATTACGGACTTGAAGCGACGTGGCCTGTTGGACGAAACGTTGGTGATTTGGGGTGGTGAATTCGGAAGAACGGCCTACTCGCAAGGAAAACTGACGCACGACAACTACGGTCGCGATCACCATCCTCGCTGCTTCACGATCTGGATGGCCGGGGGCGGTACTAAGGCTGGATACGTTCACGGCCAAACCGACGAATACGGATACAACTTAGCGGATGCTCAAGGCGATCCCATCAAACCAACGAAACACGAATACTGTCCGGACGCTGTGCATGTACACGACTTGCAGGCAACGATCATGCACCTAATGGGGCAGAACCATGAGAAGTTGGTTTACAAGTATCAGGGGCGACGGCATCGTTTAACGGATGTGCATGGTCATGTGGTTGACGATTTGATCGCATAAAAACTTCGAACAGGGGGCAAATCGCCAGATTTTTAGCCACAGAATTGCACATGGTTTTGGTAGGTGTTTGCGAGACCAGTGTTTGTCGACTGGCAGGTGATGGACCCAGAGACAAGTTGCACGTTATCGTCTGGCGGCGCGCTCGGCAGCGCAACGGTTGTCGAGCAAACTGGGTGTGCGATATAGGAAACGATCGCTTGTTCCGACCAATCCCAGGCTCCGTCGTCGTACCAAAAGTGCCCGGACAAAGAAGCGGGAGCTCCTGTTTTGCTCAAGTTCAATTGAGCCTCGGCAGCGAAGGCTCCGCAGTACTTGTCGACTTCGGCAATGATCGATTCCCGAGTAAGCTTGCCAAGCCGCTCGGCGTTGACGATATAAATCGTGTATCGCAGCAAGTCGTATTGTTGGTTGATTCCTAGTAACAAACGACCCAAGATTTGACCTTTAGCGTTTCGTACGTATAACACGTGCTTGTTGGCATGAGCTGCGTTGGCCAACACGGCCATCTCATTAATGTCGTTTTGAGACAAACAGGTTCCAAACCAGTTTCCCATCATGAAAATGTCATAAGGGTTGTGCGAAATCGCCAGAGTCACAGTTTCACCATCGATTTGGATCGACTTTAGTGGAGGCCGTAGCCACTTATCGACTTTGAAAAGGTTACGATTCTTGGCGAATCGCAACCACGTTTGGTTGCATGCCAAGTTTTGTTTGTAGGCGGGGCCATAAGACTCGTAGGCCTGCAAGATTTCGCATAACGTTTTGCGTTGAACCGGTTGCATACGCATCACCCACCCTGCAACCTCGACCACTCGATTGTCCGACCAGTCTTGGTCAGGTGGGTGACCTGTGTGTTCTCGCCATGCATTGACCGAGTGCCTCAGTACGATTTGGTGGAGTGAATCCAGGCCCGTATCCAAGCAAGCCTCGATGACGCTCTTCAAACGCTTTTTCGCGTTAACGGATTGGTCTGTGTGAGATTCTTTTTGCAAATAATGAAAACGCGCGATCGCACCTGGGCTGGCCTGCGAGTTGGCAATTAGCTGGCTCAACATGCTTTTTTCACGCTCGCGTTTCTCATTTAGTTGTAATTGGCGAAGGACCGAGTTTGGAATTCTAACTTCGGTGCCTGCTAGTCTTTGGAAGTAACCAAGTCTGCGCAACCAAATTCGTATGTCCTTTGGGTAGTCGGATTCCGCAGGAAACTGCTGGGCAATCGAGTTAGCGCGGTTGGTCCACTGATGTATCTCTGGTTCAAAACCGGGGATGCCATATCGAGTTACTCGCTGTACTTGAAGAAGCAGGTCCATGATTCGGCGAGTTTGCTGGGCCGTAATCGGAACGGGCATCTTGGCCAGCCAAATGACGATCCTTTCGATGTTTTCCAGTTCTTTGTCGTTGCGAACCCAATGTAGCCAGTTGGAAAAGTTTGTAGACACTGATTGATGACCGATTTCGGACAACTGTCTTTGACACCGCAACAAACGCTTTAAGTTGACCTTCTGATGCGCCATCAGTTTTGTGTGGATCGCTTCCGAAACTTCTTGATCGGACAGCCCGTATTCCAGCCAATTCAAAACGGAACGTTGATTATTCTGACTGCTGGGATTGCGATTGGCGAACTCAACAAATTTTGAGTAGTGGCTGGAATGCGACAAGGCTACCTGCGTTCCAACATGATTTGCAATTTGAGTTCCGAATCGATGCTTGTTGACCAATTCGTTAATTTCCCAAGTCGGAAGATGTTCACCTTGTCGAACACAGATGGCCATCGTGGCGATGGTGCAGGGAATTTTGATAGAAACTTGTTGCGATATTTCAGTTGCTGCGCCCTTCAGGTACTCGATTCTTTTTTCCAAAAGTGAGGCACGACCTTTTTGTTTTTTGTACCGTCGTCGAAGCCAATCCATTAACTTTTGGTGTTTAGTGTTGTTCTCTAATTCCAAGCCAATCTGGCTGGAATTCGAAACGCAGTATCTGCGTAACAGGCTGTTAAGCCACTGAATTTGTGGTGGAATCAAAGCAAGCCAATACTCGGCGTTTTCGGGGCACTTGGGGATCTGCGTCATCGTGTTCACGAAACGTAAAAATGCAAATTCACCCGCCATCCAAAAAACGAACCGTGCCAACGATTGTGAGCTTTTGGTCAAACGAGCCCATCCCGAGGATTGTTCTAGATGGCGTAGGCATTCTTGTTGAGACGAATCCAGTATGAAATCGGACTCGCTTCGACTAGTTTCATTTCGAGAAGTGTTTTGAAACGTCTGTTCCAAAAATTTTAGACGGATTTGAAAATCGTCGAGTGCTTCCTGGTTGTCGGCAGTACCAAGTCGAGATGCATTTGAATCTCGTTGCCAGCGAATGAGATTGCGGCGAGCCGACTGTAAATCGATTCGCGAGACGCGACGTATGACACTGAATTGGCCTAGCAGAGTTTTTTTATGGTCGACGGTTGTCCAGCCTGCGCTGGCCATTTGTTCCAGAATGTTTGGCAAGCGTTTGTGAATGGGTCGGCATTGGACCAAATGCAAACCTGAGTCCGTTAGCAGGATCGCTCCGCTTAGAGTTCGCGCGAATGTGCGATATCGCTTGAGCCGAAATTTGTCGTGGGTTGCCGGTTTCCGAATGGGTTCTCGTTTAGCTACTTCGTTGGAATGAAGTAGTTTTGAATATGGTTTCATTTGTATCTGGCGCAGCGCGGACGCGTGCGAAGTGTCTTGAAGAATTCTGGGCTGGATAATCATCCGAGCGCGGTAGTAACTTTTTTCAGTTCGATCCAATGACCGCACACAGACGCCACTGCAACTAAGAAGAATGACAGAGAGATTGGGAATGACGCAGGCGACAACGATGCGCGTGATCAAGCCGTAGCAAAATCGAGGCGGTGGGGTAGATTGAGCATGGGTCCCGCTCCTCAAACAGAATTAGCAAGCCTTAGATGACTTGATAGAGGGGCGTAGATGAGGCAAGGTTCGCGCGGACTGGCCGATGTAATGCTTGCAGGCCGACTGACAACAGGCTTAATGCAGAGCGCTTGCAAAAAAAGCGATTTGCACTTACCCGTACTGTTGTTCGTACTTTTCGTTGCAAGAAGCGCAACTTTTTAGGTGGCAAGCAATGCGGCGGCTTAGCGCGTCGCAAATGTCGTCCTGCTCGTGGTATGCGTCCAGATTTTCGAGAACTTGGTTGCACGAGATGGGCAGGATCATAAGGCGGTGACGTTCTTCTCGAGTGGGAACTCTGCTAGCTCGCCACAACGTCGTCCCAGCAATCGCAGAGAATGCGAGTGCTGAAAGAACGGAAACTCGTTTCAACATTTGTCGTCGGCTAGCGACTTCTTCCGATGCGACCATCTTGGTGATCGTATTTGGATGACAGTCGCGCCAATCGTCTTGATGGCTCTTCATAATTTGTCAACGCTTAACGATAAGGTGAGAATCGTTTAATACCCATAAAGCATTGCATAAATCGGCAGTCTTTGCCGTACGAATCGCAACAAAATCATGGCTCGCGCAAATAACGAGCCCCACGGTAAAGTAACGCACACATGCTGTGTGAGCTAACTTGCCATGCGGCAACATTATTCGTGA
This sequence comes from uncultured Pirellulaceae bacterium, assembly GCA_964543985.1. Taxonomy (GTDB): domain Bacteria; phylum Planctomycetota; class Planctomycetia; order Pirellulales; family Pirellulaceae; genus CAJQPP01. The sequence continues at coordinate 1,053 of CAZJBW010000029.1, read as the reverse complement.
TTGTTGGCTTAGAAGCCAGTGAATTCTTTAGTGGGCGCCGGAAACTCGAGTTACGGACGCGGGGCTAAAAAGTCCGGGTTCTGGCAGACTAACCGCTGCATTTACCTGCTTTCCAAGCTGTTCTAGATCCAAAATCTTTACTCGGCGGCGGGCGATTCGAATCATGCCCTCTTTTTGCAGTTCGCCAAGGACCACAGTGACGGTCTCGCGAGTGCTACCAATGATGTTTGCCATTTCTTGGTGGCTTAGCTTGATTCCTAGTTCGATGCCATCTTCTGCGCGTCGACCGTACTGTTCAACCAATTCAATCAACAAGTAGATCAAACGTTCGCGGTTGGAGTGAAACAACAGGTTTCTAAGGCGACGTTCAACACGGCGTCGACGAGCACCGATTAGCTTGGTGATACCCATGGTCAAGTCCGGTTGGACAGCCATGCAGCGTTGTACTTCTTCGCGAGGAATCAAAACCAACTGACAGTTTTCAGTTGCTTCTGCGTATTCTTGACGATTGGTTGGATCGACAAGAGCAAGTTCACCAAAGATTTCGCCTGGTTCGACGAATACCAAGATGGATTGCTTGCCTTCTGGTGTTAGGTGACAAATTTTGATTCGACCGCTAACGACCAACAAAACACCGTCGGCACTATCGGCTGGCAAGTACACCGTTTCGCCTCGCTTAAATTTCTTCATGCGAGAAGTCGATTCCATCTGACGAATGTCATTCGGATGCAAACGATTGAAAAGGGTGCATTTGCTTAAATGCCAATATGTTTCCGGCATAACGATGTCTCCAGCCTGATAAGGATTGTTCCAACTTGGGTCAATTGGTCTTTAGTCGCCACAAAGTCGGATTCCTTACAAAGAATGTTGGAATTTGTATGTTAATTAAATTTTGAGTACGTTTTTCGCTGGAATTGCCTAATGTTTGCGGAGCTTTTTGGCTGTTGATGTGCTTTGCAGTTGGCGCAAAAAAGAAACGAACGCAACCTTTTGGGGTACTGCCAGAATATCGCCATTAAACAGAGATTTACCTCTTTCGCATCCTGGATCTTT
>CAZJBW010000028.1:26360-54739 GCA_964543985.1 uncultured Pirellulaceae bacterium | reverse complement strand
CGTGTGCATCGTATTGTTATCCGGCTAGCCCGCCTCAACGCTTTGAACGAAGTCAGTGAGTATGCCATTGAATTCGTCAGGGCGTTCCAAATTCACAAAATGGCCGCACCCAGATACGACATGAAGTTTAGCATTAGCGGACAAACTTGCCAGCACAGCAGCCTTTTGCTCCGTTACCACGGGGTCGGCGTCACCGCTTACAACTAGGAGTGGCTTCTCCCACTGACAAATAACGTCCGTTAGATCAGCTCGTCTGTGAAACGCATGCACTGCATTAGCTAAATCGTCCGTGCTTTGTGCAAATGCAATTGTTCTGATTGTGTCCACGACACAGGGTGGGGTGGCGGGGCCAACCCATCTGGATACTGTAGGCCAAATTTCTTTGACTCCGTTTTTGCGAAGTTTGTCGATGTAGTCGTCTCTTGCGTTAAGGTCCGGGCGATGGCCAGCTTTGGTGGCCACGAGCACGAGTGCAGCGATTTGACTTGGCGCTTGGCGTGCCATTTCAATAGCGCATGAGCCGCCAATTGATGCTCCGATTGCAATCGCTCTATTTATGCCTATTGAACTTAACGCTCCCTTGGCCCAGTTCTCTAGGCAGCTGCCGTAGCTGTACAGCGCTGGAGCATGGCAGCAGCCGGGCACGACGCCAAGTTGCTGTTCCCACATTGTGTGGTCGAGCGGGAAGGCATGGAGAAATACAAGGTGCATACGATCAGTTCTGCGGGATAACGGCAACGATCACCGGGCCGCGGCGGTTGATACTCCATTTGAAAACGCGCGACCGGCGGCTCCGCGTTCATGCCATTGTTATCCGACGATTCTTACCAAATCAATGATGCGGAATTGGCGGTTCAAATCCAAGAGCCTTGATGACGTCAAATATCGAATTGGGAGTGATTTTTGATTGTTTGGTAAGCATGGCGAATTTGCGGCGCATCAAACTAAAGGCATCTCGGCATTTGGATGCGAGGACGAAGTCGTGATTCAATACCGCCGATCGCGCGAAATTGGCGGGACTGGTTAGCGTCCGAATTCCAGCAGGCGTAGCTGTTCGAATTTCGCGCTTGAGACTGGCGTCCAGGACCATTGATTGTTGATCCAGCGATACCAAACGAACATGTCGCCGGTCGGGCACTTATGGTTCTCGTATTCCTGTTCAGAAATATCTTGACCCACGACCCATTGCGCTTTGTGGTAGGTGCCTTTGGTTTTGCCGAGCGTGGCGTTGGCGTCGAAGGTCTCTTGCTTGGGGCCTTTGCCAATCACGTGTACGGTGATGGTTTTGGTCAAAGTTAGAGGTTGCGAATCGTATTCTCGCATATCATCGAAATTAAACATCGACGACGAGAACTCAAGCGATTGAGAATTCGAGTTGCCTAACTGTTCGTCAAGAAACTGGATTGCCATCCGTACGATCTTTTCTTTGAACTTGGGTGGCTTGTTCTTCTTGCGAAAATACTGTCGGCAACGATTCAAAGTTTGTTCTGTGACGCATTGCAACGACAGACAGAGCGACAACACTTGATCGTCTCGAGTGCTGGGGATGGAATGACATTGGTTGCAGAGTTTCAGAGCGCCCGATTTCTTACAACCACAGCTAAAACAAAGAGCATGCATATTCTTTTCCTATTTTTGTTCCGCGTAATAATTTAGCATGTGGATGACTAGGTAAAGCAGAAATATGTTTGCGGAGTGCTGTAGGCAAAAAACAAGACGCGAACCAACCATGGTTGACTCGCGTCTCGTGCTGCTTAGGTCGCAATAACGACCGTAGCGGTCACCGTCCGAGACCAAGCAAGTGCTTGTATTGATGATCTTGTGGATAATTCTACAAGGTTGTTTTTTAAGGGGCAAATTTTAGACAGTTGGTTCGCCGCTGGGCAAAAACCAACCTTTCAATCTTTCGTACCCAAAGAGATGTCGAAACGTGCCAAGATCTGTCACTCTTACTGCGGATTTTCTGAAATTCGCGTAAATAGCCTTAGTCGGGCAAAAATTCCCATCGAAAAATCAGCCAATTCGTCCACCAAGCCATTTCATCTTGGCTAAGCAATTTTGCTAGACGTCTGCCGTTCATCGCAACCACTTGGTTCAGGTGTTCGTTTTTGACAAGACGAATTTCCAAACCACTTGAGCCACATCAATATCGCAGACTTTAGACAGCGACTGCCAGCCGGGGATGCCATTGAGTTCCAGGACGAACGAGTTACCGTCCGAGTCCTCGATTATGTCCACGCCGGCGATTGAGGTGCCGAGCGATCGGGCGGCCTTGGTTGCTAGTTCCAATTGCCGCGCCGTAGGTTGAACCGCTTGGCAAGTGGCACCTCGCGATGCATTCGTTCGCCAATCCAAATCGTTGTGGCGGCGCATGGCAAAGATTCTATCTCCAATGACCAACACTCGAGTATCGAAGCCGGCGTGCTTCACAAACGATTGCAAGTAAACGACGCCTTGCAAATTTAGGATAGCCCGAAAGCTACGGACGGCCAGTTCCCGATTGGTTACTCGAAACAGCCCTCGTCCCTCTCCGCCAAACACTGGCTTTACGACGACGTCACCGCCTAAAGTTTCAAAGGCCGTCAACGATTGCTCGACCGTTTGACAGACCTGCGTTGACGGAACAGGCAGGCCTGACGCGGCCAACATGGAAAGCGACAAGTATTTGTCGATTGCGATTTCCAATGAGCGTGGCGAGTTCAGCACGGTGGTGCCGGATGCCTGCAGTCTTGCCAGCAAATTCATGCGAAAGATCACCTGCTCAAGCGAACCGCCTGGCATGCCTCGCACTAGCACTGCCTGGAAGGGCTGTTTAGCGTCCGTGATCGATTCCCCGTTTCGATCGATCCGAGTGGTCAGTTCGTTCCACCCCACGTAGTCGATGGTCAAGTCGCCAGGCAGGTTCGCTGCCGCTCGTAACAGGTCGTTGGTATGCCAACCGCTGGACGGTTGTTGGGCCGTGCCGTTTCCCAAGATCACAATTCTCATCGGGCTCATCGATTCAAAAACTCATTGTTGCAAACGCGTGTGTGCACGGGTTTTGTGATTCATCTTGGACGATACGGCTGGATTTGGTAATCAGGGGTTAACCCAGCGACCGCTACCCAGACTGACAATTTCCCGACAGCGTAAATCCAATGTTTGACAGCCAATTCTGTTCGATTGTCACCATCACTTTTATAGTCCAGATGTTTGGATTGGTGACGATGATCGCGTATCGAGTGCGTGGCGAGGGGCGTTTTAATCAATTGGGAATGGTGCTGGGCATTCTGGCAATGGGATTTTCGACCATCATCTGTCTACCCTTTGATGCGGGTGCCGGGATTACTCAAGGCGTGGTGATGGTTTTGGTCGCGATTGGCGGCACGATGAGTTTGCACGAAACGGAACAGCACGTTTAGTCGCTGGCCTGGCTGAATTTGCTGGCCCAGTTCCCGGTGTCGTTAAAGTCAGCCCGATCTGCTGGCACTGAGTGAAAGCTAGGATAATCGTACGAAGACGATTTTCCGCGAAGATTGATAAAATCCAAAAAAACCTGCCTGATCGGAACCCTACTGGCCGAAAAGTATGTTGGCTGGACTTCGGTCGGCTTTGGGGGGTCTCTTTTTTTAAGGATGACTAGGTTTGGCATTCAATCGCCAAAAGTCTAGTTCCCATTGTTGCACTGTTGTCTTACCGAACGTCCGCATTCATTGATGCAGACGATCAACACAAGTCATTGTACGCCTATGTCTCAGTCATGACCCATCTTTCGGGGATGCAGGCGATAAGAATGGTCAACGCAGTTTTCTCAGGAGGGGAACAAATGCGACGTTTATTGCTGGGATTAGTCGTTGCCGTGGCAACGCTGGTTCCAAACTTCGCAATGGCCAACGATCAAGCGATCGCTCGCCATATCATGTCCAAGTTGCAACTAGAACAGCAACGCGGATCGTTAAAAGGTTTTCATGTTGACATGCGAGTCGACAATGGAACCGTCTGGTACGAAGGCTTCGTAGCCGATCAGTCTCAAAAAGACTTGATCCTGCGAACTGCTCAGCGTGCCAAGCATCTGGGAGTCGTGCAAGTCGTGGATGACATTGTCATTCAGGGCCAGCAAGGCAACGCCCAGGCTATCCAAGCTAGTGCTTTACCACAGCCACAAGGCAATTTGCCATTGGCTCAGCAAACGGCTTACCAAGAGTACAGCGTGCCACCGCAACCGGCAGCAGCGAACTTCGTACCACAACCGAACTTCGCTCCACAAGGGAATTTCACCCCACAACCGCAGCCGCGTATTCCAACGATCCAATCGCAAGCTATTCCAACTCAAAACGCGATTGGTAGCCCACAGCAAACGCCACTGGCATTGAACGCTGCGGCTCAAGGACCTATCGGTCCTGTTGCGGGCGACGCTGCTTCGCTACCTGGCTACTCGTGGCCATCGTACGCTGCTCACCCAAATTACTCTGCCGTTTCATACCCACAGCAGTACTCAGCTTCTGCTTGGCCATACATCGGCCCATTCTACCCCTACCCACAAGTTCCACTTGGCTGGCGTAAGGTTACTCTGGAATGGGATGACGGCTGGTGGTGGTTGGACTTCAACAATCGCTAATCCATCAAAGACTGATTAGTTGACCATCGACCCCTGCAAACTGATGCTTGCAGGGGTTTTTTCGTGCGCTGACTTGTAGAGACTAGCAACGTTGCCAAGATCGTGACGTGCGTTTCATTCTCAGCCGTAACTGGGAAGTTCACTCTTGTCCAAGTACCTTTCCAGTCGCCCGAAGACTTGGCTGAAGGGTTTGCCATCAGTAGTTTGCTGGCACTGCCAAAAAGGGGCTAATCTGTTTTGGCGGAATTACTCGAAAGATTTGAATTATCCGAAAGTTCGGCACAGTTTAACACGATAAAGGTCGTAGAAGTAAATCGCACACAAGGTTTCCGATATGGCCTCAACAAAACTTAAGTGGTTAATGATCCTGTTGGCTGGCGTTCTGGTACCGCTTGCCTCAACGGGTTGCGTTCCGGTAACAGCTTTCCAACACAAAAGCTTTGAAGACAAAGCTTACGTACAAGAGCGATACGCTCGCGTGCCCATCTTGGGTCCCATCACCAATGGTGGTTCGATCCGAGCATTGGACCCGCCGTCTGATGACGAAGTATGGTGGGCTTTGGAACGAGCACGCCCTGTCCAAGGTGGCTTTCCATTCCTGCACGAAACGCAACGTAACAACGTTCGTATCGTCACCGAATGTGTTGCCGACTATGTGGATCCGCCTCGCGTGATTCCACTGATTGGCCCCGTCCAATTGCACCACGCTCACTATAAATGCACCGTGTATTTCTCTGAGCGTAAGATCATCGGTTGGCCTTACAACCACATGATCGAGGATGAAGACACCAGAGAAGTGGTGTACATCGACCACAATCACTTCCACATGGTTGGCCCAGTCAGCACCGATATCGACTGCGACTGCAACTAACCCCTGGTCGACGACCGACCATCGCTGGCAAACTGGCACTTAACAATCCCGAGTTTCCAGCAATTTGAAAATACGAGAACGAGCTGCTTGAGGCCAAGCAGCTCGTTTTTTTTCGTTACATCTAGGCGATTTCCAGCGCCTCTGCTGCACCATCTTTTTGGCATTCGAACCAACCGTGGTTTGCCTTCCACGACATAATGGTGACAATGGACCTTCAATCATTGCCGTGATCAAGAAGGAACGTTTGTGAACCGAAACCTATTCAATCGATGCTCGACCAGGTCCAGCAAAATACTAGGCATCCTTTTCTGTATCTTCAGTTTCCAAACTTGGAATCTGCAGGCGCAAAATTCGGTGGAAAGTTCGCAGCAGGTCCAGCAGCAATTTCGCTCGTTCTACGAACCACTGATTCCCGCTCTGGATAAGGGGTATCACAACATCCAGTTTTCGTTGGCTTACGTTTCAAAAACGAAAACATCCAGCCGAGTCACGCCAAGCAGTGGTATTGTGGCTAAGGATTTTTATTTGATCCGAACGATGCCGACACTGTGGGACAATGAAGGCACCTTTGCCAGTTTGAAGAAACTAATCGACGAACAACGCAGTCAAAATGTCATACCTTCCATAGTGCACGTCAAACGGCCTGAAAATTCTTTTGCCGTGGTTAACGAACGTCAAGGGCGAGTATTGCGTCCGATTAAAAACGACGAGGACGACGATAATGTCGCTTACATCGTTGACTCGCACTACGGCATACTGCCAACCTGGAACGTCGACCTCTTTATGAACTACGCCCAGTTCATGACCACCGACGAAGTCACCTTTTTCGAATTTACTGATCGTCGTCGGGAATCGGATGGAATGGTTGTGAAGACCTTGTTCTTTCATCCAAACTGGTTGGAATCCAGATACGACGAGCTGATATTCGAGGCCGACTTCGATGCACAGACAGGCGTTTGTCTGGGCAGCCGTGGTTACGAATTCGACTCGGAATCCCCCATTTTTCATAACGTCGCAATCAAATACGAAGCGTCCCCGTTTGAAGATCGATTGCCTGTTCCGTCGTCGATTGAAACGAATAGATCCGGGGCGTTCTTTCAGCAGGTGGTGTTTGTGGATTACAAATCCGTTGACGGCATCGATGATCAAACCTTTTCCGTCGAACGGTTCGGTTTCTCCGAAGACGAGTTCATTAGTGCTTCCAGCAAACTTAAAGGCATTTTGATAGTAGCGGCACTGGTCGTCGTCTGCTTGTTAGTCACTTTGCTGGCGTTGATACTTTTCGTTCATCTGTTGACTCGCTCGCACCGCACACGCAAACTAGTGGACTCGTCGCTGGACGACTCCGCAGTTTAACTTCAATACCAGGCTCATGAAACTTTCTCATACACCTGCTTGGCCAAACCACTCAATCATCCGGCGTAGCTTTTCATTTGCGATTCTTGTCGTTGGTTTTTCGATTGGCGTTTCTTTATGGGCCCAGGAATCGGAACAGGACCCACAGACTCAGGAACAAGCGACAAAGGCTTTCCAGAATTTCTACGAGCCACTTGCCGAACGATTGTTGCGTGATTATTGCAATGTAAATTTCAAAGTGTTCGCACAACAGCGCAGAAGCCAATCCGCAAATCATTTGCGACTACTGCAAGGGACCGCTTACGAGTCAGGCGTGGTCTTCGATGACTACTCGATTTATTCCATTTCACCAGTCCAAATTCTAAAAGGCGAAGGCACTCGATTCCCTGAACCAGATGTCAAACCGAACCATTCTTATGGCAACTTTCAGGATCGGCAGTTTCGATTGCAGAACGGCAAAATAGGAAACATTTTCGATTTGGATAATAGTTGGCGTGAAAGCCCAAACGAATCGGAACAAGCAGGAATATGGATGATGTCGCCATATTTTTGTACGACGCTATTCCGCTCCTACGCGAGTTTTTGGGACGACGATTCGATTCAGATCCTTTCGTTTTCAGACGATTCAATCGAACAGCCAGACAAAGAAGCTAAGCTACTGCGTTTTCGTTTGGGCGAAAACGGTCAAGTACACCAAGCTTGGTTCGACACAGAAACAGGACGCTGTCTACAAACGATCACTGACGATGCAAATCAGCTAACGAAAGTGCGATTGATTTACGTTGAATCACCAGCAGCCAAAGATCGTCTGCCAGTTTTGCAATACTTAAAAGTCTATCTGAGCCGCGATTCTTGGCGAAACACAAAACGTGACGCAGAACAAACCAATTGGGACATGCCGTTGATGATTCATGTTGCCGAGTATCATCGAGATCAGATTGCCAAGTCATCGGGCGAATGTAGAAATGAATTTAAGAACCGTGAATGGGTCTTCATTGACAAAAAACAGGACGCGGAGATTTTGAATCCACTAAGCGTGCTGGGAAGTGTTCTTTTAGGCGTGGTGACCGTCACTTTAATGCTAGCGGGTTTCTTGAGAATCCTCTCGTCGGGTTGGCTTGGTATCTAAAGCAGGTATCCGACCTAGTCTCAGTCTCAGGGTAACTGGATTCGCCAGAATTCAGGCCTATTGCAAAAACCGAAGGGCGAAGTCTGGCGAGTTTGGATACTGTTGACCCGAATCTTGAATCCTAGCAATGCACTAGACGCTTAAGGGCGATTTTCGATATAGATGCGAGCTCGAAAACGCCCTTCCATTGCACTCATTGGCTGTCGCCTGCATGTCTGCTAATTCGCTTGTTTCCAGTTCCAGCCGTTCACTCAAGGTCCGCGTCCGTCCGGACCTGATCTATGTGCGTCAAACGTGGCAGGGCCGAGACTACTGGATCATCAAAGACCCATTAACTCTGAAGTTTTATCGCTTCGAGGAAGAGGAGCATGCGTTACTGAAATTGATGAATGGTCAGCACAGTGCCGATGAGATTCGTCAACGCTTCAGTGATTCATTCGCACCTCAAAAAATATCGAACCGCGAACTATTCCACTTCATAGGATCCCTGCATCGTAGTTCGCTGCTGATCTCGGACGCCAGTGGCCAAGCGACTCAGCTTCGCGAGCGATCTGACACCAATCGTAAACAAGAACGAAAAGCGAAATTCACAAACATCCTGGCTTTACGTTTACGCGGCTTCGATCCAGATGGAATCTTGACGGTTCTGAACCGCTATTTTGGCTGGATCTTTAGCCCGATCGCTGTGACGGCTTGTTTGATGTTGGTGTTCGCAGCGTTGGCCCTGGTGCTAACCAACTTCGAATTGTTCACTACAAAGCTTCCTGCGTTTCAAGAATTTTTCGCAGGCAGCAACTGGCTATGGTTGGGCGTCGTGTTGGCATCGACCAAGGTGTTGCACGAGTTCGGACACGGGATCGCCTGTAAACGCTTCGGCGCACAGTGTCATGGAATGGGCATCATGTTTTTGGTGCTAATGCCTTGCCTATATTGTGACGTCACCGATTCATGGACGTTAAAAAGCAAATGGCGACGAGCAGCAATTGCGGCAGCAGGAATGTACTTCGAATTCATTCTGGCGGCCATTTGCACTTTCATCTGGTGGTTTAGCGAACCCGGCTGGATAAATATGCTGAGCCTAAACATTGTTTTTGTTTGCTCCATCTCCACCCTGTTGTTCAACGCCAACCCGCTTCTAAAGTTTGACGGCTACTACATTCTGTCTGACATGATCGAGGTGCCAAATCTGCGAACCAAGGCGTCCAGCGTTTTGCATCGCTTCAGCTCAAAGTTGTTTTTAGGCATCGAACCGCCAGACGATCCGTTTATGCCAACCAGTCATCAGTCTCTGTTTGCGACTTATTCCGTGTTGGCCGTGATCTACCGATGGGTGATCACTCTGTCGATCTTTTGGTTTCTGTACAACCTGCTTGAACCTTACGGCTTGAAGGTCATTGGGCAAGGCATCGCCATGATGGCGTTGTGGGGCCTGTTGGGCATGCCGCTTTTACAACTGTATCGTTACTTTTCTGTTCCTGGGAGACTTTCCACCGTGAAACCCATTCGATTCGGTCTGACATTGGGGATCATTGCAGCGATATTGGTAGCCGTTTTGTTCATCCCCACACCACACTACGTGCGATGCACCTTTATCGTGCAGCCAGCCAACTCGGCAAAGGTTTACGTTGAGCTACCAGGGATCGTCGATTCCATCCATGTGACGGAATCCGAACTCGTACAACCCGGTCAAAGTTTGTTGACACTTGCCAATCCCGAGCTGTTCGAAGGGATCGCTCAGTTGAAAGGTCAAGAGAAAGTCGCTGAAGTGAAATACTACGCGACGAAACAACAATCTCATTACGACGATGCCGCCGAGGCCGACTTGGAATCTCAACTTGCCGCCTGGCACGCCGTCAAAAACGAACTGGATCAACGAAGCAAAGACGTGCAACGCCTGGATGTCCGAGCACCCATTGGCGGTCGAGTCATTTCGGCATCCTACGTCACGCCTCGTCCAGAAGACGACGGACAGATCGAGGAGTGGCATGGTCACCCTCTGGAGAAACGCAATCGCGGAGCGTTTCTACAGGAAGGGACTGTGGTTTGCGAGATCGCAGCAAAGGATTCTCCACTGCAGGCGGTTTTGGCGATCGACCAATCCGACATCGAATTCGTAACCACCGGCAACCAAGTACAATTGTTGCTGTCTCAAAACCCCAACGGTCAATTGCTGGAATCGGAAATCGATGTTATCTCAACAACTGAAATGGAAAGCGTACCCAAAGCGTTGAACAGCCAATATGGCGGCACCATTCAGACCAAACCTTCGGCTGAGCAACAATCCACGCCGATCAGCGCGATGTACCAAGTGAAAGTTCCGTTAGGCCATTTGGATAATCAGATGGTTACGGCCGGATCGGTCGGCTACGCCAGGATCCGCACCGGCAATCAAACGGTTGGCAATCGAATTTGGCGATTCTTTTGCAAAACGTTTCGTTTCGATTTGTAACGAACCACAGCTTTTTCGACTTCCGCCGGCCATTGCCCGATCATACAGTCACTTAGCGAACACCTCGTTCGTTAATTGTGGAACTACCAAACGGTTTTCCATTTGGCAATTGGCTAATTTGTTCAGGCAACGAGATTCCGTGAAGGACCGAATAGTTAGGTTTGCACATCCGGTTTGCTGTGGCCTGAGTCGATTCGCCTTGTCGAGTATGGATAATGGGACCTGGACCAAATCGCTGCGTCTTGGCCCATACGACTTGGTCGTCGTCGAATAACCTCGCAGACAACACGGTTGGCGTGTAGGAAATGGTTTCCGTGGAACCTCGACCAAATCGACCGGGTGCTGGAAACATGGACGAGACTTCGACGGTTTCGCGTTCCAGTTTCTTGTACGAGGCCACCAAACGTAGATCCGCGTTGCGTATGACTTCGATTCCCACTTTTTCCAGTTGAGCGGTCATGCGATCGCGTACCTTTTGCTGTTCACTGGACGGTATCCCGTTGAGTTCCAGCGAAACTTCTTTGCCGGATCGAAAGACGACTAAATCCTCGGCATTCAGACCAGCCGTCTTACTGCTCATATCGCGGTGAGGCAACTCGATAGGAAGCATTTTGGTACGAGACTGGAACCAAAATCGTCCGTCATCTGTCGTAAATATTTTGCTACGTGCTTCCAGTTGATAATTCCAAACGACGACCTGCAAATCGATATCAATCAGTAAGCGGTTGTTGACTAACACATGATTGTTATCGCACCAAATCACTTGGGAAGCCGAGCCGCCGGGCACGCCAAAACGTTTCACCAATTCTTCAGCTTCCAGATCCCAAATCAGCACCTCGCCGGCCGCCGAATAGATGCCTGCCAAGAACTTCCCGTCTTGTGAAAACGCCATCGATGCCAACGACGTCACTGGCAAATTAATCGTGCCTAGCATTTGACCACTATTCACATCGACAAAGTACACAGAATCTTTGGACGCGATCGCCAGCTGATTACCACCGGGGCTTGTGGCCGTCACCGTGTTACGACCGGTGTTTAACGAGTAAATGGCTTTGGCGTTCTGGGTATCCCAAAGCACGACCTGTTTGCCAGTGGTTAAAAGGCGGTTAGGTTCCAGAAAACGACCAGCCTTCGGTTCGAACGATCGGCTACCGTTCCAGGACGACGTTAGCTGTGCCGTGCCACCTTCCAGCGACCAAAAATCTAACCCGCCACCTCTTGAACCGCGCCTCTCACGCTCCGTCACAACGATTCCGTTATCGGCAGCGATCAGGCCAGCGCCCTTTTGTGGAATAACGACTGGTCGGCTGGCTTGGCCGGTTTCCATATCGATCGTTACGATTTCAGATTCGTCCTTGAACGGATTGGAAGTAACGATGGCTAATGTCTTACGGTCTGGACTTAACGATGGAGTTGAAATCTTGTTATGAAACTCTTTATCGCCGAAAGAGGTTGCAATGTTGGTGACGTTCGCACGGCCTGGGACCACAGGGCGAGTGTCCGGCGAGACCGTCCAATCTGCGTTTCGCAAAAGAAGTTCGTTGCTTCCAAAGTCTGGGTCCACTGGTTGTACAACCGAATTGCCACGGTCAGAACCACCGGTCCTGGTGGACGGAGCCGCTTTTACGGTACCTCCAGCAAACGGATTTACGGCAGGCGGTTCTGACATCGCCGTTTCGACACTGGCCACATAGTCCTGATCCGCCTGACTCAAGATGTTCACATCGACGTTGATCGTTAGTCCATCTTTCTTTTCAAGTTCGACTTTTCCATCGTCAATCGAAACCAGTTTGGCTTCGACAGAAAATCTTCCATCATCGTTTGTCCATGTGCGAAACTCTTGCGTTGGCATTCCCGATTCCGCGCCGGCCGAATCGGCACTGCCCGAACCTTCCTCGATCAACGTGACATTAGAATCGGCAAAGAACCTCTCTTTGGTACGCCCGTTGTACTCGAACTTGACGTAGGGCCAGCCCGTGCCCGTAAACTTGGTGATGCGGGAACGATAGGTTTCGCCTAAGAATTGAAACTCGATCAGGTCACCGACCTCAAGCTGCCGTCCATTGGAATCTTCTTGAGCCAGGACCGTTGGAATAACGGCTAAAACAAGTGTTGCAGCAACGATCATTGCCACGGTTTTTTGGGCAAATCCAATCCAAGTATTTGTTTTCCGGGTCATGGCATTCAGGCAAAATCAAAAAGGGGAAGTGTTGGGAAATTTACAGACCTGACACCGACCAATGTTAATGCAACCGCTATATGTCCGTCAACAAATTCCCCATTCCAGTATTCTGAATCCGCGTTCGATTTAATTTGAGCGGTTGTTACCGAGTCCTTTCCAACAATCACTACCACCGTCAATTCCGAAACACTCGACTTCTCCCATCCTCTTTTGCCAAGGGTTCAGGTTTAACACACGGGTCGACGATAGCAATGTTATCACCCACCGCAGCAAAAGCATCGAACAAGGTTATTAAATGACAACCCTCGGAAACAGTAGGTTTGATTCGACGAAATCGGAAGTGGTTCCTGTTTCAGGCAAGCGATCAACCAGTGGAAGAGTGGCAAGGAAGTCGACGTCTCTTCAAACTCCCCTAGAAACTTATCTTCGCGAAATCAATGAAACTGCATTGTTGACCGCTGACCAGGAAAAAGAACTCGCCCGTGCTATTGGACGCGGCGACGTTCGTGCTCGCGACCATATGGTGCGTGCTAACCTGCGGCTAGTCGTCAACATCGCTCGGGGATACACGGGCAAAGGCTTGGGTCTTCAGGACTTGATCGAGGAAGGCAACTTGGGCCTGATGCGTGCCGTCGAGGGTTTCGATCCCGAGATGGGGACACGCTTCAGCACCTACGCTAGTTACTGGATCAAGCAGTCGATCAAGCGAGCACTGATCAACTCGGCCAAAACGATTCGCATCCCGGCGTATATGGTCGAACTACTAAGCAAGTGGCGGCGAGCAAAAACGAGATTGATCGACGAACTGGGTCGCAACCCTACCCCAGAAGAAATCGGTCGCTTACTGGGCCTGCCGAAACGCAAGTTACCGATCATCAAGAAAGCAATTCAAATCTACAATGCTGCTCCTCAGTCAGATCAATCCGATGCCGGTTGGTCGCTAGGAGAGATGGTGATCGATGACCGCATGCGAACGCCAGACGACGAGATGCTAGAATCAGATGTCTTGAGTAGCGTCATGTCGATGTTGAAAGATCTGGAAGCCCGCGAAGCCTCCGTCTTGCAAATGCGATTCGGTCTGGGTGGCCTGGAACCACACACGTTAAAAGAGATCGGCGAGCAACTCGGTTTGACTCGCGAACGAGTCCGACAAATCGAAACCGAAGCTTTGCGAAAACTGGGCGACGGTCTAAGAGACCCCAGAGACCTGGAAATCACTTTTCCGTTCAAATAACTGTCTGCGATCCTCATTAAGAAATTTCACGGCGTCGCATGTAAATTGCGACGCCGTTTTTTTATTTGAATGAATTTCATTTGCCACATAAGATTCGATGTAGCGTTGCGTCGATTAACCGAGCTTATGAATTCAAAATTGCAAAATGCTTCCATTCACTGTGATGATGATTGACGACGGCAGCCCTTTTGGATTGGCGCTTTTGTTATGCACAATGATTGAATGGCGATTTTGGAAAGTGTTCTTCCCCAATTGTCCATTTTGCGTTTGCCTGTGCGCCAACTTGATTTCGTTTTCGGTTGGCGCGATATGTGTAACGCAAGCAAATGGTTTAGTCAGTGAACTAAATCCGCCATTTTTACAAGACTCTGCTTGGTTCGTCGCGATTCAACTAGCCGTACCAATAACTGTTTTGGTCGAGTGGCTTTTCCTCCGCTTCTTCAGTAGGAAAACGCCGCGGGCACGTCAAAATGAAACACTGCCGCAGCGAATCTTTAGAAGCTCATTCGTTCAAGTATGCATAGCCAACGTGATCTCGTTCGTAGCCTTCCTTGCAATCAACTTGCCTGTTATTTGGTTTTTCGACAACTACCGCAACTTTTATTGGAGAAATCAGCCGACACTCGACGCCATCGAATCAACTCTTCGGCCATTTGGAAATATAGTAGGTTTGAGTTTAGTTTTGGCTGGATTTGTTTTTTTCGTAAGTCGCGTCCAAAATACGGATGCCGAAGATTGAACCGCAGAATTTGACGAGCGTTCCATCGATTGGTTGATTGGCCATTAATTTAGGCGTTTCAACGCAGACGGCCGGTCAAATTTGGCCGCTGGTCATGACGCCTGTGAAACTTTATAATCCGCAATTGCCCGTCTGGCTGTTTCGACGGGCTTTTTTCGTTGTCAGTAAAGGACTTTCTCGTCATACAAATCGGGGAAGCAACGAAAGATGAAGACTGCGGAATCAACCATGGGTACCGTTGCCTCAGGAGTCGCCAAAGAACGAATTTTGGTTCTTGATTTTGGCGCTCAATACGCACAACTGATTGCTAGACGTGTTCGCGAAAATAACGTTTACTGCGAAATCGTGCGGCATGATATTTCGCCCGAACAAATTCGGGCTCATCAACCAAGCGGGCTAATTCTGTCTGGCGGGCCCAGCAGCGTTTACGCCGACGGAGCCCCTCTGGCTGACTCGGAAATCTTTGAAATGGGCATCCCCATTTTGGGAATCTGTTACGGCATGCAGTTGCTTTGCCAAGCGATGGGTGGCAAAGTCGACAGCGATCAATCTCGCGAATACGGTCGAGCGACCTGTGTTGTGACGAACCATGATCCGTTGCTGCAAGGTTGGGACTCGCAATCCGAAGTATGGATGAGTCACGGTGACCGAGTTCATGCGATCTCGGACCAGTTTCTGGACTTGGCGAAAACCGATACCTGCCCAATCGCGGCCGTAAAACACAAATCAAAACCACTATACGGTTTGCAGTTTCACCCCGAGGTCACTCACACGCCACAGGGATCGTTACTGATCGACAACTTTCTAAAGCAAGTTTGCGGTTGTCGCGGCACCTGGAAGATGGATGACTTCGCCGAAGCATCGATCGCAGAAATGAAGGCTCGCATTGGCGACGCTCGCGTCATCTGTGGACTGTCAGGTGGTGTTGATTCGGCGGTGGTTGCCGCGCTGCTTTACCGAGCGATTGGGTCTCAATTGACCTGCATCCTGGTGGATAACGGCTTGCTGCGGAAAAGTGAACAGTCGCTCGTGGTCGAGCAATTCACAGATCATTTTCAGACGGACTTGCGAGTCGTCAAAGGTGAAGAACAGTTTCTAACCGCTTTGGCCGGGATCACGGACCCGCAAGAAAAACGCAAACGAATCGGGCACACATTCATCGATTGTTTTAAGACGGTATCCGACGACATCGAAGACGCTCGGTTTTTAGCGCAGGGCACTCTGTATCCTGACGTCATTGAAAGCGGAGCGGCAGCGGATGGGCCAGCCGCCACGATCAAAATCCACCATAACGTTGGTGGTTTACCTGAAGAATTGGGATTCGAACTGGTGGAACCGTTGCGAGACCTATTCAAGGACGAGGTCCGTCAGTTGGGCTTGGAACTTGGCTTGCCCGAATCCATTGTTTGGCGTCATCCATTTCCGGGACCCGGTTTGGCCGTGCGGTGCTTGGGCGAAGTGACCAAAGATCGTTTGGATGTGTTGCGTGAAGCGGACGCGATTCTAATCGAAGAAATTCACAACGCTGGACTGTATCGCGAAACGTCTCAAGCCTTCGTCGTGCTGCTTCCCATCCAAAGTGTAGGAGTCATGGGTGACGAACGGACTTATGAAAATGTTGCGGCGGTTCGCTGTGTAAACACGGACGATTTCATGACCGCCGACTGGAGCCACTTGCCTTACGACTTGCTGGCCACGATCTCCACGCGCATCATCAATGAAGTGTCAGGCATCAATCGAGTTTGCTACGACATCAGCAGCAAGCCACCTGCCACCATCGAGTGGGAATAAGTTGCAAGATTCCGAAACACAAATGCTCGAATTCTGGCTAGGCTTTGGCACCTAGCACAGGTCGAAACGACTCTGTCGAAACGGATCTGTTAAAACAACGAAGCAAGCCGACAGAAACTCAGAAACCAAACCGCCGCAAGTCTTACGAGACCCGGCAACAAACAAACAACCAATCAAATCCGCGCTCTTTCGAGTGTTCGGCTAATACAGAAACCTAATTCCACTTGTTAATCATCCTATGAGCAAACAATACATTTTCACGATGACCAGCTTGGTCAAAAAACATGGTCAACGGACCGTCCTGAATGACATCTGGTTATCGTTTCTTCCGGGCGCAAAAATTGGCGTGCTTGGGCGAAACGGCGCTGGTAAAAGTTCGCTGTTGCGGATCATGGCCGGCTTGGACACCGAATACGATGGCGAGGCCCGGTTGACCGACGGGTTCACTCGTGGCTTTCTACCTCAGGAACCAGAACTGGATCCGGAAAAAGATGTTTGGGGTAACGTGCAAGAAGCCGTGGCCGATCGTCGAGGGCTGGTCGATGAGTTCAACGCGTTGACCGTCAAATGTGGCGAAGACCTGGACCCGGATGTGATGCAAAAAGTCTACGACCGGATGGCAAAAGTTCAGGACAAGATCGACGCGACGAATGCCTGGGAATTAGATCGAGAGATCGAAATCGCGTTCGACGTCATGAACTTGCCAGATAAAAACGCCGATGTAACGAAGCTATCGGGTGGTGAAAAACGCCGCGTCGCCTTGTGCCAACTTCTACTTAAAAAACCGGACCTTCTATTACTGGACGAACCGACCAACCACCTGGACGCCGATTCCGTGCATTGGTTGGAACGAGCCCTGCAAGGTTATCATGGAACCGTGGTGGCGATCACTCACGATCGTTACTTCCTGGACAACGTCGCTGGCTGGATTCTGGAATTGGATCGCGGCGAGGGCCACCCTTACGAAGGGAATTACTCGGGTTGGTTGGAACAAAAACAAGCGAGAATGGCCGTCGAAGAAAAACAGAACCAGGCGAAGCAGAAAACTCTGGCCCGTGAATTGGAATGGATCCGCATGGCCCCTCGTGCTCGCCAGGCCAAAAGCAAGGCTCGGATCTCAGCATACGAACGCATGTCAGCCGAAGGATTCACCGAACAACACGACGAGTTCGAGTTGCAAATCCCGCCCGGTAAGCACCTGGGAGACTTGGTCATCAATGCTGAAAACATCTCCAAGAGTTTTAACGAGAAGCAATTGATCGATGGGCTAAGCTTCCAGCTTCCACCCGGTGGAATCGTGGGCATCATCGGAGCTAACGGGGCCGGCAAAACGACTCTTTTTAGAATGTTCACTGGACAAGAAAAACCAGACTCGGGGACGTTGCGTGTCGGCGAAACGGTCGAACTGGGTTATGTCGATCAATCTCGCCAAGCTCTAGACCCCGAAAAAACAATCTATCAAGAGATCTCTGGCGGTCACGACAACATTGAAATGGGTGGCCGTTCGATTAACTCGCGAGCCTACGTGAACCGCTTCAATTTTCGCGGTGCCGATCAAGAGAAAAAAGTTGGCGTCCTGTCGGGTGGTGAACGGAATCGAGTCCACTTGGCAAAACTTCTGCGGCGGGGCAGCAATGTTTTACTATTGGACGAACCGACGAATGACTTGGATGTGGATACCTTACGAGCCTTAGAAGAAGCGATTCTGAATTACGTTGGTTGCGTCGTCGTGATTAGCCACGATCGCTGGTTCCTGGACCGCATCGCTACTCACATCTTGGCATTCGAAGGCGATGCCTACGTGCACTGGTGCGAAGGCAACTACCAAACCTACGAACAACAACGACGCGAACGCTTGGGCATCAAAGAGGGCGAACCGGTCAGGTTCCGCTACAAAAAGTTGATGAAGGGCTAGGAAAGAACTTCCTTCCGTCGTCCACCTGCTCTTGGGTTTGACCCGGGCGCATTTGGCCTAAGAGCATATCGCCCCTCAGTTAAACCGAAGCAAACAATTCGAATGTAGTGGACGTCGTGTCCACTACATAAACGCCTTCATAAACACTCGAGCATGGTGTCGGATTTTAGAAATCCAACCTTCTACTGGTCGTCTTTAAGGTTCGAATTAAAGAAATCCGTCATCAACTGGTAGAGGTGTAAACGTTGCATCGGATCACGCACCGCGTGCCGATTTTCGGGGTACACCATCAACTGAAACTGCTTGCCAGCCTGTTGCAACGCTTTGACAAACTGCATCGTGTTACTGATATGTACATTGTCGTCAATGGTGCCGTGTACTAACAACAACTGACCGTGCAAATCATCTGCTGATTGCAAAACACTGGACTCTTCGTACCCTTTCGGATTATTTTGCGGCGTATCCATGTAGCGTTCCGTGTAGATGGCATCGTAGTTCCGCCAATCAGTGACGGGCGCCCCTGAGACTCCACACGAAAACGTTTTGCTGTGAGTCAAAGCGTAGGCCGTCATGTAACCTCCGTAACTCCAACCCCACAGCCCCACGCGATCGGCATCCACTTTATAGTTCTCTTTCAACCAACCGATGGCCCATTCCACATCGGCGAGTTCCCGTCGAGCCATATCTCGGTAAATCGGCCAAACCTGTTCAGCGCTGCGATATGACGACGAGCGGTTGTCGACGATAAACACCAGGCAACCTTGTTGTGCCATGTATTGATGCCACATGTACATTTGACCGCCGAAACGGTCGCGAACTCGGGGCGTCTGCGGTCCTCCGTAGACATGCACTAACACTGGGTATTCTTTGGTGGCGTCGTAATCTAAAGGTTTGATCAACATCGCGTCCAAAACGGTTTCCGAGTCTTCTTCGCCGATCGGGATTTCTAAAAACTCGGGCTCACTTATTCGCAAATGCCGCATTTGATCGTCGCGATTTGGGATCACGTGTCGCACGAATGAGCCATCCGCCCGATACAACGAAATTTGTTCGGCAGAGGTCGCTGTGCTGTGTTCAGCCAGAAAGTATTGCATTGTCCTGCCAAACTTGGCAGCGAATGTTCCAGGCTGCTCAGTCAATTTTCGCAATTTTGTGCCGTCCAAGCGGACGCTCAGCGGCACAACCTGAGTCGGTGTATCTGGCGAGCCTGTAAAATACACAATTTGGTCTTTGAAGTTGCAACCCAGTAAGTCGCGGACCTCCCAGTTGGCATTCGTCAAACGAGCCAATTCCTCGCCGTCGGCCGAGTACCGATAAATTGCCTTGTAACCCGATCGAGGACTCAACCATAAAAAGCTACCGTCCGGCAGAAACAGTGGGTCACCGGGTGTGCCAATCCAAGCAGGTGTCTTGTCCGTCATCAACGGTTTCAAGGCCGTCCCTTGTTCATCGATGGTATTCAATTCCAACCAGGACTGGATGCGGTCTTGCAGCTGAACATAAAGTTGGCTGTTAACGGGATTCCAGGAGACTCGCGAAATCAGATATTCACCATCAGGTTTCGACAGATCGATGGGTTGTGTTTTTGAATCTTCCAAACCGAACACGTGCAATGACACGTTTGGTAGCGGGTCACCGGCTTTGGGGTAAGCCGTGACTTCTAAACGACCTCGCACTGGAATGTGATCAGTGACCGTGTAGCGATTCACGGGCGATTCGTCGGTCGTCAAAAATGCGATGCGATCGCCAGTGGGAGACCACCAAAAGGCTTTAAAGTTTCCTCGCCCATACAGCTCTTCTTGATAAACCCAATCCAGTTTGCCGTGCAGCAAATTCTCGGCGCCGTCAGCAGTGATCGCGACCGGTTGGTCCTGCCCTTGTTTCCAAACCTTTAGATTGTTCGCTTGAACGTAGGCGACCGCATCACCAGCTGGATTCAAATCGGCCAATTCCGCCGGGTTTTGATCGTCTCCTAATCGAAATGCCTTTTTAGTTTCTGCATCAAAGACAAACGTTTTCCCTGCGTGTTCAATAACAAACAGCTTTTGATCGGCGAGGCGTAACTGAATACCTCGGCTTAGAATCACAGCCAGTTCGTTACGTCTAGGCCCGTCAACTTCTTGCAAAGCTTGGCCGACCGATCTGGCATCGAACGGGACTGGCAACGGAATCTCGCCACCAGTTTCCGCATCGATTGCGATACGGCGGCCGTTCTTTTCGGCAGTATACGTGGTCCCATCGTCAAGCCATTGGACTTGATTGATTGACAGTTCACCCAGATCAATCTTGTCTGGGCCAAAAATATCTTTTAGTTGCAAAGTCCTTCCAGCGATGATTTCGTTCTCTCCTAAAGGTACGGTCATGTTTGGTGGCAAATCGTTTTCGACACGAACGATTGGGAACGGCTGGCCTTCGGTCAACCAAGGATCAAGAAAGTTCCATGTCACTAAACCTTCATTCGTTTCTGGTTCAAGTAAGTAACATACCAGTCGCCCCAAGGGTTGTCCTGTGCGGATCACAAAACTGCCTGGGTCCGGCTGCCAGCCCGTTTTTTGACTGGAAGCCTCAAGGTTGACCATGAAGTGTTTTTGAAAGGCACGATTGGCGCGATTGATTTTGTTGACTTCGTAAGTCGTGACCTCGATTTCGGTATCGAATCCTTCGGTCACTTGTTCAACTTCAATGCCATGCATTTGCAAGCGTTCCGCCAGCATGCTTAGTTCGCGTGGCATCACATAGGCGGATGGCATATTGACGGAAGTCACTGGCGTAAAGTTACCTAAAAAGGTGACATCGTGATCCTTCTTTTCGTCGCCGTTAAACCCTTTGATTTTGAAAGTGCCTTCAAAGGCGGACATTTCCGATTGCAAGTGCACCAACGTGCGTTGCCGATCCGTATCACTGATGTTTGTTTGTTCGTCTCGAATATCTTGCAAAAGTTTTTGCACGTCGGCCTTGTTGTCGCGAGCAAACTGAACACACTGTCTGACAAAAGAGCTAGTCCCTTCGATGCGATCCTGGTAGCTGGCGTAGGAATACGCTTCGGACAGGATCCCCAAACGACCTCGCAAACCAACGTACTCGGTGCTGTAGCGTGGTTCGTGACCGTAGGTGGACCAAACTGAATTGTCTCGGTTTAAATTTCCGTAGTAGAAGGTCAAAACGCCCTGCTCTTCCAAGTCAGAAGTAATTTTGGGCATCATCCGATTCCGCATAAAGTCTCGCAGAGCTTGCGGAGCGGTGGGATTGTGTGGAATGTCGTAAGTCAGCACATATTGGTGCCGCGAGCCATTGGTTGTGTGGCAATCAATGAACATGTGAGGGTCAAATTGGTCGATCAGCTGAACTAGCGATCTGGCCTCGGGCGATTCCAGTTTGCAAAAGTCACGATTCAAATCCAGCTGCATTGAATTTTCGCGTTGGCCCATCCCATTCTCGGGTCCGGCTTGACCAGGTCGTTGAAAGAGTCCAACTCGCTCGTTAGCATCGACGTTGTAATTGGGAGCGATCATGATCACGCAGTCCTGCAACCAGGGATGGCCGAAGTCAGACGCCAGTTCGCGAAGCAATGCCAAAAGAGCCTCTTTGCCGGCACACTCACCACTATGAATGTTGCCCAACAACAAGATCTTCAGACGCGGATCTTCAGCACCGATTTGATACGGCGGGTTGGCAATGATGGTCGAAACCATGGCCCGCCCTTCAACACTCTCGCCAAAATCGTAGCGAGCCACATGGTTGGCAACACTGCAGCGGTCGACGAAATCCAAAACATCGGCGTACAGGCTAGTGGCCGTGTAGTCGCTACTTTCTGCAACCGTTTTTAGGTCGGTGATTTTCTTGGTATCTTGAGCCAGCACTTGCATGCCGCTGCTCAACGTAAAAAGCCCCAACAGGCCAAGAGTCAGCAAGTTAAGGATACTTAGTCGGAAAGTCATTAATCAATCACCTGCAAAGCTGCAACAGTTCGTTGTGGAATTCGAGTATCGTGATCGGTTTTGAGCCAAAATCAAGGATGGACCCTACCTTGGTAACAACATGTTGCCAGATTGCCAACTTTCCCAACCCAAATTCAGTTACGAATATGACACATTCCACCAAATCTAATCGCGACGCCACCCGTTTAATCCGTTTAGGAGCAGTCGTTTGCGGTATCGGTGTGGCCTTGGGTGCATTGGGGGCTCACGCTTTGGCGGGCGTGATTGGCGACTGGTACGTCGCCGAAACCGCAGCCAAAAAACTTTCTTCCTGGGATACGGCTGTCCGATACCAATTGATACACGGATTAGGCCTAATCGCTATTGGGCTTTTACTGCGATCATTCGGTGACTGCCAACGGCTACGCATCGCAGCGGCCTGCTTTCTTTTCGGCACCGTGCTGTTTTCTGGCGACCTGTATCTGTGGGTGCTGACAGACATCAAAGCCTTTGTGTTGATCGTTCCAGTAGGCGGATTCTTGTTCATCATCGGTTGGGTATTGGTGGCTTGCGGACGACTACAGAATCCCGAACCGGCGCCGCAAATCCAAGAGTAACACGAATGAACATTGGTTATTGCACAAACGTGCATAGCGGAAACAACTGCGAATCCATTTTGCAGAACCTTAAACGATTCGCCGTGCCCACTCGACAACAAGTCTACGGAACCGACCCGATGGGAATTGGATTGTGGCTTCCCGATTCCGCGTCCAAACAACTGCTGACTTCGCCGGACTTGAATCGCCTAAAGGAATTTTTGAGCGAATACCAGCTGGTACCTCACACGTTCAATGCTTTTCCGTTCCAAGATTTTCATCAACTGGTCGTCAAACACTCGGTGTATCGACCCGACTGGACCGAGCCTGCTCGGCAGCAATACACGTGTCGGATCGCGGATGTGATGGCCGAACTGTTACCTGCGACGGCTCGTGGAACGATCTCGACATTACCGCTTGGTTGGTGTGGTTGGCCAAGACTCGAAAAAGACGCGGCGTTTATTGAAGCTTGCGTGCAGAATTTGATGAAGTGTGCCCAGCATTTAAGAAAGGTCCGTGACCGCACCGGCGTTCACATTCGAGTCTGTCTCGAGCCCGAACCGGGTTGCGTTTTGGACTGCTACGAACATGTCACCGAACTTTTCCAAACTCACCTGTATGCCAGCCCTGAGTATCGTGAATTGTCCAGTCAGTTTCTGGGTGTTTGTCATGACATTTGTCATAGCGCGGTAATGTTTGAGGCTCAGAAGACGGCACTGGATGGCTATCGGGATTCCGAGATCGTGATTGGCAAAGTTCAAATCTCGTCGGGCGTTCACTTCGGCTCGAGTAATCAAAACGGATTGACGTTTGGTGAAATGTTGCAACCGTTTGTCGAGGCACGTTACCTGCACCAAACGACCGTCAAAAACGCAAACAATGCAATTTCGTTGTTTGAGGACCTACCGTTGGCACTCGAAAATCTCAGCCAAGCAACAGCCGAAGATATTGGCGAAGCACGCGTTCACTTTCATATGCCAATCCATCTGGAACAGGGCACCACGCAGCCTGATATCTCACAAGCAGTTAATTGGTTTATCAGCAACGACTACCAGACTCATTTCGAGGTTGAAACTTATGCATGGGAAGTCAGCCCCGAGTTCGTGAAAGGTGGTGGTGATAAATCTGATGAAGCATCTTCGTTGGTAAAATCGATTTGCAATGAGCTTTCATGGTTGAAACGGCGACACCCTAAGCTTGATGGACTGAACGAGTAGGCGTTGGCCAATGGAATCGCACGAAGCACAGGATGCATCGTCAGTCCAAACAGGCCATCTTGTTTGTCGGTTGTTCCGTTGATGCTGAATGTACGACAGGGTGGAAAGTTTTTCCGGTGGCATCGACCACGAAAGGTTTACTTTTCAGGCAAGTTTCGCCGATGCAGAAGAAGACGAGTCACCGACAGGGTTCGGATGCAGACGACGACTTGTCACCATCCCCAAAACAATCCCCATACTTCAGGTTGAAGGGCGTGCCATGGCTACGACCGCTCCCCATTATTTATTACTGACTGAAACTCAGAATCTGGAAGACCAATCAGCCAACAGCGGATTTTGGCGAATCGTGCTCCAGCAAATCGACGGTTCGGATTATTTTGAAGTTTCGGACGAGGAACCCGGTGTCAGCGGGGAGCGGCTACAGTTGTTGGCAGCTGTTCGCGGCCTGGAAGCGATCGATCGGCCCGCTCAGGTCACTTTGGTAACCACCAGCCAATACGTTACGCGAGGAATTCGCCGTGACATTCAGGCTTGGCGCGAGACCAGTTGGACTTGGGAACGTTTTGGCGAATTGCACGAAATCAAGCATTGCGACCTTTGGAAGAAACTGGACCGTGCACTTAATGTTCACGACGTTCACTGTCGATCCTGGAAGGTAGCCACAACGACATCGGTGGTTAAATCAAAAACCATTGCCCAACGCCCGAGTCCCCTGGGACGAATCGGACGCAATGTATTGGACGGCTGGGTGAACGTGGCCAGAAAGCTGCGTGAGCGGACGACGGCCGAATCCTTGGCCTCCAATTACGGGTAATTACCATTCAACTATTGCCCTTTCTTTTACCCGCCTTCAAAATCATGGACGACCTTCAATCATTTTTTGCCAGCAATGGCATTGTTCCTCAGTCGTCAGTCTCCCAAACACCGTTGTCGATGAGCACCAACACCAGCCAATCCGCTTTTTCAAATTTTGATTTGTACCTTTTCGGTCAAGGGGTACACGATCAGATTTACAACTTGTTGGGCGCGCATTGCCAGCAGGTCAATGGACAAACGGGAACCCGTTTTGCCGTGTGGGCCCCGAATGCCAAGTCCGTTCACGTCAAAGGCAATTTCAATGATTGGGATCCAACCAAACATGCATTGCAACCGGTCGGCGATTCCGGCATTTGGGAATGCTTCGTTCCCGATATTGGCGTGGGGCAATTCTACAAGTATTCCATTGTGGGCCCCGAAGGTAAGACTCACGAAAAGTCCGACCCTTTTGGATTCGCGGCCGAACTGCCTCCGCAAACTGCGTCTATCGTTTCCGACTTAAGCAAGTTTGAATGGAATGATTCGCAGTGGCTAGACCAACGCAAATCACGTGACCCGCTGCAGCAACCCGTGTCGATTTACGAAGTACACTTGGGCAGCTGGCAAAAGACAAAAGATAATGTCAACGGTTGGATGAACTATCGCGAACTGGCACCTCGTTTGGTGAAGTACTGTCAGGAACTTGGCTTCACCCACTTAGAATTGATGCCGATCAGCGAACACCCCTACACCGGCAGCTGGGGTTACCAAACCGTCGGGTATTACTCAGTGACCAGCCGTTACGGCAGCCCCGAAGACTTCATGTTCTTCGTCGACTACTGTCACCAACATGGAATTGGCGTAATCATCGATTGGGTACCAGCTCACTTTCCAAAAGACGCTCACGGGTTGGCCCGTTTCGATGGCACGGCGTTGTACGAACACGCCGACCCTAAGCAAGGCGAGCACCCGGATTGGGGCACGCTAATTTTTAACTATGGCCGAAATGAGATTCGCAACTTTCTAACCGCGAACGCTCTGTTCTGGTTTGATCGATACCACATAGATGGAATCCGAGTTGATGCGGTGGCGTCGATGCTGTACCTGGATTACAGCCGCGAGGAAGGCGAGTGGATCCCGAACAAGTACGGCGGTCGCGAGAACCTGGAAGCCATTGAGTTACTGAAACAGGTGAATGAGCGCGTTCACCATGAATTTCCCGGTGTAATGACGATCGCCGAAGAATCTACGGCTTGGTCAGGCGTTTCGCGGCCCACCTATGCCGATGGATTGGGCTTCAGCATGAAGTGGAACATGGGCTGGATGAACGATTCGCTCCGATATATGGCGCTGGATCCGGTACACCGCAAATATCATCACGACCAGCTGACGTTCAGCCTGATCTATGCCTTCACTGAAAATTTCGTACTGCCGTTTTCGCATGACGAGGTAGTTCACGGCAAACGATCTTTGCTAGATCAGATGCCCGGCGACCAATGGCAGAAATTCGCCAACTTGCGATTGCTGTATACGTACATGTGGACTCACCCTGGCAAAAAATTGTTGTTCATGAGCGGTGAGTTGGCGCAGTGGGACGAATGGAACTGCGATCAAACCATTCAATGGGACCTACTGAAATACCCTACGCACCAAGGAATCCAACGGCTTGTCGGCGACTTAAACAGAATCCTGGTCAACCAACCATCGCTCTATCAGCAAGACTTTGTGGAAGATGGATTCTCGTGGATCAATTGCGACAACTACAAAGACAGCACCCTGTCGTACCTACGCAAAGCAATCGACGGTGACGATCAATTGATCACCGTTTGCAACTTCACTCCAACGGTGCGTGAAGAACACGTCATCGGCGTCAACCAACCGGGTGAGTACGAAGTACTGTTGAATTCCGATTCTGAATACTACGCTGGAACCAACACCGGTTCTGCGAGTCCCATCGAATCGGCAGCCAAACCTGCAGACGGTTGTCCGCATTCATTGATGTTATCGTTGCCGCCCCTGGGTGCCCTGATTTTGAAGCGTGTTGCGGATGCCAAGTAACTGATCAAACCGAGTCATGGCATAAAAAAACGACCGATGTGAACCGGTCGTTTTATCAGTTTTAGTTTAAGTCGTTTTGGCTTTGCACTATTTGTATTTGTCGTGGCAGGACTTGCAATTGGTCACAGTCCGCAATGCGGCACCGGCATCTTCTCGGTCAACCAACACTTTAGCGTAAGTGGTCAAAATTTTCTGAGTCCACTCGTTCCATTCCTCTTCGTCGCCTTTTGGTGCTTCACTTTCGGAAAGGCTGATGAACAGATCTAGGACTTGCATCTTCTCTTCAAGAGAAGCATTGCCGCCCATGACCTTTCGCATCAAGCCACCTTTCATGGCCTGTTCCATCACCTCTTTGATCGAATGCTCGTCTTTTTTGACAACCGTCTTGTCAGTTTCGTCAGTGTGGGCGAAGCCAAATCCAAGCATGATGGTGATGACGCCAAGAAGAACAAAGATTTTTTGCATTTATCAATCCTAAAAAGAAACAGACGATTAACCCGTAGACTCTAGCGAATTTGGGCGACAAATACAAACGACAAAAAGAGTTCCCGTTCAATAGCCAAAATTCGACCATCGAATTGTTCGCATTATCGCAATTCTGTGTGGCAAATCTGAGTTTCACTGGTGGTAAATTCGCAAATCTTGGGTAATTCTGCCTTGCCCTGATTTAGCTCTGCAACCGCTCGTACAGCCGATCCAGTCGCACTTGCAGCATTTGGTTGAAGTTCAATTCTCGAAGTTCCCGTACCGATTGCTCATTCAAACCGCCTTCGGTGACACAATCGTCTGGCAAGTCGGCCAATTTACTTGGCGAGGTATTACATTCAACCTGGGCCAGCGCCCGGAACATATTCGTAACATAGGTTGCTGCGTTTTCGATTTCGACGCTTTGCTGGACGATCCACTGGAACACCGTCGCGGTAAATTCGTGATGCGCTGCCATCAGGCCACTGACCGCTGAATAGACTGAGAATTCCTGTTCATCGGCCGCCACAACCGTTTTTCCGCAGCGATCAAACAATGCCTTAATGGCTGGATCGGCGGGGAACAAAGGCATTGGCCCAATCCCATTTTCGATGGGTGGCAGAGGAATAATGCGACGCACGTCCGTTAATGGCGAGCTCAAATCTTGCAGGTCTTGAACTGAAATCCCAGCGACAAGACTGATCAACTTTTGGTCGCGTCTAAAGTTCAACAGCATCAACGTTTCGCGAGCCTGTACGGGCAGCACGGCCATAAATACCCAATCGCATTGGTCGACGATCTGTTGATTGTCGTCCAATACTCGAACATTAGAAAATCGCTTCGCCAACTCGGACGACCGATCTTTGCTGCGTTGCGAAATCAAAAACTGTCCAGCAAAACTAGCGTGTTCGTTCAATCCCACGATCAATGCTTCAGCAATCGCACCCGTTCCGATAACGCCTAACGTCAATTCAGCTTCGGAGATATCGCCAGATAGCTTGCTCATTCGTACGGATCTCAATGAAAGGGGAAAAATCGAACGGTTGTGTGGGCAGGCAAAGCACGACC
>CAZJBW010000028.1:12998-26260 GCA_964543985.1 uncultured Pirellulaceae bacterium | reverse complement strand
CTAAACGCACACCAATTGAAAGATTTTAGGCTCGCGAAAGAAAATCGCCAGTTCGTGTATCCACTTTTACTCGTTCGCCTTGCTTCAGGTATTCGGGGACCTGAACGGTATATCCGGTTTCCAGCGTAGCCGGTTTGGTACGACTGGTCGCCGAATTTCCTTTGACGCCAGGATCACATTCGGTCACTTGCAGTTCGACGGTATGAGGAATTTGAATACCGACACATTCATCGTTGTAGATCAAACCCTGGATTCCTTCCAAGGTTTCGGTGATGAACTGCATTTCGGATTTCAGGTCCTCGAGCGGCAATTCGAATTGATTGAAATCTTGCTCGTCCATTAAATGCAGACTGGCCGCATCCGCGTACATGATTTTTACTGGTCGACGTTGAAAATCTGCTTCTTGCAGCCCTTCACCACCCTTCAAGGCGATATCGACTTTTTGTTTTGAAATTACGTGACGCCCACGGAACTTATAAATCGTCGCCGCGCCACGAGCAGAAGGCGATTGCACCTTGATCGATTCAATGATGACCGGCTCGTCGTTGTAAACAACGATGGCACCGTTTTTGATTTCTTTGGCTTGCAGCATGGGAAAATACAGCAGGAATGAACGAAACGATTTTTACATCAACGAATTGGAGGCGGGGTCCAAAGCCACACCGTTACACAGTTCGGCCAACGCCTCTAACACTAGCAGCAATCCGCCGGGATCCAAAAACTGGTCGTCGTCGGTAGCTGTCGCGATTTCTTCAAAGTGGAATATGTCAAACCGAGCGTCGCTATCCTTCAGCGTCGACAGCTTCTTGATATCATCGCCCGACAAGGTCATCGTCCGCATGGCCTCTTCCAGCTCTTCAATCTGAGCCGAAACTTCTTCGCCTTCGGTAAACACGATGTCCATCGCTGAAAAATCGCGAGGCGACTTCACCGTCAGAGCTTCAAACCCAGTCTCGTTAGCCTTTAGATTGACCGCTTCGTATCTAGGTCCCAAGCTTCCCAGGACCATTTGCACATCCTCGGCAGACGGGCAGTCTTCCGAATTGAATAGCACGAAATAGGTTTCGCGATATTGATATTTATTGTCACTGAATAAAGACACGTGCGCCCCCAAATCTGTTGTTGTTCAATCCTATAATCTAACTGGTGTATCCCATTTGGACAGGTCCACTATGACCGTAACATTGGCTTTTATGACGATTTCGAAAGTTCAATTGACCGTTGTGTGGCGGCGGCTACGGCAGATTCAATCGTGGATTTGAAATTCCCTTGTTGCAGGGCTTCCAGTCCCGCCAAAGTCGTGCCACCCGGACTGGTAACCTGAGCCGTCAATTCAGCCGGGCTTTGATCCGATCCAGCAGCAAGTGCCGTGGCGCCGATGATGGTTTGCAACGTCAATTGGCGAGCCGTTTCGTTTGGCAATCCTTGCTTGACGGCGCCGGCGATCAACGATTCGATCATCGTAAACACATAAGCCGGCCCCGAACCGGACAAGCCAGTCACAGCGTCCATCATCGATTCCGGAACCATCACGACTTGCCCGACCGAACGCAACAGCCCCTCGGCGAACTCGCAATCCTGCTGACTGACGGATTCGGCCGCCGACACTGCGGACATGCCTTGACCGATTAAGCAAGGAGTATTCGGCATCACTCGAATAACATTCTTGGTTGTTGGCAATTGTTTCAAGTACTGTTGAATACTGATTCCTGCCGCCACACTGATCACCAAGTGTTGCTTGACGATCGATGGCGCCAAATCCTGCAAGACAGTCGGCATCACCTGTGGCTTAACGGCCAACAACAAAACCCGACACCGCCCAGCCAGTTCGGAAAGACTATTGGCAGTGGTCGCCTTCGGGCAGACTTCCATAAATTTTTTGGCGGCTTCTTCTGAGGTGTCAAAGAAGTGAACCTGTAACGTGTTGGTCTGTTTCGAGATCCCAGCGGCCAATGCTTGAGCCATTCGCCCAGCGCCCACGAAACCGATGGCATCGGATGCTTGCGTCAAATTCATCGATCATTACTTTCAAAATAGGAAAGAGCCGCTGGACTTTATTGGTCAGCAAACGTTTGTAAAAAATTCACTGGACCATTGTCGATAACCTTGAAAGGATCCCGATCCAGCAATGGCGGACCCATCTTGGCTCGCCATATTAGTCTAACTTTTGGCATCGATTTTGATTAGTCGCAAAGGATATGCGGTGCAACGTTCACTAGCTGCCCACCTACTCACGATTGCCCTTCCACTACTTCTGGTGACTCTGTGCGCCGGACCTGTGGAGGCTCAGAAGTTGAAACTTCCCAATTTCTTGCCTTTCAAGAAGCAAAACACGGAAGTGCCACCGGTGCAAATAAGCGACCGAGGCCAGACAAATCAGAACCGATCGATCATGGATCTGCTGAACCGAAAGAACCGACAACCCACCCAGCAAGATCCCGCTTTCAATTGGTCCGCGCCTGAAAATCCACAGACCAAAGGGCCGTTGGCAGAATTCAACGTTCGATCGAAAGAGTTTTTCTCAAAGGCCGGTGAAGGTTTTTCACGGTTTGCCGGAAACACTCGAACGGCACTCGACGACCTGCTAAATCCGCCCAAAACCAAGCAGGCGTGGTGGAACCAAGAACCGCAAACCGACATCCCCTTGCCGAAATTCGATTGGTCGAAAGTACGCCACCCCGAGGTACAACCTATCGCGCCCAGAACGGCCAACCAGTACCAAACGGGGCAACCACGCCACCGATTCCGCTAAACCGTAGCCAAGTTCGCAAAACTTGGAACACTGCGACCATTTCCCAGATTGCTGGATTCTATGCGCTATTCCAAGCGCTGCGGCACGCTTAGAATGTGTGGCATGTCCACCAATCTTATTCTCGGAACTGCCGGCCACATCGACCACGGTAAAACGTCACTGATCCGTGCGCTAACCGGCACCAACACCGACCGTCTGCCAGAAGAAAAGAAACGCGGTATCACCATCGAACTGGGATATGCCGTGATGAATTTGGGCGACTTTCGTTTCGGCATCGTTGACGTCCCTGGCCACGAAAAATTTGTTCGCCAAATGCTCTCGGGCGCAACCGGCATGGATATGGCTTTGCTGGTCATAGCAGCCGACGATTCCGTTAAACGCCAAACCACCGAACACCTGGACATTCTGCGGCTTTTAGATTTACCCGGTGGCGTAATCGCCATCACCAAATGCGACACGGCCGACGACGAAAGCTGGTTGGAGATGGTTGTTGAGGAGGTTCGCGAACTGGTAGCCGGCACGTTTTTGGAAAACGCAGCGATTGTCAAAACGAGTGCTCACACGGGCCTGGGCATGGACCAACTGAAAGCCGAATTGGTGCAAGTCGCCAAAAAGGTCCAGACGCAAAACGCCTTGATCGATGAACACGCGCCCTTTCGCATGGCCATCGACCGCGTGTTTACCATCGAGGGTCACGGCACGGTCGTGACCGGCAGCGTCTCAAGCGGGGCGACCAAGGTGGGTGACAAAATGGAGCTGCAACCCGGGAACCTAAACGTCAGAATCCGAGAAATCCAGAATCACGATTTGGCCGTCCAAGAGATCGCTCGTGGTCAACGCGGCGCTATCAACTTGGCCGGCGTCCACCATGCCGACATCAAACGGGGCGACGAACTATGTTCACCCGGACACTTACGGCCCTCGCGAATCGTTTCGGCTCGCGTCCAGATGCTAAAAAACGTCTCTCGGCCATTAAGAGACCGGCAGCGAGTCCGTTTTCATATCGGAACGACTGAAGTGCTGGCCAGTGCTCGGCTGCTAGCGGGCAAGGAACTGTTGACTGGCGAAACCGGCATGGTGCAACTGTTTCTTAGCGACCCCATCGTGGCCGTGTGGAACCAGCCTTTTGTACTGAGATCCGAATCGCCCATCGAAACGATCGGTGGCGGACGCATCCTGATGTCCAACGCACCTCGCTTGAAGACGCCCACTGAATCCGACATGCAGATGCTGGAGCAACTGGGCAGCGTCGAACCGTCTGACCGAGTCGGTGCGGCGCTCTATTTCCAGTCGATGCATAATGACCAGCTTTCCGATCTGTCCCGAATTGCCGGCGTCTCAGAAGCGACCCAGCATGTTGCGAAGCTGAAAGAGGCGGGTCAGGTGGCCGAATTAGTCTTGTCACCTCAAAGGAACCTGTTGGCCCATCGCGGCACCATCGACAAGCTAGGTGACAGCATTTGCGGCTTTATGAAGCGGTTTCACGAGTCCGATCCGCTAGCCAGCGGCGTTGATCGAGTCAAACTAGACGGCTTCTTTAACTATGTGGAACCCAAGCAGTTGTTCGAGGCGTCGCTGAAGCAACTCATCAAGGACAAACAGGTAAACCAGGCAGGCACTCTTTATTCACTGGAAGGCTACGGACCACAACTGACCAAGAACGAGAAGCTGTTGTTGGCAAAGATTGCTGACAGATTGAAAGCTGCCGGAATGGAACCGCCCACGATCGCTCAGTTGACAAAAGAGGCGACCAAGGCCGCCCAATCTGTCCCTAAACTGGTGCAACTGGCTTGCGACCAAGGGACGTTCGTGAAACTGGCAGACGACATTCACATTCATCACACGGTGATTGAGAATATTCAAACCGATCTTCTGAAAATGCTGGAAGATGGATCCGGTATCACGATGAGCGATCTCCGCCAGCACTTAAACACCTCGCGAAAATACGCCATCCCGTTGTGCGAGTACTTCGATAACATCGGCTTCACGCGGCGCGATGGCGATTTACGGTATCTAGCGAACGCAGAAATCGCCAGCAAAAGCTAGTTGCTAGCTAGATGTTAAAATTTGCGGTCTAAAAGATCTCTAAGGATTAAACTTCTGCTCCCGGTTTTGACGAATAGTGTTTCACAGAGACATTATTATTCGTGGCGTGAGTTACGTCACGTGCCATGCGAAACCAAGGAGGAATTCAATGCGTCGGTTACTATGTGCGACGCTTCTGGCGATCTCAATCAGCAGCAGCACTGGATGTATTCTTCCAATCTACGAAACTGATCCCACAGTTCGTGCGACACAACTCATTTACACCGCAGAAAACCTGCGAGCGATGCGATTTGAATGGCAGCGTCTATGGTTCCTGGATCAACCAGACCACCAGACTCCATTCCGCGTCCATGGCGGTATTCTGTAGAGTGCGAATCTAAAAATTTGCGGAACGCTTAGCCAACAGCAAAACAAGATGTTTTGTGGTTAAGCAGCGTGAGAGTCACTGACTTTCGCATGCAGTATTTCAATCCGCGTGAATGGATTCCAAGATTGAAAAACTCGAACCATCGACCTTTGGTCGATGGTTCGTTTATGCGCTAATACAAAAAAGGTGCGCTGCTTCGAAATGACTCGAAACAAGTCGCCGGGACCCAACCACTGCCAGCAAGATTGCAAGCGTCATGAACAGAATCCTACAAGCAGCTCACTTCGCCGCCATCAAACACGAATCACAACGCCGCAAAAACTCAGCGGCGACTCCCTATATCAATCATCCTATCGAAGTCGCCGAGTATCTGAATCGGGTCGCTGGCGTCAATGACGACGATATCTTGATCGCCGCCATCTTGCACGACACCTTGGAAGACACGGAAACCAGCGAAGACGAAATTCGCCAACTATTTGGTGAACGGGTACTAGGATTTGTTCAGGAATGCTCGGACGACAAAACGCAAAACAAGGCCGAGCGTAAACGGATGCAGATCGCTACTGCGTCAAAAAAATCGGACGGCGCCAAACAGATCAAGACAGCCGACAAATACTGCAACCTAAAATCGATTCTGGATGACCCACCCAAGGGCTGGTCCGTTACTCGGCAACTTGAGTACTTCCAGTGGGCCGAACAAGTTCAAGCAGGTTTGCAGGGCGTAAATCCAATATTGGACGCCGAAATCGAAGACGTCATCAAAACGGGCCTCCAGAAACTAGGCAATGGTTGACTGCCCAAAGCAGACCATGCCAGAAGTTTACGAACATGCCCCCCTCGTCGTAGCGGTCGTTTGAACTTAAAAATGATGGCGTTTGATCACGAGCGCTCATCTTCATTTGCGGAACTAAAAACATGCGAGTTCTTTCGGGTATTCAGCCGACCGGTCGACCCCACTGGGGCAACTTTTTCGGTGCCATCCAACAGTACATCAATCTGCAAACGGAAGACGCGGCATACTACTTCATCGCAAACCTGCACGCTCTGACAACCATCCGTGACAAAGAAATATTGAATCAGGCCAGCTTCGACGCTGCGTTGGACTTGTTAGCCTTGGGATTGGACCCCAATCAAGCTCACCTGTTCGTGCAGTCCGACGTGCCCGAAATCAGCGAGCTGTGTTGGTTGTTAATGTCGGACGCGCCCTTTGGGTTGCTGGAACGTTGCGTCGCCTTCAAAGACAAGAAAGAAAAGGGACTGACGGCCAATGTTGGTCTGTTTACTTATCCAGTCCTGCAAGCGGCCGATATCCTGGCGTACGATTCGGACATCGTGCCGGTGGGGCAGGATCAAGTGCAACACATCGAGGTGACTCGCGATTTGGCTCAGCGATTCAACAGCCAATATGGCGAAGTGTTCCGTTTACCGAAAGCAAAGGTTCTGGACAGCAGTGCCAAAGTCCCCGGCACTGACGGCGAAAAGATGTCCAAAAGTTACGGGAACCACATCGAGATTTTTGAAGAACCCAAAAAAATGAAAAAGCAGGTCATGCGGATCTCGACCGATTCGCGACCAATGGAAGAACCCAAGGACCCGGAAAACGATCACCTGTATCAGCTTTACCAGCTGTTTGCCAACGAGTCCGACTCTCGAGCGATGGCTGACAAGTACCGCGCCGGCGGGTTTGGTTATGGCGAGGTCAAAAAGGCGTTGGCGGAAGTGGCTGAGAGCTATTTTGCCGAGGCTCATCAACGCCGATCCGAATTGGCCGCCACGCCAACCAAGGTCAAAGAAATTCTGGGAGATGGAGCCGCCGCTGCTCGCAAAAAAGCTGGCGAGGTCCTGCTGCGAGCTCAACAGGCCTGTGGACTGAAAGACTAGGCACCCAATATGAGCGTCATCAGTATTGGCACCGATATCGTCGAAGTGTCACGGATCGGCCAAATGATCGAGAAACACGACGAGCTATTTTTGCGCAAAGTGTTTACTCCCGCCGAAATCGAGTACTGTGCGGAACGGAAAGCGGCCATGCAACATTACGCCGGACGCTGGGCGGCCAAGGAAGCTGGGCTAAAGGCGTTAGGCACGGGCTGGGCCAAAGGCATTCAGTGGACGGATATCGAGGTCATCAACCTAATGGGCGGCAAGCCCGAGATGAAAATCCATGGGGCGGCAGCCGAACACGCAGAAGCACTGGGCATTCGCGAAATGTTAGTCAGCATATCGCACTGCCGAGCCTTCGCCGTGGCCTATGTCGTGGCCAACGGTGACCCCAAGTAGCTTTCCATCGACGCTTGGCCGCTCTGGGATGTTGAGCGGCCACCGGCAGAATCACGTCCCTTGGCTAAAAATGGTTTGGCGAGTATATTTTTAGTTCGATTCCAGATGCCAGCGTAGCTTCAATTGGCAGAGCACCGCATTCGTAATGCGGGGGTTGCGGGTTCAACTCCCGCCGCTGGCTCTTGCGATTGGCACCTCGCCACACGGCGAAGCGCGGTTAAATAAACAATCATCACTATCGTAGAACGTAACGACTTCTCTAGTGGAGCAAACAATCCGATGATGCACGGCCTTGAAACCGACCTGAAGGACATTGTCCTTTCCAATACCTCCTTTGGCCCCAACACAATCCAAACGGTGACGGCCCGCATCAGCGAGGACTACAACCAGTTCACTCAGCTTCGCGAACTGACTGGCGAACTAGAGCGTCAAGAATCTCGCACGCCGGCTGAATCAGTCCGCTTGGGCGTCTGTGAATTTCTGCTGGGCACGTACAGCAATGCCATCGAGACGTTAAGTAACGCCGACGGTGGCGCGTTGGCTCAGTTCTACATGGGCAAGTCCCATTTATCACTGGGCCATTACAACAAAGCGGTCAGCAGTTTCCAAGCCGCCAAGACAGCCGGCTACGATTCGGACGTTTGCCTGTTGGCCGTTGCCGAAACACACCGCGCGGCATCTCAAATCGACGAAGCCATGTCTATCTTGGACAACATGTTTGGCCCGGTAGAACAAACCGCTGAGTACCTATATCAACGCGGTGCCACAATTGCGGCTCGCGGTGACAACCCGGACGAAGTGGTCAAGTTGTACGAACGCGCCGTCGAAGCCGACGGCAAACACTCGGGTGCTCTTTTCGGTTTAGGCTTGGAAAACGATCGACGCGGTAACGACGAGAAGGCTCTGGAACTTTACCAACGTGCTGCCGCCGTCTTCCCCACCAACGTAGGCATCTTGGTCAACTTGGGCCTGCTATACGAAGACTACGATCGCTACGAGATGGCTCAGCAGTGTTACGATCGGATCCTGGAACAGGAACCGAATCACAAGCAAGCATTGCTATACCGCAAAGACGCTGTGGCTTCGATGGATCCGTACTTCGACTACGAACAGAAGCGTCGTCAGGAACAGATGAAGACCATCATGAACATTCCTGTGTCGCAATTCGAGTTGTCGGTTCGCAGCCGCAACTGCCTGGAAAAAATGGGCATCGAGACGCTGGGCGACTTGACGAAGGTGTCCGAAATCGAGCTGTTATCCAGTAAAAACTTCGGCGAGACTTCCCTGGTTGAAATTCGCGAAATGCTGGCCAACAAGGGTTTGGCCATAGGACAATTCGTCCACGAAAAGCAAGAAAGCGAAGAACCTCTGGACCTAAGCCACCTGTCGCAAGAAGAACAAGTATTACTGGAACGACCGATCTCGGATCTCAACCTTTCCGTGCGGGCTCGCAAGTGCATGACTCGTTTGGGCCTGACCACCATCGGCGAACTGATCCGCAAATCCAGCGACGATTTGCTGGAATGCAAAAACTTCGGCGTGACCAGCTTGACCGAAATTCGCGAAAAACTAACGCAATACAACCTGAAACTACGCGGCGAGTAATAACCTAAGGTTAACGAACCAAACTGAACGGCAACCGGTCCATGGTTGCCGTTTTTTTGTGTCTACAGTCATCCAATGTTGCCGCACCAATCAAAGGTCGCATGAAATCGTTCCACTACGAATTGTTGCACGTCGATAAATACAGCCGGGCGCGAGTTGGTCGGTTGCACACGCCGCGTGGCACGGTCCAACTGCCAACCTTTATGCCAGTCGGCACACTGGGTACCGTCAAAGGTTTGACCACTGAACAGGTAAAAGCCACGGGCGCGCAAATCGTACTGGGCAACACCTACCATTTGTCATTGCGTCCTGGCGACGAACTGGTCGCCCAGCTAGGTGGGCTGCACACGTTCATGCATTGGGACGGTCCGATCTTGACCGACAGCGGTGGGTTTCAAATCTTCAGCTTGGCCAAACTGGCGAAAATTTCCGAGCAAGGAGTCTCTTTCCGTTCGCACATCGACGGTAGTCTTTTGGAACTTACTCCTGAACGTTCGATGCAGATCCAGCGGAATTTAGGAAGCGACATCGCCATGGTATTGGATCACTTGCCACCTCTGCCCTCGCCCGCCGACGTCATTCAGGAATCGTGCCAGCGAACGTTGCGATGGGCTCAGCGTTGTCGTGCGACGCAGCAAGGTGAACAAGCCATGTTTGGAATCGTGCAAGGTGGACTCGATCTGTCACTTCGCAAACTTTGCGCGGACGGGTTGGTCGATCTGGACTTTGACGGCTATGCGATCGGCGGCCTGAGTGTCGGTGAGCCACCGCCCGAGATGTATCGCATTACCGCCGGCACCACACCCAGCCTGCCCGAAAACAAGCCTCGTTACCTGATGGGCGTCGGACGTCCCGAGGACTTGTTGGCATGCGTGGCGCGTGGAATCGACATGTTCGACTGTGTGATGCCCACCAGAAACGGCCGGAACGCCTTGGCCTTCACTGACGAGGGGAAGCTGCGAATGCGAAATTTGAAACACCGCCAGGATCCCCGCCCTCTAGACCAGTCGACACCTTCGCCTCTGGCCCACCTCAGCCGGGCCTACCTGCGGCACCTGTTTATGGCCAACGAGATGCTGGGGCCGATCGCCCTGTCGCTTCATAACTTGGCCTACTACCAAGACTTGATGGCCCGAGCCCGACAGGCCATTCTGGCTGATCGTTTCATCGATTTCTGCAAAGAAAGATGCGCGGGTTGGGGCGTTAGGGAAGAAGAACTGTTGCCCAACACCAACATCTAAGGAACGGGGCCAAGCCAACCATAGCGGGACGGATTTATTTGGCAAAACGGCCGGCATACCGTGCGACTCTAATCGCCGTAAACCGAATACTAATATGCCCTTGTTGCTGATATGTCAAACTTTTAAGATATGCTGGTACTTTTTTAATGAACCGAGCCTCAGACGCTAGCCCCGACACATTTTTGGTCGGGTGTTTTTCGTATTTGGCAGCCTGGATGGGTGCAAACCCAATGGACCACAACAATGCTTGACTCATTTTTTTACTTCTTGGCGCAACTTGAAGGCGAAGTAGGAGAACAGGGTCCGGAAGCCATTCAAGAGACGGCCGCACGATCACCCAGCATGATGGACTTTTTGCTGCCCATCATGATGGTCTTAGTGGTCATGATGTTGTTCATGCGTCCTCGCAAAGGCGACCAGGCAACTCGCCAGAACTTGGCGGATTTGAAAAAGCACGACCGCGTCGTTACGGCCGGTGGCATCATTGGAACAGTGATGACGATTCGCGAGGAATCCAATCAGGTGACTCTGCGAATCGACGAGGCATCAAATGCCAAGATGCAAATCTTAAGGTCTTCCATAGTGAAGGTTTTGACTGAAGAAAAAGAAGGCAGTAAGCCCTCAAAATAAACAAATCGACACTCACCATTTAATCGTTGATTGAGACTAATGGTCCAAACATTAATGAACATGTTGGCGCAGACGACGGTCGCCGAACCGACCACTGTTTCGTGGTACCAAAACCCAACCATCCTGGCATTGCTGGGAATTTTGGCAGCGATATTTGTCGCTGTTTTTATGGGACGTATTTTGGCTAAATCGTTTCGCACGCCAGAACAAGCTGGCCGAATTGGCCTAATTATCTGGTGCATCATCACCAGTGCGATCATCATCTCGATCAAACCGCTGAAGTTTGGCGTCGACCTGCGTGGTGGTGTGACGATTATCGGTCAAAAGAATGAAATACCAGGTGTTCCAGAAGCTGACCAACCCGACATTCAAAAAATGATCCCGATTCTTAAGCAAAGAATCGACCCTTCCGGTGTTCGCGAAATCGTGATCCGTGCTTTGGGTAAAGACAAGATCGAAGTCATTATTCCTGATGTCGAAAAAGAAGAAGCCGAGTTCATTTGGAAGCGGCTAACGGAAGCAGGACAACTGTTTTTCCGAATCGTCGCCGACGAAAGCCGGCACGCTGGAATGATGGCCGAAGCTCGTAAAACGGTCGGCGATCGCCGAGATGCCGTTCTTGGCGCACCTGATTCGGAGAATCCAAACGGCAAACAGATTGGCGAATGGGTCTCGTTGGCTCGCGAGGCTTTGAAAGATGGCGAGCCCGCCAATCTGCGAAAGCCTTTCAAATTCATTCCCGAACCAACGCACATGGTTCGTGATGCCAAGACGGGCCAGCTAATCGATGTCAATAGAATCAATACTGATTTCACAAACTGGTGCGACCAACGTGGGTTTCATGACGTCGAGATCCTAATGGCGACGCCCGCGGCTGATCGCCAAAACGTCAAAGGCGAATACCTGGTCAGTGTTACTCAAGGCTATGACGAGAAAGCTAACCCTCGAATCGATTTCCGACTGAATGGCCAAGGCGGTAAACGAATGCGTTCGTTTACCACTCGCAACAAACCTAGAAATGGCCGGCACAGCCTTATGGGCATCGTGATGGACGGTCGGTTGCAATCAGCCCCGCGAATTAACGAGCCGATTGGTGGCCAAGGTGTGATCGAAGGTTCCTTTACCGAAGACGAGATTGCGGGCTATATCGCCGTACTTAGCTCTGGAAAACTTGACGTAGCACTTCGTGAAAACTGGATCAGTATGGATCAAATCCGATCCACTCTGGGTGAAGAACTGAAAACCAAAGGTTTGACGGCCATCGGAATCTCGCTGAGCTTGGTCGTGATTTTCATGTGTCTGTACTACCGCTTCTGCGGAATCGTGGCCTGCTTTGCGTTGGCACTTAACTTGGTGTTCACGATGGCCATCCTGATGCTAATCAACGTTAATTTAACGCTAACAGGCTTGGCTGGTTTGGTTCTGACGATCGGTATGTCCGTGGATGCGAACGTGCTGATTTTTGAACGCATCCGCGAAGAGTTAAAACGCGGGGCAGCATTACGGATGGCGATTCGTAATGGTTTCGATCGAGCGTCGACGACGATTATCGATGCTAACCTGACGACGCTGATCACGGCCGTCATCTTGTACGTGATTGGTACGGATCAACTGAGAAGTTTCTCGGTGACACTGATCGTCGGTATCCTGATGTGCATGTTCACCGCGATTTTCTGTTCGCGAGTTGTCTTTAATATCGCTGAACGTCGTCGTTGGATTACCAAGCTACGATTCAACCAGCTGGTTAAATCCAACCTGTTGGATTTCTTGAGCAAGCGTCACATCGCTGCTGTTTGCTCGGTTGTCCTGATCACGATCGGTTTGGTTGGCATTTTCGCACGAGGCAAAGGACTGCTAGACACCGATTTGGCGGGTGGTTCAACAGCTCGCGTCGAATTCGTTGGTGACATGACGGTTAACGATATCGCAACGGCATTGGAAAACGCACCGTTCAAGTACAAGGATGACCCCATCCGGTATTCGATCACTCAAATGCAAAGCAATCTGAAGGCCTTTAAGATCGATGCCAGTCTGCCGGTTTACGACGGCAAAAAAAATACGGAAGAAGAGAGCAAAGTTCCGAAGCTGGACGAGATCATCAGCGAAACGTTTGATGGCAAACTTGTGATGCTGAACCTGGATTTCGATGCATCGAAAATCAAATTATCACAAGGTGGCATTCCTGTGGAAACGGGAACCGGCGGCGGCCCTTATCGGCCACCTTCGATTTCTGCTGCCCCTGGCTGGTCCTGGAACCAAGAAGAAGCCGAGGGTTCAACGGCGGAACAAGAAGGCTCAACTCAAGAAGGTGAACCTCAAGGAACGGAAACCCAAGACCCCG
>CAZJBW010000028.1:0-12898 GCA_964543985.1 uncultured Pirellulaceae bacterium | reverse complement strand
TCAAGAACCGGCACCGCAGGAACCGGCACCTCAAGAACCGGCACCTCAAGAACCGGCAGTCGGTGGTGGATTGGAAATCTACACAGCCGAGCTCGATCTGACATTCGCTCACGCAATAACTGGGAACTCAGTCCGCAGTTACATTGCCGATGCGGCCGAGGCACTCGGAGACGTACGCCTGAACGAAGAGGACGACATCACCGTGTCGTCTGAGTCGGAGAACGTTAAATCGATTCAAGATCGTTCGCAAACTTGGACTG
Source organism: uncultured Pirellulaceae bacterium (assembly GCA_964543985.1). Lineage (GTDB taxonomy): Bacteria > Planctomycetota > Planctomycetia > Pirellulales > Pirellulaceae > CAJQPP01. The sequence goes on along the minus strand of CAZJBW010000028.1, from coordinate 12,638 downwards.
CTCAAGTCAAAGTCGCTGACCCCAATGACGCCAACCGCATTTTCCAGCAGATGCAATCCACCGTGAACGCTAAACCTTACTTTGCCAGTTCTAGCGGAGTTGGCGGGCAGGTCGCTGGTTCGGCACAAACGCAAGCATTGATCGCGATTATCGCCAGCCTGATCGGAATTATTGGCTATGTCTGGATTCGCTTCCAAAACGTAGCCTTCGGTTTGGCAGCGATCGTTGCCTTGGTTCACGACGTGCTAGTCGTGCTGGGTGCGATTGCCTTGAGTTACTGGTTGGCCAGCGTCTTTGGATTCTTGCTGATCGAAGACTTCCGCATCAGCCTGTCCGTTGTGGCGGCCCTGCTGACGATCATCGGATACTCGTTGAACGATACGATCGTGGTGTTCGACAGGATTCGCGAGGTTCGTGGGAAGCGTACTGACATCACCCAGGAAATGATCAACCGCAGTATCTCGCAGACTCTGTCTCGCACGATTCTGACTTCGATCACTACGCTACTCGTGGTTATGATTTTGTACGTCATGGGTGGCGATTCGATTCACGCCTTTGCCTTCGCATTGGTGATCGGAGTGATCGTAGGAACCTACAGTTCGATCTTTGTCGCCTCGCCGGCACTGCTGTGGCTAATGAACCGAGGCGTCGCACCTCCTCAGGTCACACCAGATAAATCCAACGCATAGCGGGCAGCGGCGATAAGCCAGTCAGCAAGCACTAAAACACAAAGGGCGAGCCTTAATTGAAGGCTTGCCCTTTTTTCGTGCGCGACAATGATGCCAATCAACCATACGAAGCGATCCTTGCACCTATGCCGAACTTGCGGGCTGCCTAGCGGCATTTACAACCGGCAAGCTTTACCTGAAACGTAAAATGGAATGCCAGATAGCCGTTGAGGCAGGATTGCGAGCACTTTTCGCTCATGTGACAACAAATCAGCGTCATAATTTGGCAGAGAAAGCTTGGGCTATTTTCCGCGCTGACTCGTCCCCAAACCCCCAATTGAAAAACATCAGGACTGACATGCAAGATTTTGCACGCTTGGCTTTTGGTATTCTTCTGCTTGGACTGGCAATCTTTTTGTCGCTCAATTTCGAGAACCCGGAAACAGCCGACAATCAGGAAGATGACGAACTGGTCCAGGTTGACGCCAATCCCAATTGGCAACAGAACCAGCCACCCGTCGATTATATGACTCAACCGCGACACGATCCGTCGATCGTTGCGCCAAATTTTGACGTGGCCGCCACGACTCCTGCATTTAATACTCGGCCAGCCCGGCCCTTACCACTGGGCCAGCAACCGCCTCGCTTCACCGATCACTACGCACCCGGACGTCCATTGGTCGTGCAGGGACAACTGCGACCGGACAGCAGCAATCTGTCACCAGTGATGCCAAAACCAATCTACACAGGCAAAGTTTCCTATGTGAGTCAGCTGCATACCATCCGGGACGGAGACACTTTGCAGTCCATCGCTACCCAATATTTGGGCCATGCCAATCGGTACTTAGAAATTTACGACGCCAACAAGGACATCATCTCGATTGCAGGTCGCTTGCCAATCGGTGTCGAGATTCGAATCCCTGGCCAGTAACACCACGTAGGCGAACGTTACCTTTAGAAGGCGACGGCTACTGATTGCCGTCCACGGGCGGCAGCGATCGCGTTTGCTTGCTCGGTCCTAGCGGTCGCAAGGTACTTTTTGGGTCCATCGCCCCATCGGTGCCCGCAGTATCCGTGTTCACCTCGCCCGTCTTATCAGCGGTTGCTTTCTTCCGATTGGGCGTCGTTGATAGACCGTACTTTCGATTGAAGATCTCGGCGTCGAATTCATCGCGAGGGCGAAAGCGTTGTTCTTCTGCTGACAAATCGACTGGTGCCGGAATGCGTTTTGGTAGGCCGGGCAGAGAAAACTCGTCGTCGGCATCGGTATAGCCAGTTTGAGAAATATCCGGCATCGTTTCTGGGCCACTCTCGGTTTCCGTTTCCGCCGCCGGATCGTTTTGCAACGAAGGCTCTTGCGGCATGGCTTGCAATCGAGTGGGGTCTTGGCCGGACGCGATCATTACCCAATCTCGGATGGCGTGATAATGAAACGAAGTCGACTCGTAAGGCGCGGCGTCGCTACCGCCATGAGCCGACCGAGCGTACTTCAAAAAGTCGCTTCCCAACGGGTCATCGCGATCGATGTATTGAGTAATAGCGTGCAGGTTTCGTTGCACGCCGGTTGAGGCGATTCCTCCGTGATTGTCGACTCGCCACAATCGCATTGGGTTTTCGGCGTCGGCATGACACTTGGCCGCGGCACAACCGTTGACGATACGGTTATGGATACTTCTGTTATAGATACGAATCGGTTCGCGATCGTAACTTTCGACCAATGCCATTAGTTCAGCACGGCTGGCCATTTTATGATCTGTTTTTGGAAGTCGGCGAATACCTGAAGTTTGGTGACCGGCATTGGCCATCGGCGCAGGAGCAATTTCTTCGCGAGGTTTTGCCAGAGCAGCCAATTGCCGTTCGAACAACTTTACCGTGGTCGATTCACTACTCGTCAACAACTTAAGCAGGTCGATTTGTTCCCGAGCACCTTGCAATTGTCGGTTTTTCAAACACCAAGACACCAATTTTTGGCGTCCCAATGAATCACCCTTGGCCACTCGCAAATTAAGTTTCTCATAAGCTTCTTGCAGCGAGTTGGCAACAAAGTCAACTTCGCCAGTCACGAATCGCATCAATGATCCGTTGTTCCGACTGACCACGTATTTACCGTCTCGCAGTTCAAGCAACCCGGAATAGACGCTGCCCGTCTTCAGTACAAGGAATTGCCGGTGGGCGCCTTGCAGAACGTCACGCTGATCGGATTGTTGACCATGCAAACAAGGGGTCCAATCACTATATCCAACGCTCAATAACAGCGGGATAAGTAGCCAGAACGACACGGGCCTGATTCGCAACAGTCTTTGGAATCGATTCATGAAGTTGAAAGTTAGCAGAATTCGAATTTCGCTTGCCAAAACATTGGCAGTGATTAGCGAACTCGTAAAATCACGTCAACCTCGACGCTATCAGCAGGGCCCGATCAGCCACCACAAACAGCCTGCTGTCAGTCAGCTGCCAGCAGTTCACTTGTCGGCAATCAACGGATTTATGCGCCGGAAGCTCGTTGAACGTACTCGTAGGTTTGCCAGACGATCATGAAGAAACCAAACGGCAGCAACCAGTACGAGAACCAGTGCAGCTTCCCGTTCTCGACCCATTTCACCAGCCAGCTCAAAGCCAAAAGCCCGACACCAAACGAGATAATCAGACCCATGCCCAGTAGCCAAAACGGGGTTTCCGGCTGTCCTTGCTCGACCATATCTTTCACTTCTAAAACGGTCGCGCCCAGGATCGCGGGGATCGCCAACAGGAAGGAAAAGGTGGCGGCCGATTGCCGCTGCAAGCCCAGATAGGCACCCATCACGATCGTAGAACCACTGCGAGAAATTCCTGGCAGCAATGCGAATGCCTGAGCGAATCCAATGATCAAGACAGGTAGCCAGCTGAGTCCCGAGTACTCTTTTTTCCCAGGCTTGATTTTCGACAAGGCCATCAGGATGAAACCCGTAATCACCAGCATAAAGCCAGTCAGCAGCGGGTTGGTCAGCACCTCTTCATGATACTTTTTCACGTACAGCCCGATGACCGCCGCGGGGATCGTGCCCAGCACCAGCAGCGGGATGACGCGTCGGTCACTGCTCAACAGGTCCAGAATTCGCTGTCTATAAAAGACCAGGATTGCCAGTAGCGTGCCAAAATGTAGGACAACGCTCAATTCCGTACTGTCGTTGCCTCCGCCCAAAAAAGCGTTGATCGCGACTAAATGGCCGGACGAGCTGATTGGCAGGAATTCGGCAATCCCCTGAACGATCGCCAAGATGACAATTTTTATCGGTTCTGTCAGTTCCAACACGTGGCACCCAAGTGGGGTAAGAGAAGTCTGTCTAGCGTGTACCCGACAAGGGCCAGTCTAGCTATAATTTCGGTCGAAGTCCGAAGTCAGGACCCGAAGTGCGTCAAGCTTAACTATCGTTCCGCAAATCGAACAGACGAAAAGCTGACCCCGCACGCTTCATATCCGTCAACAGAACCCCATCTGGTCACCACCCTGCTACAGCAATTTTCAACTTGCCAAGACAATTTGTAATTTGAGTGGCCAAATCCAAGGCAAAAAATGATCTCATCAGCACCGAGAACAATGTTCGAAAAGATCTGGGACCAACACCTAGTTCACGAAGAACCAGGAAAACAGGCCCTGATTTATATCGATTTACACCTAGTCCACGAAGTGACTAGCCCTCAAGCCTTCGAAGGGCTGCGGCTGGCCAACCGAACGGTGCGACGTCCCGAATTAACCGTCGCCACTCCCGACCACAACGTTCCCACGACCGATCGCTTGTTACCCATCGCCGATCCGATCTCGCGCCAGCAAGTCGATACGTTGCGTCAAAATTGCAAAGAGTTCGGCATCAAGTTGTACGACCTGGATTCAATCAACCAAGGAATTGTGCACGTCATCGGGCCAGAACTTGGTTTGACGCAACCCGGCATGACGATCGTCTGCGGCGATTCCCACACGTCGACTCACGGAGCCTTCGGGGCCTTCGCGTTCGGAATCGGTACCAGCGAAGTCGAGCACGTCCTGGCTACTCAAACTTTGCCTCAACTGAAACCAAAAACTTTAGAGCTACGAATCGAAGGCAGCCTGCTCCCAGGTGTGACATCGAAGGACTTGATCCTGTACGTGATCGGCCAAATTTCGACATCGGGTGGCAACGGCTACGTCGTCGAGTACAGTGGCCAGGCCATTCGCGAACTGTCGATGGAACAACGCATGACGATTTGCAATATGTCGATCGAGGCTGGTGCCAGAGCTGGATTGATCGCACCAGACGAAAACACAATCGAGTACTTGCGAGGACGCCCATTCGCCCCCGAAGACTTCGAAGCCGCCATCCAACACTGGAAACAGTTGCCTACCGATGAAGGCGCCGTGTTCGATCAACGTCGCGATTTCCATGGCGATGACATCGCACCTCAAATCACATGGGGCACCAACCCCGGCCAGGTGACATCCGTCGACGCAATGGTGCCGAACCCGGCTGATTTCGCCGAGGAACACGAGCAACGTTCGGCCGCTTCCGCTCTACAATACATGGACTTGAAACCTGGCACGCCGATGTCAGACGTGAAAATCGACCGCGTCTTCATCGGGTCTTGCACCAATTCTCGGATCGAAGACCTGCGACTGGCAGCCTCATTTATCAAAGGCCAAAAGGTCCATTCCAACGTGGATGCGATGGTTGTCCCCGGAAGCGGATTGATCAAACAACAAGCTGAAAAAGAAGGCTTGGATCAGATTTTCCGCGAGGCCGGATTTGATTGGCGTGACGCCGGCTGCAGCATGTGCTTGGGAATGAACCCAGACCAATTATCCAGCGGCGAACGATGCGCCTCCACCAGCAACCGAAACTTCGAAGGTCGACAAGGCAAAGGTGGTCGAACTCATTTGGTTTCACCTTCCATGGCGGCCGCAGCGGCCGTCGCTGGTCACTTTGTCGATGTGCGACAATGGCAACCCGCATCGTAACCAAACATCGCCAATAAGAACTGAATCTCGCTTTAACAAAATCAACAAACTGACATGCAAGCTTTTACAACACACAAAGGTCTGGTCGCGGTCATGGATCGATCGAACGTCGATACCGACCAAATCATTCCCAAACAGTTTCTTAAACGAATTGAACGAACCGGATTTGGACAATTCTTGTTCTTCGATTGGCGATTCAACGACGATGGTTCGGACAATCCCGAATTTGAACTGAACCAATCGGTCAATCAAGGTGCATCGGTTCTGGTGGCCGGTCGCAATTTTGGCAGCGGTTCCAGTCGCGAACATGCCGTTTGGGCACTGGCTGACTTCGGTTTTCGCTGCGTGATCGCAGAATCTTACAGCGACATCTTTTACAATAACTGTTTCAAAAACGGAGTCTTGCCTATCCGTTTAGACGGTCAACACATCAAGCAACTGATGGATAACAAGAATCAAAACGGAGACTATCAATTGATGGTCGATTTGGAGTCTCAAACGATCAAAGACTCTGATGGCCTGTCGCTGCAGTTCGAAATCGAACAGGTACGAAAATCGCCACTGTTAAATGGACACGACGACATTGCTTTAACTCTTCAGCTGACGGAAAAGATCGAGGCCTTTGAAAAGTCTCGCAACATGAAACCAGTCGCCACGGGTTAAGTCATGAAAATTCGCTACCAACATCCCAACTTTCTCCAATCACTGCTTCACGTCTCGCTGGCGTTGTTGGGTTGTTGTGTTGCCCAACATCCATTGTCTGCACAGACACAGATTGTCACAGTAGATAACCTGGAAGAGTTGACATTTGAAACCGTACTGCAGGGGCTCAATCACCCATCTGCTGTCGCCGTCCAACCCAACAACCAATCTGCCGTCTTCATTGCGGAATCTGGTAGTGGGCGAGTCTTACGATTTCTTGATTCTGAAACAACCGAATTCATTACTGGATTTTTGACGCCAGGGCTGGATCAAGATTTGGGTTTCCAGAGTGGACTGTTGAGTCTTCAATTCGGCAACCAGAACAAACTAATTGTTGGTCAGGGCGGTGACCCAGAAGGCGCAGACAAAATCTCAGTATTCAGGATCGGGCGAGACCCGTTGACCCTTACCCAAGCCACAAACACTTTCCATCCAACCCCTGGAAACGAAGAGAAAACACATGGCGACTTTCTAAGTATCACAAAGGTTGGAGGGGAATTTTTTGCTACCAGTCGGTGTGATGACCAATCTGAATACCTCATCAAAATGGCTTCAAACTTCAAAGTCTCGTCAACGACTTTTGACTTGAACGAATTGACTAACGATCGATTTGCGTCTGCCATAGCAACGACTCCCGACGTTGCGATCGCCGTTGGCATGCGAAGCGATAAACCAGACAAATCAACACTGGTCTTCCTTGATCCTGGATCAGGAAGGGTGCGAGGAAAATTTACGATCCCCTTAAATGGCCTGATTGGACTGGCCTATTCTCCGTTTACAAATCGACTTTTTGCGTTGATCAACTCCAAAATCGCTCCTGAACACAATGGGCTTTACAAGTTAGTCGCTCGCAAAAGAAACACCGAATGCGAGCCGCAACTTGTCAAAAAGATAGATCAACCTATGGATCTTGAGTTCTCGTTAGGAGGACTGCTGTACGTTGTCGACGGCGGCTCGGAAGGCAAGTTGATTCAAATTCACGGGCTGGACGAACCCGTGGAAGAGTCGATTTCGGACGAGGACGACCAATGATCCACCTTGTGCAAATCGGCGTACTAGGCTCGATCGGTCGATTCTCGGCGGTTGATCGACGACTCCGTAAACGTGGTTGTCGCGTCATCTGTCGCACGACTCGTGGATTGGAAGTTGGGCATGTCCTTAGCAACCAATCCAGTCAACAAAACACAGAATCGGATGGCGAACTATTACGCCAAGTCACTCCGGAAGACGACTTGCTGATTAGCCGTATCGATCGTTTTCGCGACAAAGCCTTCTCTGCCTGCCAAAAACTTCTGACTGAACGAAATCTGTCTGCTGTCCTGGTCGATGTCGAGCATTTGTTTGACGGCCAAAGCTTGTATTTCTATTTCTTAGGGAATGTCAGCCCCCAAGTAAACGCTTTGACTGCCGAGTTAGCCGAGACTTACGAGGCCAAAGTGAAATTCCGCAAATTCAGCGAAACTTTGGCCAACGGTTGCGGCCCCGACTGTGGAACCAAAGACGGGGGCGGCTGCGGCGATGGTGGCTGTAGCACTTGCCCAGTGAAAGCGGCCTGCAAAACGGGTTAGGCTTCGACCTGGCTCACAGCTTCCTCGACGTCCACTCCCCAATCCCCAATCGATTGATTGGCGACAATCGGGAATTCAAACCCGCCATTGTAGCGCATTCTCTCCAAGGCAGGTGCTCCACGCTGCTAGTTGCGACCAATTGGATTCCTTACGGGGCGATTGCGACCATAGAAGGACTTGGACACAGGTGATGCTCCACTCTCCTACAAAATTTTTCTAGAAATAGTGGCCAAGCGTCCAATGTGTCGGGCTGCCAGCTCATTTAGTTTGGCTGAAACCAATACGGCGGAAAGAGATTACATGAGCTGCTCAACAAGATTTTTGCAACTGACCAACCTACCACCTGCAAAGCGTTCCATTCATGTGCGGAGCGGTTTTTCGCTTGTCGAATTGTTAGCGGTGATAGCCATTATCAGCATTTTGATCGGCCTTACCCTTCCGGCGGTTCAATCAGTTCGCGAGTCCGCCCGTCGCACTGAGTGCAGTAACAATTTGCGTCAACATGGATTGGCGTTACACAATTTTCATTCGTCCAACCACCACTATCCCTTCGGAGCTGAATTCGAGACAGGGCATTCTTGGGCGACCAACGTGCTTCCATTCATCGAACTAACAGATTTACAATCCAAAATTAGATTCGACGTGCCCTGGGATCACGAGGATAACCTTCCAAACACTTTGATCTCATTGCCAATTTTTGAGTGCCCCAGCAGCATCAAAGACTATGTCGGCAAAACCGACTATTGCGGCATATCTGGTTCGTCCTCTTCCGGCCGCAACGTCGATGGATCTGGACAAAACGGTGTTCTGATTGTAGCCGGCAAACCGTCTCAAACACCAATCTCTAACAGTGCTATTACCGACGGTTTAAGCCACACGATCATGGTTGCCGAGGGTGTTGCGGTCCAAGAAGAAAATTGCGGCTACTGGGCATGCGGTTGGCATTGCTTCACGCACGACGACGGCGGCGTAAACAACCTACTAGGAGGATTTAACGAAATTGCCAGCCTGCATCCAGCCGGGGCCAACGTCCTGTACTGTGATGGCTCGCTGCGATTTATTTCATCCTCAGACAACGCACAGATTCTTTGGGGAATGTGCACACGAAACGGAGGCGAAATCAAAACGGATTTCGCTAATTAATTGTTTTATTTTTCTTTGGGAGAGACCTATGAAAAACTGTTTATTGATCGCAGCCGTATTGTTGGCTTCGACATTCCTGTTTGCTGATACGGCTGTTGCTGGTGGTGGTAAAGGGAAATCAAGTATTGCAATCAGCAATACGAACCCTAGTGGTGGACGAGCGATTACCGTCTGGGTACTCCCAGAAACCCAAGCCAATGCTCTCAGTACCGTAGGGCAACTCCGCAGCCTGCCCAGCCGAAATATTCAAGCTGGTAGCCTTGAAACTTTCAATCAAGCAAACGGCAATACCGTCATCGTCGCCGTAGACACAGCTGCGTTTAATACCCTGCCAAACGGCGCTATGATGCTGAATGGATTCGCCATATTACCCTTCAATTTAACTAACGATCGAACTGGAACTACGTTTACCAATTTAGGACCTCCTACATTTGAGCCTACAATCTTTTTGAATTGACGGAATCGCAACAACGTTTTCTAGTGGAATTGTCCAGAGAGGGCAGGTGTTTCTTGCCTGCTCTCTCTCGTTCGTTACTCTTTGCTGTATTGCTGTTTGGAGCATCGTTGATCAGAAAACTAGCTAACACAGAAAGAGCCTTGCAAAACGCAAATGGACGACCTGCTTCTGCCAGCAATTCACCAAGTTCGAATTCGCTTAGAATGAAGAAAAGCCAAGCAACCATCGTTGCAATTTGCGGTGGGGCTTCCGTAGGTGTTGGCTGGCTAAACGAATCGTTTGGTTGGCTGGCGTTGATTGGTCTGGCAGCTTTCTTGATGATTCATTTGACGCAAACGTACTCGTTACGTGGGCATTTCTTGATCGGTTGGCTGCATGGCACAGCCTCTTTTGCAGTTGCAACCCATTGGATTCCTTACTCGGCTGGCTACCTTTTGGACAATGCCGCTTGGTCAGTCCCGATTGGACTGGGTGTTTGGATCTACGTCGGGCTGCAATACGCAATCATTGGTTTAGCACTCGCAGCCTTTCGAAGAAGAACGAAACAAGCGTGGCTAGTCGCGCCGGCGGTTTGGCTAGTAGTCCTTTATCTGTTTCCCAACCTGTTCCCCTTTCTTCCCGCTTGCCTACTAACTGGTTACGAACCTTTATTGCAATTGGCTGAAGTTGGTGGAGTCTATCTCGTCAGTATTTACACACTGGCGATTGCCGGTTTCATTGCCTGGACTTTTTGTGGAGTCTTCGATTTTTATCGATTTGGAATGGCAACTGGCAAAGGCTTTAAATGCCGTTGTTTTGCTGCGACCATTCTGTTTGCAATCTGTTTATGGGGTGATGCGCGAATGGGCATTTTCGATGAGCAGTATCAAGCGGCAAGCAACGAAAAACTGAACGTTGGACTCGTCCAAGCGGCGACTCAATACGATACAAGCCATCAGCGAATGATCGATGCCTCAAACGCCATGGCACCGATGGTCGACTTGATTCTTTGGCCTGAAAATTCTTTGGGAAACTATTCCACCGAACTCCATGATTTCTCTAACGCCGACCAAGTGTTTGAAAATTCTCGCGGTGAAGGCCTTCGTTATCAGCCCTGGTCTCAACAAAACACGCCTCTGTTGGCCGGTGCGGATACCTGGCGTCCTTCGCTTGAATCGACGGACAATTCTCAAGAAGACCCAATGCGACACGTGTCCGCTTTGCTGATTGACGCGAACCAACAACTGGTCGCTTGTCGTCACAAAATTAAGTTGATGCCGTTCGGGGAGTACATTCCTGGCGAGTCGATGATTCCGGGGCTTTACGATTGGCTAGGCAATGGGCCGCCCATCGCGGCTGGCAAAGTCAACGAACCACTTGCCGAATTGAAAGGTTTGAAGATCGGGACGCTTTTGTGTTGCGAGGACATGCATCCGGGTCTTGCCGCCGAGCAAGTACGTGCAGGCAGCAATTTGTTGGTCACACTGGGTAACAACGTCGTTTTCAATTCGGACACAGTTGGGCAACAGCATTTTCGCATCGCCCGATTTCGTGCCATCGAAAATCGAGTGCCCATGATCCGCTGTATGAGCACTGGAGTCTCCGGAGTTCTTTCCCCGTCGGGCAGCGTCCAAGTTCGTTTGCCAGAGGGTGAAGATGCCGCCGTAGTGGCACCGTTACACAAGTTAAAGGCTTCGAAAACGGTTTTCAATCGGTTAGGTCATTCGATACCGATCACCTTGCTTTGCGTTTGTGTTGGCTTGGTACTGGTCTCAATCCGCAAAAGCCAATAACCAGTGAACATTACCGCACCATAATATTTCAAGAAAATTCTTAAATTCTCTTACCCATTGAACGGTCAGTTGTCGCCTGTGTTCATGACAGCGGTTTTGTCCACTTGATCTCAGAGGAAATTCTTTTTGAAATTTCCACAGATCACCTGACGGGTTTTCTGGTGGGATTCCATTTACGTTTAGCATGACGGGGAATCCGGCGTCCAAAAACACCATCATTTTCAAATGAGAATGACGGTCATTTAAAACGGACACGATTCAATGGTTGGCATACTCAACGAAGATGCCGCCTTTAAAACGAGCAAATTTGTGTCGTAACATCAAATTGTTTGCGTATTAAGAACTTGAATTACGGGTTCAACTTACATAGTGGATCAAATTGCAAGACTGAATCACCAAGTCAATCAACATGAGAAATGGAATGCATACGCTAGAGGTGTATCAGATTTGGAACCAGAAACCGCGAGACGAAATGGTTTCCGATGTTCAATGGGAAAAAATCGCTCAACTTGTACCGCTGACGAGACGCGAACTGCAAGTCTGCAAGTTACTTTTCTTTGGTTACACGCGTCAGGAGGTTGCTGATGAGTTGAACATCAAGAATCGAACGGCCCGCAAATACACCGAACAACTTCACGACAAACTACATGTCACTAATCGCGCTAGTCTGGTCTTGAGAATCATTCAGATTCGAGACCAGTTCCCCGACGCCACTCAAGCAACTTCTTCGCAATCTCAACCCGTCACCATTTGCATTACTTGTCGCAAAGTGATTATCACCAAAGACTGATTAAAATCGCATCGATCTAAGCTCAGATCCTAGCCGGCATTTCTACTCGTCCGCTCTCTTCTTGCCGACTCGTTTACCGCCAAAGAGTGCTTCAGTTGGTGTGCCCTTCGGTTTACAATCATCATTTCCTTCGATCAAGTTTTTAATGGAAATGAATCGACATGCCTGAGCCACGCAAGATCTCTTTTGCTTCTTTGGACGCCGCGATTGTAGAAGCTGAGCAACTGCTTAGCTCTGGTTATGAAAAAGCGGGTAATTGGAACTTTGGCCAGGTTTGCGGGCACCTTGAGAATTGGCTTTCTTATCCAATGGACGGCTTTCCCAAAGTGGATACTCCGGTCGACGCCCCTGCCGAGGCGGAAGCAGCTGAGGCAGGAAAAGCGATGTTGCAAAATATTTTGGCCAATGGTTTTCCGCTTGGCGTGCCCACGAATCCAGACACAATCCCAGCGGAAGACAACGGTCCAGATCAGGCCGCGTTGAGTCGTCTGCGTCAGGTCGTCCAGCGATTTAACGCGTATGAAGGTGAGATCGCAGATTCTCCGTTCTTCGGCGTAATGGATAAGCAG
>CAZJBW010000027.1:48873-55361 GCA_964543985.1 uncultured Pirellulaceae bacterium | reverse complement strand
CCACCATTCTCGGACGACTCACCACCATTCTCGGATGACTCACCACCGTTCTCGGATGAATCCTCTCGCTCTCCTTCACCTTCGTCGTTACCGTCTTGCGAGCTTTCTTCGGATGACTCGCCTTCTTCACCTCTTTGCGGAGGATCTTCGATCGGCTCGGTAATGGTGATTTTGATCGGCGGGACTTGAGTCAAGTTTGGTCTCGGGTGTCGATTGTCGACGGCACCAAACTGCAAAAACACAACGTCTCCTGGACGGATGAGTGTGTTATCGGGGTCAGGCCAAAACTCGTAGACCACCTCGACCTTTTGTTTGAGTGGCTCGTTGGGTGGCAATAATTCTTCGTCCTGGATGCGCCGCGCCTGTCCGACGTTGATACCGGCCAGGATTTGTTGAATCTTGAAATCATCTTGAGCGTGCAATTCGAACCGAATCCGCGAATTGACTGGGACTGACAATTCGTTGTCCAACGGATGCACCACGGCGATATCTGGAGCACTATCGGTACGGACATTGATCCGGTTGTAGCCGACCGGTTGGCTGCGGCCATCGTTTTCGGTGATTAGATTCAGTTGATAATGCGTGTAGCGTTCTTCACCGGTTGTCAGGTTGCGGGCCAGCTTGAATTTGAACCGAGCATGTCGCTCGTCCAACTGCTCCATTTGCAGGCTGCCTTCTTTAATGAACTGCCCATCTTGTTCTTTGAACCGCTGCAAAAAACCACTACGAATATCGGCATTGGCCACGGCATCGATGGTGACAGACGTGCCTTCGATATGATCAATGGTGGTCGAGCGGGTGTCTGTCGATGGCGGTTCTTCGGTATAGGCAGGTGGTTCGTAGTGGATCGATTCGACACTGAGCACCGGGGCGGATCGCATTTTCAGAGTGAACTCCGACGATTCACCGTCACCGGCGACCACTTTGTAGCGTACCGATTGCTCGATACCTCGTTCGCTGGTCTTCAGTTCGCACTGAAAATAATTCTTGTCTTGCTGAGGCTCCATTGGGACGGCAGCATCTACAATCTGTCCGTTCAATGTCGAGAAGATAACCTTGGCTGTGTTCGGGTCGAACTTACCGTTAATGAATGCCGTTACCGTAACGCTCTGCCCAAAATACACGTACTGGTTACCGGGACTGACTTCAGTAATACGCACGCGAGCCGGTTTTGATATCCCCGAGGCAGGTGCCAACATTCGCGCAAACGATTGAAAAGGATCTTTCGGCGACATTACCTTGTAGGCACCCAACAGCACGACCAATGCCGTCAGAATCAACGCCGCCTGGATGGTGTGAGATTTGTCGACTGTATTTTCGACGGGCACTCCCGAAATATCATTGGCGGCTTTGAAACCAACGAGCTCCATCACGCGTCGCGAGACTTTTTGGTTTTCGGCTTGATGACGCAACAGCAGATAATTGATCAAACTGTTTTTCATTCCGTCTTGGGAATTCTCCACCACTTGGGCAGCGTAGACAGGATTGATGCGGCGAATTAACAACGGCAGTATCGCCATCACAAAATAGGCTACCCCGCCGCCAACCAAAAGAATCAGCGCCAGCCATCTAGCCCAACCGCTAAAGGTAATCACCCAGCTGTCGATGATCGCAAACAGGAACAGCGCACCCAGCAACCCAGCGATCAATTTCATCGAACAAGTGAACAGGTCGATCACACGAACCTGTGCTCCTGTTTTCTTGACTTGATTCAGCAAGTAGCTGTCTAGCTTATTGCCGCGTTCACTAAGTGGTCTTACCGTGCTTTGTGACATAGAGGTCGCCGCTATTTTGGTTCCGCTTGATCAGTACTGACAACAGCTATCGCGTGTCGAAAGTGTCTTCTGTTATTCATCGATATCCGTCTTCGAATTATAGACGAATAATCGGAACGAAAGTTCCAGAATCGACGTTTCGCGGCGTAGGGACCCTTAATAAAGGGCGTTTTCGGCACAAACGGCAGGCATTTTTGGTGAACCGAGCCCCGCGTTACAAACCTCGGCCAATCGACACTTGCTACAGGTCACGCTTATGAATTGCCAACGGTCAGGCAGAGTTAGGCAGAGTCGGGCAGGGTCAGGCGGGGTCACCTTGCCAAATGCTGTTGGTAAAGGACCGAGATAAATTCCTTGCGATCGCCGGCGACCATGACGTCCGCTCGCTTTTTTTCCTGATCGGTCATTTGATTTTCATAAAAGTCCAGCAGATCGGCCTCGCTGAACTGCGATTCGAATTGAGCTTGCATGACGGCTCGCAGCCATCGCACAATCAGCTTACTCCGTTTTTCTTCCGACTCGACATTTTGCAAAATCTCCACCGCCTGTTGCGATAGCTTTTGGCTAAGGTTCTGGACATCTTCGTCGTTCACCAATTGCAGAGTCAGATCAGGATGCCGAGCATAAAACAAGTTAAAGACTCGGCCGGGTTTGGTGTACTGCCACCGTCGGACATCGGTCGAGTTTTCTTTCGCCAGATCGATCATGAGCGGTTTCTTGCGGCGAAAAAAGTCCTGGCACCAGCGGAACACCGTTTGTGTATCTTCCTTGGGCAACATCGTATCGCCAGACCGCCCAAAGAACTCTTCAGCTTGTTCGCCACGAATCTCTTCGATTTTTCCTGCCCACTGATCGACTGGCAAACCGAGCAATTCATAGGCAACATCTACATCATCGATACTGGCGGTCCATTCACTATACCGCTGCATGTTTTCTAGAAGCTGTCGACTTTGTGGATGTCCAATCACCAATTGATGCAAGCGACGAATACGCTGCTGAGTTTCAACAGCGTCGGCTTCAAAACGCTCCTTGCTTTTCTTCAGGTCAGCAATTTCAGGCCCCGTTAACTCGTCGAAACGATCCATGCCAGATTTTGCAGAAATCCTGGTTTCATTGGATGACAGAGCCGGCTCGTCGAATAGATTTTCCTGTAGCAATTTTTCCAAGTAGACAATGTCGTGCAGAGGAACCTGAGCGTACATGTCGTAGCGCTCGTACAACTGCAAGTCTTCGACGAATGAATGAAATTCGGCATTTTGAAAATTCCGCACACTGCTAAACGCAACCCATGCCATGGCTGCGAACGCAACACTCACAGCCGCAATGCGGATGGGCCACCGATACCAGGTCGTGCGTTTTCTAGCGTTCGATTGGATCGCCAGTTCAATGGTGCTTTTAACAAACGTATCGCCTGGCTGCGTCCTGGGCAGTTCGTCCAACATGTCCCAAGTCGTTTGCAACTCGCGCAGATTATTCCGCAGACTATCGTCATTGCCCAATCGAATTTCGATAGACTGTGTTTCCGCATCCGACAACTCGCCGTCCAAATAGGCGACTAGCCGATCGTGATCTGTTTCGTCAAGTTGATCGTCAACCGACGGATTTGGGACAATGTCCTGATCAAGTTTTTCGGAATCTTCGTTCATCGCGTCTTCACTTTGGTCAGCTCGGTTTTACTCGCCAAGTTCCCCGGTATCCTTACCCGGTCTAATCCCTTGAGCCATATAAGGCCGCAGAATCTCTCGCAAATTACCACGAGCCCGAGACAACAAACTTTTGACTGCCTGGGGAGTCAAATCCATGGTTTGTCCGATCTCTTCGTAGCTCATATGTTCGAATTTGGCCAATAGCAATGCGGCTCGTTGCCGATCGCTAAGTTCTTGCATGGCCAGTTTCACAATCTCGGCAGTCTCCAACTTGGCCAGTTGCCGAGTTGGCATCAGCCCGCTGGCCTCTTTGGCCAAATTATCCATCGGTCTAACCAGCGACTGGCCGCTGGGTGACGAATGCAAATTGATTTCCTTGCGACGCACCAGTTTGCGAATAGCATTGTTGGCCACATTGTTAGCAATGGTGAACATCCAGGTCGAAAACTTGGCGGTCGGTTGATAGCTCTCGCGAGCCCGATAGACCCTCATGAACACTTCCTGTGCCAAGTCTTCGGCTTGCCCCTGACCGGGAACCAAGTGCTCCAAAATCCCAGTCAGCCTTGCCTGGTATTTAGAAACCAATTCCTCAAATGCAGCCGCACTTCCAGCGCGCACCTTCAACATCAACCGAACATCAGGATCGGTTAGCTCGTATTTAGTAGCGGCCGGTGGGACCGTTTGAAGATCGGCCTGCGACAAGTGAAGTCCGGTAAGTTCGACAGTTCAGGAAGTATGTTTCGTCTAATTATAAGTATCGCTGGCCTACTCAAGCCAACAATTTTTGACCAGCCAAATGCGGCTTGCCTGATATATACAACGACACAGCAAGCGAAAAGTTCCGCTGGACTATTGATCGGCAGAATCTAAAGTGACCGTTTGTTGGCGATTCCTACGTAATTGCCCACATGCGGCGTTGATCTCGTCCCCTTTTCGTTGCCGAAACTTGATTTCAATACCAGCATCGACCAGCACCTGACGAAACCGAGTCACCGCGGCGGCAGACGGCGTTTTGTACGGCAAGCCTGCGACCGGGTTATAGGGAATCACGTTCAGCAGTTGACAGCGACCCTTTAACAAATCAGCCAGCTGCTTAGCATGCTCATGAGCATCATTAATACCGGCCAACAAAACGTACTCGAAAGTTAACCGGCGACCGGAAACAGCAAAGTAACGATCGGCGGCATCCATCAGGTTGCGTACACCCACTTTATGATTCACCGGCACCAAATCGTTTCGCAACTTGTCATTTGGCGCGTGTAGCGAGATTGCCAAGTTGTAGCGGCAGTCCAATTTGGCCAATCGATCAATGGCCTGTGGGATTCCGACTGTCGAGATCGTGATCCGTCGCGGGCTGATCCCCAAACCGTGTTCCGAACTTGCCCACTGCAAAGCACTCAGTACATGCTTTAGATTCGCCAACGGTTCGCCCATTCCCATCATGACAATATGGCTTAAACGTTCGTCTGCAGGCAACAGACGCTGTAACTTGAGCATCTGTCCGATGATTTCGCCCGCTGTCAAATTCCGCTCGACACCGTCCAAACCACTGGCACAAAAAACACAGCCCATGGCGCAACCGACTTGGCTGCTGACACAGATCGTTCGCCGCTGCCCGTCACGCAGCAAAACACATTCAACCTGCTGACGATCGGACAGCCCGACCAATAACTTCTCAGTCCCATCGGGTGACTGCTGGTGCTGGGGTGCCTGCCAAGGATCGATACAAAACGACTGCGTCAACAAATCACGCAGAGCGTTAGGCAGGTTAGTCATCTGAGCGAATTCGGTGGCTCGCTTTTGAAACAGCCAGTCAATGATTTGCCGAGCTCGGAACTTCGGTTGAGACCGCTCAGCCAACCAATCGTCAAGGTTGTCCAGATGTTCTAAAATTGATTGCATAAAACGGGTCCGCCTAGTAAAAACTCAGCAAAGATCATTGGCCGCGCTGCGGCAAAAAGCAAGACTCAACCGTCCAACAAAGCACTCGGCGAAACCCGCGATGATGAACCCACCCGACGAATGCTCGCCGCTGGACCAAGAAATCTGCCTGTGCTTCCATGTCTCGCGTCGCAAGATCGAGCAGTTCATTCGCCTGGAAAAACCTCAACGAGTCGGTCAACTGGCCGAATGTTTCGGAGCCGGGACTGGCTGCGGCTGGTGCCGGAACTACCTGCGAGTGCTTTTTGAATCCACTGGCGATCCGTCCCAAGCCCAAATCCCCACGGCCGATCAATACGCCGAAATGCGACGTCAATATCGGGCCAAAAAACGAGCCGAAAAAGGGCCTGAAAAACCAGACGGATAGCTGGGCAATGGAACCGCCTCGACTGGGCAGACCGATCAAGAAGCCCGGCCATCGATGCCCAGAACGACACATGTCGGGTGGGCGGTATTCAAAAGGACGCGGTCATAGTAAGATCTGGGGTTTAATCGACCCTCCCGGTATTTCGGGATCTAGTTACGAATCCAACATTCGGACGACAAGAGAGCGTTATGGCAAAGAAAGCTGCCACCAAAAAGACTGCCAAGGCCGCCACCAAGAAAAAAGCGACGGCGAAAAAGACAACGGCCAAGAAAACTACAACGGCAAAAAAGAAAACTACGAAAAAGAAGGCCACCAAGGCCAAGAAAAAAGTAGAAGAGGGCGACGAAGAATCGCCTACAAAGAAGAAAAAGAAAAAGGCCAAACGGAAGACTCGCTCGAAAAAAGACGTGATCATCCGTCAGCGAATCTTTTGGGTGGTCTACAATCACGCCGGAAAACTTGTTGCCAAGTACGCCTTTAACCAGAAGAAGGCTGCCGAAAAACGCAGAAATGAATTGAGCCCCGAGGGTAAACCTCCGCACTTCATCCAAAAGGTCAAAGAAGAGATCGTCGAAGAGTAGACGGTCCAACTTTACAGATATTGTTAGGCCGGCAGTTTTCAGGTTAGGTAAGACACCACCTGAGACACTCGCCGGTTCTTTCTTGCGCCGATAGCTTTACCGACCCGGCAAACTTCCACGCGACGGCAAACTTCCACGCGACGGCAAACTTCCACGCGACGGCAAACTTCCACGCGAC